>JAIUNL010000027.1 GCA_020161835.1 Bacteroidota bacterium | reverse complement strand
GTTTGGCACCTCGATGTCGGCTCATCGCATCCTGGGGCTGGAGAAGGTCCCAAGGGTTTGGCTGTTCGCCAATTAAAGCGGTACGTGAGCTGGGTTCAGAACGTCGTGAGACAGTTCGGTCCCTATCTGTGGTGGGCGTTGGAAATTTGAGAGGCTCTGTCCTTAGTACGAGAGGACCGGGATGGACGAACCTCTGGTGCACCGGTTGTGATGCCAATTGCATTGCCGGGTAGCTATGTTCGGATGGGATAAGTGCTGAAAGCATCTAAGCACGAAACCCGCCTCAAGATCAGATTTCCCCTGGGCTTTATGCCCTCTGAAGACTCCTGGGAGACTACCAGGTTGATAGGCTTTACGTGGACGGCTGGTAACAGCTGCAGCGGAGAAGTACTAATCAGTCGTGAGGCTTAGTCATTTTTTTCCTTTTCTGCCTTGTTTTTGCTCTGAGCGTATCCTGGCACAGAATCGCTCCCCAAAAACTTCGAAGAAACAATCGGGCCAATCAGCCTGAACCTCTTTCTAAAATACGTTTTCTTTTCTCACAATCTATCATAACAAGTTTGCCGGTAGTTCTTGCGCAGGAGTCACACCTCTTCCCATTCCGAACAGAGAAGTTAAGCCCTGCCGCGCCAATGGTACCTGGTTCACACACCTGGGAGAGTAGGTCACTGCCGGCTTTTTTACTGAAAACAGCCACCCTCCGGGTGGCTGTTTTGTTTATTGCAAAGTTCAATTCCAATCTCAATACCTGCCTGTTTTTTTTCAATTATTTCTTTGATTTGAATCTGATTAGAGACAACCTAATCTCTTATTATTATTGAATTTGCCTGCATTATTTTAAGAATACCCCCGTTTACTCTTTATTTAATGAACTTCTAACCGTAATGAGACCCCTGGGGCCTTCCTGAAGTTTAATCTTAATGTTTTCCGTTCTACCTTCATAATTGTGTTAATTTGACACGAATAACAGATATCTTTGTCTAATATTCGGAATTCAACAGGACTAATTGAGGAATAGAATGAAACGGAAAATGGTGACAATCGACGGGAATGAAGCAGCTGCCTATGTGGCCCACAAGGTCAATGAAGTGATTGCAATCTACCCGATTACTCCGTCGTCAACAATGGGTGAACTTTCAGATGAATATTCAGCCAAAGGACAAAAAAATATCTGGGGATCTGTTCCCAGTGTAACTGAAATGCAAAGTGAGGGCGGCGCTGCTGGTGCAGTTCACGGTGCACTTCAGACAGGTGCTTTAACAACAACTTTTACGGCATCACAGGGTTTACTCCTGATGATCCCGAATATGTATAAAATTGCCGGAGAATTAACCTCAACGGTATTCCATGTAACAGCCCGTTCTCTGGCGGCACAGGGACTTTCAATTTTTGGCGATCACTCAGATGTGATGGCTGCCCGCCAAACCGGTTGGGTCATGCTGGCTTCCAACAATCCGCAGGAAGCCATGGATATGGCTCTTATTTCCCATAGAGCAACTCTGGAAGCTCACCTTCCCTTTATTCACTTTTTTGACGGATTCAGAACGTCGCACGAAGTATCCAAGATTGAACAGCTTTCAATTGATGATTTAAAGGCAATGATGCCTGATCACCTGGTCATTACCCACCGCAAAAAAGGTCTGACTCCAGATGCACCTGTAATGAGGGGAACCGCACAAAACCCCGACGTTTATTTCCAGGGCCGTGAGACCGTAAACCCTTATTATACAAAAACCCCTGGGATCATTCAGAATGTGATGGATGAATTTGGGAAACTGGTAGGAAGAAAATATAAACTATTTGATTACTACGGTGCACCGGATGCTGAACGGGTCATTATCATGATGGGTTCCGGAGCAGAAGCTGTTGCTGAAACCGTTGACTTTCTGGCATCAAAAGGAGAAAAAATCGGACTGATTAAAGTTCGGCTCTATCGTCCGTTCAGTGGGGAGCATTTGCTTCAGGCGATTCCGAAAACAACAAAATCAATTGCTGTACTTGACCGGACCAAAGAACCCGGCTCAAACGGAGAACCTCTTTATCATGATGTTCTGACTGTCTTGACCGAAGCCATGCAGGAAGGAACACTTCCTACACCAACCTTCCCTAAATTTATCGGCGGACGGTACGGATTATCCTCCAAGGAATTTACTCCTGCCATGATCAAGGGAATTTACGATGAACTCAGTAAAACAAAACCCAAAAATCATTTCACCATTGGAATTATTGATGACTTGACCAATTCCCATCTGGATTACGATCCTGAATTTTCAACAGAAACCCCTGATGTTTTCAGAGGTATGTTTTATGGATTGGGAGCAGATGGTACGGTTGGTGCAAATAAAAATTCAATCAAGATCATTGGTGAAGAAACTGAAAATTTTGCACAGGGTTATTTCGTCTACGACTCGAAAAAATCGGGTTCCATGACCATTTCCCACCTTCGTTTCGGAAAAAAACAAATCCGTTCAACCTACCTGATTTCACGTCCGACCTTTGTGGCCTGTCACAACTTCAGCTTTGTTGAAAAATTTGATATGCTGGCCACTGCTGAAAATGGGGCCGTTTTCCTGCTCAACAGTCCGCACTCAAAAGATGAAGTCTGGAAATTCCTTCCCGGAAGAATGCAGAAACAGATCATCGAAAAGAAAATTAAGTTTTATGTGATTGATGGTCTTGAAGTCGCAAAAAACACCGGAATGGGTGGACGCATCAATACGATCATGCAAACCTGTTTCTTTGCTATTTCCGGTGTGCTTCCAAGAGAAGAGGCTATTGGAAAAATAAAAGAAGCTGTAAAGAAAACCTATGGCAAAAAGGGTGAAGAAGTTGTAAAGAAAAACTTTGAAGCCATTGATCAGACCCTAGAAAACCTGTTTGAAGTTCCGCTTCAGTCAATCATAACGGGATCGATGGAAGAAGTTGCCGTCGTTTCGGACAATGCCCCTGATTTTGTTAAAAATATTACCGCCATGATGATGGCCGGTAAAGGTGATTTTATCACCACATCCATGATGCCGGCAGACGGAACCTACCCAACGGGTACAACCCAATGGGAAAAACGGAATATTGCTACGGACATTCCGGTTTGGGATACCGACACCTGTATCCAGTGCGGAAAATGTGCAATGGTTTGTCCGCATGCTGTTATTCGGATCAAGGCCTATGACAGTTCATTTCTGAACAATGCACCAGCCACCTTTAAATCTACAGATGCAAAAGGACGTGAATTTGATCCGAACACCAAATACACCATCCAGGTTGCCCCTGAAGATTGTACAGGCTGCGAACTTTGTGTGGAAATCTGTCCGGCTAAGAACAAACAAAATACCTCACTGAAGGCCATCAACATGGCACCACAGCTTCCGATCCGTGAAACGGAAAAGAAAAACTGGGAACACTTCCTTTCCATCCCTGAATATGACCGGTCAAAGGTCAATGCCTCAACCGTTAAAGGATCTCAACTGCTTCAGCCGTTGTTTGAATTTTCAGGTGCTTGTTCAGGTTGTGGTGAAACACCTTATCTGAAACTGATTTCCCAATTGTTTGGTGACCGGATGGTCGTTGCGAATGCAACCGGATGTTCATCGATTTACGGTGGAAATTTACCAACGACGCCATGGTCACAAAATGCAGATGGCCGCGGACCAGCATGGTCAAATTCTCTTTTTGAGGATAATGCTGAATTCGGTCTGGGTTACCGGCTTTCGATCGACAAACATTTTGAAATGGCAACTGAATATGTCGTCGCTCTGAAAGATAAACTGGATCCTGCTTTGGTTGAAGGCCTGTTGAACGCAGATCAAAAAGAGGAAACCGGTGTTTTTGCACAGCGTGAAAGAGTTGTGACCCTGAAAGCAGCTCTGAAAACAATTGACAGTTCAGCAGCGAGAATGCTTGAGACTCTGGCCGATTATCTGGTTAAGAAATCAGTCTGGATTGTCGGTGGTGATGGCTGGGCGTATGATATCGGGTATGGCGGATTGGATCACGTTCTTGCCTCCGGGAAAAATGTGAACATTATCGTTCTGGATACTGAAGTGTATTCAAATACCGGCGGACAAATGTCGAAATCAACACCAATGGGTGCGGTAGCGAAATTTGCTGCAGGCGGAAAACGCAATGGTAAAAAAGATTTGGGTCTGATTGCCATGAGTTACGGAAATGTCTATGTCGCAAAAATTGCCATGGGTGCCAGCGATGTACAAACCATCAAGGCGATTCAGGAAGCAGAAAAGTATGACGGTCCGTCTTTGATTCTTGCTTACAGTCATTGTATTGCCCACGGATACAATCTGAAATACGGTATGCAGCAGCAAAAACTTGCGGTTGATTCAGGACACTGGCAGTTGTTCAGATACAATCCGGATCTTGCTCTCGAGCAACGGAATCCGTTCCAGCTTGATTCGAAAGCACCTAAAATCCGTCTTGAAGAGTACATTTATAACGAAACCCGTTACAAGATGCTCACCAAAATGAATCCAACGGTTGCCCGTGAATTGCTGGATAGAAGTCAGAGTGACATCAAAGCCAGATGGAAACATTATGAAACGCTGGCCGGTGAAGATTTTGCAACCAACAGCAACGGAATTAATCCTGTAAGAAAGGAGGCCTGAAATGAATCTGCAGACCAAATATCTCGGAATGAAACTGAAAAGTCCGCTTGTGGCTTCGGCTTCACCTCTTTCAAATGACGTTTCAAAAGTTCGTCAGTTGGAGGATGCAGGCGCATCGGCAGTGGTGATGTATTCCCTTTTTGAAGAACAGATTGAACATGACAATCAGGCCATGGAAACGTTTCTGGAACAGGGAACAGATTCCTTTGCTGAAGCACTGGATTATTTTCCGACACCGGATGAATATTACAACAAAGAAGCCGAAGATTATCTGGAACAGATTCACCGGCTGAAAAAGGCTGTTGATATTCCGTTAATTGCAAGTTTGAACGGCGTTACACCCGGCGGTTGGACGAAATATGCCCGTAAAATGCAGGATGCCGGTGCTGATGCCATCGAACTGAATGTGTATCACATTGCAACTGATTTCGGAATGTCGGCTTTGGATGTAGAAAATATCTATATTGAAGATCTGAAAAGTGTGAAGTATGCCGTAACGGTTCCGGTTTCAATAAAAGTCGGTCCTTATTTCAGTTCCTTTGCCAATATGGCCAAAAGACTGAATGAAGCCGGTGCAGACGGACTTGTCCTTTTCAACCGGTTTTATCAACCGGATATTGATCTGGAAGCTCTTGAAGTGATGCCGAATCTTCAGTTTTCGACATCAACTGAAATGAGACTTCCTTTACGCTGGCTTGCAATTTTGTACGGACACATGGATAAATGCAGTCTTGCGGCTACGACAGGGGTTCATTCTTCCTACGATGTTCTGAAACTGATCATGGCTGGTGCTGATGTAACCATGCTCGCATCAACCCTAATGAAAAACGGAATTGGCCGTCTCACAGAAATTGAGATGGAAATGAAACGCTGGATGGAAGAGCACGAATATGAGTCGCTTGATCAGATGCGTGGAAGTATGAGTTACAAAAATGTGAAAGACCCGGCTGCCTTCACCCGTGCGAATTACATGAAAACCCTGCAATCTATTAAATAGCCGGGGACGAGGGACAAGTGACGGGTGACAAAATCACAGGTCACGGGTTATAAGTTCAAGTTAGTACAAACAAAAAAACCAGCTTTAGGCTGGTTTTTTTGTTCTGACCGGTGTTAAAAAGGAGAGACACCACTCCGGTCAGCTAGAACAGGCTTCGCAGGCATCCGGATTATCGAGCGAACAGGCCAGGGCGGCAATTTGTTCTTCGGTTAATTCCTTTGCTTCTTCTTTTTCAGGAACGTCAAGCTGATCACGGTCTACTGTGAATTTCACGGCATCTGCGGCTGCTTTTGTTCTGAGATAATACATTCCGGTTTTGAGTCCGGCCTTCCATGCATAGAAGTGCATGGAGGTCAGTTTGGCAAAATTGGCGTTTTCGATGAACAGATTCAGACTCTGACTCTGACAGATAAAGGCACCCCGATCGGCGGCCATATCAATCAAATCCTTCTGCTTGATTTCCCAAACTGTTTTATACAAGGCTTTCAGTTCATCAGGGATTTCACGAATAGCCTGAATAGATCCGTTACCGGCAATAATTTTATTCTTCAGGCTTTCATTCCATATTCCGAGTTCAACCAGATCTTTCATCAGGTGTTTGTTTACAACGGTAAATTCACCTGAAAGCACACGGCGGGCATAAATGTTCGAGGTGTACGGTTCGAAACATTCGTTATTACCGAGAATTTGACTGGTTGAAGCTGTTGGCATCGGGGCAAGCAGCAAACTGTTTCTCATGCCATATTTCATGATTGAGGCTTTGAGTGACGTCCAGTCCCAGCGGTTGGTTGGAATCACATCCCACATGTCATACTGAAGAATTCCCTTGCTGGCAGGTGAACCCTGGAAGGTTTCATAATGTCCGTCACGCTGGGCAAGTTCAACAGAAGATTCGCAGGCAGCAAAGTAAATGGTTTCGAATATTTCTTTATTCAGTTGCTTGGCTTCCGCACTGTCAAAAGGCATTCTCAGCATAATGAAGGCATCGGCAAGTCCCTGAATACCGATACCGATCGGACGGTGACGAAGGTTGGATTTCTTTGCTTCGGGAACCGGATAATAATTCAGATCAATAATTTTATTCAGATTCTTCGTGATCACCTTGGTAACTTCATACAACCGCTGATGATCAAAAACACCATTTTCAATAAATCTTGGAAGGGCAATGGATGCCAGATTACAAACGGCAACTTCATCCGGACTCGTGTACTCTATAATTTCAGTACACAGATTTGAAGACCGGATCGTTCCGAGATTTTGCTGGTTGGATTTTCGGTTGGCTGAATCTTTATAGAGCAGATACGGCGTTCCGGTTTCAATCTGGGATTCCATAATCTGAAGCCACAGGTCACGGGCTTTTACAACCCGGTTTGCTTTGCCCGAAGCTTCATATCCGAGATAAAGAGCCTCGAATTTTTCACCCCAGTTATCGGCAAGTCCTTTCGCTTCATTCGGACAGAACAGCGACCAGTGTTCATCAGCTTCAACCCGTTTCATGAACAAATCAGGAATCCAGAGTGCATAGAACAAGTCACGGGCACGGCTTTCTTCTTTTCCGTGGTTTTTCTTCAGATCAAGAAACTCAAAAATATCAGCATGCCACGGTTCCAGATAAACGGCAAATGCCCCTTTTCTCTTTCCGCCACCCTGATCAACGTAACGGGCCGTGTTATTGAAAACACGAAGCATCGGAATGATTCCGTTTGACGTTCCGTTGGTGCCCTTGATGTAACTTCCAGTAGCACGAACATTGTGAATAGCCAGACCAATTCCGCCTGCAGACTGTGAAATAAGCGCAGTCTGTTTAAGGGTTTCGTAAATGCCTTCGATGCTGTCATCTTTCATCGTCAGCAGAAAACAGCTCGACATCTGTGGTTTCGGCGTACCGGCATTGAAAAGGGTCGGGGTAGCGTGCGTAAACCACTTTTCTGAAAGCAAATTGTAAGTTTCAATCGCTGAAGCAATATCATCCTTGTGAATACCGACGGCAACCCGCATCAGCATGTGCTGCGGACGTTCAACAACTTTGCCTTCAACCTTCAGCAGGTAAGATTTTTCAAGAGTTTTGAATCCGAAATAATCGTATGCAAAATCACGGTCGTAAACAATCGCTGAATTCAGTTCATCGGCATGTTGCTTTACAATCTGATACACATCTTCCGCAATGATAGACGCATTGTCACCGGTACGCTCATCGGTGTAGCGATACAATTTTTCAATCGTATCCGTAAATAATTTGGATGTGTTTTTATGCAGGTTTGATACCGCAATCCGGGCAGCGAGAATCGCATAATCCGGGTGGCGTGTGGTCATCGAGGCACAGGTTTCGGCAGCAAGATTATCCAGCTGAGCCGTCGTTACGCCATCAAAAAGACCTTCAATGACTTTCATTGAAATCTTGATCGGATCTACATAGTTGGAATCCAGGCCGTAGCACAATTTTTTAACACGGGCCGTAATTTTATCAAAGTGGACTTCTTCCTTCCGTCCATCACGCTTCACTACAAACATCAGAAATCCTCATCTAAACTGAATAACATATCATTTTTTTCGGACATCACGCCGGCCTTCTGGTATTCACCGACTCTTTTTTCAAAGAAATTGGTTTTGCCCTGCATGGAAATGAGTTCCATCCAGTCGAAAGGATTCGCCGTGTTGTACACTTTGGGGAGGCCAAGGGAAACTAAAAGATGGTCAGCCACGAATTCGATGTACTGACCCATCAGGGAAGCATTCATACCTATCAGGGAAACGGGGAGCGCATCACAGATAAATTCTTTTTCAATGGTTACTGCTTCTGTGATAATAGCAGTAATTTCAGCGGGATCCGGACGGTTCTCAAGCAGGGAATACAGAAGAACCGCAAAATCACGGTGGAGACCTTCGTCGCGGCTGATCAGTTCGTTTGAAAAGGTCAGACCTGGCATAAGTCCACGTTTTTTTAGCCAGAAAATGGCACAGAAAGAGCCCGAGAAGAAAATACCTTCAACAGCAGCAAAAGCCACAAGACGTTTGGCGAAAGAATCCTGAGAATCAATCCATTTCAAAGCCCAGTCAGCTTTTTTCGTTACTGCAGGAACAGTGTCGATTGCATTGAATAATTTGTCTTTTTCAGTTGGATCGGAAATGTACGTATCAATCAGGAGACTGTAGGTTTCTGAGTGGATATTTTCAATGGCGATCTGAAATCCGTAAAAGCACCGTGCTTCCGGGATTTGCACTTCTGTACTGAACCGTCCGCAAAGATTTTCATTGACGATTCCATCACTGGCAGCAAAAAACGCCAGAACGTGACTGATGAAATGACGTTCATCGCCGGAAAGTTTTTTCCAGTCATGAACATCCTGTGAAAGGTCAATTTCCTCAGCCGTCCAGAAACTGGCCTCGGCTTTTTTGTACATCTCCCAAACGGAAGAATATTTGATCGGGAATAAGACAAATCGTTTCTTATTCGGGGTTAAAATCGGTTCCATTACTTCTTTCAGTTTAAAAACGTGTTTGAATTTTATTTGGTGCTGGTCCGCGCTAGGCATGAAATCAATCAAACCGGGCACTTCGACTCCGCTCAGTGACCGGTTTGATATTTGCTTAAACCTTAAACCTTAAACCTTATGCCTTACACCTGCCGTTAGCTGCAGCCACTGGTTGAACCGCAGTTCAGACACCGGTAGCAGGAACCTGAACGAACCATGATACTTCCGCATTCGGTGCAGGGAGGAGCATCAGCCTGAGCTTTGAAGATTTTTTTTTCTTCCTGCTCGAGGTGACTGTGAACTTCTTTGACATGGGCAACTTCTTCTTTTTCAAGAAGCGGATAGTCAGCAGCTTTTCCTTCAGCAAGGTAGGCAGATGAGCCAGATTCTTCAGCAGGAAGAAACTTGATCGCCATCCATCTGAAAATGTAGTCGATGATTGATTTTGCCATTGGGATCTGACGGTTGCCAGTAAATCCGGATGGTTCAAATCTCATGTGACTGAATTTGCTGGTGAGAACTGTTAACGGTACGCCGTATTGCAAAGCCATCGAAATGGAAGTGGCAAAAGCATCCATGAAGCCAGAAATGGTTGAACCTTCCTTCGACATGGTGATGAACACTTCACCCGGGGAGTTGTCTTCATAAAGACCAACAGTGATGTAGCCTTCATGTCCGCCAACAGAGAATTTGTGGGTGACTGAATGACGCTCATCAGGAAGACGGCGGCGGCGTGGTTTTCCGGCAGCCAGCATCGACGGATCGAGTTCAGGCAGAGGAGGAGCAATTTTTTCAGCATCCATTTTAACATTGAGAGGCTGACTGCGTTTGGAACCGTCACGGTAAATCGCAATAGCCTTAAGTCCGAGTTTCCAGCCTTCGATGTAAGTGTTCATAATCTCTTCAGCGGTACATTCGGTTGGCATGTTTACCGTTTTGGAAATGGCACCGGAAAGAAATGGCTGAGCAGCACCCATCATCTTGATGTGACCAAAATAATGAATGGACCGTGTTCCGTTTGCCGGTTTAAATGCACAGTCGAAAATCGGGAGATGTTCATCTTTCAGGAATGGGGCACCTTCAATCGTATCCCGCTGATCAATGTAATCGGTAATGGCTTTGGTTTCAGCTTCTGAGTAACCCAGAACGCCAAGTGCCATCGGAACGGTACCGTTCACAAGTTTGAGAAGTCCGCCGCCAGAAAGTTTTTTATATTTCACAAGTGCGATATCCGGCTCAACACCGGTTGTATCGCAGTCCATCATGAAAGCAATTGTACCGGTTGGGGCAAGAACAGTTACCTGAGCATTGCGGAAACCAGACTTTGATCCGATTCTGATGGCATCATCCCAGCTTGCAATGGCAGCTTCGGTGAGTTTTTTATCAACGGCATCTTTCTGGATGGAATGAACTGCATTTCTGTGCATGTGCATCACATCGAGGAAGGCTTCTGCATTTTTTGGATACTGACGGAATGCACCGATTTCACGGGCGATTCTTGCGGATTGTGCATAAGCTTCACCGCACATGATGGCGGTAATGGCACCGGCAAGTGCACGGCCATTGTCAGAATCGTAGGGAAGTCCGACCGACATGAGTAACGCACCCAGATTGGCAAATCCAAGTCCGAGCGGACGGTAATCAATCGAGTTTTTGGTGATTTCAGGTGTTGGATAGCTGGCCGGATCGATCACGATTTCCTGAGCGAGGATAAAGACATCAACCACGTGTTTGAACGCATCAACGTCAAAACTGCCATCAGGCTGACGGAATTTCATCAGGTTGATGGAAGCCAGATTACAGGCAGAATTGTCGAGGAACATGTATTCTGAACAAGGGTTGGAAGCATAAATGCGGTCACTGGTTTTGCAGGTGTGCCATTTGTTGATGATGGAATCGAACTGCATGCCGGGATCACCGCAGATGTGAGTTCCTTCTGCAATTGCTTTCATCAGATCACGGGCCTGATAAACCACCGATGGACGGTCGGAAGCAACTTCGCGGGTAATCCAGGGTTTGTCATCAATAACAGCCTGCATGAATTCATCTGAAGCACGGACTGAAAAATTGGAGTTCTGGAAAAATACACTGGCATAAGCTTCACCGTTAAATCCGCCATCATATCCCTGTTCGATCAGGGCCCAGGCTTTTTTCTCTTCGGTGGTTTTTGCTGTGATAAAATCCATAATATCCGGGTGAACCACATCCAGAATTTCCATTTTGGCAGCACGGCGGGTTTTTCCGCCTGATTTGATGGAGCCGGCAACTGCATCATAAATCTTCATGAAGGAAAGCGGACCTGAAGCTTTTCCGCCACCGGAAATACCTTCTTTGCTTGACCGGATTCTTGACCGGTTTGAGCCTGTACCTGATCCCCATTTGAAAAGACGGCCTTCGTTGACTGAGTTGGTCAGAATTGAATCCATGGTGTCATCAACACTCATGATGAAACAGGCAGAACATTGAGGTTTGTCTTCGATACCAACGTTAAACCAAACGGGGGAGTTAAAGGTTGCCATCTGGTGAAGAACCATGTAGGTCAGTTCATTGTAAAAGGAATCTGCATCTTCAGCAGAAGCGAAATAACCGGCTTCAACGCCCCAGCGGGTCATAGTTTCAGTAACCCGGTTGATCATATCTTTTACAGAAGTTTCTCTTTCTGGCGTTCCGATGGCACCGTGAAAATATTTTTGAATAACCACGTTGACGGCAGTTTGGGACCAGAATGCAGGGACTTCAACATTTTTTTGTTCGAAAAGAGCTTCACCTTTGTCATTTGCGATGACGGCTGAACGAAGTTCCCACTGAATTTCATCGAAAGGATGAACGCCGGGACGGGTGAACAGGCGGGGTACCTGAAGTCCCTGTGGTTGGACAGTTTCTGTTTCTTCAAGCAGTAAATCTGACTCAGCGTGATGCCCATTCAGGCTATCAGCAAATAATAAAGGGTCCTGACCGGACAAATCGGACATTGAAAACTCCTGGGTTGGATTGCGTTTTTCTGTGATTTTTAACCCTTTAAGTCCGGACCCAACGGTAAGACACTGCAAATCAACACCGGATTTCGTATACCACCGGGTTCAGACTGATAAAAAGGGTAACTTCCATTAAGTATTGGATGTGGTGCCTTGGAGACACAAATCTATCCTGGGGCTGTGGAAGCGTTTACGAAGGTAAGCCTAAGTAGCCGAAGCGTTCAAGTTAATTGCTGATTAGTTATCCACGAAACAGTCTCAAAATGAGACTATAAAATTAATGTTTGTTATCTTATTGGCAGTCAACCATTTAATATAATATTTGAAAAGTAGCGAAATTTAATTTTCAGACCTGTTTGGGTTTAATTTGTTAAGCAGGACTGGCTTTATCTGATTCAAAGCCTGTGCCCGGTGACTGATTTTATTTTTGATCTCTGCACCGAGTTGTGCAAATGTTTCTGAAAATCCATCCGGAACAAAAAGCGGATCGTAGCCAAATCCTGTTGTTCCCTGGAGGTGATGGATCAAATATCCGCGAATAATTCCTTCCGAAGTAAAGATTCCGCCGGAACCAGCCAAAGCTATACTGCAATGAAATTGTGCTTTTGGTTTTTCAATTGACCGGATGGCATTCAGAAGTTTTTGATTATTTCGGGAATCGTCTGAAGGTTCACCGGCATATCGGGCAGAATAAACGCCGGGTTCACCATTCAGATCATCAACTTCCAGACCGGAATCATCTGCCAGACACCAATCTCCGGTTAGCTGATAAAGTTCAGTCGCCTTTTTAATCGCATTTCCGGTAAAATCGGGTTTGTCCTCAACGACTTCGAAGGGTTTTCCAAGGTCTGCAAGGGTTTTCAGTTCAACCGGAAATCCATCCAGTAAAGCGAGGATTTCTTTTTTCTTTTTTTCGTTGCCGGTGGCGATCCAGAGAGTCATGGGAATTAGAAGTTAGAAGTGAGAAGATAGAAGGAAGTCCTTAATTTGGCTTTATAAGTTAGAGACTTACTTTCAAAATAGAAAATCCTGAAAGGATTTAAGGTGAATAGCCCCGGGTCATAACCCGGTGGTTCCAAATGTATAACGCAAATCACAACCCCGACTGGGGTTGAAAGGTTAGAAACAATATGAGTTTAACCCCTTTGGGGTTGGGAATTTCATCAGGCCCTTAAACTAAAAATTTGTAATTCTTTGTGTCTTCGGGACTTTGCGGTCTCCCAATTCAGTCTTTTTTCTGCAGCATCCGAAAGGCGGTTGCCCTGCTGATGCCAATCAGTTCGGCGGCTTTGTCTACATTTCCCCCCGAAAGTTTCAGGGCTTTTTTGAACAGGAATTCCCGGGCCTCATCCAGGGTGATAATCCGGTTATTATCCATAGAAAAAACATCGGTACTTTTTACAGCCGGCCGGTAAATGGGTTGATTGGATACAGGAGAAACCAAATCGAGTCCGTTAAGTTCGGTGGTATTCGGAATCAGAAGGGCTTTGTCCAAAACGGTAAACAATTCTTCCAGATTTCCCGGCCAGGCGTAAGCCAGAATGGCCTGAATGGCAGTATGACCGAACTTTTTTACCGGAATTTTTCTGGATTCACAGATTTTTTCAACCATTCGCTGGGCAATGTTTAAGATGTCTGCCCCGCGCTGCCGAAGGGGTGAAAGTGAAAACGGAACTCCTTCAATCCGGAACAGCAAATCCTGTCTGAAAAGTAACGATTCTGACAGTTCACCGGTTGAATACCGGCTTGCTGATATGATTCTGAAGTCTGTTTTTTCAATCCGGCCAGACTCACCCACTTCAAATTCCCGGGTGTTTAATGTTCTGAAAAGTTTGTACTGAAGTCCGGCATCAATAGCCTCTACGGGGTCAATCAGTAACGTTCCGCCATTGGCGAGTTCAAGTTTTCCCGGGTAATAAAAACCTCTGATGAAGTCACCAAACAGTTCCCGCTGCTGACTTTCACGGCTGAGTTTTTCAGGGTTGAAGTAAATTAACGGTTTGTTCTGCCGGTCAGATTTCGTGTGGATGTAATTGGCAAGCTGGAAAGCTCCGGCACCCTTTTCTGCATGGATAAAAACAGAAAGGGTTGATTCAGAAACGCGGTCTGCAAGCTGGCGGATTTCTCTGAGTTCCGCCGAGTGGAAGGTGAGGTCATCCAGGGTGATCAGCTGAGGAAAATAGGGCATTACCTTTTCACTTCAGTTACCGGAATGATGTAAATACGGTCGGCATTTCCTTCTTCAGTTCGGAGTGGCAGTCTTTTCCATTTGAAGGAAATAAAATCAGGTACTTCTCCTTCAACAGCTTCAGAAATCTGACTGAGTTTATAGTTTGGCCGGAATGGAGAATAGACCGCATAAGACAGCATATTCCGGCTTGTTTCAGGATACGGAAAATAGACCAGACTTCCGTCAATATCCTGTTTTAAAAAAGGGGAAGAAAGGTCGTAAGCCATTCCGCCAACATGAAACCGGTATTTCTGCAGGCTGAAAAGGGTTTGGTTAAATGGAATCACAATCCGTTCTGATTCTGATAAAATTCCCCACGTCACTTCACGGGCAACCTGCTGAAGTTCAGATCTTTCTTTTTTTACCTGCGGAAAAACTTTGGCAAAATAAAAGGAATCAATACCAGCTGCCGTAAAGCCGATTTTCCCTGATTTGATGATTTCCTTTGCAACGATCTGGTAGGCCCACCCGTATTTGGCAATTTCCTTCCGGTATTCGGTAAGGTTAAACGTCATTCGCCAGATCGAGTCGTTCCGACCGATGTAACAATCCCACAGTTTATTGTCAGGAGCCATGTACCGCATAAAATCATAATCATCCCTGAAAACACCTTCAACAGCGTAGATTTTGATTTTATCATCCCACTGACCTTCCATAATCCGGGTTTCGGTGGCATAATTGGCTTTCATCAGGGAATCCTGATAGGATTGATAACCCGAAATGTACCGTTTGGCTGCATCACTCCACTCGGGTTGGTAGCCGTTGGTTTCAAGTGTTGCCAGAACCCGGATGGTGTTATCCTGATTGAAATAAACGTGAATTTTCTCAGTGTAAGAATACGGCTCACACTTGAATCCGGTGAGAAGCAGAAGTCCCGCAAGCGAAAAAAGAACCCAGCGAAGAAGAAGTTTCAGAAAAGGTGTGGTCATAAAAAGTGTTTTACAAGTTCAGATTTCAACGGTTTCCCAAAGCAGACCAGATTCCAGTGATCATTGCTTCATTTCTTTTGGTGATTCCTTTTTTCAGTGACAGATTAAAACCCAGGCGATATCCGGTTTCCTTGACCGTCCAGTATTCTTCAATTTTTATTTCCGACTTTCTGCCGGTGGTAAAAATAGTAAAGGAAAAGCCTGTTTCCATACCTTTTAATCTGAGTGGATCATTTGATGCGAGAGAAATGGCAAGAACTTTCCCCGGTTCATGACTGATAATATCGTAATAAACAGTTCGGTGTTCTGTCTTGAATTCAAGTTGGTTTTTATTTGCTGAAAAGGAAATTGCGCTGAGTTTTTCACCGGGCAGAGCCTCGGCAGGAAACCACTTCATCCAGCCATCACCGGTAAAAAACAAAGGCGTAACTTCAGAAAGAAAGGCAACCGTTTCAACGGTAGTTTCCATCCGGAAGGTTTCAGGAAGGAACGCCCCCCAGACTTTGAACAGGAGTCCGAGTACAAGAAGAAAGGCAACGCCGGCAAAAATCCAGGTGGTGAAGTCCATATTAATCCAGTTGGTTGATAACCGGTCCGCGGGCTTCAATCCCGGCACGGATTCTGATCAGGGCTCTGAGTCCGTCTAAAAGGCCTGGACCACAGTCGGTAATTTGTTCGGGTGGAAGCTGATAACAGGATTCTTCATGCCATTTATAGCCGCCGGCGGCTTTGTTTCGCTTTTCAGCCACTTGTATCATTTCATTTTTTGCAGTCCCGGTGTTACCCAAAACAAAAATGGCTGCATCAAAGTGAATACGGCTGAAAAAATCAGGTTCGTTTGCGGAAGGGAAAAGAGGCATGATACCGGCAGCATCCAGAAGCTGATGAGACCAGACCGGTGGTGCCTGATAAGTTTCTCCGCCAAAATCGAGGTAAGCCGTCACCCGGTTGACATCCCGGGCACCCTGATACTGAAGCGCTTTGAATTCCGCAATCCAGTTTTTTGCCTTTGAAACTGCAAGGTCTTCCCGGCCCATCAGTCTGCCAATGTGCATGAGTTGTTCAGGAACAGAGAGAATGGATTTTGGCTGAAAGTGAACGACTGAAAGTCCGGCCTCAAGGCAAGTTGATGTCCAGTCTGAGTGATCAAAGCCAGAGTTAAATACGAAATCGGGTTTGAGAGAAAGAATTTTGTCAAGGAAAAGATGGTTGCCATCAGAAACACACTGAATGTTCTCTGATGGGGAAACACGCCGGCAATCGTCAGAAAATCCCGCAACATCATGCATTAAATCAAGTTCGGTCAAAATTCCGGTTAGCCCGGGAGAGAGAGAAACAACCTTCATCCACACCAACTTTCTTTTTAAAGAGAATAAAAATACCCAAATGGGCTAACATTTTCTATTTTTGTTCTGTGAAAACACTAAAAACGACGCCATTTGTTCTTCTTGATGTCAATCCGCTGAATCACCGGCTATCTGGAGTTGGTAAAGTGGTGCAGGCGATGCAGGAAGATTTACTGCAGGATGAACGGATCAGAGTACAACCGTGGTTTACTTCCACAACAGAGTGCGTGGTTCCGGTGCCCGAGCCTTTTCAGGTTTCACTTCACCGCAGGTGGGCCTATTGGCTGCTGCCCGATGTTCCTTCTGGCGTTTCGATCACTCATTTCACCAATGCCATGATTCCGTTCCTGATGCCGGAAAGCCGGATGGGAATAAAAGTTCTGACGTTACATGACCTTGCCCTGATTCACCCTGATCACGAGTGGATTCCTGAGAAAAAATCAGTTCGTTGGAAAATTGAAAGAGCCTTGCAGCGGGCCGATCATTTTGTTTGTGTGAGTGAAACCACCCGGCAGGATTTTCTTGATCTGTATCCGGACAGGACTGGAGATGTAACCGTCATCCATCCGCATCCCGGATTTACTTTCAGGCAGTTTGCAGAAACCATTGAAATGCGGAATCAGTCAGGACATCAGGGAAAACCCTACTTTTTAGTGGTTGGTAACCAGAATGAGAGAAAAAACCCGCTTCTCGCCATTGAAGCCTTCCTGATTCTTCCTGAATCCTATCGTAAAGAAGTGGATCTGATTCTGATTGGCGAAGCAGGAAATCAAACCGACTCAATCAGGAAAGCAGTTAAGTCTGAGCAGTTAAAAAGTCTGGGTTATCGGTCGGATGAAGAAACCTGGACCTGGATGGCCGGGGCACTTGCACTTTTAGCTCCTGCCCGTTATGAAGGATTCGGACTTCAGGTTCAGGAATCACTCTGGTTAGGCACACCTGTACTTGCTTCAGACATTCCGGTTTTCCGAGAACAATTTTCAGGGTATGCAGAACTGCTTGAACAAAACAAAGAGGTCTGGGCTGAATCAATGAAAAAAAGAATTGAAAGCGGGAAAAGGGAAGAAAAGAAGCTAAGAAGAGAGTTTAACGGGAAAGAGTACGGAGATTTATATCTCCGGCTGCTGAACCGGTAGGTTCAGCAGGCCAGAAGAAATATTAACGACGATATCCGCCGCCGCCACCGCCACGTTGGAAGCCACCGCCGCCACCGCCGCTGTTTTCGCGAGGACGAGCTTCGCTGACATTGATTGTCCGTCCGGCAAGTTCCTTACCATTCAAACCGGTAATAGCCTGGGTACCAGAGGAGGCATCCTTCATTTCGACGAATCCGAATCCTTTGGAACGGCCAGTCACTTTATCTTTAATGATAGTTGCAGAAACAACTTCGCCATAGGCGTTGAATGCTTCAGCTAAATCATCGTTGCTGAATTGGTATGGGAGATTCCCTACATATAACTTCATTTCAATCGAACCTTTCTAACTCTAACTTGGTTTCATTGATCTGGGGGTTGCAGGGAGATTTAAGCCTAAACGGGATCAGTAATTCTAATCGTGTCTCAAGCTCTGGTCTGCGTCGCAATTTCCTGGCCAGATGTCCTGGTTCCGGCGACCGTGAGGTCTGCGGGAGGTTCAGAACGGGAACAATATGGGAGTTTCCGTCCGCAAATCCAATCGGATTGACATTTTCAAGGGTAAAAATGATGGGATTTATTTAAATTATCGTAATAATGGGGTGTAAATAAGGAAAATTTCCCCATTTCTGCTAAAACCGTTTCAACATGCCGGTGATGGATAAAGTGTACAATACCAACCCTGACCAGATCAATGAAAAGCTAATCAGGTGGGAATGAGTGAACGGTTCGTTATAAATAAATACGGCAATCAGAAGCGCAATTGAAGGACCGATGTACTGGAAAAAACCCACAAGTGAGAGTGGAATTCTTTTCACTCCCAGGGCAAACCAGTACAAAGGAAGTGCCGTAACGACTCCTGAGAGAATAAGTAAAAGTGTAGTTCTTAAATTGGAATGAGTTATTGCACCTGATGATCCTCCGATTGGCAAGAACAGAAATGCGAGGGCTAAAGGAAGTAAGATCAGCGTTTCGAGTGCGAGTCCCTGCAGGGCTTCATGGGGCGTTAATTTTTTTAGCAAGCCATAAATGGCGAATGATCCGGCAAGAGCTAAAGCAATCCAGGGTATTTTTCCGTAATCGAGAGCAAGATAAAGAACACCGGCTGTGGCCAGGGTTAAAGAAATCCATTGAACAGGTCTGAGTTTTTCGTGAAGGAAAATGAGTCCGAAAGCAATGCTGACCAGCGGATTGATGTAATACCCCATACTGGTTTCGACAATATGGCCGGCATTAACGGCAAAAATGTAGATTCCCCAGTTTAACGCAATGAAAAAACCTGCACCTGCAAGCGCCAAGGTTGCCCTGAGGTTCCGGAAGGAAGAAAAGCTGAATTTTTTTCGTTGCAGCCTGATAAGTAAGAAAACAAACAGAAATGACCAGACAATCCGGTGAGCTAAAATTTCAGGTGCAGGAACGGTCTGCAATAATTTCCAGTAAACCGGTAAAAAACCCCAGGAAATAAAAGCCAAAAGGGCAAACAGAATCCCTTTCTTATCAGGGGGAGATTGATTCATCATTTTAGTACCGGATCAAGTTCCTTGTATCCGGTTTGGGAATCTTGTGTTCTTTTAAATTCGAGTTGTGGTAATTCCACCAGAATAAGTTCAGCCGTAGTGTGAATCAGGCATCCGTCGAGTAAATGTCCGCTAATGGTTTTTCCGGTTGAATCTGAAATGGAAAGGTGAAAGTGACCCGATTCAGAATTGAACGTTCCGGTGAGAGAAACAATTTCCCACTTTCCGTCAAAGGCCGATCCTTCTTTTTGATCTGCAAAACGAAGGTTACCCTGCTTCAAACTTCCTGTACAGGAAACAACTCCAACGGCAGAAAGCTGATTGGTTTTTGCGTAATCCAACAGTGATTTCTTCAAATCTGCACCCGGTGTCAGCCGAATGACATGAAACACTCCTGGTGAGGTAAAAGGCTGAGACATGGCGTTACCTGAAAGTAAAAGAAAAAGAATCAGTAATCGGGCAGAAAGGGATTTCATTTGGTTACCGAAAATGGCAAGGTAAGGTTTTGGGAGAACGGACTCAATTTACAGGAAGGATTCGGGAAAGGATAAAAAACAGGTTCAGAAAAAGAAAACCGGAGAACCAGGCATGGGGACGCCTGAATCTCCGGCATCGGCCAATCAGGAAAAGACCCTGAAAAGCCTTGAAAATAAGCCAGTTTCAACGGGTTGCTGACGGGCATTGATCTCATTCACATAATCACGATCTGAAACCTGGATGTGGTTGATCAGCCATTTTCCCAGATAATCATGCAAATCAATCCCGTTTTTTTGTCCGTTCATGACTTGTATACGGTAAGAACTGAGGTAATTGATGAAATCAGCATGTTTTTGTCTGTGTTCTGAGATCCCTTTGTAATTTATGGATTCAAGAAGCATTTCCTCAGCTGAAAAGTGAGTTTTGGTGTAATCTTCAAGTTTGTAAATCACTTCAGAAATCATGTGATTTGCCCGGCGGAGATGAACGGCCTGCCCAAGTTCGTTGGTCAGGCTAACCAATGATTTGTGCTGGGCGTCAATTTGGGATATCCCGATTTCAAAAGCAGGTGTCCAGACATAAGGTTCAAATCCTGAAATCCGTGTTTCTTCAATTGGTGCCGTTTTTGCTACTGTTTTAAACTGATCAATTAAAGCCATGAGGGCATTGGAGTGATCGGTAATTTTTTCAAGAATAGCGGCAGCACGGTCTTTGTTTCCGGCTGAATACTCCTGGTAAGCATTTGTGGCCATCTCATGAAATATTTTGTGGTATTCAACAAGATCATGATACATGGGGTTGGTTCCAAATTTTTCACGACCCTCGCCATGAAGCCATTTGCCCATGTCACATTGAGTGTGATCTTTAATTTTGGAATCTTCAAGTTTCCCTGACCCACCATTTAGCAGTGATCTGAAGTTAATTCTCCAGACCAGGTGAGCCATTTTTAGTTGTTCCCAATCGAGTATAGCCGCCATCAAATTCCTCAAAGTTTAAAATACAGACCGTCGGGCAATACAAAACGGGTGCCAAAAGGTAAAGTAATGACTATAAAAACAGAAAAGTTGTGTCTGGGTTTGATTGGGCGGGATGGCGGATGAATTTTGTGGGATAATCCGATAAAAAGACCTCAAAATCAGGATTACATTTGGTAAAACGATAGAAATTTTGGTAAGAAAACAAAGATTATGGTTTCAGAAACCATCTGATTTGTCTTTGAAATTGTTCAGGGTTGACTGATTCACCCAATTTCTTAATTCGGTTAGCTTCTGAGGTATGGCCCCGATGTGTGAATAACAGAAACAAATCGGCAAGTGCGGCAGCTTCTTTGTCAGGATCCCACCAGTATTGAACAAAGGAAACCGGGTGACCAAAAATTTCCTCGGATTCATTTTCAGTGATTCCGTAGCTGAAAATATTTTCTGGCCAAAATACAGCAGGAGTGAAAAACCAGGTTCCGTCCTGATCTGACCTGATACGTGAGTGGTCACTTTTGTTTTTAAGAATGTCATCAGGGATTTGCTGAAATGCCGGACATGACCAGTGATCGTTTGAACCGGAATGAAAAACGTGAGCACATCTTGAGCAATAGGGAATGATCATCTGGGGTTTTTAAATAAAACAGACTCTTTTGTGTAAAAATAGGAAGTCCGGATAAAAAGTTCAGTTTGCGGGGATTAGATGTTGGTGAGGAAAAATGAAGCCGGGCAGGTTTTGCTTCGGCGGTTCGGAAGGCTTACTGTTCACAAGCACCCATTGACAAGTAGTTTATTAATACTTCCCAGAAGGTTGTTCAGATCAATTCCTGCGGTATTCTGTTAGTTTAGAGTGAGTCTGTTGCTTTTTCCCTGAAGTGAATTAACCCTCACCAATTTCTTTTTTAAAATCAACTGTTAGAGCCAGGTGACCTTTATACAATCCCATTTTAATAACATCGAGTTCGGCAATGGCTTGTTGAGTAAGCACTTCGGTCAAACCCGGGATCTTCAGTAAATCCAGAGTCAGAGCAGTGTCTTCAATTCTGATGTAATTTGGCAGAAAGGGTTTGATAAACGCCAATGTGGGTCTAATGTCAAGCGGACTGGTTTTTATCACTTCAAAAGTGATCGTTTTTATAAAATCAGACCAGTAAAACGAAACAATCCGAATGGCAACTGATGGTTTTATTTTCACCCCGATAACTGAATATACAACGGTGGCAATAATGTGGTTTTCTTCCAGATTTAGCATCATATCAGGAAGTTTTTCTGGTTTAAATTTACTCAATGCTGTATTTAGAAATGCCTGGTCAAAAGTAAGTGTTGCTGCCATAGGGATTCCGGTCTAATTTTCATAAAGATAGAAAAAGACAGATTCATTTACTCAATTGTTTCCGTTTCATTATAAAATGACTAAGAGTTTGCAGTTAAATCCGGATTTTTTACTCTTTTTCATTAGATGTCCCTTAAAACCTTCCAAAATGCCGTCTTGACGTGAATTTCTGATCGTCATTCCCCAAAAAAATTCTTAGATTGCCAACCGAAAAAATGATCAGGGTGGAACTTCTTTGAAAAACTACCCGGCGAACGACTTACTTTTACTGAATAATTTAGGCAGGATAAAACGTGAAATCCGATAACCAGCTGAATCTGAAAAAAGAGTTTTCCCTTCCCACTTTCGAAGAGTGGAAAAAGGTTGTTGAGGTCGATCTTAAAGGTGCACCTTACGAGAAAAAACTCATCACAAAGACATATGAAGGCATTGATCTTCAGCCTGTTTACAATGAAGCCGATATCCAGAATCTTCCGCATCTGAACAGTATTCCCGGCAAAGGGTCACAGGTCAGAGGTTCCCAAACCGGCGGCTATGTGGCAAAACCCTGGCTGATCTGTGAAGACATTCCGGTTGGTCTTGCCGAAGACTTTAACGAGGCCCTTAAGAAAGATCTCAGGGGCGGACAAACCGCCATCTCGGTTGTACTTGACGAAGCAACCCGGCTCGGTGTTGATGCAGATTTTGCAAAACCCGGTGAAGTTGGCGTTGGCGGACTTTCTGTCTCAGGAACAGGAAGTTTGAACCGGGCTTTCAGCGGAATTGATTTGTCAAAATATCCGGTTTACATCCAATCCGGATTTTCACCGCTTCCGATTCTGATTCTGCTTCTTGCTTCCCTGAAAAAGGATGGGCATTCGGTTGCCGGATTAAAAGGCTCAGTTGAAGGTGATCCATTGGGTTATCTGGCCTCAACCGGTAAACTGCCTGTTGGTCTGGAGCAGGCTTTCAATGAGATGAAAACCACAACCAATTGGGTTCGTATCCACAAACTTGATCTGAAAACGATTGGTGTTGATGGTTCTGTGTACCAGAATGCAGGCGCTTCAGCCGTTCAGGAACTTGCGTTTTCATTGGCAACGGCTGTTGAATACATTGAACAACTGGCAGAACGTGGTGTTTCAGTTGCCGATATCGCAGAAAGTACACGTTTTACATTCGGGATTGGCACGCACTATTTCATGGAAATTGCCAAACTTCGTGCTGCCCGGATTCTCTGGTCACAAATTTTAAAAGCTTACGGTGCAAATCCGGATGAACATAAAATGGTCATTCATGCCCGCACATCAAAAATGCCTCAGACGAATTACGATCCGTATGTGAATCTGCTCAGAACAACCACTGAAGCTTTTTCTGCTGCAGTCGGTGGTGTTGACAGTATGCACACAAGTCCGTTTGATGAGTCATTTGCAGTGCCTGATGATTTCAGCAGACGGATTGCCCGGAACACGCAAATTATTCTTGGGGAAGAATCCCATTTGAATGATCTGATTGATCCGGCCGGTGGTTCCTATTTCGTTGAATCCCTAACTGCTGAAATTGCCGCTGAAGCGTGGAAATTGTTTAAATCGGTTCAGGAAAAAGGCGGAATGGCTGAAGCGTTGAAAGCCGGTTTCCCTCAGGAAGAAGTGAAGAAAGTGGCTGATGCCCGCCGTGCAGACGTTGCAAAACGGAAATCGATCATTGTTGGCGTGAATATGTATGCCAATGTGAAAGAAGAACTTCCGAAACTGACTTATGCCGATGCTGAATCCATTTATAAAAAACGTTCGGATTATCTGCAGAAATTCCGTGTCGCCGGTGCTCAGGAAAAAAATATCAGAGTGCTTGAAAATCTCGAAAAATTGGCCGGAAATCCGACTGAAAAACAAATTGATCTGGGAATTGAAGCAGCACTTGAAGGCGCAACTTTGGGTGAATTAACCAAAGCCATCCGGTCAGGCAAACATCAGGATGTCACCGTTTCTGCAATTCCATCCTTCAGTATTGCGGTTGATTTTGCTTCACTCAGAACCAAATCGCTTGAGTACAAAGCCAAAACCGGAAGTCTCCCGAAATTATTTCTTGCCAATATGGGTCCGCTCGCCCAATATAAAGGACGCTCAGATTTCAGCCGTGCGTTTTTTGAGCCGGGTGGATTTGATGTGATTGCCCCTGCCGGATTTGAAACTCCGGACCTTGCTGTTAAAGCCGCCGTTGACTCGAAAGCACCGGTTGTGGTGATCTGTTCAACCGATGAAACCTACCCGGAACTGGTACCTGTTATCGTAAAGGGAATAAAATCAGCCAACCCGAAAACAGTTGTGGTTCTTGCCGGCTTCCCGAAAGAACAGGTTGATGCACATAAAGCCTCTGGAATAGATGAGTTCATTTTTCTGGGTGCAGATGTGGTGAAGACGATTCAGGGAATTTGGGGGAGAATATAATGTTAAATGTTAAATTTTAAAGGCTAAATGGGAATGCAGAATTCTAAATCATCTTCAAAAAATTTGATTCAGGACAAAAGTTTCCAGTTTGCATTACACGTTCTGGAATTGTACAAGCAAATGAGGTTTCAAAAGGAATATATCATTTCTGCACAGTTGATTCGTTCTGGAACCAGTATCGGTGCAAATGTTGAAGAAGCAACCGCCGCACAAACCAAAAAAGATTTTATTGCCAAAATGTCTGTTGCCAGCAAGGAAGCCAGGGAAACCAGATATTGGCTGAAACTTCTTTCTCAAAGTCAGTTTTTTGTATACGACTACACTAAATTGATGGAGGAATGTAACGAATTAATTAGAATTATAACTGCTATAGTAAAAACTGCTCAAACGAAAGGCGAATCGGAAGCTTAAGCTCATTTATCCTTTAAAATTGAGCCTTTAACCTTCCAATTTTCGGAGAAAATTGATGAAAAAACCTGATTTTACCAAGCTTGACCTCAATCTGAAGTCAGAGCCGGAAAGTTACGAATCCTGGGCGATTCGGTTTAAGAATGAAACCGGTAAAAATCCCGCTGATTTTATCTGGGAAACCATGGAACAGATTCCGGTAAAACCACTTTATACGCCGGAAGATATCAAAAACTGTGATCACATCGGTTACATGTCGGGAATTCCGCCTTACCTGCGTGGACCTTATTCCACCATGTATGTGAATAAACCCTGGACGGTCAGGCAGTATGCTGGATTTTCAACTGCTGAAGAATCGAATGCCTTTTACCGCCGTAATCTGGCTGCCGGACAAATGGGACTTTCTGTTGCTTTCGATCTTGCCACTCACCGGGGCTATGATTCAGATCACCCAAGAGTTGTGGGTGATGTAGGAAAAGCGGGTGTTGCTATCGATTCTGTCGAAGACATGAAAATCCTTTTCGACAAAATTCCGCTGGATAAAATGTCGGTTTCGATGACGATGAACGGTGCAGTTCTTCCGATTTTGTCATTCTACATTGTTGCTGCCGAAGAGCAGGGCGTGAAGCATGAACTGCTGAGCGGAACCATCCAGAATGACATCCTGAAAGAGTACATGGTGCGGAATACCTACATTTTCCCGCCGGAACCTTCCATGCGTGCCATTGCTGATATTTTTAAATTTACGGCAGAAAATATGCCGAAGTACAACTCCATTTCGATTTCCGGTTATCACATGCAGGAAGCCGGTGCTACCGCCGATCTGGAAATGGCGTATACCCTGGCAGACGGACTTGAGTACATCAGAACCGGTATCAAAGCCGGAATGAATGTAGATGCTTTTGCGCCACGTCTTTCGTTCTTCTGGGCTCAGGGCATGAATTATTTTATGGAAGTTGCCAAAATGCGGGCAGCCCGTGTGCTCTGGTCGAAGATTATCAAGGATTTCAATCCGAAAAATCCGAAATCCATGGCGCTGAGAACGCACTCCCAAACTTCAGGCTGGTCACTTACCGAACAGGATCCGTTCAACAACGTCGCCAGAACCTGTATTGAAGGTATGGCTGCTGCATTGGGACACACCCAATCTCTGCACACCAACTCTCTGGATGAAGCCATTGCCCTTCCGACAGATTTTTCAGCCCGGATCGCCAGAAATACTCAGCTTTATCTGCAGGATGAAACCAATATCTGTAAAGTGATTGATCCGTGGGGCGGAAGTTATTATGTTGAAGCCCTGACCCATGCACTTATCGAAAGAGGCTGGGCACACATTCAGGAAGTGGAATCTTATGGCGGAATGACTAAAGCTATCGAAGCCGGCATTCCGAAAATGAGAATTGAAGAAGCTTCAGCCCGTCGTCAGGCAAGAATTGATTCTGGTCGTGAAACGATCGTGGGCGTGAATAAATATCGCCTCGACGTAGAAGCCGCAATCGAAATTCTTGAAGTTGACAATACGGCTGTGAGAATCAGTCAGATCAACCGGCTGAATGAACTGAAGAAAAACCGGAATGCCGCTGACGTTCAGATTGCACTTGATGCGCTGACGAAATGTGCAGAAACCGGAGAAGGAAATCTGCTTGATCTTTCAGTGAAAGCTGCCAGAGTCAGAGCAACCTTAGGTGAAATTTCAAGTGCACTTGAAAAAGTATGGGGAAGGTATCAGGCTGTTGTGAGAACCATATCAGGCGTTTACAGTTCAGAATACGAAAGTGAAGAAGACAACAACGTTGCCGAAGTGCGCAAACAAACCGACGATTTTGCTGCGAAAGAAGGTCGCCGCCCAAGAATCATGATTGCAAAAATGGGTCAGGACGGCCACGATCGCGGTGCAAAAGTTGTGGCTACGGCCTATGCCGATATGGGCTTTGATGTTGACGTCGGTCCGCTTTTCCAAACACCCGAAGAAACTGCCCGTCAGGCTGTGGAAAATGATGTCCACGTAGTCGGGATGAGTTCTTTGGCTGCCGGACATAAAACTCTGCTGCCACAACTCGTTGAAGAACTGAAGAAACTGGGCCGTGAAGATATTATCGTGATCGTTGGCGGGGTCATTCCTGCTCAGGATTATGATTTTCTGTATCAACACGGTGCAACGGCCATCTTCGGACCCGGAACCAAAATTCCGTTTGCTGCCCTCAAAATCATGGATGAGGTGAACCGCAGGTTTGCTTGATTGGTTACAGGTCACTGATTACAGGTTACGGGAAAAATCAGAATTATATTTGTGATATTTCCCTTTGATTTAAACAAGAAAGTCCGCCAAATGGCGGACTTTCTTGTTTAAACCTTCAAAAACACAAACCCCAGAATTCCTTTCACCTTGCATGATTTCCCTCTGATTCCTATTATGTAATTTTTTGCAGGATGGAAGGAAGGCGAAAATCATGTTATCTAAACTTATCTCTCACGATCCTGCCGGATTCCGGTGGCGGGGTGGGGAAGTCAGTCGTCTCGAAGGACTCAGTGATGCAATTTTTGCTATTTCGATAACGTTACTGGTAGTTTCTCTTGAAGTACCGGCAACTTATGGTGACCTGAGTAAAATGATGAGCGGATTTCTGGCTTTCGGACTCAGTTTTTCCCTACTCATGTATATTTGGTATTGTCACTACATCTATTTTCGCAGGTACGGACTTCAGGATACCATCACGATTACCCTGAATGCCACCATTTTATTTCTGATTCTGTTTTATATTTATCCACTGAAGTTTCTTTCCAACTTCCTTATTGCAACCTTCGTTTACCAGTCCTGGGATGTTGTCACCAAATCAGGTGAAATTCTGCCCATGATTAAACCTGGTGAAACAGCTGAACTCATGACTATTTATTCATTGGGTTACGTTTTGGTTTTTCTGGTGTTTTTTCTGATGCAATCGAGAGCATTGAAATTTGCTGGAAAACTTGAATTGAACCCTAAAGAAATTCTGATAACCAAAGCCTGGCTTTGTTCTCATGGGATCATGATTGGGTTGGGTTTGACTTCAGCAATTCTTGCATTCTTTTTTAATCTATCAGGATTGGCTGGTTTCGTTTACGCCTCAACCGGTATTTTTCAGGGTTTTAACGGATATTTTTGGGGAAAACGGGTTCACAAGCTTGCAGCTTTGTCTGAAAAAGAATGAACGGATCTGAAATTCAGAGGTTTTTCCACAAAAGTTAAACCCGTAACAATCCACGAAATCCTCTTGCAGCATAGTAAGACTCTGCCCCATTATGATACACAAAAACAGTATCGTAACGGCGGTCACAAAAAAGGGCACCGCCGAGTTTTCTGATTTCATCAGGAGTTTTTACCCAGCTTGAGGTTTTCAAATCGAAATTCCCAAGTTTCTGCAACTCCCGATATTGTGCTTCAGATAAAAGTTCAACTCCAATTTCAGTAGCCAGATCCTGAGCACTGTTTTGAGGTTTGTTTTCTTTCCTTGAATCCAGAGCTTTTTTGTCGAAGCAGAGGCTTCTGCGGCCGGCAGGACTTTCTGCAGAACAATCGAAAAAAAGGTACTCACCAGTTGTGTTGTCCAATCCTACAACATCCGGTTCACCGCCGGTTCTTTCCATTTCGCTCAGCGACCATAATTTTTCAGGGCTAAATTTCAGCTTTTTCTCTATTTTTGTCCAGTCAAGATTCTGGTGACGTTTCCTGTTTTTTTCAAACCGGTCTTTTAAGACGCTGATCAGTTTTTCACTTTGTTCCGGTGTCAGTTTCATTTTTTCCCCTTTCTGCTTTTCCATCAAAATCGTTCGGTTCAGGTTAAGTCTAATTCCATAAACAACAAATATTGTCTAAATGCTTCCGGGATTTCAACTTCCGGGTAGGCTGAAATATCTTTAAAACCGAAACTCCGGTAAAGTGAATGTGCTGCTTCCATAAACTTCGGACTGTCGAGCCGAACCTTTTTATAACCACTTTCCTTTGCAGCGCTTAACAACGAATGAAGAATTGCACGTCCGGCCCCAATTTTTCTGAAGGAAGGGTCAACATACATTCTTTTGATTTCACCGGTTTCTTCATTGATGCTTTTAAGACATCCGATTCCGCAGACTTTTTTATCAATGAAGGCAAGTAAAAGCCGTCCATGTGGAGGCAGAAACTTATCAATCATTTTAATGTCCTGTTCGACTGCTTCTTTCGGATTATGGGGATGAACGCCGTAAAGTTGCTGCATGCTGTCGTTTCCCCAGGTCAGATAATCCGTCCATAATGTCCTGATAAATTCAAGATCACCAGGAAGGTTTGCATCACGGATTTCAACTGAGGAATTTGGTGTCATAAAAAAGTGGATTTCAGTTTTTTAAAGGTACACATTGCTTTCGTTTCAAAGTTATTCGCCATTCGTTATTCGCAATTTCTATCTCTACATCGCCTCTCTTACGACTTCCTCAATAGTGGTTCGCCCTGAAACAATGGCATTTAAGCCGGCAACAAATAAATTGTGTTCACCGATTGAATCCAGATAAGTTCCGAATTCAGACGGATTCCCGTTTTTTATCATCAGATTCCTGACGGATTCAGTTATTGGCAGCAATTGGGTAACCACAGTCCGGCTTTTGTAGCCCGTATGACGGCACGATTCACATCCAACGGGTTCACTAATCTGCCACGACTTTCTTTCCGGCAGAAATGACTGGTTTAGCGAAAGAAAATGTTCAGCCAGCGGAGACGGATTTTCAGCTTTCTTTTTGCAGGCGGGACACAAAATCCTGACAAGCCGTTGGGAAACAATGAGTCTGAGTGTCGAAATCAGCAGGTAATTTTCAACACCCATATCAAGAAGACGGGATAAGGTTGCCGGTGCATCGTTGGTGTGAAGTGTAGAAAGAACAAGATGCCCGGTCAGAGAAGCTCTGATGGCGATTTCGGCAGTTTCAAGGTCACGGATTTCACCAACCATGATAATATTCGGGTCCTGCCGCAAAAAGGAACGAAGTGCATGAGCAAACGTGTAGCCAATTTCCTCATTTGCTGCACTCTGATTGATTCCGGCAATGTGATATTCTACCGGATCTTCAATCGTGAGGATATTCCGGTCGGGTTTATTCAGATATTGGAGGGCGGTATATAAAGTTGTTGATTTACCGGAACCGGTCGGTCCCGTAACCAAAATTAAACCGTTGGAAGCGGAAAGACTTTCCTGAATGGTTTTAATGTGGTGATCGGGAAAGCCAAGGCTTGCAAAATCAAGATGCCTGCCGGATGGATCCAAAATCCGGATGACGACCTTTTCTCCGAAATAAACGGGAATGACGGAAACCCGTAAATCAATTTCCTTTGCCTGCGTTTTATACCGGATGCGTCCATCCTGCGGGCGACGTTTTTCTGCAATATCCAGATTGGAAAGAATTTTTATCCGGGCAACAATGGAATCTTTATGTTCAGGTTTGGTCTGAAATGCTGGGATTAACTGTCCGTCAACCCTGAACCGGATGTGAAGGCCTGTTTCAAAAGGTTCAACATGTACGTCAGAGGAGCCGGCTTCAAGTGCCGCCTGCATAATCTGGTCAAAAGCAGTAATCGCAGAAAACTTAGGATCGAGTTGTTTCATCGGGCTTTATTTTTATGGACTTGTTTGGTAGTGCCAGACCCGCTGCTTCTCAGACTGAGATAAACGGAATCAGATAATCATACCATCCAAAAATAAAACACCTTCTGCTGAAATCCACATGAGTGACAGCCAGGCACCGTAGGGAATTTTGGGATTGGGAGATTTTGAAAGGAAAAAAACGAGGAGTCCGGCCAGTCCCGAAACAATGAAAAGCAGAATGCTTATGTCAAGTGACCATCTCATGCAAAGCAACGCAACAAGAATGAAATCTGCCGAACCCGTGGGGGTTATTTTTTTTCTAAAAAAAATAAAGGAAGAACTTAATGCCAGGATGGCAAGGGGAATCAGGTCAGGAATCCAGAATTTATCAGCAAAACTCGACCAGGAAAGCGAAAAAACCACAATACCCAGTGCAAAAATCAGCCAAATAGATATTAAATGACTTTTAAAATCCTGAAAAATGATTGCCATCAGGCAGATGAATTCAATAACTAAAATCCAAATCATTATCTTCCTTAGTGCGAACTAATGTGAAAATAAGTTATCTTAATCTAATTGTCATGTTTTTAGTGTAAAAAATTTAAAAATTTCAAACAAAATGCCTTCCTGCAGAAAAAATTGCATTTTTGCAGGCGACAAAAAAAGGTTATCATGCTTAAATTACCCCTTCACTTTATTGAACATCCTGCAAGACAGGAATCAGAGCAAAAGAAAATCCTGGTGATGCTTCATGGTTATGGAAGTCATGAGGAAGATCTCTTCGGGATGTACACACAGCTCGACCCAAGATTTCATATTATCAGCCTTCGGGCACCCATTCGTCTGGAATGGGGTGGGTTTGCGTGGTTTGATATTGAATTTCTTTCAACCGGAATTACCATCAATGAGGAACAGGCCTTTCATCAGCTGGAACATCTGAAAGCAACCCTCAGGCAGATCAAGGATCATTTTAACGGGGCGGATCTGGTTCTTCTCGGATTCAGTCAGGGAACCATCATGAGTTTTGGAACGGCTGTTACAGAACCTTCTCTGGTTTCTGCCCTGGTCGGATTCAGTGGCCGGATTGTAGATACCATGGTGCCTAAACATCCCCCAATTCCGCTTTACAGAGAAATTCCGATTATCCAGACCCACGGAACGATGGATCCCGTAATCCCAATTGCACAGGGCCGGCATGCTTCTGAAGTTTTAAAAAAACTGGAGTTTGATCACACTTTTAAAGAGTATTCCTTTCAGCATGAAATCAGCATGAATTGTCTGAATGATGTCAACCGGTGGATAAAAGGGAATGTTTTTAAGGATTGAGTCACCGACAGAAAAAATTGAAAAATTAAACGGTTGGTCTCCGAGTGCTGATGCCAGGAACTGGGATCAGTTTATCGAGGAGACGGGGGACCGTCGGAGACAAAGGGAATTCTTACATGTGTTAAGAGTTATGACCAAATCAAGCAACTTCCGTCCTGAATCTGACTTTATTCCAGCTTTTTCTTACTTTAATTCATTGGGAGTAAATCCTCTCCTCCTTGATGCGCCCGATGTCATCCCCGCGAAGGCGGGGATCCAGAATAGAAGGCATGGATATGGAAGGCATGGATCCCCGCCTTCGCGGGGATGACAACAGTAGCTTTATTCTGAATTAGATACCCTGTTGCTTGTGGCGGGGATGTTCAATCTGATAGTCTAAAAATTAAATCCTGTATAGATTTTCCGGGAGAAAAAATGTTTGAAAATAAACGGATCGGAGTCATTGGTGCCGGCGTAATGGGTCAGGCCATGATTAACGGACTTCTTCATTCCGGACAAATTCAATTTACTCAGGTCTGGGCATCAGTAAAGTCTGAATCCAGTCAGATGAAACTGTCTGAAGGCTCGGCTTACCCTGTTTATACTGATTTTTCTGATGAGATTTCAAAAACTGATATTTTCCTGGTTTGTACCAAACCCAGATATGTATCCGGCGTCCTTGATGTTCTGAAAGCATCAGGTAACCTGAAACCGGGATGTCTGATTATTTCAATTGCAGCAGGAATTACCATTTCCAGAATGAAAGAACATTTGGGTAGTGATGTTGCACTGATCAGAGCAATGCCAAATACGCCCTGCAAAATCAATGAAGGAATCACGGTTATTTCCCCGGCTCCCGGAGTATCAGCTGAACATAAAGCCATTGCAAATTCTATTTTTTCAAGTGTTGGTAAAGCTCTTGAACTGGATGAAACCCATCTCGATGCGGTTACTGCTGTTAGTGGTTCTGGTCCTGCCTATATTTTCCTGATCATGGAAGCTCTGGCTGATGGTGCCGTTCGGGTCGGACTTCCCCGGGATGTTGCCCTTCAGTTGGTTTCTCAAACCGTTTTAGGTTCTGCAAAAATGCTTCAGCTTGCCGGAAAGCATCCCGCCTCACTTAAAGATGACGTAACCACACCTGCCGGCAGTACCATTGCTGCCTTGCTCACCATGGAAGACGGGAAAATCCGTTCAGTTCTTGCCCGTGCGGTTGAAGAAGCAACCCGCACCGCCAGAGGATTGGGCAACTCTTGAAACCAGTTATCATCCAGATCCGTAACAAGACTTCTTTCAGTGAAACCTGTTCCGGAGTCATCGTGCGCTTTCGATTAATCTTCTATATTTTTCTGTTCAGTTTACTGGTAACAGCTTACAGTCGTGCCGCCGAACCTGATAGTACCAAAATCAAAGTTGGCAAAACCTGGGTTTCGGGCAACAAAGTGACCGACCCATGGGTGATTAATCGTGAATGTGATTTTGAATCCGGCGATTCACTCACCTCAGAAGCGCTGACTTTGGTTGTTAACCGGCTTGAAGCCACTTCATTATTTAACCGGGTTGAAGCAATCAGACATTATCAGCCTGAAACGGGTTTAACTGATATTGAGTTCAAAATAACAGAATCCTTTTACGTGATTCCTTATCCCGTTCTGAGTTTTAATGGTGGTCATTTTGATGAATATAATTATGGTGCAGGTGTTGTAGACCGTAATTTCAGGGGAAATGGTGAGCTGATTGCCCTTTCTGGCTGGCTGGGTTATGCACCGGGTTTTTCGCTGTATTATGAAAATCCGTGGATTGGCGGAAAGGATTCCCGGCATTATTTTTCAGCAGATATTTCACGCATCAATATTGCCAACCGGAGTATTTACTATAACAACTTCACTGAAGAACATCTCAGTTTTAATTTCTTTGTTAAAAAGTACCTGACCCGTTTTTTTTATATCGGTATTGGCAACGATCTCAGACGGATAAATCTGGTTTCCGATCTGGATGTAAATCCTGCCGGTGAGAAAAAATTCTGGTTTACTGCACCGTTTGTTGAGTTTAGTTTTGATAGCAGAGATTACCAGAAATATGCCCACAGCGGGGTTTTTCTGAAATATTTGGTTGTGAAAAATGGAATTGGAAGCAAAAACATAGACAATGTGTCGTTTAACCTTGATAACCGGGTTTATTATAAATTCACCGAAAGAACTGCACTAACGGCGAGATCGGTTCACCAGATTTACAGCAGTGAACCTGAAGTTTTCCAGAAAAGTCATTTCGGGTACGAATACCGCCTAAGAGGTTATTTTTACCAGATTTACGAATCCAACAATATCACAATGAATTCTCTTGAGTTTCGTTTTCCGATTTCTGATATCCGGTTTTTTTCTTTTAAAAATGTGGATGCTTTTTTTGGTGATGCCGGCAAGAATTTAAAATACGGACTCAGTGGTACCGTTTTTGTAAACAATGGAATCAGCTGGAATAACCTGAGCGAATTGGCGATAAAGAAATCACGGTCAGGATTTGGGGTTGGTTTAAATCTGATTTTGCCGGGAATTGAAGCACTGAGACTTGAAAGTGCCTGGGATGACCGGGGCCGGTATGAAGGCATCCTGGATGTGGGTGTTTCTTTTTAGGCCTTTTTCCTAATAGCCAACAGCTAATAGCTAACACCTTACCTCCCCCCAAGTCCATTCTTCTTCTGATAGTAAAACTCAAAACTACCTTGCGTTATAGCTTTGTTCAGTGAATCCAGACGAAGTGAATGCGAAGGATTTTGTGGATTAATGTGGTTTCCGGCGAGGTCTGTAGAAAAGGTTTCCTCATTTTTCAGAGCCAAAAACCTGACTTCATTCCCCGAAACAATGGCGCTGTAATCGTTGGAATTGTATTGCACAAATCCTTCTTCCTCCCGAAGTGATAAGACATCCCGTCCCCAGCTGTTAATCGTAAACTTCCCTTGCAGTAAACCCAAAACAGTCGGGACAAGATCTGCATGTCCGGCCGGAGTTTTAATCCGTTCACCTTTTCTATGGGTTAAAAGGGGAGAATAAATAAGTGCAGGAATATGGAATCGTTTTGAGGAAAGAGAGGGGTCGTCAAATTTTTTAGTGTGATCAGCACAAATGATGAAAATCGTGTTTTTGTAAAGCGGTTCATTTTTAATCTGGCGGAAAAAGGAACCCAATGCCTCATCAGAGTAACTCATGAGATTGTAAAAATTTCTTCTGGGCGATTCGTTAACTTTTGGATTTTCAACCAGATCACCCGGGTAAGTAAACGGTTCGTGGGTTGAAAGCGTAAAAATCAGAGAGATAAACGGTTCTTTCATTTTGAAAAGTTCCGTGGCAGCTCTGCTGAACATGGCTCTGTCTGATGCTCCCCAATGACTGCCATAGTCTGATTTTGGAAAATCTTCAACGCCGGTAAAGGAATCAAATCCATTGTTTCTGAGAAAGGATTTCATATTGTCAAAAGTCTGATCGCCGCCATAAATAAACGACGCAGACTGCCAACCTTCCGGTTTCAGAAGGGTTGCAACTGTAGGAAATTCGGTTAGTCCGCTGATTTTTTTCATGAGACTTCCCCCACGGTATCCCGGAAAGGATGCCATTGCAGATAAAATCCCCCGGTTTGACCGGATTCCTGAGGCATAAAACTGTTCAAATAAAATTCCGTTTGCAGCCAGACTGTCAAAGGCTGGTGTCATCCGGGTTGAATCGCCCAGGGAGCCGGTCATATCTGCCCGCCAGCTTTCCAGAATGATGAAAACCAGATTGGGTTTTCCCTGAACTTCACCTCTGCCGGTAACGGTTCTGATCAGCGGATTTCCATCCGAAAGACTCACTTCACCCGGTCTGACGAAGTTTGATTTTAAAACCCGGTTCAGTTCTCCCGGATTTTTGAAATAGGTTTTCCACTCTTTTTCTTCCAGCATGGCGTTGAAAAAAGTAAAAACCGGATTCAATCCGAGCTGATTCGAAAATTCATAATCAGTGACATAAGCATCACCCCACTGAATGGGAATCGACGTCACTTTTCCCCGGATACCAATAAAGAGAACGAACACCGTTAGAAGAAAAACAGTAAATGAACCCAAATTGTAAACGGCTCTTGGTTTGACGGCTGGCTTCAGATTCAGCCAGCGGTGTCTTACAAAAAGGTATAGGCTCCCAAGAATTGCGAATAAAACAAAATAGGTGATGACCGGAAATTGCTGCCAGAGCATCGGGATGACTTCACCCGGTTCATCGAGATAATCAAAGGCAAAATGATCGAGATGATTCCCGAAAAATTCATAATACTTGATGTCAGCCAGGCCCATCAGAAAAATCAGCAGGGATAAAAAGGAAATGATTCCCCTGACAAAAAAAAGCCAGGAATCGGTTAAACTTTTTCCGGGAAGAAACAGCAGCAGGGCTGGAATGGCAAGCAGGTAGCAGGAAACAACTGTATCGAACCAAAGTCCGACACCAAATGCTGTCAGAATGTCGCTTGCGGGGATTTCTATCCAGAATTCTGAATGAAATAGGAAAAAGGCAAGCCGGATTCCCGACAGAATAAAAACTAAAATCAGAAATTCACTGAGCAGATAAACCGGGACGGACAGTTCCTTTCTGAAACCCGAAAAAGAAAAAAAACTCAGATTCATTGAGCACTTTCGAGCTGAAAGAAGAAGGTTTTCAGGTAAAGACTTTCGGGAATCTGAAGAATCCAGGGATGATCTTCCGGCTGGAAGGTAATGTCGTGAATGCTCAAAGTCTGAATAACATCACCGGCAGCAAACCGGGCTGCTTCAAACAATTGAACCTGACTCAGGTGGTAAGCACAACTGGAGACCACAATTTTGGCACCGGGTGAGGCAATTTGCAGGGCACCTTTGATCAGCCGCCAGAACATCCATTTTTCATTGTCAGCTTTTTCTTTTTTCTTGGCCATGGCCGGCGGATCAATGATGATCATGTCATATTTTTCCGGTTTGGTTACGGCATCTTCGAGCCAGGCAAAAACATCTGCGGCCAGGAAAGTCGTGTTGGTATAGCCGTTGAGTTTGGCATTTTCGTCGGCAAATTTGATGGCTTCCGGGTCAAGATCAAGGCCAAGAACTGAACTTGCTTTCTGAGCGGCAAACATCGAAAATCCGCCATTGTAGCAAAACAAGTCGAGCACTTTTGCACCTTCAGGCATCCAGTCTCTTAGTTTTTTCCGGTTATCACGCTGATCGGCATAATATCCCGTTTTGTGTCCGCCAATCAGATCCGCCCAAAACTTCACACCGTTTTCGTGGACTTCAATTCTTGCAGGCGGAAGTTCACCGGCAAGAAGTCCTTTCCAGGGTTTCAGTCCTTCATCTTCCCGGGAAGGCATGTCAGACCGTTCATAAACACCCTTCAGAGGAAGCATATCCATCAAATAACAGGCAAGTTCTTTTTTTACTTTTTCCACACCGGCTGACCGGCTTTGGAGAACGGCATAGTCACCAATCTGATCAACGATAAGTCCGGGAAGAAAGTCACCTTCGGCATGAATAAGTCTGCAGGCATTGGTGGTTGAAAAAAGATGTTTTCGCTTTGCAATGGCCTGTCTGATCCGCCGTTCCCAAAGATCTGGTGAAGGTTCTGAAACATTCAGTTCCATCATTCTGATGGCCAGACTGCATTTCGGATTTGCATACCCGACGCCGATCAGTTTCCCTTCAAAATCAAGAACTTCAACCCAATCACCGGGCTGAGGTCTGGGTTCCCAGCCACCGATTTCATCTTTGAAGACAAACGGGTAAGTATTCCGGGCTTTTTTTTCTTTGCCCTTATGAAGGATAACACGGGGTAATGACATGACAACTCAATTTCTTTTTTCATCCAGAACCAGAATCGGAACTGCGTTTACAAAGATCGTCATTTTTGGGAAGAAGGGGAATGGTTTTGACGGAAGATGGGGAAATCGTAAAAATTGAGGAGTTGGAGTACTACTTCGGCGGATAAACAGGAATCACCAAAATTTTAAATCGTCATCCGTTATTGACCACAGGTAACAATCATAAAAATATTTCTGGTTTCCCTGATTTCTTTCATTTCAAGGGAATCACCCGAATAGATGAGCCCCCATCCGTCAATAATAATACCAGTATTCCCGCCTCTTGAATTATTGCAGAATTGGTCTTTTTTTCCAAGCCTTCTTAACCCAAAATTTAATTGTATTTTTTTATTTACATAACCCTTAATAAACTGATAGACCTTTTTGTTTCCTTCGTTTTTTGGTAAAATTAAAAAATATAAGCTATCCAATGAGTCTTTCGCACCAATCCAATAATGACAGCTGGAAACCCCGGAAGTAGTGTCAGCCTGTTCAATTTTAAGTAGCCTTTCAATTAAATTTGGTTTCTTAGAATTGAAGATGGGATTGCATGCCAAAATGAAGCAAATAGGCAATAGCAGAGTTGTTAAGAATTTATGCATTTAAAGGACCCACGGTTTGAGAATTGAAAATGATAAACACTAATGAAAAATGAAAAGAAATTGTTGGAGAAGGAAGGGGGACAATATTTTTTGGAAGGAATGAACAGATTGAAAAGAAGAGAAAGGAAAATTTTTTAAATGATGGTTTGAATTTGGCTGTTGTTTTAAGAATTGCCGCCTTCGATAATAAAAATTTGAGAGTGTTCAATAAAGTGTGTCAAAGTCCGAACTTCGTAAAAAGAAAGGACAACAACACATGGAAAAGCAACCGTTTGATTTTGAAGCATTTAAGAAGACAGCAGCAGCCCGTCTGAAGAAGGGAG
>JAIUNL010000003.1 GCA_020161835.1 Bacteroidota bacterium | reverse complement strand
CTGCTAGACCGTCTTTTGCAAGAACAGTGGTAATTGCAGCAGTTAAGGTTGTCTTGCCGTGATCCACGTGGCCGATGGTGCCAATATTGACGTGTGGTTTACTACGGTCGAATTTTTCTTTTGCCATGAGATGGTCTCCTTTTGCTATAAAGAAGGTAAGAGTGCTGGTTGATTTTTGAAAGAGCTTGCGACCGGGATTGAACCGGTGACCTCGTCCTTACCAAGGACGTGCTCTACCAACTGAGCTACGCAAGCGATATGCGAATTAAATTGTCTGGATGCGATTTCGGTAAGATAAACCGATTAAAAACACTATTTACAAAAAATATCATGAGAGCGGGAGACGGGACTCGAACCCGCGACCAACAGCTTGGAAGGCTGTGACTCTACCACTGAGTTACTCCCGCGTAAAAAAGACGTGCGCAGGGAAGGGTTCGAACCTCCGTACACTTGCGTGGGCAGATTTACAGTCTGCTGCCATTAACCACTCGGCCACCTGCGCCTTTTTTATGTCATCCAGAGCTGGCAATGGGACTCGAACCCGCAACCTACTGATTACAAATCAGTTGCTCTACCAATTGAGCTATGCCAGCATTATCCCGTTGCCGCTTTAAATAAACGGACTGCAAATTTAGGAATGAAAATCTGTTAAATCAAGTATGTTATAGATTTTTTTGAAGATTTTTCTTCTTCACATACCAGCGGATTGCGAAAATGATGATCAGAAGGGCAATGAGCGAGGTTACGATGATTGAATAAGATTGAAGATACCCTAAAACATCACGCCAACTATTCCCCAGAATTTTACCGAGGAACAATAAAAGGGCATTCCAGGCCAAAGCTGAAAACAAAGCAGCAGCAGAAGTTTTCCAGAAATACAAATTTCCGATTCCGGCAAAAAGAGAAATAACAGCCCGGGTTCCTGCTAAAAACCGGTTAAAAATAATAAGCCAGTATCCGAAACGAAGGAATTGCTTATTTACATCTCTGATTTTTTCTTTCGGAAGAAATAACAATTTCTTTTCAGACATAATAGAATCACCCAGCCACCGGCCAATACCATAGAGGTGAATAAAGCCAAGAAACGATCCGACAGTGGAGAAAAATAAGGCTTCAGGAAAGGATATTACGCCAATACTGATCAAGTATCCGGCAAAAATAACCATCAGATCACCGGGAATTGGCGGGAAAACATTTTCAAGGTAGGCAACAACCAAAATGGTGAGATAAATATAGGTGTCTTTTAATTCAGACAACTGGCTGATAAGGTCATTAAAAAATTCAATCATGGCAAAAATGCAATCAGGCAGGTTGAATATGACTCAATACCCTCTTCAGCGCCAACAAAACCGAGCTTCTCGCTTGTTTTTCCTTTAATGCTGATACGATCAACCGGAATATCGAGTGAAGAGGCAATATGAAGCTTCATCTGCGGAACATAGGGTAGCAGTTTGGGTCGGTCACAAATCACAACTGCATCAATATTAATAATCTGCACTTTTTTTTCTATCAACATGCGGCCGACGTGGGATAGAAGCAAAAGTGATGAAATATCTTTCCATTTCGGGTCATTATCTGAGAACAACTTCCCAATATCACCCAAATTGGATGCACCAAGAAGAGAGTCGATAATTGCATGAAGTAAAACATCAGCATCAGAATGACCGAGCAGGCCAAGATGGAAATCGATTTTCACACCACCTATAATCAGATTGCGGTCAGGAACCAAGCGGTGTACATCATAGCCGATACCAGTTCTAAGCGAAGACAGATCCATAATTCTCCATAATCACTTTTGCGAGGGAAAGATCTTCAGGTGTCGTGATTTTAAAATTAAGAGCACTGCCCTCAATGATTCTAACCGGCACTCCGAGTTTTTCAGCAAAATACACATCATCTGTACCAATTCCATCTGATGACCGGATTTTAAGAAGCACTTTTTCTGCTGTTTCATGATTAAAACCCTGAGGAGTCTGGGCAAGAAACAATTCACTTCTATTCAGTGTCTGATCGACATACCCGGCTTGCGTTATCCGCTTTACAGTGTCTTTGGCTTTAATACCAACAACAACCGCAGGGCTCAGGTTTAAGGACGAAGCACAGTTTCGGATGGTTTCAGGCTGAATAAAAGGTCTTGCGGCATCATGAATCAGGATATTTCCTGAAAAGGTAAGTGCTTTTTCCAATCCGTTTGCAACGGAATGCTGCCGCTCCTGACCAGAATCAACAATATCAAACATTAACTCAGGAAAAGAAGAAACAACCAACCGGGAAACAAAGGATTGATAATCGGGGTGAACAACAAGGATATACCTACCCACTACACCCGAGGCCACGAACATTCGTATTGTTTGCTCAATGACCGAACAGGATCCGATTGACAGATATTGCTTAGGCGTGTCAGACCCCAACCTTTTTCCTGCACCGCCAGCGACGATGACAACAATTAAATCAACCAAAGGATGGTAGTTTTAAAGGATGAGCATACAGTCGCCATAACTAAGAAACCGGTAATTATCCTTAATGGCTTTTTTGTAAGCCTTGGTGGTAAATTCCGGTTCGGCGAAAGCAGCTGTCAACATGACAAGAGTACTCTCAGGCATGTGGAAATTGGTGATAAGATGGTCAACAATTTTAAATTCGTAGGGAGGGAAAATGAATTTATCAGTCCAACCTTCACTGGGCTTGAGTTTTTTATCGGCGGTGACACTTGATTCAAGACACCGTACTGCAGTTGTTCCGCAGGCAACAATTTTTTTACCGGCTTCAACAGCTTTATTTACAGCAATCGCGGTTTCTTCTGGAATTTTGTAATACTCAGAATCCATGCGGTGCTTGGTAAGATCTTCAACTTCAACCGGACGGAAAGTTCCGAGTCCGATATGCAAAGTTAAATAAACGATGTGAACACCCTTGGCTTTGAGTGCCTCAAGAATTTCGGGAGTAAAATGAAGTCCGGCAGTAGGGGCTGCAACTGCGCCTACATTTTTTGCAAAAACAGTTTGGTAATCTTCTTTATCAGCTGCAACGGCTTCACGTTTGATGTAAGGAGGCAGCGGGGTATGACCGATCCGCATGATGATATCAAATATATCATCCCCTTCATGAAGAAAGCGGATTGTACGGCCACGGGAGGTTGTGTTGTCAATAACTTCGGCAACAAGATTTTCAGGGAAATAAATTTTATTGCCAATACGTACTTTTCTTGCCGGATCAACAACGACATCCCAAAGTTTATTTTTATGATCGAGTTCTCTCAGGAGGAAAACTTCAATCTGGGCATCGGTTTTTTCTTTGTAACCGTACAGACGGGCCGGGAAAACTTTGGTATCATTAAGAACGAGCACATCACCCGATTTGAAATACCCGGTTATGTCTTTAAAAATTTTATTTTCGATGGAGTGCTTTTCCCTGTTCAGCACCATCATTTTGGCTTCATCTCTTTTTTCAAGCGGGAATTCTGCGATTTGTTCTTTGGGCAGATTAAATTTAAAATCAGATAATTTCATTTAAACCTCTAAAAGATGACTTCCGGAAAAACCGAAAGAGACAACCGGGTAACTTTCAGCAGAAAAAGAATGACAGACGTCACTTTTAAATCCGCTGATCGTTAAAAATACAAAATTTAATATGGTTTCTCAATATTTGGTATTGATTTTTTACTGGATTCTTTTTATTTGGGAAATTCAAGTTTTTCGAGTGCATTAAGCAGCCATGAGTTAAAAGCCCCTGCCTCATCAGGTACCAGATTATAAGGTAAAACAGCTACCTTGTTTTCCTCAAGAAACCGTTTCCCTGCCTGTGAGGCTCTGAGGCGGCAAACATCTTTCAGTGTGGTTAGAAATCCATCAGCACCTGAATCTGCTAACCTGTGGCAAAGGTCAGATAAATCAGCTTCTGAAAAAATGTGATGGTCCGGGAAGAAAAATGAACCCGATACAACCACCCCCGCATTTACTGCTTCCGAAATAAAATGTTCTGGCAGCCCGATTCCGCAAAAGGCAAAAAACGTCTTCCCTTCACAGCCATCAGGAAAAGAATTTCCAAACGGCACAGGTATCGTTTTCTGGCGTTCAGCAAAATAGGTATGTTCCGGAAGGTAACCACTTCCCAATTTTTCAGCCTCGATTTGCTGGGTTTTTGCCCCTTTTGTCCAAATCAGTGCATCTGCTGATTTTGCATTTTTCCAGGATTCCCTGAAACGGCCGGAAGGTAGCTGAAAACGGTTTTTGAGCCAAGAGGGTAAATCCTGAACCAAAATATCAATATCACGATGAAACTGACGATGCTGAAACCCATCATCCACAAGAATCACATCGGCATTAACTGAACGGAGTAATTCTTCAGCGGCCAAAAACCGGGATTCACCTACAACAATTGATATACCGGGAACCCGCATTGCAAGCTCAACAGGTTCATCGCCACCTTCGTCAGACGAAACCAGCAAAACACCTTCTCTGCAAACCCAGATGGTACCTTTTGAGTTTCGACCGTACCCACGGGAAACAATTCCGACCTTTTTTCCAGCTTCAGATAATATTTGAGCAATGAATGCAGTAATGGGAGTTTTACCCGTTCCGCCCGCAGTAAGATTACCAATTGAAATAACAGGAACTGAAACCCGTTTGGGTTTTAAAATTCCAGAGTCAAAAAGGAGATTTCGGGTGAAGGAAATTAACCCGTATAAAAAGGTGAGCGGAAGGAAAAGGATTTTCCAAACGGTTCCGAAAGGTGTCATGATTTTGACATCAGGAAAGAAATAACAGACCCGGCGGCAGATTTACTGGCTGATTTTTCACTCAGCAAATTACGCAATCTGGCAATTTTCTGAAGTGCTGCTATCCGAATTTCCGGATCCATAAACCTTAAGATTGATTTTCTTACCGATTCAGGAGTGGCATCATGTTGAATCAGTTCTGGTACAACTTCTTCATCAGAAATGATGTTGACCAGAGAAATCCATTTGAGGTTAACGAGATAACGACCAATGAAATAGGTGGGCCAGGAAGTTTTGTAGACAACAGTAAGCGGAGTTCCGCACAGGGATGTTTCAAGGGTTGCCGTACCAGAGGCAACGACTGCCTGCTGAGCATACGACATCACCAGATGGGTTTCATCAAAAATAACAGGAATTCCCGCTGAAGCAGCCAAATCATATAATCTGTTATCAACAAACTTAACACCTGCGATAACTGCCTGAATTTTCCCATCTCTCCGCAACGGTTCAACTGCATCAATCATGAGTGGCAGTAACGATTTGATTTCCTGCACTCTGCTACCGGGGAGCAGAGAGACCAAAGGAATGGAGTCATCCAGGTTGTGAATCCTGAAAAATTCAGCTTTACTCATTGAAAGGGAAATTTGTTCAGTCAGCGGATGCCCGACAAACTCACACTCCACCCCAGCCTTGTCATATAATTGCTTTTCAAAAGGAAGAATTACCAGCATCCGGGTGATGAGCCGTTGAATATCTTTCAGCCGCCCTTTTCCCCAAGCCCAAATCTGAGGGGAAATAAAATAAAAAACAGGAATTCCACGTTTATGGGCCTCTTCAGCAAAACGAAGATTGAATCCGGGATAATCTACAAGCAGAACAAGATCAGGTTTACGGGAATCTAAAGTTCCGACCAGCGTTTTTTTCATGTCGAGGATAATGGGAAGGTGTTTCACCACTTCAGCAAAACCCATAAAGGAAGTCTGGTTGACATGAAAAAGAAGTTCACATCCTTCCTTTTTCATCAGATCGCCACCCATGCCATAAAATTGCCAGTCAGGATACTGGTTTTTAATTTCTCTGATCACGAAAGAGACATGTTTTTCACCGGAAGGTTCACCGGCAAGAACCATGATGGTTTTTTTTTCAGAATGGATGGCCATCAGACCTGGATTTCATCATTAAATTTCACAGAAACCAGCTTGGAAACACCCTTTTCTTCCATCGTTACACCATACATCATCTGGGCAACTTCCATGGTACGTTTATTATGGGTGATAATAATAAACTGGGTATCGGTGCTGAAACGTTTGATGATTTTTGAAAACCGGTCAATATTGGCGTCATCAAGCGGAGCATCAACTTCATCAAGAATGCAGAAGGGTGAAGGCTTTACCAGATAAATGGCAAACAGAAGGGCGATTGCGGTCAGGGTTTTTTCACCGCCCGAAAGAAGAGAAATTGATTGCGGACGTTTACCACGGGGTTTTGCAATAATCTCAATTTTTGCTTCCAGTGCGTCTGGCGTATCTTCAAGAATAAGGTCAGCTTCATCGCCCGGTTCAAACAAAGTTGAAAAGGTAGATGAAAAATTTTCTCTGATCTGGGCAAAAACAGTCTGAAACTGCTGCTGGGCTGTCTGATTGATTTCTTCAATGATCTGCTGAAGGTCAGCTTCAGCTTTGGTAAGATCATCACGCTGAGTCATCATAAACTCATATCGTTCTTTTTGCTCAGTATACTCCTGCAGAGCCCCGGTATTAACCTGTCCCAGGTTTTTTATTCTTTCTTTGTACCTGCGGGCTTCTTCGCCAAGGCGGGCGAGATCAAACTCCCCTTCATCAGTGAACGATTTAAGTTCCATTTCAACTGCATATTCATCCCGAATGCGGGTTTGAAGGGTTTCAATGCGAATAGTTAAATCCTGAAGTTTTTTATCGAGATCATGCCCAAGCTCAACTGAATCGTCTTTTTTCTTCCGGATGTCACGCAAAGTTGTTTCGATGCGGTTAACCTCTCCTCTTTTCTGAGAAACCAGGATTTCGGCCTGCTCAATGACACCCTGCAAATCTTTACGATGCACCATTGATTGTATCAGAAGGGATTCTGCTATACGAACTTCTTCATCAATCTTCAGAATTTCCTGCCGGCCAGATTCTATTTCCTGTTCCCGGCGTGAAATGAGAGTATTGAGCTCTTCATTTTGCTGCAACAACCGGTTTCGTTCATTGGCCGAGTTTTGAAGCTGACCCTGATAATCAACCATTTTTGCCCGGGCTTCCTGGGCAGAACGGGAATGCTGCATCCATTCAGATTCAAGTGCAGTTAAGCCTTCAGTCAGTTCACTATGAGTTTTCTGAAGCTTCTTGATTTCATAGGCAAACTCGTCAATTTCAGGAAGAAGTTCTTCGAGATGTTCGTCCAGCGATTTTACCTCATCTGACAATCTGGTAATTTCAGATTCTTCAGATTCAATACGTTTATTGCCTGCTTGAATGGAAGCATCAATCTGGGCAGATTTTCTTTCGAAATCGAGGGTTTCACGTCGAAGCCTGATCAGATTTTCTTCCGGATTATTTTTTTTAAGGTCTTCAAATTGCTGTCTGGCAGTTTGGGACTGATTTTCCTTTTCAGTTTTTTTTATCAGAAGACCCTGAATTTCTGATTCGAGTTCGGCAATTTTTTCGGAAACGCCAATACGGCTTTGTTTCTCATTGGCCGATTCCCCGCCCCTGACCATGATTTTATCAGAAAATACAACGCCGTCTTTTGTGAGGAATGTAAAACCCGGATAGGCTTCACTAAGTCTGGATGCCTCTTCAGCAGATTCATTTCCGTAAACACCCCAGAAAACCAAATCAGCAAGAGGTTTAAACTCAGAATTCGTTTGAACCTGACCGGAAAGCAGAACTGCACCCGGAATTTCTGCCTGAACAGTCAGTTTTTCTTTTTTGACCTTATTCAGGAGAAAAAATCCGGCAAGGCCTTTTTTATCTTTCCTGAGAGCATTCAGGTGAGAAATTGCATCCTGTTCGTTATCAGCAATGAGCAAACCAGACCGGTCACCCAGCCATTTGGTCACAACCGGAAGCCAGCTTTCATCTTTAAGTTTAATGACATCAGAAAAAGTTGATTTTGATTTGAGGGTCCCTGATTTAAGAAGGAATCTGGCACCTTCGGGAATACCTTCATAGCTTTCAAAAATGGATTTCTGGAAAGAAAGGCGGTGTCGTTTTGCCTGAATTTCAACATCAATAGCCGATGATTCACTTCTCAGATCGTCTGCCAGAGTGCGGAGCTGCTGAAGTTTTTCAGCATGTTCTTTCACCAGAATTTCAGCATCAGCCAGTGCCTGCTGGCTTTTCTTTAACTGGTAACGGATCTCATCAAGTTCTGAAGTCTGTTCATCGAGGACTTCACCCTGAGTTTCAAGACTTTTTCTGATGGATTCGATCCGGTTTAAGGTTGAATCTTTTCTTGCCCTCGCCTTTTCCTGATCGGTTTGACGAAGTGTCATTTCTCGGTTCAGGGCTTGCAGGCGGGAATTGAAATCACCTGCTTCTTTCCTTTTTTCAGCGAGGAGGGTTTCAAATGATTTATTCGTTTCCTGAACCAAAGTGTAGGCAGTTTCTGCAGAATCAGACAAACTTTTCCAGTTTGCTATCTTTTCTTCGACCCGTTTAATTTCAGCAGCAAGTGAGGCAATACGATCGCAGGTTTCTATTTTTTCCTGGCCAAACCGCTGAATATTTGCTTCAATTCCGATTTTACGGGTTCTGTTGACTGAAATTGTGGATTCAGTTTTATTGATTTCTTCATCAGCCTGGTTCAGTTCCTTTTGCTTGACTGATAAATTCTGAGCCATTTCAAGTTCATCAGATTTCATCCGCTGAACGGAAGCATCCTGTGTATCAATTTCTGTAATCAGGGCAATAATTTCATCTGAAATCTGATCAAGCTGCTGTTTAAGCGGAACCAAACGGCTGTTCATCTGTGCATATTCACGTTCGGCATATTCCAGATCCATTTTCTGAAGTTCCGCCCGGTAAACTTCATAGAGCTCTGCCTTTTTTGCCTGGCGTTCAAGTGAGCCTACGGTTTTACCAACTTCAAGAATAATGTCATTGATGCGCTCAAGATCATGCCTGGTTTGCTCAAGCTTACGTTGTGATTGCTTCCTTCTGGCCTTGTACTTGGTGACACCGGCTGCTTCTTCAAACAGTTTGCGACGGTCGTCATACCTTTCTGACAAAATATCTTCAATCATTTTCAGTTCGATAACTGAATAGGCATCGGGGCCCATTCCAGTATCCATGAAAAGGTCAACAATATCTTTAAGACGGCAGGGAATTTTATTCAGAAGATATTCAGATTCACCCGACCTGTAAAGACGGCGTGTAATGGTAACATCAGTATATTCAGTCGGGAGGATATTTTTTGTATTTTCAATCGTGAGAGAAACTTCCGCCATTCCGAGCGGTTTTCTGGCTCGGGTTCCGTTGAAAATAACGTTCTCCATTTTATCGGAGCGAAGAGTGGAGGCTTTTTGCTCACCCAGAACCCAACGGATTGCATCAGCAACGTTGGTTTTTCCGCAACCGTTCGGGCCCACAATTGCCGTGATTCCGGAATCAAACTTTACCAGCGTTTTCTGTGCAAAACTTTTAAAACCGTGAACTTCGAGTTTGCTTAAATACATAAATAAAAATTACCAGCCTTTCTGAGACAGCCACCAGGATAAATAGCTGGTAAAATCGTAGTGGTATTGAAAATGAATCCAGGTGGCAAGCAACAGAATAAATAAACCTGAGAAAGCAAATGAATAGAGCTTGGCAGGGCTGGCAACCAAAATGATCCGAAGTCCTTTCAGAACCCTGAGAAACAGATAAAACATAAAAAAGGCCATAAGAATAACCAGCGTTACCGTCCAGTCACCAAATCTTGCAACAAGCTGTTCATTTACCATGGCAGGAAAAATGAGAATCAAAGCAGGTGCAATTGACCATGCCAGAGAAATCAGAATCTGGGAAAAACTAATGCGGATGCGGAACATCCAACCAAGAATTAAAGCCATTGAGATCAGAATAACCAATATCAATAAAATCAATCCGGAAAGAATCGGAATACCCGCTATCGGATTCCATGCCCACCAGATAATCATTTCCCTGAGAGCATTGAACGGAATCCCAATACTTAAGAGATAGTCGAAAGAATGCGAAAACCGGTAAGAATAGACCAGACTCAGAAAAAATGTTGAGAAAGTGACCACAATAAGAAAAAGCAGCCCGGTTGACTGAAGTCCAACCATGATCCGGCCATCACGAACGTCAGAGAAAAAACTGAATGACCTGCTGAAGCTTCTTGACAGATTATCACGAAACCTGGGGCTTGAACTGTAAAAGAAAGCGAAGAAAAAGATTATGCCAACCCCAATAATCGGGAAAATGACTTCAATTTCCGTCCGGTATTTCCCAACCGGCGGATTGAAAACAGCTTCATCGGTGTACAATTTTTTAAGCATTTCCATAGCTGGTCGGGATGTGCTGTTCGAATTTACCAGCCCGGTTGACACGACATTCGGATCAATTCCGCCGGCATTTAGCCTTGGTGAACCGGTACGAAAATCACGGAAAGAAAATGCAAAACCACCTACGAACAAACTATTTTCGACAAGCTTTACCCGATCCATAAAATACTTTGCCTGGGCCTGCAAACTGAACGGATCATCATAGCCATTTACATTTCCCGGATTGACTTCAATACCAAAGGAAGCAATAAACGGATTCTTGAATTCTGAAAACCGCCCTGACACAGTCTCAAATTCCTCAAGGGTTTTTCCGTTCATATCAAAGCCAATCATATCAAATGAACCTGGCTGAAGGGCAAATTCAATATCACGGGTAACGCCATAAACAATCCGGTCTGGCTCAATGCTTTTTACTGATTTTACAAGTCCGTTCAGAATGGAAACATCATGATGGGTTGTGAAATTACCACCAAGGCCAATTGCGGCAAATGAGGGATGACTTGAACTTCGGTGAAGAAGGTCACGAAGCTGGTTTTCCATCAGTTTCGTATAATTACCTGAAGAAAGAATTTCATTGGGAATATTGATCGCCGGAATTTCAACAAAGGCAAGCAACCCAAGGCTGTCACACAGATTCAAAGCAATCGGAGATGGTGGGTATCCCCAGAAGCGAATAGCATTGACACCTGAGGTTTTCATTATCCGCAGGTCTCTTAGCAATTGCAATCTGCGTTTACTCAATTGGGTTTCAGAATAATTCTCGAGATACACAATGCCCCGAACCGGCTTCACTTCACCGTTCAGAATCATTTGATTTCCCTGGAGCACAAGAGATCGAAAACCGGTTGAGAACGAAATTTCATCAATAAGGTTGCCTTCTGAATAAATACGGACAGCAACCAGGTACGATTTAGGGTCAGAAACTGACCAGGGAACAATTTTCCCGGTTCCGGCAGGAAGTAAGACTTCTGAAACCCGCTCAGGGGTAACAATAACGTCCTGAGAAAAACTGAGAACAGGAAGTTCGGGTATTGCAGGGTCAGTTACAGTGAGAGAAAGAGAAATCGTTCCTGTTTTTCCGAATGAAGAAGGGATTTCACCTTTAATAAACCGGGCAGTTTTGATCCAGATTTTGGGTGACAGAACAAGGTCACCATCCTTCAGTTTATAATTCAGAGTTGCATGATCAACCGAAACAACCGGAGCAATTTGAATAAAGGGTGGAAATAAAACTCCGCCGGTTTGTTGCGGATCACCGGGATGTTCGACAAGGGGAAGTGTGTTGTTATAACCAAGCTGTCCATCAACAACCATTCTGATTTTTGTTTCAGAATTTGGCTTTAAAAATTCTGCACCGATAGATTGCCTGAGAGACAAATACCCACCCTGGTGCATACCAACCATCTGATCATTCAAATAAAGTGAAACCAGATGATTGATTCCGTTAGAAACTATACTAACTGATTTGCCCTGAATATTTCCAAACCGGATTGATTTCTCCAGAACCCTGACTTCAGGTTCAGCACTTGAATAAGGCACTTTCTGAATTTCAGGCATTTCGCCATCTCTGATACGAACCCAATCACCTTCAAGCGGAATCAACTTCCGGGTAGAAGATTTAAAAACTGAATACTGGTCAGGAACCATTGTTGGAACTGGCTGGGCAATCAGAACAGTAAAAAAAGACAGCGTAAAGAAAGAAAATAATAACGTTTTCACAAAACTCTCAGGGGTTTGTCTTAGGGCAAAAAGAAGTGTTAAGGTACGAACAGGAGATTTTAAAATCAATTTATCGGGGCTCATTCAAACAACACCAGCCGGGTAATCTATTCACCCAAAACAGGACCTATCAATCTGCATTATTTTTCTTTTTCTGGAAAAAGACACACCATTCTGTAACCTCACAGCTTTCACAAGCCGGATTGGCAGCCTTACAGGTATAACGGCCATGAAGGATGAGATAATGATGGAAAGAATACCAGTTTTCTTTCGGAATTCGTTTTCTGAGTTGGTCTTCTGTCTTTTTTACATCAGAGGCTTTGGCAATACCTAACCGGTTTGAAACCCTGAAAACATGCGTATCAACCGGGAAAGCAGGAATTCCGAACGCACAAATCTGGACGACTGAAGCTGTTTTTCTTCCGACACCCGGTAAACTCTGCAGATCTTCAAGTGAAAAAGGCACCTCACCACCGAATCTTTCCAACAAAATCCGGCTGGTTTCAATAATATGTTTGGCCTTTGTTTTATAATAGTTTATTGACCGGATGTAACCTGCAACTCCCTCTTCACCCAAACTCAGCATTTTTTCGGGTGTAGGTGCCACCTCATATAATACTCTGGTGATAATGTTAACTTGTTTATCAGTAGCCTGTGCAGCCATTAACGTAGAAATTAAAAGCTGAAATGGCGTATTAAATTCCAATTCGGTTTGTGGATTGGGAAATTTTTTCCGGAAGGCGCCGGTTAGGTGTTCAACACGTTCAGAGGGTGACATAACTTTTCCTTTTCTTTTGCCAAAGATACGAAGTAAGTGACAGGTGATAAGTTATATGTGGTAAGTGAAAAAACGAAAAAATTGCGATTTGCCTTTCAGAACCTGATTTTTAACTTTAACCAAAAATTCTGACTATGAAATCACTCACATTAAGACCTACTCCCCCATTTGATTTTCGCCATTCGATCAGCCAGGTTGAATCATGGCCACGAACCTATTTTCATGCCTGGACCGGGGAAACCTATTTCCAGTCTTTATCACTCGATACGTTTTCGACTGCATTTGCTCTAACCTGGAACGGAAATATTGAAGAACCCGAGTTGCAGCTAGACCTGCCAGATCAACTCACCGACCTTCAGATCAGGGAAGTTGAAACCGTCGTAAATCGTCAGTTTTCAATTGGTTACGACTTGAGGCGGGTTCTTTCTGATGTGGCAGACGTGAAACTGCAACATTTGCTGGAAAAGCGAAAAGGGTTCCATCCTGTTATATTTCCGTCACCGTGGGAATGTATAGCTTTCAGTATAATTTCGAGCCAGGTGAGTGACCGGCTTGCAAAAAGAACAATTGAAAACCTGATGGAAAAATACGGGTCTCGAATTGAGTGGCAAAATATGGATTTTCTCTGTTTTCCACGCCCGGATGAATTTGCCAAGGCCACACCAGCCGAATTGAAGGAACTCTCTCTCAGCCGTCAAAAAATTGACTATCTGAGTGGTCTTTCATCACGTCTGGCAAAAAAGGAACTGAATTTCAATGACTGGAAGTCACTTTCAGACGAAGAATTAATTGCCAACCTTAAATCAATCAAGGGAATCGGGGCATATACGTCTGCATTTGCAGTTCCGTTCGGATTTGGCAGAATGGAAGCTATTGTGCCCCTTGATGGGAGTTTCAGAAAGGTACTTGCATCTGTTTACGACGTACCACCATTTTCAGATGAGGACTATGCTGAAATCTTGAAAACCTGGGGCAAATACAGAGAAATCGCCCTTTTCTTTGTCTGGACGGAGTTTGATGAGCGGAAGCGGGCGGAAAAGAAGTCTGGAAAATAAAAGAAATGAGTTTTTTCCTAAGCAATCCCCATGAGTCTTAATCCCTGCACAATGGCAACTGCACCGATGTAGGCAACGAGAGTATAAACTCCCAGTTGCAAAAGGGGGATTTTCCAGCCATTTGTTTCTTTTCTGGCAATGGCAAGTGTTGAGATACATTGCATGGCAATTATAAAGTAAAAAAGCAGGCCTAGAATAGTTGCTGTGGTAAAAAGAGGCAACCCGGTTTTTTCATTCACCGATGTTTCCATTGCGGAAAGTATTGATCCCTGAAGTGTTTCTTCATCACCGGTGACGTTCAGGGTAAGCGCAAGAGACGAAACAAAAACTTCACGTGCGGCAAAGGCCGTAATCAGAGAAACCCCAACTCGCCAGTCAAATCCCATTGGCTGCATAACCGGTTCAAGAACTTTTCCCAACTGAGCTGCATAAGAGTCCTGAAGATGACCTGATGGGGATGATGCATCGTGATGTTCAGGAATCGGGAAATAAGTTAATCCCCAGATAAGAATAGAAATAACCAGAATGGTTGCTCCGGCTTTTCTGAGGTACAACCATGACTTATAAAGTGTATTTTTAAAAATGATGCTGATCTGAGGAAACCGGTAAGCCGGAAGTTCAAGAATAAAAGAAGACTCTTCATTCTGTTTCGTCCATTTACTGATAAGAGCAGAAACAATTGCACCAGAAATCAAACCTGCGAGATAAAGTCCGGTCAGGACAAGTCCGCCAAGCCAGGGTTTGTCTGCAGGAATTAAAAAGGCAAGCAGGAGTGCATAAACCGGGAGGCGGGCAGAACAACTCATCAGCGGGATGATCAGGATGGTAAGCATACGTTCACGGGTATTCGGGATCGTTCTGGCAGCCATGATTGCCGGGATTGCACAGGCAAATCCGGACAGAAGCGGTACAAATGACCGGCCATTTAGACCGATAGCGGCAAGAGGTTTATCAACCAGCATAGCAGCCCGGGCCAGGTAACCTGAATCTTCAAGAATCGTCATGAGCAGAAATAAAATCATGATCTGCGGAACAAAAACCATAACAGCACCAAAGCCGGTAATCAATCCGCCAGAAATAAAATCTGAAAACCATCCTGTACCTAAAGTTGACCCGGCCCAGGTTCCAAGAGCAGAAAAACCCAGATCAACGACATCCATCAGCGGAGCAGCAAGCCAGAAAATCGCCGTAAAAAAACCGGACATGATCACAAGAAACATCACCAAACCCCAAACAGGATGGAGTAAAAGTTTATCCAGTTTCAATGTGGTTTCATCAGGATGTGGAGTTACTGTGCGGAGGGCTTCTTCCAGAGTTTGCTTCCCGGAAGGAATAATGACTGACCGTTCAATTTCGCCGGCAACCCGGTATTGTTCTGCGACCGTTTCAATTGTTCCTGCATCAGGCCGTATAATCACCGGGTTCGGAGTTGAACTGTAAATTTTAAAAATCGCTTCAGCGAGTTCTTGCAAACCCTGCTTTCTGATGCCGTGAACAGGAATTGCTGGCATTCCGGCAAGAATACTTAATTTACCTGAATCGAGTTTCATTCCCCGTTTTTCAAGCAGATCAGTCATGGTTACGGCCATTACACAACGGAAACCAGCAGCTCGAACCTGACGGGCCAGATAAATTTGCCTGCTGAGCTGAGTAGCATCAGCCATTATGACCACAACATCAGGTACGCCATATTCAGGATGATGGAAAAGGGAAGAAACAGAAACTTCTTCATCCGGAGAATGGGGGGTAAGACTTAGAATCCCGGGAGTATCAACAATCTGAGCTTTGAATCCGGCAGAAACACGAAGTTCACCAACTGAATAATCAACAGTTGAACCCGGATAGTTAACAGTTGAAAAATGGGAATGAGTAAGGGCATTAAAAATGGTGGTTTTACCGGTGTTGGGCTGACCGACCAGCATTACAACCAGTTCATCCTTCCGGATGTGGTGGTCAGTTTCGATCAGATCCTTATACATGATGCTTCCCGCCGGCGAATTGCAATAATCGTCCCCCTCAGGGAGATGGCAATCGGATCCTGGAGAAGTGCTTTGCTTAACACGGTGACTTCCTGACCGGGTGTAAATCCGAGATCCATCAGTTTCAGAGCTGATGAACTTTCAGGATCAAGAGAATGAATGATGGCTGATTCACCTATGATAAGCTGATCTAAACTGCGAGTACCCATGTTTTAAATACGAATTATAAATGTTAAAGTTAGAAGAAAGAAGTCAGAATTAATTCTAAACCACAGATTCTATTCTTTGGATGAACAGTCAGAGCATTTCCCGAAAATCTGAAGGGAATGGCGATCAGCTTTAAAAGAAAGCCGGCTGCACATTTCATCCTGAAGCATTTCAATTTCTGGCATACTGAATTCAATAATCTTACCGCAGGTCGTGCAAATCAGGTGATCATGATGTTTGTACCCAAATGCACGCTCATAATGCATGTGATTCTGACCAAACTGATGGCAGTCAACCAGGTTACATTCGACCAGAATTTCAAGTGTGTTGTAAACAGTGGCCCGGCTAATCTGTGACCCGTTGTTTTTCATCCGTAAATAAATCTCATCAGCATTGTAATGTCCCTCTGAAGAATACAATTCTTCAAGAACAGCATAACGCTCGGGCGTATTGCGGTAACTCCGGTTTTTAAGAAAAATCCGGAGGATTTCACTGGCTTCGCCAAGATATTTTTTTGAAATTGAGTTCATATTAATTTAGATTTTGTCTATGTAAAGTTAGTATACAAACAGTTTACAGTCAACATTAATTCCTTAAAGCCGGGTTAGAAATTGATTAAGGAAAAACAACGTGTTCGATTAATATTGATTTATCATTCGTTATTATTATCTTCGTTTAATCAGGAAAGTGATACTGAGTAAAATCCGGAAACAAAAAACAAATCAATCCAACGAGGAATTATGAAGTCAGTACTGTTAACATTCGTATTTGCATTGTTACTTCCACTCATTTCTGTTGCGCAGCCCGTTCAGGGAAGCAAAGAGATTTCACTACAGGGGAATGTTACAAGCCGGGATGAAAAAATAACCGAAAAAGGAACCCCAAATTCAGAATCTTATGACATGACAGTTGGAAGCCTTTACCTGCGCATGGGTTATTTTATAACCGATAATTTTTCAATTGACCCTGAACTAAACTGGGGTTTTACTGACAAAACTCCTCCCTCCTTTGCCTTTTCATTGAATGGAAGTTTTCATGCACCTCTCAAAGAAAATATTTTTGTATTTGTGACGGGTGGGGCTGGTCTTTCAAATTCCGTTCCGTTTTTAAATGTTTCTGTAAACAGATATACTGAAAAATTTGATATTGCCATGTATAATTTTGGCGGTGGAATAAAATATTATCTGACTGAAAATCTTGCATTAAGAACTGAATTCAGATATCAGGTTTATAGTTATGAAGAAAAAGAAGAAGCATGGGGTCCATTTCCAGGCTATACTTTAGAAACAACTATAAAGAACAGCAGTTTGCTTGTTGGTTTTTCAGTTCTGTTATAAAACCATCTGTCAGGTCCGGCACTCCAGACGGACCTGACAGCCTTTTTCACCCGTCAAAATCTGCTTCTTTCCTTCCCTATTCCTCATTCAAGTTGCGTGTTTGTAATTAATTAAACATTTTTCTGTTTTAAAATTAAAACCGGATTGAAATGAAAACCTTTCTCGGCCTTTTACTTTGTTTTCTTTACTCAAACGTTACTCTGGCAAACCCCGGCGACTGGAAAAAAATTACAGGAACTTACTCCTGGGTAGAATATCTTGAAGGACAGGAAAAAACTGCAGATTCCCTGTTGAAAATTGCCGAACTCTCTCTTCCCCGGATTTCTAAAATGGTTGGTGTACCTCTTTCAGATTACCAACGTGAAAAGTGCAGGATTGTACTCACAGATGCACCCGATGTGACCAATGGTTTTGCAATTGACAATACGGTTGTGATTTATGCAACGTCGTCAATGTATGTTCCGTTCTGGACAGGTACGATTGGCTGGTACCATCAGGTTCTGACCCATGAACTCGTTCACCATGTCACTTTCAGAGCGGTAAGAAGACAATTGTCACCTTTTACCGGCATAATCTCAATCGCTGATGTTCCCCGCTGGTTCTGGGAAGGAACCGCACAATATTATTCTGAATATTGGAACGCCTACCGGGGCGATTTATATCTGAAAAATGCCGTTTTTGACGGAAGTTTTAATTTCAACAGTTTAAACTCTCTTGATGACGGGCGGCTTTTATATGCTTCAGGTCATGCTTTCATCCGGTTTCTGGCCGATCAGTATGGTGATTCTTCTCTGGTCAAACTGATGGCATTTGAGAAGAACGAGTATTTCTATGATTTTGATAAGGCTTTTAAATCCGTTTACAAAAAAAGTCCGTCAGACATTTTTCCTGCATTCCACAGGCACCTTGTTCTGTTCTATGGCAGTAAGTTTGCCGATTACCCGGTAACAAAAATACCCTTCGAACTTCCTGATTTCGGTTTTTCACAAGCACAGATAATTCCCATTTCTGGAATTGATTCAACCTGGCTAACCGTAAGTCAGGTTGCGAAAAACCATCAGTATGCTACACTTGCCAAAATCAGGCAAACGAAAAATAAGTTACTGGCTGAAGAAGTTTTTTCCACCGACATTTCGACTGAAGTTATTATTTCGGATGACCGTGAATGGATGGCCTGGGGGCGTTCTTTTACCGGAACAAAAAATGATCAGGACGTTACCACCACAACCTGGACAGTGAAAAATCTTGACAACGAGCTTGAACGGGTACTAGTCAAAAATGTTCGTGCCCGTTTTGGAACCTTGAATAATGAAGGTCTGGTTCTTGCAGAAATTGAATCTGACCGATCGGTTCTGAACTGGTATCCTTTTGCCGGCGGAGCAAAAGAAAAACTATTTGAAACCCCGATGCCGATTGGGCGGCTTGCAACTGATAAAAGGGGAAATCTGCTTTTTGAAGCCCAGCGTTCAAACGGTAACCGTGATTTATTCCTTCTTGATAATCAGGGCACACTTTCTGACCTGACAAACGATCAGGAAGATGACCGTTCACCAATAGCTGTAAATGATTCATTGATATTGTTCAACAGAATAATTGACAATCAACCGGCTCTTGCTGTTCTGAATAAAACTACCGGTGAATTCCATCTTTTATTGCGTGACCTTTATGAATACTGGCTCTCAGGTTATGACTCAGAGAAAAACCGTGTCATTTTGAAATCATGGAAACCCGGCAGAAAGACAACATATTCTTCCATCCAACTGGATAGTCTTCTGGCGTTAACAGCACAAGATATAACAATTACAACTAACGAGAGAGTCACTTCCTGGACAACCCGTTCACCTGAATTTTCTGACGTTAAAAACCTCCCCGACACAACTCTTTCCATCCTGCCTGAAAACGTTCCATCACCCCACATGGAATTAATCAATGCCGCAACTTTGGCCTTCCCCTACTATGCCAATAATTCTGGCGGTCTGTTTGCTTCGACAACCTGGCTGGAAGCACTTCAAAGACAAGCCGTTCAGGTTACAACTTTTTTACCAGTCAACAATCTGAAGACCGATTATATTCTTGCAATCATTCACCAGCTGCGGGTTTCAGATGTCACGGTCATTTCTACACTTTATCACGGTCCGGCACTTTTCAGTTTCAAAGGTGACGATTATCTGAATGCAGAACAGTGGCTGATCAATACCCAGCTATCAAGAACTTTTTATTATTCGGGCAACCCCAGACTGGCATTAACACCGCTTGCCGGTTTCCTTTTCAGTAAACGGAGTTACAGCCAAACCGAGCCGTTCCTTCCTGATGAAGAATCATTTTATGGTCCTACAGCCACACTGGCCTTCAATTACCGGGTGCCTTCAACTTTTAACTCGGTTATTGAAAAACGACGGGTTAGTGTTGATGCTTCGCTGTTCAGATCAATTGATGAAGTTTATGATTTTTCAGTATTTAACCTGAATATGACCTTAGGAACCAATATTTATTCAGAGAAACTGGGAATACTCAATAAATTTTCGGCCATCAGAAAATCAGGACTGAAGGCACCCCGTTTCCCGGTGGGGATAGACCGGTTTTATGAACTTGATATCCCCAGAGATTATGGGTTTACCCGAACAATCAGAGGTTTGAGAGAAGACATTAATGGCAATCAGGTTTTATGGAACCAAACCGAACTCACCTTCCTGATCACTGAAAATACACCCTTGGTTCTGCTCGTCCTGCCGGTAAGAAATGTGGCAATAACAGGATTTGCCGATGGTGCATTCATCCGCACTGATAAACAGAATCAGAATGTTCATTCTTATGGAGGTGAGCTATCATTCGGTGAAGACTTTTTCAGACTCGGAACCGGTTATGCAAAAACCAAAGGGTTGTTAATTTCTGAGGATGAAGTCTGGTTTTTAAGATTTAAACTTGTGGTTCCAGAACTTTAAGAGGAACAAAATGGATTCAGTGTTGAAAAATTACGATTTTATTTTACTTAATTTATAAAACCGACCAGGCTTTAACTATGCTGCGTTCTGCTACTTTTATTTCTGATGTGCATTTGGGTATTCAGGATTTTGCTACTGAGAAATCGAAGCAGAAAGAACTGATCATTGCGATTGAAAAGGCAGCAGAAAATACAGATGCCCTTTTTCTGGTTGGTGATATTTTTGATTACTGGTTTGAATATAAGGAAGTTGTTCCGAAAGGGTACACCCGCCTGTTTGGTGCCCTTGCCAAACTGACAGATGCAGGATTCCCTGTCACCTATTTTTCAGGCAATCATGACTTTTGGCTTGGTTCATATTTTGATCAGGAACTTGGCATTTCAACACGTTACACTGATCTCAGAACCGAGATTAATGGTAAAATTTTCGAGATTGCCCATGGTGATGCTCTCGGACCCGGAGATCATGGTTATAAAGCACTGAAATGGTTGCTCACCCGTCGGTGGAGCCAGTGGATGTATCTGAAATTACACCCCAACTGGGGAATTGGTCTTGCGAGATGGGCAAGCGGAACCAGCCGGCATTACACAGAAGACATTGTGGATTACGGAGATAATGAACGTCTGATTCAGTATGCACGGCAACTTACCACCGAAAAAGAGTTCGATTACTTTGTTTGCGGCCACCGCCACATCCCGAAACTTTTAACACTCAGCCCGTCAAAATCTCTTTACGTCAATTTGGGTGAATGGCTTTTTCACCGCAGTTACGGTGTTTTTAATGGTGAATTTATGGAAATCAGACAAACTAACGGACAAGTTTTATTATCGGAACTGACATTTGAAAAGGAAACCGCCCATGTCTGACCCGAAAACCGATAAAAGCGGAATCAACAAAAGTGATTATTTCAATGATCCGGCTTATCGGAAATCAGTACAAAAAATCCTTAAAATTGAAAAACGATTAAAAAAGGCACTTTGGATTGGCATCCCGGTTGTGACGGTATTGATTCTTTTCGTAATCTTCAGCTCACTTACCAATCTGCCGAGTCTTGAAGAACTTGAAAATCCAAAACCAGAATTAGCTTCAGTCGTCTATTCAAATGATGGTGAAGTTATTCATCGTTTTTTTAACACCAACCGGCGACTCGTTCCCCTAAGCGAAATGTCTCCACTGGTTATAAATGCACTTCTTGCTTCAGAAGACCGCCGGTTTTATGATCATTGGGGTTTTGATCTCGTCAGAACCATTAAAGCGATGGGAATCAACATTGCCACCATGTCAATTGAACAGGGAGCAAGTACCATCACCCAGCAGCTTTCCCGGACGCTGTTTCTCAAATCGGCAGAGCAAACTTATACCCGGAAAATCAGAGAGCTGTACACGGCCATCCAGATTGAAAGAACCTATACCAAGGATGAAATTCTGGCCATGTATCTGAACTCGGTTTATTTTGGATCAGGGGCACATGGGGTACAGGCTGCTTCTCAGACCTATTTTGGGAAAACAGCAAAAGAACTCACGATTCTTGAAGCAGCAACTCTTATTGGAATCCTTCCTTCACCAAACCGGTACAACCCGGTAACAAGACCGGAAAAAGCCCTCGAACGGCGAAACATTATTCTTTATAATATGCGTGAAGTCGGGTATATTTCTGATGCAGAATATAAGGAATTGACAAAACAACCTGTTGTAACCAATTTTACTTCAGTAACCGATATGGGTCTTGCACCCTACTTCACCGAGCGGATCAGACAATATCTTCAGGATGAAGGTGAAGTTAGAGGGTTTAACCTTTACAATGACGGACTCAGCATTTACACGAGTATTGACTCAAAAATGCAGAAAATTGCCAATTCTGTTGTTACCAGTCACCTTGACTCCATTCAGGTGTTCTTCGACAAAACATTTAAATGGGAAAATGATCTGCTGAATATTCTGATTCAGGAAACAACACCTTATCAAAATGCAGTTTTACGCAAAGAACGACCCGCAGAAGCATTGAAACGGTTCCGTCTGAACAAGGCTTTCGTTGACAGTATCAAAAATGAAAAGAAAAGTCTTCAGGCAGCCTTTGTCGTTCTTGACCCGCACGACGGATACGTAAAGGCCTGGGTTGGCGGCCGTGATTTTTCAAAAACAAAATTTGACCACGTTGCTTTGGCAAAACGCCAGCCAGGTTCAGCATTTAAACCCATCATCTACAGTGTTGTGATTGATAAAGGGTATCCGCCAACGTATGAGGTTCTCAACCAACCCATCACAATCGAAGATGCTACGGTTCCCGGCGGCTGGTGGACTCCAAAAAATTCAGAAGGTGATTTTGGCGGAATGACGACCCTTCGTGATGCGCTGAGAGAATCTCTCAACCTGATCACGATCAGACTGGTGATGGATATTGCGAAACCTTCAGATGTTGTACAATACGCACAGCGAATGGGAATTAAATCAAAACTACAGGCTGTTAACTCAATTGCCCTCGGTTCAAGTGAGGTTACGCCTCTTGAACTTGCTTCTGCTTATGGAACTTTTCCGAATGAGGGGGTACACGTTGAACCGGTTTTGGTTTTAAGGGCTGAAGATATAAACGGAAATCTTATACTTGAAAACAGTGCTCCTTCACAGGAAGTTTTCTCAAAGGAAACCGCCTATATTGTAACAAATATGCTCCAAACCGTCATTAATCAGGGAACAGGAGCTTCAGCCAGAGGCCGTTACAAATTCTACGGTCCGGCCGGCGGAAAAACCGGAACAACGAATGAACATGGTGATGCCTGGTTTGTTGGTTTTACTCCAGATCTTACTGCAGGAGTTTGGGTTGGCAATGATGACAGACGAATTCACTTTCAATCCATGGAATTCGGACAGGGCGCCCGGGCTGCTCTGCCGATCTGGGCAAAATTTATGAAACAGGTTTATGACCGTTCTGATATCAATATTGAACGGGCCAATTTTGTAAAACCACCGGGAATTTTTGAAATGGTCATTTGCCGTGAAACAAAAAAGACGGCAACTGAATTTTGTCCGGAAACGTACGTTGAGACTTTTACCAAACTAACGGCACCCACTACAAATTGTGATAAACACACGAACTCAGATAATTCAAAACCTGATGCAAAACCTGTAAGAAAGAAAATCGGATTCTGATGCAAACCGTTCTGATTTTAGCCGGAATCATTTTATTGGGGTCAGCACTCTACCTGTGGCTGGGATGGAAGAAATTTCTTAACGCCTTTCAGATTGAACTTGAACCCAACCAGAATCTGCCGGAATTACACAACGTACCTTATGAAACTCTTTATTACCCAACTGCAAATCAGAAGATTTTAAAAACCTGGCTGCTCAAACAACCTGACCGGCCAGACAATAACGCAATCGCAATTGTTGCCCACGGCTGGACACGAAATTCTTCCTTTCTTTGGCCTATCAGTTATCATCTCTGGAAAGCCGGCTTTACTGTTGTGGCTTTAAATGCAAGAAATCACGGTGAATCTGATGTTGATCCGCCTATGTCTGTATATAAATATGTTGAAGATTTACAAGCTACGATGACGGTGATCAGATCCTTATATCCGAAAGCATCTGTTCTCGTTGCGGGTCATTCTCTTGGTGGTGCGGCATCAATTATATTTTCAGGATTAACCCCTGAAATAAAAGGTGTCGCTGCTCTTTGTCCATTTTCAAGTTCAAGGGAAATTTTTCTCATGGATATCAGACAGGCAAAGGTTCCACTCTTCCCGTTTGGATTGCTGCTTCTCAAATTTGCAGAGGTTCACATTGGTCACTCTTTCCGGGATCTTGCGCCTGTTAATTTTATCGGAAGGATTCAGGCGAAAATGCTGCTTATTGCTTCTGAAAAAGATCAACGGATTCCCTCATACATGCAGAGAGAACTTTCTGATGCGGCACCTGACGGAAACAAACCCCAGACATTAATAATTTCAGGGGCAACTCACACCAGTTTATTAACTGAACCTGAAACACAAAATGCCATCCTTGATTTTTTCCTTTCTTTAGATGGAATCAGGGAAAATCTCAATCAGGATCGTAGTAATCAGAGATCTCTGAACCAAGGAGAATTAAGCCAATGAAATATTTAATTACGTTACTCTTACTGATTCCATTTTTTCAGATTACTGCCCAGCCGGTCAACCAAACCGATACTATTTCTTCACGGGCAAAGACGACGCGGCAAATCAAAATCCTTGAAATGAAAGATATTGAACAGGGAGGTGCCTTCAGGATTTTCATCACCAGTTACGGATTCGGAATGGGCGGTTATTACCGGTATCAGTTCGATGAAACTCTTGCCTACCAGCTTGAAATTGAACTCTCACCCGGTAAAGACGAACGTGAATTTGAAGAGTATGACTACTATGGTTTTTCATATACACGAAATAAAATCAATTCGCTTTTGCTGATTCCTTTAACCAACGCCGTTACCTACCGCCTTTTCAAAGATGACATTGTTGAAAATTTCAGACCGTATCTTACTGCAGGAGCAGGTCCGCTTTTCGGGTACTCGTATCCTTACAAAGGAGATAGTTTTTCAGGAATTGGTGATGGAGTCTGGAAAGTTGGGTTTAGCGGTTTTTTTGGCTTCGGTGCTGATTTTGGTATGAACTTTACAAGTTTACAAGGGGTCAGTTTCAAGTATACATTCAATTATCTACCGGGCGGAGTTCCTTTGCTTGTTGAAGCAGTTCCATTGCATACCGATCCGCTAGATCCGGCAAAATTGACCGGTTATGATTTCAAGGAAAAACCAAAGGATATTTTTCAGAGCCTTCAGCTCAGCTTAAATATCGGAAAAATGTGGACCCGTTAACCCGAATGACATCTGAAAACCAATTTTACTCTGAATTTGATACAACCTGTCTGGATGGTGAAAGAAAAACCGATTACCGGAGTTCTTTTGAAATTGATCGGGACCGCCTCATCCATACTTCTGCTTTCAGACGATTGCAGGCAAAAACTCAGGTATTTCTTTCAGGAGAATATGATTTTTACCGCAGCCGCCTCACCCACTCTCTTGAAGTTGCACAAATCGGGCGATCAATAACACGTTATCTGAACAAAACCAGCCCGTTACTCTCTCCTGATTTTTTTATTGATGAAGCTTTGGTTGAAGCCAGTTGTCTTTCACACGACCTCGGGCATCCTCCCTTTGGACATGCGGGAGAACGAAGCCTGCACAACCTCATGATTCCTTACGGCGGATTCGAAGGAAATGCCCAAACACTCAGGTTGCTTACTGAAACGATTTACGGAGACGGTGCTCACCGGCGTGGACTCAATCCGTCACGGGCTTTCATAGACGGAATTTTGAAGTACAAAGCTCTTTTTGGAAGTTATTCAACGACACCCAAAAACCACTTTCTTTACGACAATCAGAAACCCATACTGGACTTCATTTTACCAGGTCAGCCAATTGATCCTGAACCGAAATCTTTCAATAAACTCAAATCAGTTGAATGTCAGATCATGGACTGGGCGGATGATACTGCGTATTCTGCAAACGATATTATTGACGGTGCACATGCCGGATTTATCAATCTTCAGAAACTGGAATTGTGGGAAGAACGGCAAATTCTCGATGCAGAGGAAAAATTGTTGATTTCTGAACTTAAGGAGTTGGTAAAGAAAGGTGACCTTCACCGGTATTTTTCAAAGAAAATCGGGTTCTTTATTCAATCTGCCAGTCTCGAAGAATGGAATTCACCATTCCAGGCACTTTCAAACCGATGGAAGTTCAAAGTCAAAATTGACGGAGAAGCTGAAAAAGCTTCCTCCCTTTACAAAAAAATTGCCGTTGACCTGGTTTTTGTTTCACCACAGCTTCAGCAGTTTGAGTATAAAGGAAATATGATGCTTGAACGCCTGTTTCATTCGTTCATGGATCAGGAAGTGCTGGGAAAAGGATATAAAATTGCACCACCTTCACTTCGGGCAAGGCTTGCAGACGAAACGACAGAGACAGAAAAAGCCCGGGTAATCTGTGATTATTTAGCAGGCATGACAGATAGGTTTGCAACAAGAACGTACAAACGGTTGTTCGATCCGGATTTCGGGAGTATTGTAGATCTGGTTTGAGGGCGATTCACCGCTGAGGCGCTGAGATCGCAGAGGAAAATGCAGTTTTTACAGGAGACCGCTAAGACCCGAAGGCGCAAAGAAATTCATTTTTTTAGTTAAATACTAAAGTTTATTCAGACTTCGATTTCGCTCATTGACTACCCTTTGATACGTCCCGACCCCGATTCTCGGGACGGGACACTCAGCGTGACAGCCCCACGAATTTAGTATTAAAGCATTAAAAATTTAGCATTTAGCATTGAGCATTGAGTATTGAGTATTTAACCTTTAACCTTATGCCTTATGCCTTAAACCTTCCCCTCAGTGTCCTCCACCGGCCCCGGGTGTAACCGTTGATGTAAACCGGCTTTCTTTCACAAAGAGCCAGAGAACTGCAGAAATGGCAAGAGAAGAAGCACAGAATATAAAAATGAAATTTTTGTCTGCCGCATCAAGAACAAACTTCCCAACGAACAAACTTACCAGAAGCTGAGGAATTACCACCGACAGGTTGAAAATTCCCATAAAAAATCCCATCCGGTTTTTGTCAACTTTTTCAGACATGATGGCAAATGGCAGACTAACCACTGCAGCCCAACCAATTCCAACAACAGCCATTAAAATATAGAGTGAAAGTGGTGTATGGCCCATAAAAACGATAAGGGCATAACCCAAAGCCATCACCGCAACGGCAGACATGTGGGTTTTCACACGACCAATTTTCTGAGCAATTGGCTCAAGTACAAATGCAGGCAGAATAAAACCAACTGTATTTAAAACGGCAAATGAAATTGAAATTACCTGCCCAGTTTCATCATTTGAGAGAGCAGGCATTTTTTGCTGAATAAAAGCAATAATATAAACGAACATGGTTTGAACACCCAACCAGGTAAAGGCGTGAGCACCATATAACTTAAACAGTTCACTCCATTCGGTAACATGTGCAGCAACCTCAGATTCACCATCAGCAGTTACACTCAATTCCCGGGGTTCTTCAACAAAAAAGGTTGGAATCACCGAAAAAAGAAGCACAAGAAAAACGGAAACATAAATGAGAGTAAAATTACCCAGTATTGCACCGATCAAATAGGCAGCAACACCAAAAAATCCTGAAATGGTTTGCATCCAGGTGTAACCTTTGGTTCTGGGATTCCCTTCAGGGGTCACATCTGCAATAATGGAACGGGTTGGGTTAAAACTCACATTAATTGCAAGATCCAGAGTAAGTGCTACCGAAACGGCAACAAGTAAAATTGCCACACCTGTAGCTTCATGAATCAGATCAAGGTTTGGCAAGGCAAGCAACATCAGTGCTGCCAGAATTCCGCCAATGACAATAAAAGGCCGGCGGCGACCACCCCAAAACCAGACTTTATCACTGATCAATCCAATAATCACCTGACCAAAAATTCCTGCAAGCGGACCAGCAGCCCACACCAGACCTACATCATGAATATCCAGATTAAACTGGGTAGTCAGAATCCAGCTCAGAGCAGAGATCTGCACAGAAAGGGCAAAGCCCATTGCCGTAGCCGGCAAACTGAGCATGGCATAAAACGAGTTGGTCAGACGTTGCTGAATGGTTAACATAACTCTCCCCGAAAAATCAAGGTTTGGGTTTTAATGAAATGGCAGGGGGTTTCGGAAAATGGCCGGAATCCGTTGCCGTTAAAAAAAGAATCAAAAATAGCCTATCGCCCAGACTAATGCACCATCATGACAATTAAAATATGATTGTGATTTTTTTTGACTGGTCAAATTCTCTTAAAAGTTTAAGTAATTCTTCTGGTTTGTCTGACCCGGATGGAATCCCGATTTTCGAAAGAAGATGAATTGAAGCCTGGGTAACGGGCATTGTTCCATAAACTTCGTCACGAAGCAAATGAATCCACTTCAAAACTTCAAATCCGTCAAACCACCTGAGAAATCGTTTTTTGAAGGATTCAGGTGTGGATGAATTGGCTGAAATTTCTTCAAGACGGTCATCGACTCCACGTTGTTTTCTGCAAATCTGAAGAGATGGAGGCAGCGAATAAAGAAATGCTGAAATTGAATCGGAAGAAAAATTGTCCAACTCTCTGATTTCAAGAAACCTTTTGATGTCATTAAAAATGTCGGGATGATAAACAGGGTAATTCGGATCCCCTTTTTCGGTATAATCCATCACAGCCCGACCAGTGCCAAACGGAACCCGGTCAGATTTTCTCGAAGAAGGATAAACAGTTGTTGTCGTCAGATCAAAAAATCCACCATCCGGAATGAGTTTATGAAGGAAGTAAAAATCTTCACCGGCTTTCCGGCGGTTCATTCCACCCGAACGTGCGTAAACATCGGCCCGAACAGCAAAAGATGACCCAATGGTTTGAAAAGCATACGGATATCCGGCTTCCCGAAGCGCATTGATATAATATCTGAGATATAACTCATAACGGATAATTGCAGGATAAACATCAGAAGACTCATCTCCTGAAAGCGGATGTTCGAAAAAGATGGAAACAGCACGAACCGCAGGGTTTTCAAATGCCATTTTAACGGCAAGGAGATAGGTAGATGAAACAGTTGAATCTGCATCCAACGAAAGAATAATTCCGTTTGAATTATTCGTTTTAGAAAACCACCTGACGGCTTCATCCATTCCAACTTTTCTTGCCAGGCCGGGACCTGCAAATTTTTGTGGAAAAGGAGGCGGTTCAAGAAAAGTAAGAGAAAGCCATTCCGGGAGTCTTTGCTTCAAAGCCAGAACTGAATTTTTACAATTTCCATTTTGAATATTGGTTTCTTTGTCATCAGTTTCTGATTGGTTAATGACAACCAAAACTGCGACATCACAACCAGGGTTTTCACAATTGGCAAGAGAAATAAGTGTGAGGTCTAAATCTGGTTCTTTGTAGGCAGGGATGACGACGATGAGGCTGGGATTAGCCTGAATTTCAGCCTGACAGGGCAGCCAGGCTGATTTTGTTAAGTACTGAGTAAAATTCATTTCCTGACCGATTAGAAATCACCGCCCAGACTGATGTAGTATTTGGGTTTGGAAGATTGCCGCAAGTCGAAACTCCATGCCATATCAACCCTGATGAGAAAATAGGCAAAATAGGTTCTCACGCCCCAGCCAGTTCCGCCAAGGAGATCATTCATGCCCCATGAACCGGTAGCATTTTTTCCGAAAGGTTTAAATGATTTATTATTATCCCAGGCTGAACCAAGATCGAGGAAGATATTACCCATAAAGAAATTACCGGCACCAACTTCGGGCAACAACCAGAAAAGCATAGGGAACCGAAGTTCAGCATTCGTGATGAAATACCGGGTACCATTCTGAGTATTGATTTCATGTCCGCGAAGCGGTAAGCCCGGTTCGGCAAAAACATAATCGGCCAGTGTGTTGATCGGGAAATTTTCACGGTTTTTGAAACTGACATTTAACCAGTTTTCAACGCCGCCAATGAAAAACTTCTGCGGTGTTGCTCCGTTTGAAAACGACCCGACTGCCCGAAGTGCAAATGAACTGTAATCAGTAATTCTGAAATAAGTACGGTAATCTCCGGCCAGAGACCAGAACGAAACCCGGTCACTCAGAGCTTTCGGAACAAAGTAAAGAGATGCCCCGTAACGAGTTCCATTACTTGGTGCCAGCGGGCCCCAAAGAACTGTGTCATGAATAAACTGAAGTTTGGGGTTAACGAACCAGGTTTGTTCAACAGGTGTTGACTGATTATCCAAATTTTCACGGCTTAAAACTGAGTAGCCCAGATCAAGGGAAATCCGGTTATATTTATCGAACGGATAACTTACAGTTGAACCTGCACCATAATTGCGATACCGGTAAAAATCATAACTTCCGGCATTGTCTGAAATAGTAAAGTAACGGCTTGAATGGTAACCAAAAACACCCAGATCAACCCGTTTTGGAAGGTAATTGTAAGCCAGATAGAAATCGCTGTTTTTAAGATCAAGTACCAGATTGGTTGCAAAGAAAATCTGATGATTTCCGAGCATGTCACTGAACATCATGTTGGTTTGACCATATACACCGTACAGTGAAGAAACGCTGGCATTTCCGTAGACCAAATCGGGCGAAAAATTCAGTTTGTAATCAAAAACTCTGAATCCGCCGTCGTCTGTCCGGTTAGAACCAGAATCAACAAAAGCACCGGCAACCGTTTCTGTAGTTTGCTCGGTTGTTTCAGGGTCAACAGAAAATTCATAGTTTTTAAAATTAATCGAATCAGCCGGCTGTTCAGGTACTTTTTCAGTTTCAGCGGGAGTAAAAACAAAGGTTGCAAGCGAATCAGGCTGAAGAGGTAAAATCACTGAGGAAGTCCCGGTTGCATCTGGTGCCTTCTTTACAGCATCCCGAAAAGTTGCCCACAGGTTAGGAGAGAGAGTATCACCCGGAATTTTCATCTCAAGCGGACTATTTAAAGTGTAAATATCATAACCTGCATAGTTGAGTGCAGAAAAGGCAAGACGGTTTCCGTCGTAGGTTACAGAAAGTTGCTGGATACCCTGGAGCAAATCTGTTAAAGGTCTGGTTTTCAATGATTCAGTCTGAATATGCCAGAGATTATAGGCACCGTTGCGGTCTGAAATGAAAAGAATATTTGAATTATCTTTTACAAAAACCGGATTACTTTCTTCAATTTCGGGTGTATTGGTAAGCCGGGTTATTTTTTTGGTTTCAATATTTAACTCATACAGATCTTTTCTGGTCAGATTAAACTCGTTCAGTTTTTTCTTACCGGATGCGATAACTTCAGCATCATAATCCATTCGGTCAGAAACAAAAACAAGTTTTTTGGAATCAGGTGAAAAAGATGGATCCAAATCACTGAACACATCATTGGTCAGGTTGGTGAGTTTCTTTTCGGTAAGGTCGTAGAGATACAAATCAGAAACACCCTGAATCAAACCCTGAAAAACAAGAAATCGGCCATCACGGCTCCAGTCAACACTAAAAATTCCGGTTAAACCGGTTTCAATTTTTTCATCATCCCCTGTTTCAACATCGATCAGCATGATAGCATCTTCACCACCAGCTTTTGTGGCGACGGCAATTCGTTTTGAATCTGGAGACCATGAAATACCGGGGGTTAAAAGATGAAGTTCTTCATAATTCCGGTTTCTTTGACCGTCAATCAGTTTTTTGCGGGTTTTCCCATCGAGGGCATTCATGACAAAGAGATCAATATACTGGTTTTGATCAGTCATGTAGACAATTTTATCACCTTTTGGCGAAATGGATGGCGAGGTATTGTAATTTGATCCGTCTTTTTGATGATCAATCAGGCGTTTACCGATGACCGAAATATCACCTCTAGAGGCAATTTCAGGCCAGTATCTTACTTTGAGGTCACGATGCCAGCGTTCAGAAAGCTCTTCAAAGTTGAGTCCGATCGCACTTTGAAAAGCCCGTTCAACATCACGCATTGATTTCATTTTATGCAGAATTTCGGCAATTTTTTCCCTGCCGTATTTCTGGGTAATGTAGTACCAGACACTTTGACCGCCACGGTAAGCAAAATATCCGCTCAGTTGTGGAATTGGAGCCAGGTAATTGTTTATTACTGCATCCCGCATAAACTGATCTGTATTTGAATCCCATTCAAGTGCACTGAATTCAGCAAGGCCTTCATTAAACCAGAGGGGTATGCTAAATTGAATATTCGATGAAATGACATTCTGCAGGCTTCCGCCATAAAACATATCATTTATCACAGCATGAACCAATTCGTGATGAATAACGTGTGCAAACATCTGGTAATCGCCCTGAAAAGGCAAAACGACTCTGTTCTTAAAAAGTTCAGTTACACCGCCAATTCCTTCATCAAGAAAACCCTGAATGGAATTTGTCTGCTGAAATTCATTGTGAGAACCATAAATAATAAAAGAGACACGGGCATTCAGGCTGTAATTAAAATCCCGCTGAATTTTAACATAGGCTGATTCTGCTTCATTGATAGCAAATTCAGCAAGCTGATAATGACCATCTGCAAAATAAAGATCAAAGTGATCTGACTGAATGTAACTCCAGGAAAAGTCTTTATACTGTACTTTGTTTTGCCCAAACTGAAATTGAGAAAAACCATCAGTTGATGACCCGATCTGGAGAAGAATAATCCAGAAAATGACATTTAAAAAACGCTTCATCTTCATCAGTACCTTTTTTATTTTCAAACCATTTTAAAATCAATTGTACGCTTGACCGGGTTTGCATTCATGCATTCAACCCGAATGTGATCACCCAGCCGGTAGGTATGTCCTGTTTTTTCACCAACAAGCGCATAACCGTTTTCTTTAAAAACGTAATAATCCTGGGTGAGATCACGAACTGAAACCAGGCCTTCAACCAGTAAATCTTTAATTTCCACGAAAAGTCCGAATTGCGCCACACCAGAAATGATTCCTTCGAATTCTTCACCAATTCGGCTCTTCATATACTCAACCTGCATGAGTTTAACTGATTCACGTTCAGCTTCGACAGCCTTACGTTCAGTTGAATTACAGGCATCACAAATTGCAGAAAGTTCTGTTTTCTGATAGATTGCAGTCAGATTGTGTTCAACTGCATACCGATTCAAAAGCCGGTGAACAATCAGATCGGGGTATCTTCTGATCGGCGATGTAAAATGGGTATAATCTTTAAATGAAAGTCCGTAATGGCCAATGTTGTCAGGTGTGTAAATAGCTCTTGCCATACTTCTGATGGCCACCTGGTGAATTACATTTTCAGAATCAGTTCCCTTTACATCGTTCATAAGTTTCTGAAGTGAATGAGCGGATGTTTCGTCATCGCCAATTTCAAGTTTGAATCCCAGACTTCCGGCAAGAGATTGCAGATTCGTTAATTTGGTCACATCCGGCTTGTCATGAACCCGATAAAGAGCAGAAAGCTGTGTTTTCTTTTTTACTGATGCAAACAATTCGGCCACAGAACGGTTTGCCAGAAGCATAAATTCTTCAATCAAACGGTGTGCATCAAGCCTGTCCTTCCGGATGATGGCAATGGGTGCGCCTTTTTCATTAAACTTGAATTTGGCTTCAGGTGAATCGAAGTCAATTGACCCGTTTTTAAACCGTTTTGCGGTTAAAGTTTTTGCCAGTTTATTTAATTTCAGCAAGATATCAGAAAAATCACCTGATCCGGTATCCAAAATTTTCTGCACTTCTTCATAGGAATACCGCCGTTTTGAATGGATGACAGATCTCGCAAAACGGGTACTTTTAACAATGCCCTTCGGGGTAAGTTCAATCACAGCAGAAAAAGTTAGTCTATCCTGATGCGGAACCAGAGAACACACATTATTGCTTAATGCTTCTGGCAACATTGGGATGACCCGGTCAACCAGATATATCGAAGTTCCCCGTTTGGCAGCTTCCTTGTCTAATTTTGAGCCGATTTTCACATAATGGCTCACGTCTGCAATGTGAACACCAACTTCGATATTTCCGTTCTCAAGTTCCTTCAGAGAAACAGCATCATCAAAATCTTTTGCATCATCCGGGTCAATTGTGAGGATGATGTCTTCTCTCAGATCAAGTCTTCCTGCAAGATCGGCAGCCGTTAATGTGATACTGATTTCTGAAGCTTCTTTTTCAACGGCCGGCGGAAACTGATCTGGCAGATCGAGTCCCCGGGCAACTGAAATAACCTGAACCCGCAGATCTTTTGCACGGCCAAGCACTTCAAGAATACGGCCTTCCGGGTTGATGTGCGGATTTTTCCATTCATCCATCTGAACAATAACTTTATCGCCTGCTTTGGCACGGTTCAGAAACCGGGGCGGGATGTAAAAATCACGGTGAATCCGCTGATCATCAGCCACAACAAAAGCAAAACTTTTTCCCATTTCAAGAACGCCGACAAACCGGACTCTCGACCGCTCAAGAACGGCATTGACCTGACCTTCAAGCCGAGCCTCAGGTTTTCGGGGAAATACCAGAACCTGAACTTTGTCTTCATGAAAAGCTGTTCCCAAATTCTTTTCACTGATAAGTATTTCGGTCTGATCGTCAATCTTTACAAAACCCATTCCGGAACGGGTAACCTGAAGAATTCCTTCCATAAAAATGGTGTTTTCAGAAACGCTGAATTTCTTACCCTTCTGGCGTGAAACTTTCTTATCGGCAACCAATTCATTAACCACACCAGAAACCAACCGTTCAGCCTCAGGCATAGTCAATTTGAGTGCCCGGGTAATCTGATTAACTGTGTAAGCAGACGGTTTTTTATTTTCCAGGAATTTTAGGACTGACTGTTTTAGGCTGACTGTCAGATTTTTGGGTTTCATAAATTGGTTCTTCTTCTCGTTTTATCAAGTCGCCCCACCGGTAAAAGCTTTTACGGTAGAACAGTGAAACACCCCTCACAATCTGGTCACGGGTGTCAAAAGTATAGGGGTCATAGCTCTGGAAAATATCCCAGCTGAGGTTATCTGTCAATTTATGTTCAAGCCGCCAGGAAAGTCCGAGCCTCGAACTGTTGTCCTGACCAGTTAAATTCGTACGCTGATCTGAAAGATTGTAATTCAAACCACCGGTAAGTGACCAGTTTTCTGCAATATCGTAGACAAAAACACCACCAATATTTTCTGTTTTTCCGTTTGAGTTATGAACCTGAAAATTGACGTACCTGATCTGGTTATCTACACCCCCAAGAAACCGGCCGATGTGATTGCTGAGCACACCAAAACCCGCATTTATTGTTGAGCTGGTAAGGTCATTACCCAGATTTAGCTGGGGGTTTGTACCGGCTTCAAGGTAAGGATCGTACAACCATTGTCCCAGCAGAATGAGTGAAATAATATTTGCGGCAGCTTTATCTTTCATATCAGGGTTTTCAGTGGTCGATTCTGATTTTCCGTTACTTCGGCTTGTTGCGATATCATAGGTAAGCTGAGGGGCTAAGACCGAGCCTTTAATCCCCAATGAAATAATATTGATTTCAGTTAGGGAGGTTGTACTGTCAGTTGTGACCTGGCGTGAAATGGTCGTTTTGGCAACCAGATTCATTTCAGGTTCACCCAGATCACCGGTAAAACTAAGAGTTCCGCCCTGTTCAACATCAAACTGGGTGGTATAAAAATTGTACTTTCCTGACTGAACGGTAAGGACACCATTCGTGGTCAGATTTTGCTGCTGGAACTGCAAATTCAGGTTACCGGTCAGTTCAGTCGTCAGCCGTTCACCGGTTGCTTTATTCAAAACAAGGGTCAATACGGCATTTTGCGATGCATCAATCTGAACAAACGCATTCAGTCCGGCAATAAAGTCAGACTCTTTTCTCTTTCTGATGAAAACGGGAATAGCAGTTGTTGAATCGGTTTGCGTTGCCTTAGTCGTATCACCTGCCCCAACGAAAGTAATGAAAGCATCTTCGTTGCTGGCTTTCAGGTTTGCAGAAGCTGTGATGATATTCAAAGCGGCCTTTTTAATTCTCAGATTCCCGTTAAGGAATGACCTGGCAAAATTTCCCTTCAGGTTTAAAACTCCCGTCAGTTCAACATCACCACTGAATGCAGATGTTGAGGTTGGTGCTTTATCGAGAACAGAAATTCCGTTTAAAACCAGACTTAAATTGAAGTCATTGTTTGGAATATAATTTTTAACCCTGAAAGAACCGTATAATTTTGCTTTTCCACCGTTTTTTGATTCCACATCAACAGAAGAAATTCTGACCATGTCATCCTTCAGAGTTGCAGACCCGTTCAGGTTAGAATATCTGACATTGTTTATTCCCAGTCTGATTGCACCGCCGGCAACAGTCACATTCCCTTCAAGTTTGGGTAAACCAATTTTCCCGCTGACTGTAATAGCCGCATTTAATTTTCCGCTGATTTCTCTCACGTCAGGAATGAACCCCTGAAGCAGACCCAGATCAAAATTATTTGCATCCAGACGAATATCAGAATCCTGATTTGCACCAGGAGTGGCTTCTCTCAGGGCAAACGGAATAAACCCCTTAATTTTCAGGAACGGAAGTTTTCCGGCAGAAACCATTTCGCCGTCAAAAGATAAAAAATCACCATCAAAACTTGAGGTGAGCCTCAGGTCACCATAATTTGTCCGGGCCAGGCTGATTGAAAGCAAATCAAGGGACGCTGTAAAATTGGGTTCAAGCAAGGTGCCAAAAACATTTACAGCCAAAATTAGCTCACCTTTGGGAAGCGAAGTAAAATCTCTGATAAATGGCGACAGAAAGGCCGAAATATCATCGGCCTTGCCAGTCAGATTTAGAACAGAAGTCCCGGCCGGTGATAAACCACCGTTCAGAGTCACTACCGAAGACTCACTTTTAAGCGAGAAATCTCTAACCCAGAGCGCCGTTGTGGTCAGGCCCAACCTGGCATCTCTTTCAAGAGCCCATTCACCTGCAGGCGTTTTAAGTGATATTTCATGAAAAACAGCAGAAAGTGAATCTAAAGTAAATAAAACCCTGCCATCAATATTTACTGAAAGAATATCCCCCTCATCTTCAAGGGCCGCTTTGTAATCAATTACCCCGCTGTTCAGACTCGCAGAAACTGAAGCTTTTCCCCAATTTCGTTTGGCAGTAGTAATCTGATCGGCATTAACTGTAAAGGTTCCCTTGGCTGACTTGATCATTGAACGTAAATCAAGAGAATCCATTCTCACTGATAGAACCAGGTTTTCAATTTTAAGTGCTTCATTCAGCCTGAGTGAGTCTACTTTTAAATCTACATCAGAAAGAGCCTGAAAACCTTGAACAAGGGTTTTCCCCTTTCCTTCTGCTCTTAAGTTTAGTTCCGGAAGGTTAAACAGATAAAGAAGTGATTCAACCGACTTTATCTTGACATCCCAGTTAATTTCACGTTTTTCACTGTATTCAACATCAGTCAGAACGGTTAAGCCACGGGCCTGAATAGAGTCAGGATTATTGGTTTTCAATGACCGGATGACCTGGTCAATATTATCAATCCAAAAATTAAGATCACCTTTGGCCTTTACATTTGCATCAAGCCAGCTACCATTTAAATTTACTGATAAGGCCTTGCCGGGAATATTTTTCAAATCAAATTTTTGTTCCGGTTTCCCAAAATCAATTTTTCCGATTTTTAAAGAATCAAACTGAATCCATCCTGCAAGACCCAGGGTATCGCCAAATTTTACACCCACTTCAGAGTCAAACCAAAAATTGGTTTGAGGTAACTCTTCTGCAAACTTACCGGCATTGACTGATTTCGCTTTAATTTTTGACTGGATATCAATTGAATTGCCTGATTTTACAAGCGAACTTTTCAGATTGACCGTTCCAAACTGTGAGATCACATTTGCTGCCAGATCAATGGTTCTGTTTTTGGCAGAAATATCAGCAACAAGTGAATCTAAGGTGATCTGCTGCCAGGTAGATTTTTGGGTTTCAATATGAGCGGCTGAGTTCAGAGATTCAAGAGAATATCCTGAACCATTGGCTGTGAGCTTAACGGTCAGATCCGATTTGAATTCCTGCCGGTTCCAGAGAAATGGCTGTAAATTCAGCTTTCGAGTACTAACCTCAGCCTTGTACCCTTCCCTGCCATCAGCAAAATCGAAAAATACGCTGGCATTTCCTGAGCCGGCCTGTTCAGTTGCAAAAGAAACTTCAGACAAAAAGGTGAGAGGTTTCCCTTTATACCGGGCAGTAAACTCAACTTTTCCCGCTTGAGAAAAATCAGGAATCGGGTATAGCGGAAGCAAGGCAAGCACGTCTTCTGAATATACCTCTGAAGGTTTTACCCTGACATCCATATTGAGCCGGTCAGAATCAGTTAGGTGATAAAGCCACCCTGCAACAGCTAGATTGGTACCGCCGCCAATTTCAAGTTCAACCTGTTCAGCATGCAGGGAATCTAAGGTGCCAGATGCCCGTACCTGACCTGAAACTGTTCCCCTCAACATGTCGACAACTGGAATGAAGCAGGTCAGATCTGAAAAGGTAAAACGGTCAAGTTTAACTTCGGCTACCATGTTTGCCTGCAGAAAATTATCTGCAAGAGTTGAATCTGCTTTTATTTTCCGGGGAAAATTTAAAACTGCAGACAGGCCGATTTTACTGGAATCGGTAATTACAGTCAGATAATTCAGTTTAGCTGTTTGTTTGTCGATAGCGAGGTTCAGATCAATATTTTTAAGACTAAACCCTGAATTTTGTTCGTCAAACGAAAATTTCCGGATGATAAGGCTGGATGATTGTTCAGAATTTAAAGATGCAGAAAGAAAGAAATTGAGGTTATTTATCTTAAAATCCTGATAATTCCAGATTCCGGCTGGTTGTTCTTCAATCGTCCTGCTCTGATCAGAGAAAGTAAAAGTACCATTTTCAATAGAAAAAGCCTTTACCCTGATCCGCCATTCGGAAAGATCAAAACCTGGTTTTTCGACCGTATCAGGCGGGGATGGTTTTATTAAATCAGCCAGATTCAGATTCCCGGCAGAATCTGCTTCCATTCTTATATCCGGATCTGAAAGGGTCAACGACGAGATGTTAATGTTTCCGAAAAGTGCAAAAAGTGGCATGTATCTGAGCTGAATACTTTTTGCTGAAACCAGTGTATCACCCTTTGCGCTGATCAGTGAAACCTTGTTTAATGTTACCCGGGATATAAAATTTCCTTCAATAGAACCAATATTCAGCACACCGTTGATATTTTCATTTGAAAAACGGGTAATAGCCTCCTTCAACTGGTTTTTAAACCAATCAGTCTGGCAGACCGTAAAAAACAGCAAAATCAGGGTCAGAACCAGATAAGCCGTTACCAGGCTCAGGTAAGATGCAATCCGGAAAAAAGTTTTCACAAATTCAGGTTTCTTTCGGTACTATCGGTAAACCGTAAGTACTTTTTCAATCACATTGGTTGTGCTGCGCTCTGGCGTCAGTTCAACAGTCAGCACCTTGCCGCCATTGGCTTCAACAATTTCTTTGCCAACAACTTTACTCACATCCCAGTCTGCCCCTTTGACCAGATAATCAGGAATTATTTCAGAGATAACCTGGTGGGGTGTGTCGTCACTGAAAAAAACAACAAAATCTACGCACCGGAGCGCTGCCAGAAGAAAAGCACGGTCAAGTTCAGAATTAATAGGCCGTTTATCACCTTTAATCCGCTTTACAGAAGAATCAGAATTCACTGCAATCACCATGGCATCACCCAGATTCCGGGCTTTGAACAAATAATCAACATGGCCCTTGTGCAGGATGTCAAAAACCCCGTTTGTAAAAACCAGTTTTTTACCTGAGGATTTTAATTCTTTTCTGATGGGAATAAACTCATCAATTGTAAGTATTTTGCCAGGTGATATCATTTTACTTTTCTCCAGAATTCAAGAACCTGTTCGGGTTTTGCCGGAAGAATACCGACTTCACCAACTACAAAACCACCCGCCAGGTTAGCCAGAGCCGAAGCCTCTTCAATTGAAGCACCGGCTGCCAAAGCCAATGTTAAGGTTGCAATAACGGTATCACCGGCACCTGAAACATCAGCCACATGTAAAGCTTGTGTAGGAACGTGGTGGTGACTTCCGTCTTTTTTGAAAAGTGACATCCCCTTTTCGCTGCGGGTAATCAGAACATATTCAGCATTCAGCTTTTTTAAAAGTTCTGTTCCGGCTTCAATGACCTCTTCATCAGTATGAAGTTTACGGTTTAAACCCTCACTGGTTTCTTTCAGATTGGGTTTGAACAAAGTCACATTCTGATAATCAAAAAAATGATTCTTTTTCGGATCGACTGTAATCAGTTTTCTATGCTGATTTGCCAGACTGATCACATCTTTAATTAGACCAAGGGTGAGAACCCCTTTGTTGTAATCTTCGAGAATAATGCCGTCAATTTCATCAATATGAAGGGTGAGGTAATCAAGAATCTGTTTTTCAACTGCCTTACTGATGTGATGACGGTGCTCCTGATCAATTCTCACCACATGCTGCTGCTGGGCAATCACCCTGGTTTTAACGGTTGTACGACGGGTTTTATCTGTAACAATGCCACCAGCGTCCATTCCGTTCCGGGTTACAATATCTTTCATCTGGGCAGCCTGTGAATCGTCTCCACAGACTCCAATCAGAACACTTTTCCCGCCAAGTCCAACAAGATTTAGCCCCACATTTGCTGCACCGCCAAGCCGTTCTGACTCATCTGTTACTTCAACAACCGGAACCGGAGCTTCCGGACTGATGCGAAGGACATCACCCCAAATATATTTATCAACCATCAAATCACCGATTACGGCAATTTTACGGGTTTTCATCGCTTTAAAAATTTGATTCAGGCGCTCTTCGGTAAAAGATACCACGTTAATCTCCGATTTTCAGTTCTTTGGTTGTTCCATCCGGAAAAACCAGTTTTATATAATCTGCACCTTCTGTAAAGGGAAGAATCTGTGAATTGCTTCCTGCCAGTTTTCCTTCAGCGATCATAACTTTTTCAACTGAAAGTAAACTCCAGTTTCCTTCCGGACGGGCATCTTTCTCAAACACAAGCAACACACTTGTTGCCGAAAGACGGTTTACCTTGATTACGTCAGGGTTCCCCTGTGAAGGTTTTGCGACTTCTATTTCTTTCTGCGGATCAGATTGATTTTTATCTCTGAAATTTAAATCTGGTACCGAGTTTATAAAACCAGGATTCAAACTCAGAAACTGACTCCATGAATAAAAGGCCACACCTTTGGCACCTGCTTTTAATGCAAACCTGACAAGATCCTCCGTCTGATCAAAAACAGGTTTTTTATATAAAGCAATTCCCGGAATAACAGGAACCGGATTGCAATAATTAACCCAGTTTTCAGTCAGTGCATTAAAATCCGGACTGGATTTAGCACCTGTTCCATCGGGAATATTTCCTGCCGGCCAATAAATCTGGGGCATGATAACATCAACTAATCCATCCCTGACCCAACCGAAACTATCCTGATAAACCTGACGGTAACTTTCAAGCCCGGCCGCACCCTTGATGGATTTCCAGATTCCCAGCGGAGCCGCACTGAATTCAATTCCCGGTCTGATAGCTTTAATTGCATCTCTGATTTGCTTCACCGTTTCAGAAATATTCTGCCGGCGCCAGTCATCAGTTTCCATTTTTTTGGGTTTGAAGGAAGAAACCGTCTTTTTATCGTTAAAAGGTGTTGTCGGATACCGGATAAAATCCAACTGTACACCATCAACCGGATACTTTTTCACCAGGTCGGCAGCAACTTTGGCCAGATAAAGCCGAACATCAGGAATTCCCGGATCCAGGAAACGTTCTGAACCTGATTTCATCACCCATTTGGGATGAGATTCAACCGGATGTTTTTTCTTTGAAGAACTTTTGGTTTGATTTGAACCGTCAGTGATTTTGTAAACATTAAACCAGGCAATGACTTTGAGGTTTCTTTTTGAAGCTTCTTTAATAACCACATCAAGTGGATCCCAACCGGGATCCTGACCCAATTTCCCTGTCAGAGACTCTGACCATGGCTCAAAATCTGACTGGTAAAAAGAATCGCCCCGACCTCTGACCTGAAAATATAAAGTGGTAATTCCCCGGTCAGCAGCCGTTTGAACAAGACTGATAAGTTCATTTTTCTGATTTTCACTCCCGTTTGTTTTCGGGAAATCAATCCGGTGAGCCGTTGCAACCCATACACCAAATTCCTGAGCAGACAGGTTTGAAAAAAATCCGGCAGAAAAAACCAGAACATAAATAACTAATCTGGTGAAAGTTACCATTTCAGTTCAGTCTGATGAAAGGTTTTGATCTTTTCAGATAGCCAGTTTAAATCCTGAACAGGGTGAATCACGCATTTTCCTATTTTCTCAGGAAGTATATATTTCAGGGTTACGCCTTCTTTTTTCTTGTCTTTCAGCAAGTAATTCAAAATGGACTCTTCATCCCAATTTTTCTGGGGTTTTTCTGAAGGGACCAGCTTCAATACACATTCTTTGATGAGGTTCACCTGATTCTGGTTAAGCCATCCCATTTCTGAAGAAAGCCAGGCCGCAAACCAGATTCCAATACTGACGGCTTCACCGTGTCGCAGTTCTTCGTACCCGTAAAACTTCTCAATGGCGTGACCAAAAGTATGCCCCAGATTTAAAAGAGCACGAACGTTTAGTTCTTTCTCATCGGCTTCAACAATATCAACTTTATATCTGACCCCTTTTTCAATCCAGTCAGACAACAAATCAAACCGTGCATCAAGCAACGACTCAGCCGTTTCTTTCATCAAAACAGAATGAAACTGTAAAAATTCTTCTTCTGAATTCAGAATGAAGTATTTCAGCATTTCACCCAGGGCTGAATAAACTTCACGCCGGGGGAGAGATTTCAGAAATTCCGGATCAATCAGGATGCCTTTGGGTTGCCAGAAAGCACCAACAAGATTTTTCCCGGCTTTCAGGTTAATGCCGGTTTTCCCGCCGATTGAACTGTCTATTTGGGAAAGTAAAGTTGTGGGAACCTGATAAACCGGAAGTCCGCGCATAAAAGTTGCTCCGGCAAAACCGGTCAGGTCACCGGTTACACCACCACCGACTGCAACCAATGTTGTGGTACGGTCGGCACCAAATCCAACAAGAGCTTCAATCAGTTTTTCATATTGCTCAAAACTTTTTGCAGTCTCACCTTCAGGAATGGTAACGAGGTGATCAAATGAACTGAAAAATCCGGGATGGGTTACAGAAATGACTTTTGCCAGATTTTCATCGGCAACGGCAATTGATTTCCCTTTAATTTCATTCTTGAAAAAAGATTGAAAAGGAAAATTCCTCTGAATAAAAATGGTAGTCTGACCGGATGAATGGGAATAGGATATAGTTTTCATTTCAATTTTTCAGAGTCCCGTTACGGTTGAAGAATCCTGCCAGTGTGCAATAATATGTTTAAGCTGATCAACTGAATGCCCAACCGGTTGATCCTGAGGTTCATAAGTAATGTGTGCCTGCTCATAAAATGGAAGTCTCAAGGTCATCATCTCTGCAATTTTCTGTTTGATATCAGGGTCTGGCAACATTTCTCCCTGTTCGTTCAGGAAAATGGGTCTGTCCTTTTTTGCCCGGATTCTGAGAAATAAAGTATCAGGATTCACTTTGATATGAACGAGTACACCGTGTTTCTTCATAAAAGAACAATTATCACCAAAACAGATGGTACCGCCGCCAAGTGAAATTAAAATCCGGTCCTGCTCACTGATTTTACGTAAAAGTCGGGCTTCCTCTTCCCTGAAATACACTTCGCCTTTTGTTTTGAAAATTTCAACAACCGGCATCCCTTCCTGTGCGGCAACGGCATGATCAAGATCAAGAAAATTATAGCCAATGGTATTAGCTAAAATTCTCCCGATAGTTGACTTTCCGACAGCCATAAATCCGGTCAGGTAAATCCGGTTGGGAAGCTGAGACATTACACTTTTTCCACACAATAAATGGTGATTTCCTGATTGGTGTGCCTGAATGGAAATCGTTCAGAATACAGTGGCGTCATTGTGAAATCAGTTTCCAGAATCAGGCGTTTGAGATGCTCCATCGGTCGTCTTCCCGGATCAGAAAAATAAAATTTTCCGCCGGGTTTCAGGTTTTTGCTGACAACATCAAGAATGGGGAGCATATTTCTGACTTCATAAACGATGTCAGAACCTACAATATAATCAAATTGTTGGTTTATTGTGGGTTTCCGCCAGTCAAGAAAGGCCGTTTGGAGGTTTTCACCACTTTCATTCAGCTTACCATTTAACAAACAAAACTCAAGAGCATCTTCATCATAGTCGGTTGCGAGTGAGTAAAAACCATTTGCCGCCAGAACTACAGAAATAACACCAACGCCAGCACCAATTTCCATAAAAGTGCTTCCTTCAGAAAAATTCTGGCGTAAAAGAAATCCAGACAAGACCAGGCTTCCCGGCCAGATTTCTGCCCAATAGGGCATTTTTTCATCTTCTTTGAATGCTTCAGGATCAATTTTATCGAGCAGATGCCAGGCATCTTTAACCATGGCAAAACGGTAAGTACGGCCTTCTAGTTCAGCCGTGTGGTATTCGAGAGGAAAATCTTTAAATGAGTTTATCATGATAAAAAAAAAGGGCAACCGTGGACGATTGCCCTTTTCCAAAAACTTAAACTAAAAGGCGAAATCAGAGACCGGGAACGTTTTCACGATCATCTTCGATCTTGGCTTTTTCTTTAGCGCCTTCAAGCCAGCCATTAACCAATTCATTCTTTTTGGTATTTTCAAGCTGACCGGCAATTCGTGGTGCTTCATTTTCGAGTTTAGTCAGATCGGCATCAGTTTTCTGAACCAATTTAAGAATATAAACTGCCCGATCGCCTTTAAATGGTTTTGAAACAGCACCGTCATTCAGGCTGAAAGCAACACCATTAAATGTATTTTCACGGCCAACACCGGGTGCAACACCATTCAGTGTAAAATCCTGGGCAGTTTTAACAGCATATTCAGGTTTGATGGTGGCAGCAGCTTCAAGATTATTCCCAATTTTCTGGGCAACCTGATTGGCTTCATCCAAAAGTAAATCCAATTTCTTATCTCTGATAACCCGGCTCTTCAATGAAGCTTTCAACTGATCATCAAGGGGTTGGAAACCTTCAGGAGAAATTCCTTCAAGTTTAGCAACTACAATTTTGTCAGTCAGATTGAAGACTTCAGAAATATCACCTGTTTTGGCTCTGAACATCCAGGATGCCAGGTTGCTATTGAATTCAAGACCAGGAAGTGCGGTCTTTTTTTCGATTTCAGGAGATTCCTGAATTTGCAGCTTACGGGTTTCTGCTTCAGTTTCAAAACCGTCTTCAGTTGCCAGATAGGCAAAATCTTCGGCATTTTGTTGAACCAACCGTTGGGTTTTACCAGATGCACTGATTGATTTATAAACTTCAGCCACTTTTACCTGACGGTCATCTTTTCCAATAACATAAATCAGGTGATAACCAAATTGGGTTTTAACAGGACCGACGAGGGTTCCGGGTTTGCCTGATTTAACTGCATCTTCGAAAGGTTTAACCATTTGTCCGGTTTTAAACCACCCAAGATCACCGCCTTTGGGAGCAGATCCATCTGATGAGAACATACGGGCATGTTCAATAAAGGCTTCTTCAAGAGGTAATTTACTTTTTTGAATTTCAGCCTTGTAGGTTTTAATTTTTTCAAGTGCAGCGAGTGTATCAGCTACAGTTCCGCCTGAAGGTTTAACCAGAATATGACGGGCATGGAAACGGGTTTCTTCACCTTTTTTAAATTCAACGGCCTTCATAATGTGGTAACCGTCAACATCCTTCACCTGAATAACACTTCCGGCAGCCATGTCAAAAATGATATCACGTGCTTCGCCAAGTTCACCACGTGAAACAAATGCTGAAGAATATGGTTTTTCGCTGTAACGGGTAACAAATGCACTGTCATTGGTATTGACCTTGAAGTTAGCTGTCATTTCCTCTGCATCTTTTAACGCATTTAAGGAATCTTCTTTGCTCGGAAGAGTAGAGAACACGACAAATTTAACTTTGCGGGTTTCTTTCTTCTTAAATTCATCTTTTGCCTTGTCGTAAGCTGCTTCAATTTCATCATCTGAAACAGCAACAGTTGAATCCACGATAGTAGCCGGACTAAACTGAATGTAATTTACAGTTGCTTTGCTGTTATCACCAAGAAATTTATATTTAATTTCAAGCGGAGAGATAACAAGGTATTGGGACATCAGATTCTGAAAACGTTCTGCAACCCGTTGCTCTCTGAGCATTTGGTCAATCTGACGCCAAACTTCCTTATTCTGAGGATTTGACATGGCTTCTTTAAGCCGGGCTTTGTCGAACTGTCCCTGTTCGTTGGTAAACTGCTGACGGATAAACTGCGGTGGATTTTCTGACGAAACCCAGGCAGCGAGTTCTTCATCAGTAACCTTCAGGCCAACACGGGCAATAGCTTCATCAAGAAGCTCACGCTGAACAAGCTGATTAAATGCCTCATCCTGAATGAGCTGGTCAACATAAGCATCAGGTTCCTGATTATTTCTCTGGCGGTATTGATCGGTCAGGTTTTTCACAACCGTGCTGTAATCCTGGCGGGAAAGTTTTTTCCCGTTTACAGAACCGGCATCAGTTGAGCCAGAAAAAATGGATCCGCCTGAATAGCTCATTCCCCATTCAAATACGATCAGAAGAATGAAAGCAAACACCAGAAACCAAAGTACCAATGCCATGTGGTCGCGCATACGATTTAAGACAGCCATAAGAAGAAAACTCCTGTTCGTGCCCGAGAGCTACGGTTTTGTTTTTTTAAAGAGAGCGTTAAAAATAGGATAGCTTAACAAAAAATTCAAATTAACTCCCAACTAATTTTACAGGATACCAGAGGAATATTTGGCTAGGTCTTCTTTTTTTGACAACTTTGCGGGATGAATCTGTTAAATAACGCCAAAAATCTCTTTTCAGGAAGCCGGATTATCCTGAATTTGGCCCTTCCGGTTGTGGCCTCTCAGGTCGGTCACATGCTTTTCGGATTTGCCGATACCGTCATGGTAGGCCGTGTGGGTGCCGATTATCTGGCTGCAGCCAGTGTCGCCAATTCTATTTTTGTCCTGATTATGGTGCTTGGACTCGGACTCACTTTTGCCATCACACCCCTGACCGCAGAAAAAGTGGGAGCAGGTGAACATCATGCCCTTCCGGGAATGCTCACCAACGGACTTTGGGTTGTTATTCCGTTTTCTTTTTTCCTTGCCGGCTTTTCCTGGCTGACGGCAGAACATTTTTCCATTTTCCGGATGAATCCGGTCATAACCAAATTGGGAGCTTCTTACCTTAAAATTGTGGGATTTTCAGTTATTCCTTTGATGATTTTCCAGGTTTACCGTCAGTATATTGACGGACTTGGCCACACCCGTCCTTCCATGGTCATCACCTGGATTGGTCTTGGCGTTAACGTCATCCTGAATTATGCCCTGATTTATGGTCATTTTGGGTTTGAGGAACTGAAACTGGATGGTGCAGCCTGGGCAACTCTGATTTCAAGACTCATCATGATGGTTCTGGTTATTTTTACTCTTCACAAATTATCATTGTTTACGAAATACAGACCGTCGGTTCCGCACTTCCGTTTTTCTACTGATTCTGCAAAAAAACTGCTCGTACTCGGCCTTCCTTCCGGATTTCAGTATGTTTTTGAGGTGGCTGCTTTTTCTGGTGCGTCTATCATTATCGGCTGGATTGGAACGGTTCAGCTTGCTGCACATCAGGTTGCCATCAATCTGGCTTCGATGACCTACATGGCTGCCACCGGTTTTGCTGCTGCCGGATCAATCCGTGTTGGTTTTTTCTTCGGAAGCAAAGACTACCCGATGATGCGCAGAACCGGACTTCAGGTAACTCTGATGACTGCGTTGCTGATGGCAGGTTTCGGGTTGATGTTTATCCTGTTTAATAAGTGGCTGCCACTGATTTACACCGATGATGTTCAGGTCATTCACATTGCCTCCAATCTGCTTTTGCTTGCTGCATTATTCCAGATTTCGGATGGTGTTCAGGCGGTTGGTCTCGGGATTTTACGTGGCATTCAGGATGCAAAAGTACCAACTGCAATCACATTCATTGCCTACTGGATTTTTGGTCTGCCTGTTGGTTACTGGATGGGTTTTTCTCTCGGATGGGGTGCCTACGGCATCTGGGCCGGACTTTCTCTCGGACTTACCGTTTCGGCCTTCCTGCTAACCATGAGGTTTTTCAGATTGACGAAAAAATCAGTTTAAAGAAGAATGCTTTTTCTCCCGCAGATCACACGGATTTTCACGGAATGGAAATACGGTATTAACAGGGAGGTTCAAAATAATGGTTAATGGTCAATGATTAAGGGTCAATGAAAATACAGACTTGAGTTTTGTAACCCCAACGGGGTTAAATAATCACTAACCTAAAAGTGAAAGTGCTATTACTTTTTCTTACCCGGTTTCGAATTTGGTGCTTTTTTTCCATCTAACCCAGATCCCTTTTTTATTTTTTTAACAGTTTCCGGCGGCAGCAAATCTTCATCCCAAAGCGGACCGGCTTCCGGCTGATTTTTTAGTCGTTTTTCAGATTGTGATATCAATTTATTAATCAATGTGTTTTCGGGGATTGTTTGCTGGGCTCTTTTTAAATAAAACAGGGACTTTCTGTCGTTGCCCATCTGATGGTTGAGGTAACCCAGAACTGTCCATCGGAAACCCGGATCAGCAATTAAATCAGTCATCCTTTTGTGGCTGGTTGTTGAATCAGAAAAAAGAATGTAGTTGGCGGTTTGAATCTGATAAACCGAAATTGAACCTGCTGCATGAGAGAGAGCCAGATCAGGATCAAGTTGTTTATTTTTAAAATATTCTGAAAGTAACCGAAGGTAAGTTTTCAATCGCAGAAACTGATCACCATGGAACAAAGGAATCAGTTCTGTCATAATTTCCCGGTTCAATGAATCAAAAGAAAAACTGATATTTCCGGAGTAAGGGTACATCAGGGAGGAGAAATCAGGGGTGTGAACTGCACCCGAAAGATGTCCTATTTCATGAACCATTGTGAGTGCTTCTTCAACTGGATTCCATGCATTCATTCCCTGAAAACCCGGGTTTGCTGAAACAACTGAATGTAAGCCAAGTAGTTGTGCCAAACCAATTTTATCTCTTGATGTCCAGAATTTGCCCAAATCCGGGTCAACGGTTAACCCAAGTTTTATTTCTTTTGGATTTCCGGGTACTGCCCTTTCAAGAGCTGATAAAACATCCGGGAGTCCATTTTGGAAGGAATGATCCCATTCATAAATGCCACCCAGGACCAAACTGGTTGAGAATTGAGTTTCAAAAATATCATTGGCGAGCAATAATCTGAGCTGAATCCGCTGAACCCAATCAGGAAATCTGGCCCTGTAACTTTTATCCGGGTAAAAAGAAACCTTTATTTTATTTTTTACCGTTCGTTCAGAACCTTTTGCCGAGATAGGAAGACCATTAAAAATACCGGAAACCTGACGTGCAAGAGCAACCCATTCTGGTTCAATTTTAAACAAGTCACTGCCTTGCTTTTCCAGATATACTTGAACAGTATCAATTTTACTGCCAGATAAAACCAAGCTATCAGGATTCGTAATCCAAAGATCATATTTACCCTGAAAACTCTTGGTATGAACTCCTTTGTAGTAGGTAATAACTCCGCCTGTGACGGCACTTTCATAACTGTCTGCCGTAACAAAAACTGGATTTCGAGAAACTGAAGCCAGAACAATTGCTTCTGTTTCTGGAATCCAGGAACGCTTTTTTAGCCAGCCAAATACCACATTTCCGTCAATAAGTGTATCGCCATTTTCAACTGCAACCCGGTTTAAGTCAACAGGTGTATATCCTTTTGCAAGCAAATCCAGCTGAATACAATTCGACAACAAATTTTTAACAGTGTCAGTCTTTGAACCATTCACCCAAACGCCAACTCTATTGACCTTTTCCGGATGAAAAGATTGCATCCGGTTAACAGAGAAATTGGACGATGAACAGGACGAATAAATAATGAACAGAATGGAAAAGTTTAGGCATGCAAAAATAATTGAATTGATAACTTTTGGTTTATATTTCATATTAAAAAAAACTCGCAGGATCAGAAATAATGGTTGTCGATAATCAGCTTATTTGATCAGGTTAATAATTTAAAATTAACCAAATAACTTACCGTTTACAACTTACGGTTTGCCACCCCGATATGAATCGGGAATCTTTGCTGTGCTCGACTTACCACCCCGAAAGTGTTCGGGATCTTCGCTTTGCTCGACTTACCACTTATAACTTATCACTTTCCCGCCCCTTCCCACCTGTAGCCCAATCCATGAACGGTCACAATTCTTGCAGGAAATTTCGGGTTTTCTTCCAGTTTTTGCCGGAGCCACGACATGTGAACGTCAACGGTTCGGGTCGTTAAACTGGCATCAATTCCCCAGACTTCGGTGAGCAGTTCATCCCGGGAAATAACCTGTCCCGGGTGTTCAACCAGATATTTCAGCAGGCGGAATTCCTGAGCCGTGAGTTCAACCGGTTTTCCCGATTTCAGAATCGATCCTTTTTTAAAGTTCAGTTCAAGTTCGCCAAATTGGTAAGTATCCCCCGAAGCAGGCGGAACGTAACTTCTCCGGCGAAGCAAAACTTCCAGCCGGACCATCAATTCCATCATATCAAAAGGTTTGGTGAGGTAATCATCGGCGCCAAGTTTCAGTCCAACCACTTTATCAACCACCTGTCCACGTGCCGTAAGCATGAGAACCGGCGTTTCAATTCCCCGCTGGCGAAGATCCCGGATGATGTCAAATCCGTTTTTCTTCGGAAGCATCACATCCAGAATGAGAATATCAAACTGATTGGAAAGTGCCAGTTTAAATCCAAACTCGCCGTCAGTTGCAGATTCCACTTCAAATCCTTCGGAGGTTAACCGGTCTGTCAGGGTTAACACCAAACCCGGTTCATCTTCAACCAATAATAATCTGGGCATCAGTACTCCCCTTTCTTCAACTCGAGTGGGAATGTCACCACAAACTCTGATCCTTTTCCCGGTTCACTTTTCAATGAAATTTTTCCTTTATTTACGGTTACCAGTGACTGAACCAGACTTAACCCCAATCCGTTGCCATGAATTTGTGCTTCTGAAGCAGCTTTTCCCCGGAAGAACGGCTCAAAAATCCGGCCTTTTTCTTCATCCGGAATTCCCATCCCAAAATCACGGATGGAAACGGAAACGGATTTCCCGTCTGTCTGCATTCTCACGATCACAATTGAATGAGCATTGCTGTATTTGATTGCATTTTCAAGCAGATTTCTGAAAATTGTAAGCATTGCCTTTCGGTCTGCATAAACAACCTGATCAAACAGATAATGAGATTCCAGTTTGATGGATTTCTGCTCGGCCTGTTCAAGAATCCCGAGAACGGATTCTTCAAGTGCATCGCCAACATCAACCCGGGTAAACGTCCAGTTTTTTCTGCCGGATTGAAGTCCGGAGAAATCAAGAACCTGCTCAATCATTTCTGACAACCGTTTCCCTTCATCCCGGATCAACCGGCCATATTTCACCTGAGATTCCGGGGTTGAAACAACGCCGTCGGCCAGGTTTTCTGCTGCTGAACGGATGACCGCAAGCGGAGTTCTGAGTTCGTGCGTGATACCGGCGACGAATTCCATTTGCTGCCTGCTCTGATGCCAGGCTTTCAAACTGGCAATCAGTAAAAACCCGATACTTCCGGCCAGGAGAATTAAAATTCCGCTTCCGATAAAAAGATTTTTCATCCTGATTTCATTAACCGCTTCGGTGAGTGATCCCGAAATATGTGCTGCCTGAATCACCCAACCGGATTCAGACGTTGAGAAAGGAGTCGGTCCGTAAATATTTTCTGTTTCCGGCGTAAAGGAAAAGGAAAATGGCTTCACTGAACCCCAGTTTTCAATGGGTGCTCTCGGGGCGGGGGTTTTAACATTGACATCAACCATAACCGGAACGGCAGGCGGCGCTGGAGTGACGGCAGAAACCCTTCCAGCTGAACCCACAGAAACGGCCGCCGGAGCTTCAGGGACAGAAACAACGGTTGTCATTGTTTCATTTTGACCGGATGATTCGGGGTGACCAACCTGTATCTTTGTTTTACCTCCTGCTGAGGTCGAAAATGAAAAGGACTGGAATTTTGAAACCGCCTGTGCCCGCTCCCTAATTATTTCCATTCTTTTTGTTCTGACTGAATTTCCTGTAAGGATAATCATATCCCGGGTCCGCAAGTTGGCAACCGGCCAGGAAAGATCTGGATGTTTAACCGAATCCGTCTGAAAAAAAGTCAGATTCCTGAGTGTATCCCTGATAGAAAAGTTATAATCCAGATCGCCATCGGTGGTAAAATACTCATCTGAAAGAGAACGGATCCACGTTTTTTTAATAAACTCAGCATTTAATTGAATCACAAGCGATCGAACCTTGCTGTTCTTTTTTCCCTTCTCAAACTGATCTTCCACATTCGGATCAGGAATGACAATAAAGGCTGTGGAATCGGTTAACAGAAGTCCCTGGAAAATTGAAATGAGTATTTCATGCCCCGGAAACGATTTCAAGTCCATTTTTTTTCTGAGTTCCGAAAATGAAGCCGTCCATAACATTTTTACTTTTTTTGCGGAAACAGTATCAACAAGAAAAAGAACCGGTTCCTCTCCCTGGCGGACTTCAGTTAAATAAACAGAACCCACCAATTCAGGAAACGGGGCAGTTTCCTGATAAGTTTGCCAATCATTTAGAATGGCTGCAAGCGTATCCTGATCTTCATTCAGCGTCCCTTCAAAAGCTGAAAAAACCCGGCCGAGCTCCCGGTCGAAATCTTCACTAAACCTTTCCAGGCTGGAACGAAGATTTTTATTCAGCCGATCCATTTCAGTTTCATTCAACTGCCCGATCCATCGGTACTGAAGAAAAGAAATACTGATCAGCAGAATGATAAAAACAGCTCCCGAAATCCACATAATCAGATTCCGTTCACGGGTTCCCGACTGGTGCCGGAGGAGAGTAAAGTAATTTTTTAGTGAAGTCATTTTATTTCAGAAGTTAGAAGATAGAAGATCAGAAGTTAGAAAAATGAATACAGAAGTCAGTAGACAGGAGTCAGTTTTTTTCAATAATTTAAATTCAGATGACCAAACAGCAATTTTTGCATTTATCATTAACCATTTACCCTTAATCATTAACCATTGTGTTCCAAAGGTACCACGGTCATACGGCACCATCAACCGGAAGTGCTGATTCAAATCTGTCATTTTACATTCTTTACAAACCTTTATCCTAACCTTAACACGCCTTACGAATTATCGCCGTAAACTTGCAGGGTAAGAGTTACAAACCAAAAAAAAGGAAAAAACATGAAACTAACTACAGTCTTGCTCATTGCCCTGCTTGCCTTTTCTTCCTCCTTCGCACAGGAAAAAAGAATCAAAATCATCAAAAACGGAAATCAGCTTGAAACTGCCCTGATGGTTGAAGCCGGTGTTCTTTTTGCCGAAAAGGATGGAAAAATTGTCGTAGAAAATATATTGCCCGAAGATGTGATTCCGGCAGAAGCATCTGAAAAAGAGAAATCCCGTCCCGACATCAAAAAGGATGATGTTCTGGTTTCTGCAAACGGAGAAAAATATACTTCCGCAAAAAAACTGTCTGAGTGGTATGACGGTTTGAAATCCGGAACTGAGGTTACTCTTACTCTTGATCGTAAAGGGGAAACAAAATCTGCATCCTTCACAAAAGTTGAATCAAAAGGTAAAAAGCGGAAAATCGTTGTTCATGTGGATGATAAGGATGGTGAAACCACAATAACAGAAGGTGATGAAATGGATGGAGAAAAAGGAACCTGGAAAATCAAAGATCTGGATAAGGTTATAGAACTTGAAGGCTTTGATGAGTTGGGCGATGCTGACAGTTCTGCCACAGAAACCATCATTATTAAAAAGGTGATCAAGAAAAAGAAGAAAGAAGATCAGAAATAGAAATTTGAATTTTGGAGCAAACAAAAAACCCGGTTGATGCCGGGTTTTTTGTTTTATTTGGGTGTGGATTAACTTACCACTTATAACTTGTCACTTATCACTCGTTTTCGTTACTTTTTGAGGAGCACACCGTCATGGGTTCCGAGAAGCACTTTCAGGTTTCCTTTGTCGGTCGCAACATCAGAAGCTGATCGCTGACTGATATCCAGAATAATAGCTGTGCCCGGGAAGTTGGCAAGTGCAGCCGTCAGATCTGCAGAAGAAATTGTGTATGATCCTGAAGCTGAGGTAGTTGCAACTTCGAATAACGGTTTCGGACCTTTTCCGCCAGGACCTCCAGGACCACCCGGACCTTTGCCATCCTTAGGACCATGTCCGCCTTTCGGACCTTTTCCATCTTTTGGACCGTGTCCACCCGGACCACCACCATCAGGTTTGGTTCCTGGAGCAGGAGGTGCAGGAAGTATTCTGATCATCATGGAATCAGCAGCAGAACCTGTCCAGTTCACAGTTAAATCAGTTCCAGAAGGTAAGGTTGCCCCATTTTCAAGATTGGTCAGCGTCAGAACTCCGGCCGGAGTTACATTCAGCGTTTGAGCCGGGAAGGAATCTGTTCCTGATATTCCGATTGAAACAGGTGAACCTGCAGCATAAACAAAAGGAACTGGTCTTACGCCTTTTTCAGGTTTTGACATCGATTCATAGACCACTCCGCCTTCACGGACTTCATGCTTGGTGAACGTGATTGTTTGTCCGTTATGGGTAAGTGTCACTGTTCCGATATCCAATCCGCCACTTTTAAACGGATGCGTTTGGTTAGCTGTTCCTGAAAAAACAATCAGGCGGGCATCCAGAGCAATTGTCCCGGTTGAATCTTGAGGAATAGGTCCAATTTGGACTCCGATCAGACCGATTGCATCACCCAGATCAATCGATTGAAGTTCAGATCCGGCAACTTCACTGTTGAAGGATGCCAGCGTAGAGGTTGAAGATTCATCTGAATCTTTATTTCCTGCGATGTGATCTGAGCACGCCACGGAAGCAAGCAGAAGAATGGCAAAAGCCAGTCTTGGGATGAGAGGATTTTTTTTCATGGGGTTGTCCTTTTTTTTGTGTTCGTGTGTTTGTAATAAATTCGGTCAAATTCCAGCTGGTCTGCAAGGTCTGACAGATGAGGTCGAAAAAACTTGCAAAAATTTCTTTTTCAACGCAGAGACGCTGGGAACGCTGAGAAAATACAGGAGGGAAATTATGTTTAGGAGGATGGGCAGGATTGCGGCAATTGGTTAGTGGTTCCAACCGGGCGAATGACAGGCTTTTGGGAGGCTTAATAAAAAAATGGAATTCTAAACTCTGAAAGAGTGACAGTTGAATAGAATGGTTTTTGGCTTGTGATCACTGACGGATTACCCTGTTTTTGCAACCACAGAGTGGTGACCTGTTTGTAGAAAATTGATACGAGCAGATCTCTCTCGTCCGGCTACAATATTTTTTGGAACTGGCAAATTCGGTCACTGAGCGTGTCATCCCGAGTGATCCCGATCCCGAACGTTTTCGGGACGGGATATTATCGAGGGACGAAGTGCCGGACGAAACGGGAAATGTTCCAAGAGAAAACAGATCACCCTATCAGGGTTACAACTGCCTATTGAATTTACCGTTAACCTTATTCCTTAAACCTTAAGCCTTATTCCTTACGCCTACTGAATTCCCTACCGTCCATCTTCCCTGAAAGGTGGCCGTGGCGGACCATCTTCATGCCTGCCGGGTCCGGGTTGGCGACCGGGAGCACCAGGTCTGAACAGAATCATACCGGATAGTTTTTCAATTTCTTTTCCCGGAAGTTTTTCCTTCAGATTCAGTAAAATATCAACACCGTTTTCCGAAATGTCCTGACGGATTTTAAAATAGTTTCCAACCAAAACATTTATCGAATCCTTATTTGGATTGGACTCTGCAAAAAGAGATTCTACCTGACGTTCAATTTCCCTGAGTTTTTCATCCCGCACATCCAGCGAATCCTTGAATGAGTCAAGAGTTGCTTTGATCGTTTCCTTATCCTCATCATTCAAATCAGATAAAATCCGCAGCGGACCTCCTGGCGGGGCAAACGGAGGTTTCATTCCGCCCATCCAGTGATAGGCAAGCGTTCCAAGAAGCGCAATATTTAAAACCGTCAGAAAAAGGCCGACAGCGAGCCAGATTTTCGTTTTCATTTTGTTTCCCCTTCAAGTGTATTCAGGAAGGCGTCAAGATCAGTACCCGATTCGGTTGAAATCGTGTAGATGGCTGAACTATCAGTAGATTGTGAATTCTGTCCAAGCGTATAAAACCAATTTCCGAATAAAACGCCCGTCAGAACGGCGGCAGCAGAAAGTCCGCTTGTGAAAGAGAGTGACCAGATTTTTGCAGATGCTTTTACCGGTTTCACTTCTCCTGAAAGGATCAGTTCGGCCAGATTTGAATCTGGTTCCAGTTCAGGAACAGACGCCTGCTCAGGTTTTGCAAAAACGGTTAAAAGAAAATTCAATTCTTCACGGCAGGATGCACACGTTTCAAGATGTGCTTCAACCTGAAGCCGATCAGATTGGGTAAGCCGGTTTTCCAGTAGGGAAACCAGTAAATCACCGGGATGTTGGGTTTTCATAAAATTTCCACTTTATCAAGATGCAATAACAAACTCCTAAATATGCCCTTTCCAGGGCTTCAGTTTTTCGGCCAGCAATTTTTTTGCGCGAAAAATTCGGGTTTCAACGTTACTCAGACTGATCCCCAGCGTATCCGCAATGGCCTGATAATCAAGATCCTCATACCGGTTTAAAACCAGAGGAATCCGGAATTGAGGCGGCAAACTTCCGATCAGTTTCATAACCACCTTTTCCCGTTCACTTTTTTCAAGGTTATGATCAGGTCTGCCGGAATCGTGTGGCTGCCAGTCAGACTGACTGTCAACGGGTTCTTCACGTTCTTCGGCATCCTCATTCATCAGATCAAACCACTGATACTTCCGTTCACGGTTCAGATAGTTGTTGATGTGGTTCAGGGCAATCCGGTACAACCAGGTGAAAATGGCAGATTCCCCTTTGAAGGAATCCAGGTTTTCCCAGGCTTTCAGGAAAATATCCTGAGTGAGATCACGGGCTGTTGCTTCATCTGCCGTCATCCGGTAAGCCAAATTCAATATAGCTTTACCGTGCTGCTGGTATGCAGTGCGAAATTGTGCAGCAGATTCAGGTGATGGGTTAAGTGAACTCACAATAAACGATGGTATCCTTTCATCAACATAGGGTCTGACAAAGATGCGGAAAAAAACTTGCAAAAATCTTTTAGGAAGGAAGTAAGAAGTTAGAAGTTGGAATATAGAATAGGTAAATATTTCAATTGTCTGCTGAACTAAAATTGGAATTCAAACCTTTAAATAATAAAAAAGATCAAATTTTATTCAATTTTTCATTCAAGAATTACCTTTAAAATTGATATTTATTTCCTGAAACCGCATCCCGTTTCCATCCAATCCGGAAAAAACGTAAATTTAGTTTTTAATGGGTGCATTGTGTCACCCGTCCCCTGTCACTTGTCACAGAAAAAATATGATTCGATTTCTTACCGCCGGTGAATCTCACGGACCTGCCCTTGTTGGCATCATTGAAGGTATTCCTTCCAATCTGCCCTTAACTGCAGAAGATATTAATATTCATCTTTCCCGCCGGATGAAAGGCTATGGCCGTGGTGGCCGGATGAAAATTGAGAAGGATCAGATTGAAATTCTCTCAGGTGTGAGGTTTTCTAAAACATTCGGTGCTCCCATTACTTTCATGATCCGGAATAAGGATTGGGAAAACTGGGGTGAACGAATGAAAATTGAAGGTGATGGTGCCGGAATCGGGAAAATTTCTATTCCCCGTCCGGGACATGCAGATCTTATCGGCTATTTAAAATATCGTTTTGATGATATCCGTCCGGTAATTGACCGTTCAAGTGCCCGTGAGACCGCAACCCGCGTTGCAATGGGTTCTGTTTCCCGCCATTTTCTCAAAGCCTGCGGAATTGAAATCGGCTCACACATTGTGGCACTCGAAAAAATTGGTTATCCCGACCTGGAAGCACCATCAGAAATCCTGGAGCATCTTGTAGCACAAGGCGGTGAAGCCCTCTGGAAAAAAGCAGATGAATCTGAAGTCCGCTGTCTGGACAAATCGCTTGAAGTGAAAATGATGGCACGGATCGATGAAGCCAAAGAAGCAGGCGACACGCTTGGTGGCATCTTTGAAATTATTGTGACCGGCTTACCAGAAGGATTAGGCTCTTACGTTCAATATGACCGTAAACTGGATGCTCAACTTGCTGCGGCCATTGTTTCTATTCCGGCTGTTAAAGGCGTTGAAATTGGTTACGGATTTGCAAATGCCCAGAGACCCGGTTCCAAAGTTCATGATCCGATTATCCTGAAGGATGGGAAATTCTCCCGGAGCACGAATCGTGCCGGCGGAACTGAAGGGAGCATGACTACTGGAATGCCACTCATTATCCGTGGTGCCATGAAGCCGATTCCAACCTTAATTGATGCACTTCCATCCGTTGATCTGAAAACAATGGAACCCATCAAGGCAAGAGTCGAACGGTCTGATGTCTGTGCGCTTCCGGCAGCATCAGTTGTAGGCGAATCGGTGGTTGCGACCGTGATAGCCAATGCGCTTTTAGAAAAATTCGGTGGTGATTCCCTACAAGAAATCCTCGAACGATTACCAAAAAGATGAATTCAATGCGACCGCTAAGGCACTAAGAAATTCAATTTTTTAGTTTAACAACGAAACTTCCTTCTTAAATCAATTTTTGATTACGATCCAAAATTCTCGATTCGTAAAAAAAGAGAACATTTAGCCTTAACGAATTTTACTTATAGAAGATTGAGTTCCCTTTGTATTTAACCAAAAAATTTGAATTTGTATTCTTGGTTATTTCTTAGCGCCTTAGCGGTCTCCCTGGTTTACTTTTTCCCTATCAATGCCAGTAACAAACTGGAATCCCATTCACCCGTGGTGGCATTATAGGCCCCAAATCCCGAAGCAAATTCCCAATAAGCACAACTGAAACCGTATTTCTGACTGGTGGTTCTGACTGCCAGAGTCCAACTATACCTCGAATATAAATCCCCTTTTGAATAGGCTCCAAATTCGCCGATATGAACAGGCCGGTTATTGGCAATTGCCCAGTTTGAAAGAGTTTTAAATTCGTTTTCCAGATTTGCAGCATCATTTCCCTCAGGCCAGGCTCTTCCAACCGGCAAAACCGGCGTTACCCATTCTGCACCCTGATGCGTAAAATCAAACGGATTATAGTAGTGAATGGTTACAATCAGATTTTGATCATTCGGGAGCACGAGCTTTGTCACCCCTGATGCTCCACCCCATTCTGCAGTACCAACCAGAACTGTCCGGTTAGGATTTTCCGCTCTGATGACCGTTAAAGCTTCACCAAGATAGTCATTCCAAATGGTTGGAGTCAGCTTATCATGTGGTTCGTTGAGAATTTCAAAGTAGACTTCTTTGGGAAGATTTTTATAACGTGCTCCCAACTGTTTCCAGATTGCAAGAAACCGGGATTTGTTTGCTGCCGGATCAGTAAACAGTTCATCGTAATGATGAATATTAATAATAATGGATAATCCGTTATCCAAAGCAGCTAAAATAATTTTATCGATCCGGGTTTTTAGAAAGGATTCATTTATCGTGTAGGGTTCAGTTTTAAGTGCATGGGTTGAAAATCGTATTGGAACTCTGACGTGTGAAAATCCGGCGGCTTTAATTACCGGGAAATATTCACTTTCCTTTAAATAAAGTCCCCACTCTCCTTCGGCAGGTGCTTCAAGCATATTGCCCATGTTGATTCCGGTTTTCAGGGATTGATTTTGCACAGTCACAGAAACCGGTGATGGAATCCCGCCACGGTTGAGAGGATCTTTTTCTTCTGAAGAAGTGGTATTGGAATTACAGAAAAGGAGTAGGGGAAGGATGAAAAAAACAGGAATTTTTCTGGAAAGAGAGTGTTTCATAGGGATTATCCTTTCGATTGATTGCGGAAAGGAATAAAGGTAATCAACACTATTAGGATCGTCAACCCGGAAAGTTTATTCCTTAAAAACCACAACCCGGTTCCGACCACTTTTCTTAGCCTGATATAGAGCAGTATCTGCGAGTGAAATCAAAACATTTGGGTTGTTCTGATCAAAAGCAGGAACGATGGAAGCAAGCCCCAGACTGATGGTAACATGATCAGCATTTTCGGAATATTCATGGCGGATTTTAAGATTTGAGACCGCTGCACGCAGATTCTCTGCCATCTTTTTTGCCGGTTCAAGTGATGCACCTGAAAGTAAAACAACAAACTCTTCTCCGCCAAACCGGGCAACAAGATCACCCGGCCGGTTCCCGGTATGGGCAAGCACTGCAGAAACCTGTTTTAAACAATAATCACCTTCAAGGTGGCCATAATTATCATTGTACTTTTTAAAATGATCGATATCTATCATAATCAGTGAAACCGGGTTCCCCGTCCGTTTAGCCCGTCTCCATTCTTCATTGAGAGCTTCGTCAAAACGCCGGCGGTTGGCAAGGTTTGTGAGTCCGTCTGTCTGTGACATTTCTTCAAGCTGAAGTTGCAGACTTATTATTCGCTCACCCACCCTGATTCGTGCATGAAGTTCATCTTTATCAACGGGTTTACCAACGAAATCATCAGCCCCGGCTTCCATTCCCTCCAGATAATTTTTCCTGCCGGACATCGAACTGACAAGTATAATATAAGTATAGTTAAGTTTCTGGCTGATTCGTATTCGTTTACAAAGTTCTACACCCGAAACTTCTGGCATCAGCCAGTCACTTATAATCAGCGGAAATTGATGAGTTTGATACAATTCCCAGGCTTCACGCCCATTATCAGCAGTGAAAACTTCATGGCCGAATGACTGTACCATCAGCGACAGCAAATTTTGCATGTGGATGTCATCTTCAGCGATCAGAACCTGCATATTTTTCCCTGTGAATTTTAATCTGATCTAAAAGTACGGAACTTGCCAGATCAATTTCAACAGATCCGACTTGTCAGCCGTCACCCTTTCAGGGAGCACAGTCGAAATCAAATCAGAATTGACATTGTCAACCTGCCCCGTTATCTTCAAAAGACTTTTAACCCTTTAATCACAAAAGGATTGTTTTATGGCATTAGATGCACTCGGAATGATTGAAACCAAAGGACTTGTTGGCGCCATTGAAGCTGCTGACGCCATGGTAAAAGCTGCAAAAGTTGAATTGATTGGAAAAGAAACAATCGGCGGCGGATTTGTAACCGTAATGGTACGTGGCGATGTTGGCGCTGTAAAAGCTGCTACAGATGCCGGTGCTGCTGCTGCTGAACGTGTTGGCGAACTTGTTTCTGTTCACGTAATTCCACGTCCACATGCTGATGTTGAACTGATTCTGCCAAAACGTTCCTGATCAGTTTTGATTGACATGACAGATTCCGCTTTAGGGCTCATTGAAACAAGGGGTCTGATTGCTGCTATTGAAGCCGCTGATGCAGGATTGAAAGCTGCCAATGTTCAGTTACTTGCCCGTTACAAGGCAGATGCTGCATTGGTAACCGTTCAGTTTGTCGGCGAAGTGGCTGCAGTAAAAGCTGCCGTTGAAGCCGGAAGTCAGGCTGCTGCCAGAATCGGAACTGTCGTCAGTACTCATGTTATCGCCCGCCCCTCTCCAGAACTTTTCGCAGAACTCCAGAAACCAGATAAACGAAATCTCGTTGTTTTAGGAACAGAAAGTTCACCAGCCCATACAGACCTTACTCTTGCCGATATTGAAGCACTCCCAGTCAGAGAACTCAGAACCCTTGCCCGCAACTATGAAAAACTGCCGATTAAAGGACGTGAAATCAGCAATGCGAACAAGGAGCAATTGGTTGAGGCCTTCAAAACCATACTGAAATAGGACTGGGAATAACGCCAGAACAAGTAAGTAAAGTGAGCTGGCGATTCTCTCAAAACAACCCCAACTGTCCCGGCCGGTGCTGATCAAATAAATCCAGATTAAATGCCGGAATGGTTTCTTCCGGTAAATAACGGTCTTTTGCAAGTTTAAACTGCTGCCTGATAATTTCTGCCCACTGACCTTCACCCCGCATTCTTTTCCCGAATCTGGAATCGTTTAACTTTCCGCCATGAAGTGATTTGATCCGATTCAGAACTTTTTCTGCCCGGTCAGGAAATGTTTTCTTAATCCAGTCTTCAAATAAAACGCCAACATGTCCGTTTAATCTTACCACCTGGTACGTCACCCCACCGGCACCGTTCTCAGCCGCCAGTTTCACAATATCCATGATGTCAGTATCGTTCAGCCCGGGAATTATTGGAGCAATTAAAACCCTGACCGGAATTCCGTTTGAGCTGAGAATCTTAATGGTGTGAAGCATCCGGTTAACAGAAGAGCTTCTGGGTTCCATGACTCTTTTCAAATCTTCATCGAGGGTGTTCAAAGAAATATTTACATGAACCAAATCATTTTGGGCAAGTTGCTGAAGCAGATCCAAATCCCTCAAAATGAGACTGTTTTTCGTGATAATGCCAACCGGGTGGTGAAACTCAGCAAAGACCTCAAGACATTTCCGTGTAATCTGAAGTTTTGCCTCAGCAGGTTGATAACAATCAGTGTTGCCCGACAGAACAACAGGACTCACTTTCCATTTTGGGTTTGAAAGTGCATCTCTGAGCAAACGTGGAGCCTGGAGCTTAACCAGAATCTGGGTTTCAAATTCAAGACCGGCACCACCATCCCAATATTCATGTGAATTCCTGGCATAACAATAGATACAGCCATGTTCACATCCCTGATACGGGTTCATGCTCCAGTCCAATGGTAAATCCGGACTTTCCATTTTGTTCAGGATCGTTTTCGGTTGAACTTCAACCAGTTTCGTCTCCGGTCTGGGGAACAGAAGTTCTTCCCGTTCTGTTTGTGTGGGAAGGTCATTGACTTCAGTTTCAACTGCCCGGGAAGAAAACCGGTTTGGAATCCGGAGTTGTGCGCCCCTGCCTTTTATTTTTTTTATTGCCAGATCAGGTTTCATCTTACCACTTATAACTGTATATATATGCAGTATATCGCAACAGCTTTTTTAAATCAAGTGCTTCACCGGATTTTTTGGTTTATTTTTACATTTTATTTTTAGAGAATAAACAGATTATGCCCCGGATTTTAATACTTTTTGCCCATCCGAGACTCGAAAAATCGAGAATCAATATTCAACTGATCAAAGATATCACAACCATTCCAGGTGTGACTTTCAGAGATTTATATGAAGAATACCCGGATTTTGATGTGGATATTAAAGCTGAACAACAATTACTGCTCGAACATGATGTGATCGTTTTTCATCACCCGTTTTATTGGTACAGCGCCCCTCCCCTGATTAAACAATGGATTGACCTTGTTCTCGCTCACGGCTGGGCTTATGGTTCAGCTGGCCGGATGCTTGAAGGAAAGTTCTGGTTGCAGATTATCACCAGTGGCGGTCCGGAATCAAGCTACCAGGCAACCGGAGGAGCCAGATTCACTATCCGGGAATATTTAATCCCGTTTGAACAGACAGCAAGACTTTGTAAAATGACGTTTCTACCGCCACTCGCTATTCAGGGTACACACCGAATGACATCTGAGGAACTTGGAATTCATTCCCGCCGATACCAAAAACTCATATCGGGACTTTCAGATGGTTCAATCCGACCAGAAGATTTGACTCCGTTTTCTTATACCAAAGACTATTTTGAATCTGTGGAAGGAAAGTAGACTATGCACCACGATTCTTTCTTTTATCTTGCACTGGTTTATTTAACTGCTGCGGTTATTGCTGTTCCAATTGCAAAACGGCTGGGACTGGGTTCGGTTCTGGGTTACCTGATGGCCGGGATGTTAATTGGTCCGCATTTATTGGGTCTGATCGGTGAGGAAGGTCAGGACGTCATGCACTTTGCTGAATTCGGCGTGGTCATGATGCTTTTCGTGATCGGTCTTGAACTCGAACCCTCTTTACTCTGGCGGATGAGATCTGCCATTCTGGGTCTTGGCGGACTTCAGGTTGCAGGTACCGCCATCATCATTGGCGGACTCGCATTTCTGGCCGGACTTTCGTGGCAGGCTTCCGCAGCACTCGGAATGATACTTTCGCTGTCATCTACAGCTATTGTTCTTCAAACCCTGAATGAAAAGGGACTGATGAAAACAACTTCAGGGCAGAGCTCTTTTGCTGTTCTGCTTTTTCAGGATATTGCTGTCATCCCCATGCTGGCCATTTTTCCGCTTCTAGCCATTCAAACGGCCGGGACGGATTCTGCCTCATCACAAACCTGGGTCGGCTCTCTTCCTGCATGGCTTCAAACGGTTGTGGTCTTAGGTGCAGTTGGTCTCATCATAATCGGTGGCAGATTTATCATCCGGCCCGCATTCAGATTTATCGCCCAAACCAGACTGCTTGAATTATTTACTGCCGCAGCTCTTCTGCTTGTTATTGCAATTGCAGTTTTGATGACCACGGTCGGATTAAGTCCTGCCCTTGGCACTTTTCTGGCTGGCGTTGTTCTGGCAAACAGCGAATACCGGCATGAACTCATCAGCGACATTGAACCGTTTAAAGGGTTGTTGCTCGGATTATTTTTTATCTCTGTTGGAGCCTCAATTAATTTTACGCTGATTGTTGAAAACCCGGGTACCATTCTTATTCTTGTTTTGGGATTGATGGTGGTTAAAGGTCTTGTCTTATTTGTTCTGGGGAAAGTTTACAAAATCGGGACTGATCAGAACCTGATTTTCTCATTTTCACTTTCCCAGGTGGGCGAGTTTGCTTTTGTTTTATTCTCATTCGCTCTGCAGAATGGCATTTTTGATGCCGAACTTACCGGGAAAATGGTAGCTGTTGTTGCACTGAGCATGGCCATGACTCCGTTAATCATGACATTCAATGAAAAAGTGCTCTTGCCAAGATTTGGAACAGAAAAAACAAATGACCGTGAAGCCGACGAGATACAGGAAGACAATCCGGTAATCATTGCGGGTTTTGACCGGTTCGGAAATACAGTTGGCCGATTATTAAAAGCAAACGGAATCGGCACAACAGTTCTTGATAATGATTCTGATCGTGTGGATACACTCAGAAAACTGGGATTAAAGGTGTATTACGGTGATGCAACCCGGCATGAATTGCTCCATGCTGCCGGTGCCGGTAAAGCCAAACTGATCATCATCGCATACGAAGAATCCGAAAAAAATGAGAACCTTGTTCACCTGGTTAAAAAACACTTTCCTCATTTGCAAATCCTGGTCAGAACATCCGATCGAACGGAATCTTACCGGCTGATTGAACAGGGCGTTGATCACGTTTACCGGGAAACATTGGATACTGCTCTCCGGATGGGTGTTGATGCCATGCGGATGCTGGGAATCAGAGGATTTCATGCGCAAAGAGCTGCTAACATGTTCAGAAAGCATGATGAAAAGGTATTGAAAAATCTGAGTGCTGTCCGCAAAGATAAAAAAGTCTATTTTTCGATGGCAAAATCGGCAATAGCTGAACTTGAAGAATTAATTCAGGCTGACATGACCGATACCGATCTTGAACGGGATGCCGGCTGGGATTCTGATTCGCTTCGTGAAGAAGTCCTTGCACGGTTCCAACCCCTTCCAAAACCTGATGAACCAAAGGCGACGTCATGAACACTATTTATAACTGGCTTTGCAACCGTTTTAATCCCGCATTTTTTAGTTTTCAGCAGGGGCAGCTCAGACTGATGCAAAAGTCAGGCGGGAAAGAACTTCAGATTGGCGGGGTTTTAGCCAGATGGCTCAGCAGAGCAGCTTACACAGAAAGAAGTTCAATCCTGGCGCAAATTAAAGAACTCAGAAACGAAGCCTCCAAATCCGGACAAAAAATAAACCGCCTTGATTTTGGTGCAGGGAACCGGAATTTGGTTAAGGAAGGTGACTTTTCAAAGGCAAACGAAACCACACTGGGACAGATTGTTTCCAGAGAAACAAAACCGGACTTCTGGGCAAAGTTACTTTACCTTCTTGTTGTAGAATTCAAACCGGAAACGGTGATCGAACTCGGAACAAATGCCGGGTTTTCAACGGCAACACTTGCTGCAGGTTTGAAATACAATCAGAAGGGTACCCTGATTTCTCTGGAAGGCGATCCGTCTCTGGCGGAAATCGCACGTAAAAATCTGGCGGAACTCAGATTAGACCGCGTTGAAGTCATTACCGGACTTTTCTCGGATACACTTCCGGGAGCACTGCAAAAACTCAAATCACTTCAGTTTGCCTACATCGACGGACATCATGATGAATTGGCAACAGAAACCTATTTTGAACAAATCCTTACTCATTGTGAACCGGGTTCGATCATTATTGCGGATGATATTTCCTGGTCGGATGGAATGAAAAGAGTCTGGAGCAAAATCAAAACTCACCGGCAGGTGGCGGTTTCAATTGATTTAAAGTCAATCGGGATTGTGATTACCGGGAAACCTGGAGTGAAGCAAAATCACTATTCGTTTTTTCTGATATGAAGTGGGGTGGAATTCAGGCGTAAGGTGTAAGGATTAAGGTTAAAGCTTTTTGTAAAACGCGGTCACTGAGCGGAGTCGAAGTGCCCGTGTTTTCTCCTTTATCCATAAGGCTTACAACATACCACTGACCACTTATAACTTATAACTTGTAACTGATTCCTCATCCACCCTTGTACGTCTTCTTCCGGTTTGAAATGTAATCTTCAAACAAAAAATCACCCAGTTTATTAAGGGAAGAAAAGTAAGCACGTCCCTGGTTGATTTTAGTCAGATCACGTACAAAATCCTGAAGAATTGCATCACGGGCAATCATAAACGTGGTGATGGAAATTCCTTCACGACGGCAGATTTCAGCTTCATCCAGTGTCCGGTTTAATATTTTCGGATCCATCCCAAACGAGTTTTTATACAACTTTCCGCCTTCTCTGATGCACGACGGTTTTCCGTCTGTAATCATAAAAATTTGTTTGTTGGTCGTATTTTTCTTTCTAAGAATATGCCGGGCGAGCTGAAGTCCTTCCTTCGTGTTGGTGTGATAAGGTCCGACCGCCAGATACGGCAAATCCTTCACAGAAACTTCCCAGGCTTCATCGCCGAAAGCCAGAATATTCAGGCTGTCATTCGGATATTTGGTCATGATCAGCTCTGAAAGTCCCATCGCCACCTTTTTTGCAGGGGTGATCCGGTCTTCACCATATAAAATCATCGAGTGGCTCAGGTCAATCATGATTACCGTTGCCTGACTCGTGAAAAACTGGGTATCGTAAACTTCCATATCTTTTTCCTGAAGCTGGAAGTTATCAATGCCGTGATTCAGATGGGCGTTGTAAATCGTGCGGGTCACATCAAGCAAATCGGTGGTGTCACCAAACTGAAAAGGGCGGTTATCGGTGGTTTGTTCATCTCCGGATCCGGTAAAATTGGTGCGGTGATTCCCGGTTACCGACCGTTTCATACTCGAAAAGATTTCTTCAAAAGCACGGGATCTGATATACCGTTCCATCTTGGATGAAATCTGAAATTTCTGTCCGGGTTGATCTTTCAGGTAGCCATGAGTTTTGAGATCTTTCTTAAAATCATCAAAAGTATAGTCCTGATCGAACATTTTGTGCTTTTTATTAAGCTGCCTCATCCAGTCAAGTGCTTCATCTGCATCACCATTGGTGTACTGAAGCAACTGTGAAAAGATGTTGAGGATTTGTTCGAACCGGTCTTCGCCGGTGATTATATGGGGAATAAATTCCCGGTATCTGAGTCCATTCATGAAGCGGATAACAATCCTTTTTCTGATTTTGTTCGGCTGTGGAAAATATTTCTTCTTCACCGGTGATTTCTTAAAAGAGAACTTTTTTCCGAACTTAGCAGATATGAAACTGAAGACCCCACTTTTATCTCTTTTATTTCTGGCTTTACTGCTGGCTTCCTGCTCAAAAAAGGAAGAACCAAAACCTGACGAAAACCAACCGCCAGACACCTCTGTTTTATCTACTGAATCCGGTAAACAGGCCGTTCTGGCACTCTTCCGCCAAAATTATCTGAAGCTGCAGATGGATTCTGTATTTGCCCTTTTAAAATCAGTACCAGAAGCCAAACAAACTGATTTGTATTTATCAAGCGTAAAAACAGAAGAAAAAACAGCCAAGCTGCTCAGAAGTTTTGCATTTAAAAGCTTCAATCAGATTTCAGTCAATTCTTCAACCGGTTCTGGTTTGAGAACGATATATTTTCCGGATTTACCGGCCGAAATTCCCGGAAACCCAAAACCTTATCCGGTTGGAACGGTGCTGATTTGTGAAAACCGTGACCCGGAAACCAGTCACACCATCAATTACGAAGTCATGGTGAAATCGGAATCCGGCTGGGACTTTTTTCTTTATGATTTCGGATTTAATCTGATGACGAATGGCATGTACTATCAATATCCGAAAGATTGTATATCCTGTCATTACGGTGCCGGAAATCAGGATCCGTTTTACCGGTTTGTTCAGTATCTGAATCAGAAAAACCCGATCACCAAACAGGAAATCAGATATGATCACCTGATTTCTTCAGAAAAACTGGATGAATTCAGAGAAATCCCCAAACAGGATGGGGTATTCGGGCCATACCTCAAACTGTCAAAATCCAAATAAATTCGTTTAACCACAGAGTTGCACAGAGAATTACAAAATGGAGTATCACAGAGTTTTTTTAAAATAAAAAATAACTTCTCAGTGTAACTCCCTGCAATTAAACTCCTTTATTTCTCTGTGTTTAACTTATTCAAATTCAAGGTTTTTAAAATGATTAAAGTTTTCCTTTTCACTTTTCTTTTCGTTCCGGTTCTAGCCTCTGCACAGACCATCAAACTGTCGGTTACCCTGCCTGAACCTGCTATAGAAAATCTTTTTCAATCCGTTCTATCTGAAAAAATAAAAAAACTGAATTCTGATGATTTGAAAATTTCGGAAGGAACTGCTGATTGGACTTCGGGCAAATTGACAACAAATAATGCCGTTTCTTATTCGGCAAATACCGGATTTCTTGGAATGAAAGTCTCAGTTTCAGGGAATCTGGCCATTACCTTTTCTTTTACCTACGACGGAACCCAGTTAACCGTAAAACGGGAAAATGTAGCCTTTAAAAATTCCAGTTCCGGACTTTCCTTATTTGATGGAATCATCAGTTCCGTTGCCGAAAAACAGTTGCCTGAATTTTTTACCCTTCCCAAATCCACCATTGAAAAGAATCTGGAAGGACTGGCAAAATCTGCGAAATTGTATGATCTGACGATGAACCTAAAATCGTTAAACTTAACTTCTCTTTCCTTTCAGGAAGCGGGAATGAAAGCAGAACTTGAGCTTAACGCCCAATTATTTACAGCAGATTTGAACCCTGCAGCTTTTCAGGAAGCCGGACTTCTGCTCAGCAGGAACTGGATGGCGGTTCAGCTTTCCCGTGCACTTCAGAGAAATGAGAAGCTGAAAACCAAATCAGCACAAGTCATTTTGTCCCCCGAAAGATGGACATTGCAAACCCGTGCAGAATATGGATTCAGGTGGTTTTGGTTATTCAAGGATACTTTTGAACGGACCGTTATTGTCAACACTTTTCCTGAACTGAAGGAGGGTGACATCCGGTTCACAAAATCAAAAGTTGAAGTTTTTGATGACTATCCCGGTGAGTTCAGTATGACGAACTGGTATGTCCGGGGAAAAGTTGAAGATGAAATTGAAAAACTGAAGGGATTAAAAAACTGGATTCCGAAACAGACTTCAGTTAATTATTCGGGACTTGCAGGATGGGTGACTGTCAACAGTTTGACGTTTACACACGCTGAAACGACTTCAGATGCAGTCGTTTTAGGGTTTTACCTTGAACTAAATATCAGTTTTAATCCTTAAGGCAGGAAAGCACTTTTTCTCTCAGTTCCTGATTTGATGAAATGGCATTGGGTCCATAAATCGTGTCATTTCCGTTCCAGTCAGTGAAAAATCCGCCGGCTTCCTTCAAAATAATTCCAAACGGAGCACAATCCCACGGATTCATAAACGGATCAAGGGCAATTTCAGCACGACCGGTTGCCACCATGGCATGACCATAAGCATCTCCCCACGTCCGGTGAAAACGACAACTGTCCAAAATCGGTTTAAAGGTTTTCCAGGCTTCTCTTTTTTCAAAATCTCTGAAATCAGTAACCATGATTCTGGCTTTAGAGATTTCTGAAACCGATCCAACTTTAGCCGGCTTTTTATTGTACCAGGCGCCAAGTCCTTTTCCTGCATAAACCATTTCATTCAGAGCTGGAAAATTGGCAATCCCGACAATGATTTCACCTTCATATTCCAGTCCGACCAGGTTCGAATAAAACGGCACACCGGCGATGAAGCTTTTTGTTCCGTCAATCGGATCGATAATCCATTTGTAAGGACTTGAGGTAACTTTATCACTGTACTCTTCCCCGATAATCTGATGATCAGGAAAACGGGACTGAATTGCGTTACGGATAAACTGTTCAGCTTCTTTATCAGCTATCGTTACAGGAGAAGCATCAGATTTGGTTTCAACGGCAAGATCAGTCTGGTAATAATCAAGAGTTCCTCTTCCGGCAGCTTCTGTGATTGAAATTGCGAAATCGAGCAAGTCAGAAATGGAAGGAGTCATGGGGATAATTTTTAATTATGAATTTTGAATGAAAACTTTACCGCAGAGGCGCCGAACACGCAGAGAAATACAAAATCCCACCGCTACTGTCTACTACCTATGGTTGCTGAGCCTGTCGAAGCACTACCTACTGTCTACCAGTTATTTCCCCGTCAACATCATCAAATCATCCAGTTTCAGTGGTTGTTCTGCGAAAAAGGGTTCTGCGTACCTGCATCCACCCTGAAATCCGTAAAACTGAACACGTGCAACGAGACTTTCTGCAAATTCGGGTTTTGAAATCCACGTTTCTTTATCATCTGAAACATGACCCGGAACAAAAAACTGAGATTTGTAAGCCTGAAAAGCTTTTTGGCGAACCTCAAATTCAGCCGTGATATCCACAATCACATTAGGCATAAACGGTTCGGCCAGCATATAATACAAATATTGTTTGGGTCTGTGTGCCGGAAGTTCAGAAGTTGGCGTGCCGGTCGGCCATTTTTCCGTTCCGGCGTAATAAATACATTCCTTTACCAGCTTTGAAGCATTCACATGATCTGGATGACGATCTGAAAAATAAGGAAGGATGACCAGTTCAGGACGATACTTCCGGATCATGGTAATCACTTTGGCTTTATTTTCACGGCTGTTATCAATATGTCCGTCAGAAATACCACAATTATCCCGGACGGCAATGCCCAGAATTTTAGCAGCATTTTCTGCTTCCTGTTTTCTTGTTGCTTCATCACCCCGGGTTCCAAGTTCGCCACGGGTCAGGTCAATAATTCCAACCTGATACCCTTGTTTCACCAGTTTATGAACCGTTCCGCCGCAACCCAACTCCACATCATCCGGATGGGCACCAAAAAAGAGAACATCACATTTCATTTTAAATCCTTAAAATACAGAAGTTAGAAGTCAGAAGTCGTAGTGCAACGAAGTGTCGGTCAATGACCGGATTATTGCCTCAAATCACTTACCACCCCGAAGCTAGTTCGGGATCTTCGCTTTGCTCGACTTGTAACTTATCACTTATAGCTTATTCTTCCGCCATTCTGTCACGGTATCCGGTTAAAGTGGCACGATTTTTTTTGGTACCGTATTTGCATTTCAGTTACGGCACCCGTTTTCAGTTTTATTCAGTTAAAGGTGTAAAGGTAACGAAATCACGAATCATTATCATCCGTACTGAAGCTGAAAGACAAAACACCTCCGGTTACAGCAGGGATGACATTCAGAAAGATTATCATGAAAAAAAAGCAAATTAAAATTCTGCCAATTCTTCCGTTGCGGAATACGGTTATTTTCCCCGGGGTTATCATTCCCATTACCATCGGACGCACAAAATCACAAAAACTGATTGAAGAAGTGCTGAAATCTGATAAAATCATGGGCGTTGTCACCCAAAAAGATGCAAAAACGGAAGAACCTGTTTCAAATGACCTCTACCGGGTCGGAACCGTTGTCAACATCCTCAAACTGCTCAAGCTACCTGACGGTTCTCAGTCCATCGTTATTCAGGGTTCAGACCGGTTTCATATTGATGCTTTTCATGAGTCGGATCCGTTTTTTAAGGCCGAAGTCGAAATCCTGACTGAAGACGGCATTGATAAAATGGAATCTGATGCACTGATGCTTTCGCTTAAGCATTTATCAAACCAACTCATCGAATTGAATCCGAATATCCCAAATGAAACAAAAATTGCAATCGAAAATATCGATACGCTTTCTGCTTTGCTTTATTTCATTGCGTCAAATCTTCCTGTTTCGCAAAACCTTAAACAGGAACTGCTTGAAACCAACTCTCTGAAAGATTTATCGGATAAAATTTTAGCTCACATCCAAATGGAACTGAGCACACTTGAACTTTCTTCTGAAATTCAGCACAAGGTAAAAGTTGATATGGAAAAAGCTCAGAAGGAATTTTACCTGCGTCAGCAATTAAAGGCTATTCAGCAGGAATTGGGAGAATCTGATTCTGCCGATGCCGATGTTGAAGAACTGAAAAAGCGTGGAAAAGAGAAAAAGTGGCCGAAAGAAATCCAGGATGTTTTTGATCACGAAATCAAAAAACTTGCCAGACAAAATCCGGCAGCTGCAGATTATTCAGTCACCAGAAATTATATCGACTGGTTGCTTGATCTGCCCTGGCACGAATTCACTGCAGACATCCTCGATCTGAAAAAGGCCGAAAAAATTCTGAACGAAGATCATTACGATCTTGAAAAAGTGAAGAAGAGAATTCTCGAATATCTGGCCGTATTGAAACTGAAAAAAGACATGAAAGGTCCGATTCTGTGCTTTTACGGACCTCCGGGAGTTGGAAAAACCTCGCTTGGACAGTCAATCGCCCGTGCGCTTGGCCGTAATTTTGTCCGGATTTCACTGGGCGGCGTTCGTGATGAAGCTGAAATCAGAGGTCACCGCCGTACTTATGTAGGTGCACTTCCTGGCCGGATTCTTCAGGGGATGAAAAAAGCAAAATCAGACAATCCCGTTTTTATGCTGGATGAAATTGATAAGCTTGGAATGGATTTCCGTGGCGATCCGTCATCTGCCCTGCTTGAAGTTTTGGATCCGGAACAGAATCACTCTTTTTCTGATCATTACCTTGAAGTTTCCTATGATCTCAGCAAAGTTATTTTCATTGCTACCGCAAACAGTCTGGAAAATATTCCGGGACCGCTTCGTGACCGGATGGAAATTATAGAACTGTCGAGCTACACTGAAATTGACAAACTTCAGATTGCCCGTCAATATCTCATTCCCCGTCAGGTAAAAGAACACGGACTTGAAGTTGATGATGTGACCATTCCGGAAGAAACACTTAAAAAAGTGATTGAATCTTACACCCGTGAAGCTGGAGTAAGAAGTCTGGAAAGAACTATTGGTGCAGTTTGCCGGAATGTTGCCAAAGACAAAGCCGTGGGTAAAAAGACGAAAAAGGAAATCAAGCCGGAACAGCTTGAAACCATTTTGGGTCCAGAAAAATATTTCAGCGATGTAGCTGAGCAAACCGAAATGCCGGGTGTTGCAACCGGTATGGCATGGACCCCGGTTGGCGGAGATATTCTTTTCATCGAGGCGAATATTATGCCCGGCAGCGGTAAACTCACGCTTACCGGACAGTTGGGTGATGTGATGAAAGAATCCGTTCAGGCAGCGATCACCTTTGCAAAAGCCAATGCGCACGACCTGAATATTGATCAGAAATTCTTCACTCATTTCGATCTGCACATTCACGTACCGGCCGGGGCTATTCCGAAAGATGGTCCTTCTGCAGGTGTGGCCATGCTAAGTGCCATTACCTCGATCTTTACTCAGAGGAAAATCCGTTCCGGATTAAGTATGACCGGTGAAATCACCTTGCGGGGTCTTGTTCTTCCGGTTGGCGGAATCAAGGAAAAAGTTCTGGCAGCAAAACGTGCCGGGATCAGGGAAATTATCCTTCCGGAAAGAAACCAGAAAGACATTAAGGATATGACCAAAGAAGCAGTTTCAGGACTCAAAATCCATTATGTAAAACGGATGCGTGAAGTTCTTGACCTGGCTTTGGATAAAAAGCCTGTTCAGAACCCTGCCAAATTATTGGAACGGGTTGATAAGGAAGAGAAAAAGTAGGGATTTTGAAATATGTAGAGACAAGGCATTGCCTTGTCTCTATCACAAATCGAATATTAGGTCTTTTTATATTTTAATACCATTGACTATCCTCTTCTTCTTTCCTACTTTACAACCGGAAGGTTATGTTTAAAAAATCATAACTTCCGGTTTGTCTTCGAATTCAACCTTTGTTGTTCAACAAACCTCCTTCGAGATACCATTTGGCATCCCCTTTTACCTCCACCGTTTCATAGAAACGGGGACGTTTTGGGTATCTGATGCACCATTGAAACCGTCATGGATACCCAGATTTCTCACACCAGAGAAAAGGAAAAACCATGAAAACCACCTTTACTTTTTCACTGCTTACAATCAGCTTATTTATGTTGGGTTTATCTGCTCAGGCGCAGGTGACAAACCTGAAAATAAACGGCTACACCTCAAATTTTATCCTTCCTGAAGAAAGCGGCATCATGTGGGAATTTGATATTCCTGTTGGTGAATCTGCCTTTTCTGAAGCCTGGCTCGATCTGAACGCAAATGGTATTATTGATCCGGGTATTGATAAAGACCTGTTTCATGGCGGATTTTACCAAACCGATGGAGATCCGGAAGGAGAGGACGGTCCCCCAGATATGGATGGAATTGCAAATGGCCATTTTACTTTTGCTTTTCCCGATATGCACTTTGCACCCGGTGCCTATATCTTTCGCTTCACACACAACGGAGTCGGACCTGTACTTGCTGGTAATGTAACTCCGCTTGCTTCACCGGCTTATACGATTTCAGGAAAATTGAATGTAATCGGCGGCGTATCACCACAAAATATTGCTGTTTATGCAACCCTGGGTGAGGACACGCAATGGGGTGGCTTAACTGATGCATCGGGTAATTACATGATCCGGATGAATGAGAGTGCTTCCGGACAGACTTTTTCGGTTAGTATTCAGGAAGAGATGAGTCCTTATAGTATTTCCCCGAAGGAAACCAATCTGCTCATGAACCAGAGTTATACCGGTATTAACTTTTCTCTGATTGAACCGGATGCCAAAGTCGTTGGATTCTTAACCGGAAGTGACGGCCATATTTTTGCCAATGTCGAAGTTGGAATTCAACCCAAATATGGAGGGCGTGATAAACGAACCCTGACCGATGAATTTGGATTTTACCAATTTGGTTTTTCCGCAGATGAAATCAATTCTGAACCTATCTGGCGGGTTGAAGCAAAAGAGGAAGGTGTTGCACCCACTTATTTTCCGCCAAGAACCCTGGTTTCGATTCATGATGGTGACAGCCTTCGAGTTGACCTGACGGCAATAAAAAGTAATGCAACTATCTCGGGAAAAGTTCTGGTTGACGGACTTCCACCTGCCGGCAAAACTTACCGGATTTTTGCCTATGCACAGGTTGGTGAAAATGATGCAGGACAAACGGAAACCTTATCCGATCCGATCACAGGTAATTTTACACTTCATGTGGTGACCAATTATTCAAGTTACGGACTCGGAATAAACGATCTTCCTGATGGATTTGGCTTTGATTGGTTGAATACAGAACCTGGTGCATCTGGCCTGATCATGAAAATTGAAACTGTTTCCTGGCTGCCACAGGAAAGCAATACAAACCAAAATCTGAATGCAGTGACCTCAGTTGGTTCAAAAACCGCCTGGATTGCAGGTGATGGCGGAACGATGCTGGCCACCACAGATGGAGGCAAAACCTGGAACAAACAAACCACAAATACTTCCGCAACTATCAATTCAGTTTTCTTTGCCAATGCAACAACCGGCTGGTTCGTGGCAAATGGCGGAATAATAAAAAAGACCACAGACGGCGGTTCAACCTGGGTCTCCCAAAATTCGACAACCTCCTATAATCTTTATTCCGTTCTTTTCGCAGAAGGAACTGATCAAATCGGATGGGCTGCCGGCGGAAATGACATGGGAAATTCCGTAATCCTGAAAACCACCAATGGCGGTACAAACTGGAACCCACAAACCAGCCCTGTCGGCGGTAAAGTTTCCTCACTGACCATGATGAATAAAGATTACCTCTGGGCACAAGCGGGCGGTACAGTCATCTGGACTGCAAATGGCGGAGCAAACTGGTTCAGCGTTAGCGGAAATGGACTGGGATGGGGGATTATTTCCGTCAGAGCAGCAAATTGGAATTCAATCTGGGCAATTGGCCAGAATTCAGGCGTTTATCATTCAACTGATGCCGGAAACAACTGGACGTTTACTGGTACCAATGGTTGTGGATTCTTTAACGGTGGTGCTTTAACAAGTGCAAACCTTGAAAATGCCTGGGTTGCCGGTTCTTGCGGGCAAATTCTTCGCACACTTAATGGTGGCCAATCCTGGGACAAACAGCTCATTCCGAATGATTATAACAATACAACCTTCCGTGCCATTCACTTTACTTCACCGAATTACGGTTGGGCTGTGGGGGATAACGGAACCATTCTTGCAACCAACAATGGCGGAAGTAAAATTCGTCCATCTGACTGGGGCAGAACCACATCACCCACAAAGATGAGTTTGTTTTCTGTAAAAGCTGTAACCAGGAATGTGGTTTGGGCCGCCGGCGACAGCGGAACCGTTTTGCTTACTGTAAATGCCGGGGAAACCTGGAATTCGGTTGGTGGCGGGACAATTGGCAAAGCTCGGATTTATGCCATCGAAGCAATTAGTGCTTCCACTGCTTTTGTTGCGGTTGGTGAAGGTGGTGGTGAAAATGGTAATCTCTACCGTACAACAAACGGCGGTGCCGACTGGTCCCTCGTTTACTCCCAACCTAATGGATGGCTGGGTGCTATCAAAATGTTTGACGCAATGAATGGGATTGCCGGTGGGGATCCGGTTGGCGGAAAATGGACGATTCTCAAAACGTCTGATGGTGGAGCAACCTGGGCACGGATTCCGAATGAACCGTTGCAAGCAGGGACAGAATCCGGCATCAACAATGCCATGGCGGTTGTCGGAAATCATATCTGGTTTGGAAATGGTGGTAATGGTGGCGACGGCAAAACCATCTATCGTTCAGATGATGGAGGATTAACCTGGGACACGACCAGAGTTAAGACCTATATTGAGAGCATCAGCTTCAGTGATGAAAACAATGGGATCATTACGAACCGGTCAGGAGATCACTCAATGACTTCAGACGGCGGTAAAACCTGGACACAGCCCAATTGGTTCGGTCCCGGACAATCAAGAGCAGGCGGAAGCTGTTTCGCAATCGGCAATCAACTTTACATTGCTGCCGGCGGATATGTCTATAAAAGTACTAACAAAGGTGCAACCTGGACTTCTACTTTTTCAGGCGGATTGAATTCCGGATGTCTGAGTTTTGTTTCTGACCCGACCGGAACTGTCGGGTATGGTGTTGGCGGTGGCGGATGGATTGTAACCATTGGCGGTTTCCGGGTTGGCGTAGAAGAAGAACTGGTGAAACCCGATCAGTTTGCCCTATTCCAGAATTACCCGAATCCGTTTAACCCGGAAACGACCATTTCGTTTACACTTCCGTTTTCATCGTTGGTAACTTTGAAAATTTATGATGTATTAGGAAGGGAAGTTTCAACCGTTTTCTCAGGTCAGCTTTCGTCAGGGAAACAATCTCTGCACTGGAACGCCTCGGGTTTGTCGAGCGGGATTTATTTCTACCGGCTTGAAGCCGCCGGAAAGTCCCAAACGAAGAAACTGGTGCTGCTGAGGTAAAAGCAGGGGGAACGAGAAAGGTTAAATTGTAAAGGTTGAAGGCTAAATGAAATACAAGTTTCTTTTTCCGTGCCTACTGTTTCTTCTTTTAACCCGTGTCATGAAATGACTTGGGTGTGGTGAAAAACAGCTGTCAAATAATAAAAAGGGCGACCAATGGTCGCCCTTTTTATTCTGAATTTCTTAACATGCGGAGACGTGATAAATCACGTCTCTACAAAATGCTGAATTTCAAAAAAATACAGAGACACCCCAGTGGGATGTCTCTAGGAAATTCGAATTCCAAATTAAAATATCCCCCCGCTCTGCGCCCTTTGCGCCTCTGCTGTCTCCCTATCCCCTTATTTCAGCAATTGCAATTTACCGGTTTTAACCTTTTCACCAATCTCTACCCGGTAGAAATACGTGCCTGAGGCCAGGGTTTTACCATCAAACGCATAAGTGTGAACACCGGCGCCCAGATCGGCCTTTCCGAAATCGGAAACCAATTGTCCCAGAATATTGAACACCATCACTTTAACACTTGCGGGTGCTTCAAGCGAAACTGAAATACTGGTGTTCGGGTTAAACGGATTCGGATAGACAGAAACGCCATTCTCCAGTTTTTTCAGCTTCACGGCATCTGCAGTTTCTTCTTCGTTTTTGGTCAGGCTGGTTCCGTTGAAATCATAAATTTCATAACCCCATGAAGAAGCAACCGGGAATCCCAGTCTTAAAACAAGCACATCACCATCCTGAACATCTTCAAAACTGTTGATGCTGAGTTCATCCCACAATGAAGCAGAATACGACCGCACAGAAACGCCATTTCTGATCAGATCAATGGCCAAAGCCGTTTTAATCGAATCCGGCTGACGGACGATAATCGTATTCTGATCAGGAGCAATCAGTTTCACCGCACAGAGTGAAGAACCGTTTTCGAGGGAATCTACAGGTTCAACCAAAGCACCGGCGAAATCAAGAATTGCCGTTTTAGACTGACCGCTTAGAGTTACATAATTTCTTACCGATCGGACATCTGCGTAAAGAACAGATTCACCTTTGTTGAGAACACCTGAACCGGAATAAACAACCAGACTGGCAGGTGAAGTGTTTGTTTTTACAAATACAGATTTACGGTCATTTGCTCCAACCTGTTCACGGGCAAAGATCCCGCCTACATTTGAACCGATTTGGGTTATGGAAGCTCCACCAGTTGCTTTATACCAGCTTGTTCCCTGTTTGAAGTTGACTTCATAAATGGGCGCGCCGTAGTTCGACGTGTTTTGAACCATCAGAACTGAGTTTTCAGCATTGGTATATACCTTATCCAATGTTGGCTGAGAATTGCCTAAATAGGTTCCTTTTTGATAAATATTCGTGTTTACCAAATAATTGTTTATGGCATTTGCTGTTAATGTGTAGCTCGCACTTGTTGCGTTTACTGCTCCCGAAAGACTGAGATATGAATAATCGTTTAAAGGGAGGGGAAGTAATGCTGAAGTACTTGTTTTTAAATTGTATTCTACAATCCGGGTACCACTTGCATAACCTGTAGAGATATAATACAGCTTTTCGAGTTCTGGTTGACCATATGCAGCCGGATAATAGATTAAGACAGGGTAACTGGTTGTTTTTCCAGAAGCAATGTCAGACGGCAATCCAAGAATGCAGTCCCGGATGTCTGAACTGGTTGAGGCATTTAAATGTCCCAGAGCAAGGCCGTTTGCCCAGTACTGGAAATTCGGGGAAATATTGTAGGCAAAGGTAATTTCACCACTTGGTTTTGCAATAACCGAAACTCTGGTATCCTTAGAACCATAGGGTGTTGGCGTTGGTGCCTGCATTTGAACTTTACGAATAAAGGATGGGATATTAATTGCTGGTCCTGAATAACTAACTGGAGCCCATCCCTTCTGAATATTTCCGTTGGCAGTCAGATTCAAGGTTATTGTTGCAAAAACTAAAAAGCCATTTGCGGCAGGATCAGTGGCATCCACTTCGGTCCAGCCAACAACAACCCTCGCAGGATCAGAAGGAGAATTTTTCACAACATTGCTAAGGGTTGGGTTAATCCCGTAACCGTAGGTAAAACTACCACTTCCCGGTCCAATGTTTTCATCTTTGCTCCAGGTAACGCCATTATCAGTTGAAAGTGTCATCCAGATTTTATTCATACTCTCGTATACCATTAACCAGGTATTGCCATCTTTAACCACACGGCGTTGATTGGTGGCAATGGGGCTGCCGGCAGAATTTGAACGGAGGTGGCCTTTGTAATTTGCTGTAACCATTGCATTATTTGAATTAAAAACAACGGGTTGTTCTTCACCGGAACTCCAATTTGACAAACTGGCACCTTCCAGCCACCAATTTTGAAAATAGGCGACCTGACCTGAGAAATTTTCATTTGCGTTAGCCTTTAACTTGTAATAGGGCTTTCCTGTTTCAATAGGTAAGTTTAAAAATACACCCTTATATGGGCTTGAGACACCTAAATTCCCTTGCCCAGAGGAAATATTTTTGAATTCCGCACCCGCCATTCCCCGGTTTCTGAGTGAATAATTTGTAACAGGATCTGGAAAATCAATTAGCCATGGATCCTTAAATTGAACATTTCCAGTGGGTAATTCAACATTATCCAGATTTACTATCAGGGATGCAGTGTAAATATCCGACAAGAAAGATGTCAGTGATGATAATTGATAGGTTCCATAAAAAGAATGGTGGTTCAAAACATCACTTTGCACGACACTGTTTTGATACCATTGTTTGTATTTGTAACCATTGATTACATTTTGTTCCCCTCTGAAAATATGATCCCGCCCCAGAGCAAGATTTACTGGTTTGCCTAAATTTACAGCGGAAAAATCTGGGTCAAGCCATTGGTGAACTGTTCCAATTTGTACACCACCGGGGTTAACTTGATTAATTACAACAGGGACTGCTATATCTTCAGGGTCTGCTGGCTGGTTTTGGGCATAAGCAGTGACGAAAAAAAATAAAAGGTAGCAAAAAATCGAGATTCCACGTTTTACAATATTCATATAATTCCTCTTTTGTTTAAAATATTATCAATTTTGATTGTAAGTTTTGTTTGAAAATATTGGGCCTCCTTTTTCCATTTATTTGATCCGTTTTCCTCTGATGATGATTGCCCTTGGCATTGAATTCACCTCACTACCCATCATCAAAACCAGATCATCTCGTACAATTACTCTTGAAATATCTATTTGGTTAAGATTCAGATCCTGTTTTAAATCCTTCCAGGTTGACCCGTTGTAGTGCAGAACGTGACCGTCTATCTGAAGAAGAAAAAAATCATTTTTTGACCAGCCTCCTATTTCAGCAGAGTACCAATTATTTGCTGGAAAATCGGTCTTTTGTTTCCAGTTCGGATCGGAAAGGACACCTTTACTATAAACCCCGTCACCGGCAATCAGGTAAGGTCCGCCACCGGAAAACCAAATTGATCTCTTTGAGAAATTGTCCAGTCCGGTGACATTTAGTTCAATAACCCCAGTTGGATTGACCTTGAACAGTTTCGTACCATCCATGTGCGACATATCAGTTGAAGCCAGTGCTAGAAGTTCATATTCTCTTGTATTTGGATTATAGTCCCCATGCATGTCAACTATATCCAGGTTGGTGGTTGTAGGAATTTGTGTAAGGACATTTCCATCAAAATGACTTAAACCTCCTTGAACACCATAGATATAAAGATTGCTTTCATCGTTCCCAAATATTTTTCCAAAACCAAAATGATCCCATTTGTCAGAAGCAATTTGCTTCCATTGATCACTTTCTTTTTTTAATAATACCAAGCCGGTTGAAATAAAAAGATTGCCTGATAGTGTATAGGTGATATCCGAAATAGAAACAGGTGCTTTTATATCGTCATTGTCAGGAAAAATTTTTGCTCTTACAATTTCAGCTACCCACTTTTTTCCATCCCAATGAGCGACGCCGTGGGTGATTTTATTGTTATAACTTGGAACATCCGGATAAATCTCGCCGGCAACCCAAATATCATTTTCATTAATTATTACACCACCGTTGATAAAGCTGCTTCGATACCCAATGGTATCAATATCCCACACAAAATTATGACTTGTTGTATCAGACCCCGGGTTGTCTTTGGGTTCGGTGGGGGAATTACAGGAAAGTCCGGTAAAAAATAGTACGGGAAGACATAAAGTAAGAATAAATTTAATTTTCATGGGAATTTTCGGGATTGAGTATTGTCTTAATTTTTATTTACCAAAGCTATCAGAATATTTCACCAATTGCAATATCTACCCCCCCCCATTGTTACAATTATTTACATACGTTAATAAAGAAGGCCTGATTATGTGATATTTTCCACTGGGGGGGCCGCTGTTCGGGGTACTGCCTGCCCAGTCCCGAGAAACGGGATCGGGGTTTTACGGAGAAACAACGGTGATTTTCTGCCACTTTTTCAATTTGCTTTTTATACCTTTTGTATAAGGTTAGTTCGGCGGTCTTTCGCTGTGGAATTGGTGTGGAAAATGGGAAATTTCAACCCCGTCCGGGGTTGTTAGGTTTGTTCATTGTTTTTCCACCGGGTTTCACCCGGCATTTCGACAAGCTCAATAACCAGGCTATTCATGTTAAATCCCTTTCGGGATTTGATTTCCATTAACCCCGTCTAAAGCCGCGTTTTCAACATTCACCATTAACCATTGATCATTAACCCTTACCCCTTATTCCTTAAACCTTATGCTTTGTATTTGAATTCCGACAAAAAATTCTGAAATTTATAGGGCACCTCTAAAAACCCTCTTTTTTCCCTTATAATGGATGAGCTTCGCAGAACTGCGTTAGCCCAATCAAGTTGAGGATGACATTGTTGAGGTTTTTAGAGGTGCACTACATATTAAACAAATTAGTTTTCAATATTATGGATTCTCTCAAACTCACGTCCCTCGTCATTCTCGTTTCTGTCGGACTGATTTTTATCGCTCTGGAACGGATTTACCCTTACACACCCGGACAAAAATTCTTCCGGAAAGGGATTTTTACCGATTTTTTCCTTTACGCCATTCTTCAGTCTTACGTGCTGGGTCTTCTCATTTTTGGTCTGATCAACTGGATTGATTCCTCATCGGGACTTTCCCGTCTTCAGATTGTTAGTGACTGGCCAATCTGGGTTCAATTGGTCTTTTTCACCGTTCTGCATGATTTCTATATTTACTGGTTTCACCGGTGGATGCATGCGAGTCCGGTTTTGTGGCGGGTTCACGAAGCTCACCACTCGCCAAAAGCCGTTGACTGGATTGCCGGCATGCGCAGCCATTCTCTCGAAATCATCATCAACCAAACCATCGAATTCGCACCGATCATCCTGCTGGGCGCCCCACCCGAAGTTGCCATTTTCAAAGGCACGATTGATGGAATCTGGGGGATGTGGATTCACGCCAACATCAATGTGAAATCCGGCTTTTTCCAGTACATCATCAACGGACCCGAAATGCACCGCTGGCATCATGCCAATGAAGTGCGGTACGGAAACACCAACTTTGCCACCAAATTTGCCTGGTGGGACTGGATTTTCCGTACGGCCTGGCTTCCTGCAGAAAAGCCAAAAGCCTACGGCCTGGCCGATGTTGATTTCCCTGAAAACTACTTCAAACAGCATTGGTTTGCGTTCAGGAAGTTCTGACCTCATTTACTTTTCATCCATCATTGATTCATTGACCGGAATATCGTAAAATAGGGGTTTTTACTTCTGGATAACTCTGTTTTGGAAATTACCATCTTTCTCAAAGGTATTTTAATCGGACTTTTTGTATCCCTGCCGGTTGGTCCGATCAGCGTTCTGGGCGTTCGCAGAATTTTGCTCAGAGGTCCGCTTTTTGGTATGATGACCGGTTTTGGAGCTGCAACAGCAGATGCCGTTTATTGTTTTATTGCTGCCTTTGGTTTAACTTTCATCGCCGATTTGCTCATCAGATTCAACTTTGAATTCAATGTTTTCGGCGGAATTTTTCTTCTTCTTTTCGGACTTAAAATTTTCTTTTCTAAGATGCCGCAACAGGTTGTTGTGAGTGATGAAACGCCAGCAACCGGCAGCCGGGGTTTAAAAAGAACCTTCCTTACCTCCTTCATTATTGCCTTTACCAATCCCATCATGATTTTATCTTTCCTGGGCATTTTTGCAGCATTGGGAATCAACGCCATCAGCGGCAGTTTGTGGCATGTTTTAATTCTGGTTGCCGGCGTTTTTGGCGGCGCAGCCGGATTCTGGTTTCTCTTCAGTCAGCTCATCAATAAAGTCCGCACCAGATTTACACTTGAATCCCTTCACCGGGTAAACATGATCAGCGGTCTGGTTCTGGGTCTTTTTGGTATCGGCCTGATCTTAGTTGTGGTTCTGGAATAATCAGTCAGAAAAGGAAGTTGGTTTATGAGCAGACGTGATTTTCTAAGAAAAGCAGCCTGGATTTCCACCGCCGGCGCAGCAGTAGCCTTAACAGGCTGCAAAGTCAGATTTCAATCTACCGAACAAACTTCCGGTTCAGCTTCCTCTCAAACTTTCCATTGGCGTCTGGTTTCGACGTGGGCTCCGCATTTCCCGGTGATGGGCGATGGTCTCGATCAGTTTTCAAAATGGGTTGATGCCATGTCAGGCGGGAGACTCAAGATTCAGGTTTATGGAAGTGGTGAACTGGTTCCGGCTCTTGAAGTTTTTGATGCAGTAAGTCAAGGAACTGCAGAAATGGGACATGGTGCGTCTTATTACTGGTCAGGAAAAGTGCCTGCTGCCCAGTTCTTCTGTGCCGTTCCCTTCGGACTCAACGCCCAGCAAATGAATGCGTGGCTATACTCAGGCGGCGGACTTCAACTTTGGGAAGAAGTCTATAAACCCCACAACCTGGTTCCCTTCCCTGCCGGAAATACAGGCGTGCAGATGGGCGGATGGTTCAACCGTGAAATCAAATCAGTCGCTGATTTTCAGGGTTTGAAAATGAGAATGCCGGGTCTTGGCGGACGGGTGATCTCAAAACTCGGTGCAACGGCTGTTTTGTCTCCAGGCTCAGAACTATATACCAATCTGGAACGGGGTGTCATTGATGCAACTGAGTGGATTGGACCTTACCATGATTATCTGATGGGATTCCATAAAATTGCAAAATTCTATTACTATCCGGGTTGGCAGGAACCGGGCCCGAATCTCGAATTAATTATAAACGGGGATGCGTTTAATCAGTTACCATCCGATCTGCAGGAAATCGTCAGAACGGCTGCTTACCGGTTGAATTTGTGGATGTTGTCTGAGTTCGAAGCCCGGAATGATGAGTACCTGAAAAAGATTCAGAACGAACCGGACGTTAAAATCCTTCCCTTCCCTGATGATGTAATGGCTGAACTCAGAAAACAATCTGAAATCGTACTGACAGAACTTACCGAAAAAGATCCGCAGAGTAAAAAGATTTATTCTGCCTATTCTGAATTCAGAAAAGCAATTTCAGAATATAGTACGCTGTCAGAATCTGCGTTTTACAATAAAATCAGTATCGGGTAATAAACTTGAATTTTGCTCAATAAAAAAGGCGACCAGTAAGTCGCCTTTTTTTATAAACTTCATGGATTCCTCCCGCAAGCGGGACGGGAATGACAATTCGATATTTTAATTTTATCAGAAGAGTTGTCATCCCCGCGAAGGCGGGGATCCAGTATTTTCTCCTTTTGACACCAATTTTTTATTTTCACATTGAGTGAATCATTTACCTTTTTCTGCCGCCTCTTTCAACGGGTGAGGAAACAATTGCGTTGTAAACATCCTGCGTTAAAATAGCCGGAGTATACACAACAGACTGACTGACCAAATACCCGTTAAATCCTCTCAGATGATTCCGTGATCCGCGGCTCAGATTTCCAACAACCCAGAGAACATCTTCAGAAACGGTTGCGCTGAACCGTTCTTCCAGATCCCGGATGTCGATTTCTTCAATAAGCATTCCAACTTTGGCTGCTTCCACAGCAGATCCAGAACCTTTTTGAGTTAGTGAATTGTACAAAGATGCCAATAAAGTATCCTTAAAAACGCCTGGAGAATTATCAGTAACAGGATCGGTTAACTGATACCGGTCAAGTAAAACTTTGATAGCATCCATGTGCCGTTGTTCAGAATTTGAAATATTGTCAAAGACTGAAAGTCCATATTTCTCAAAAAAGAACTGGTAAACGTCTCTGGCAAGTTTTTCTTCTTCCCGCATGAAAATTAAAGAAGAACTGTCAGAAACGACAAGTTCTCCACTGGGCGGCAGGGAAATCAGATTGAGACCGGGTTCACCCGAAAGTTCAGGTGAAGTTGATGATTCACAGGCTTGTGAAGTGATGAGCAGAAAGGCTGAAGTAATGAGGCTGATCGTTTTCATAAAATCTCCGTTTTTTGGTTGCACAACAGTATTTCAATTGGTGTGCCAGAGAAAAAACGTGAAATCAGCCTGAATTGGGCATGTTTATTTTATGAATCCGACCGGCCAGTCGAAGAAACGACGAAATGGCCGAAAGTTTTTACAATCCTCTTATTTTTTCCCAGACTTCCCAGAGTCCGGTATCATCGAGAACCTGAGTTTTCCGTTCCAAACCAATTTTTACCAAAACTTTGATGGAAGCCAGGTTGTCGACCAAAGCCCGGCCTGAAATCTGAAAAAGGCCCAAAGTTTCAAAGCCGTAGTCGAGACACGCTTTTGCCGATTCGGTTGCATACCCTTTTCCCCAGTGTTCCCTGAAAAACCGGAAGCCAATATCAACCTCGCCGGTTTCCGGGTGGAATTTAAGTCCGCACCAACCCAGCCATGCCCCGGTTTCACGGTGAATAACAGCCCATCTTCCCATTCCGTAATCAAAATAGCAGGTATAGCCTTCCAGAAAAGTCCTTGCTTCTTCGATTGAAGAGTAGGGTCCGTCACCGGTATATTTCACTACTTCCGGATCGGAATTCAGATTAAAAAGATGAATGGCATCATCGGGTGTGAATTCACGGAGATCAAGTCGTTCAGTTTTTAGAATCAGCATAAATTTCCCGGTTACATATTACAGGTTACGGGTTACGGAAAGGCAGGTCAAAAATTGCAGATCACGGGTTACGGGTCACATATCACAGGCTAAGAAATCACAGCATACTCCCAATCGCCTTTTTGGGGTTACATTCTATGAAAAGCACAATTCAGTTTCAGCTTTTCTTGAATTCAACCCGTAACCCGTAATAGGTAACCCGTGACCAGTAAATTAATTCATCCAATCGATCAGTCCGGTTGCGAGCCACGGAAATTCAATCACCAGAAAAAGGACAAAAAGCTGAATCAGAATAAAGGGAATAATTCCTTTGTAAATATGGTTGGTGGTCACTGATGGTGGTGCCACTCCTTTCAGATAAAACAGGGCGAACCCGAATGGCGGAGTCAGAAAGGAAGTTTGAAGATTAACCGCGAGCAGGATGGCCAGCCAAGTCAGATCTACACCCATGTGAATAAAAATGGGTGCAACTACAGGGACAATAATGAAACATATTTCGATGAAATCGATGAAAAATCCAGCAATGAAAACAATGACCATCACGATCCAGAGAAAGTGATGAGGTTCCATATCCGACGATAAAATCAGATCACTTAAATAATGATCGCCACCCATTCCTCTGAAAACCAAACCGAACGCCGTTGCCCCGATCAGGATAATAAAAACCATGCTGGTGAGCAAGGTTGTTTCCTTCATTACTGACCGAAGTGTTGGTAAATCGAGTTTTTTTTGTGCAATCGTCATGATGGTGGCACCAAGTGCTCCCACTGCAGCAGCTTCAGTCGGTGAGGCAATACCCGTAAAAATCGTTCCAAGAACCGCAACCATCAGAAAAAAGGGAGGGACAAAAGCTTTCCCGATTTTTATCCATTTTGCTTTTCCGGTAAACCTGGCCATCATTTCGGCAGGCATTGGCGGAGCTGATTTCGGACGAATCCAGGCAAAAATTGCAACAAAAATCAAATACAAAAAGAAAAGGGAAAATCCGGGAATGATAGCCCCAACGAACAAATCGCCGACCGGCACATTCATCACACTGCCAAGCAATACCAAAACGATACTTGGCGGAATGATCTGACCTAAAGTCCCCGAAGCTACAATTGCCCCGGTAGAGAGTTCAGGACTGTAACCCCGTTTCAGCATGGTTGGCAAACTTAAAAGTCCCATGGTCACCACAGTTGCCCCCACAATTCCGGTTGAAGCAGCCATTAACATCCCCACAATAATCACAGAAAGTGCAAGTCCGCCTTTAACTTTCCCAAAAATCAACGCCATCGTTTCGAGCAATTCTTCTGCCAGACCCGACTTTTCAAGCATGACTCCCATGTAGACAAAGAGCGGAACCGCCAGCATCACATAATTATTCATCACACCCCAGACTCTCAGCGGAAGCAGATTAAAAAAATCCATCCCGAAAGTGAGATATCCGAAAAAGAGTGAAATTCCGCCCAGCGTAAAGGCAACCGGGAATCCCAGCATCAGCAGCAGAAAGAGAACCACAAATAAAATCATCGGATTCAATTCAATGATCATGGTGACTCTCTTTTTCGCCGATGCCCAAAATAATCGCCAGCTGATGAATAGCCTCAGAAACTGCCTGAAGAATCAGAGCCGAAAAACCCAGCGGAATCATCGATTTGATCAGCCAGCGGAAGGGAAGTCCGCCCGGATCTGAAGAAGTTTCGGAAAGTGAGTACGAATGAGAAATAAACGGGAGTGAAGAATAGATGACAAGAAGGGAAAAAGGGATCAGAGCGAGAACAATGCCGGAAAGATTTATCCAGGCTTTTGTTTTAGGCTTCATCAGACTGTAAAAAACATCCACCCTGACGTGGCGATCATTTTTAAGTGTGTAACCTGCACTGAGTAGAAACAGAACTGCGAAAATGTGCCATTCGAGTTCAACCAGTCCAGAACTGGTTGTGTTAAAGAGATATCGGGTTAAAACGTCGAAGCACACCACAAGAACAAGTGCAGTCGTCAGCCAGCTCACTCCCCTGCCTATACGGTCGGTAAAGCGGTCAAGAAATCCAGCAAAGGTCAGAAGTTTTTCCATTAATTAACCATGAATTCAAGTTTCACGGGTAAATGATCGGAAATATCACGGGCTTTGTCAAGCGAGTTAAATTTCAGGCTGAAATCAATGGCGCCAGCACGGGCTTTTTTTATTTTTTGTGGATGGAAAAACAGATTGTCATATTCGTTGGCAAGATGTTCACCGTCTGATTTTTTCATTTTCAGACTGGTTTTTGTTTTGATGAAGGACGGTTGAAAGCCAGCCTCCTTCAGATCATCAAAACCTTCATGCGATTCAGAAAGATTAAAATCACCCACAAAAATCAGATTGTCATTCGGGTAGGCTGAAACCACATCATCAAGTTTTGAGGTTTCGGTCTGAGGTTTTTTTGAAGTCGGGATGGCGTGAAAACTAACCACTGAAAAGGTTTTTCCGTTTGATTCAAACCGGGCAAGAAAGGGTTCACGGTCAATTTTTGAGGCCAGTTCAGGAATCAGAAACGGTTTACCTTTCAGTTTTAGCCGGTGTGTCTTCCACAGAAAGGCATATCGTTCTGTACCCTCGCCGGTAGTAGCATCAGAAACCACATAATCCCATTTGGCTCCTTTCCGGTTGAGTTCATCAGAAAGTGCTGCCACCGCTTTTGCCCCAGCAAGTCCGGTCGAGACTTCCTGAACAGCCACCACATCAGCATCACGTAAAGTTTCAGCGATAAAGGCAATATCTTCAGGCGATTTAGATTTCCCAAAATTGAACAAATTCCAGCTGATCAGATTGACAGTTCCTGATTGACCGGAAGCAACCGATTCTACTGACGGTTTACCAGATTCACCCGAACGAAAAACGAACCAAACCGAATACAACAATCCGGCAAGAACGATCAGGAAAATGAGGGGACGAAGGGAACGTTTCAACTCAGCTCCTTATCTCTAATTCTGTAATCATTGAATGACACTGTGAATCTGAATTGTAACATCCAGATTACACAAAAAGGGTGAAACTACAAAAAAGGGCTTTCGGGAGCAAATTTTAAATCCGGCACGGGATTTTCAATAGAAAAGGGAAAACTTGAGGGAATTATGAAAGTTGTAAGCGGATTTTTTAAACTATTTACGGTTGTTATTTTTCTGGTAGTCTTTTTATTGGGAAATATTGCAGTACTAAACCTGTAGCCAAAATTTGAGACAGTTATATTGTACGTTCCCCAATTCAATAATTTTAATTGAAATTACCTAAAAGCTAAAAGCCAATAGCTTTCTTCCTGAATTTATTCCCCGTTTTCCGCTTTCCACTTATCATATAAAATATGAATGATGCCGTCTGCCAGTCCGATCTGGGGAACGTGAATTTCTTTAATATCAGCCCACTTCATAATTGATAAATAAATCTCAGAAGCAGGCAATATCACATCAGCCCGATCTGGTTTTAAACCAAGAACACGAACACGGTCATGAACTGTGTGAGCCTCAAGTGTTTTAACTACTTCCTTCATCTTCTTAGCAGTCAATTGCTTACCAGGCTTCGGTTCTGCCATCTTGTAAATTTTATTGATGTTTCCACCGGAACCAATTGCCGATAATTTCGAGAAAAGCCGGGTATGAGCTTCAACCCATTTTTGCATCCGGTCCCATTCTTTATCTACCGGTCGGCCATCTAAAATCCGAACCGGACCAATATTGAATGAAGCTGATTTGTATCTTTCCTGATTTGCAAAAACAGAAAGTTCAGTTGAACCACCGCCCACATCAATGTAGAGATAGGCTCTGTCTTCAGGTAATTTCTCTGCGACATGATTTGAAAAAATGTATTCTGCTTCCAGCTTCCCTTCAATAACTTCAATTTTGATTCCGGTTTTATCCCAGATTTCTTTTACGATTTCGGGAGCATTCGAGGCTTCACGCATGGCGGAGGTTGCGCACGCCATAAATCCGAGCGGATTGTAAACTTCAGTCAGTTCTTTATAAGCTTTCATCGTCTTGATGAGCGTTTGCTTTTTCTCATCAGAAATTTTGCCATCAACGAATGAGTCATCACCCAACCTAATGGGCATTCTGATCAGGTTGATTTTATGGACGTCAACCTGACCTTTTTCATTTTCAAAAACCAGGGCGAACAATAACCTCACGGCATTTGAGCCGATATCAATTGAAGCAAACCTGAGTCCGGGTTCTACATTGACTGAGGATGAAACTTCAGAAAAAATATGTTCAAACGGATTTAAAATACTCATTAACTTTTCATTTCAGACTCGTGAGGTAAGTGTGGATAGCCTCCTGCGACCTGATTGGCTGGGCTCCGGCCGCAGCTTTCCGGTACCGGTTTGACTGATCCCGGTCGAGTAGACGGGCTTTAACGTTATCATGAAGCTGAATATCAAGCATTTGCTTCAGTTCTTTCTGGAGATCCTTGTCATAAATGGGGCAGGCAACTTCAATACGTTGATCCAGATTCCGTGTCATCATATCTGCAGAAGTAATGTAAAACTTCGGATCAAGGTTGTTACAGAATGCATAGACACGGCTGTGCTCAAGATATTTGTCAACAATGGAAATAGCCTGGAAATGTCCGTTTTCATGATGACTTGACGGCACAAGCGAACAGGTTCCCCTGATAATCAACCGGGTAGACACGCCAACCCTGACGGCTTCATTAAGAAGTGCAACCATGTCTTTATCAACAAGATTATTTACTTTCAGGATGATCCAGGCTGGTTTACCTTCAAGATGGTTTTCAATTTCAGTCCAGATAAGCTTTTCCAGACGGGAACGCATGTTGTAGGGCGAAACCAGCAAATGTTTGTAACGGGTTTTTGAAAGTTTAACATGATCTTCAAATGAATCAAATATTTTGGATACTTCATCAGTAATTTCTTCATTTGCTGTCAGCAAACTGTCATCACAATAAAGGGTTGCGGTATCCTCGTTAAAATTTCCTGTCGAAAGATTGGCATACCGCACAATTTTCCGACCTTCTTTGCGGGTAATCAGACACAATTTGGAATGGACTTTATACTGATTTTCTCTTGGATCTGCTTCAGTACTTCGAAACCCGTGGATAACTCTGGCACCTTCTTCTACCAGTTTATTTGACCAGTAAATATTTGCTTCCTCATCAAAACGGGCCTGTAACTCCATCACAACAGTGACAGATTTTCCATTTTTAACTGCATTGATGAGTGCATTCACCACATTTGATTTTCCTGCAACACGGTAAAGTGTCATTTTAATTGATTTTACTTCAGGGTCAATGGCTGCCTCACGAAGCAAATCGAGGATGTGATCAAATGATTGATACGGATAATGTAAAAGGATATCTTTTTTCTTTATCTGGGTAAAAAGACTCACTCCATGCGGAAGGTCACGATGGCTTAACGGCTCAACTGAACTGTATCTAAGTTCAGAGCCGCCAACTTTTGGAAACCGGATAAAATCTTTAAAATTATGATAACGGCCGCCGGCAATTGCATTATCTTTCTTACTCAGATGCAGACGTTTAAAAAAGTAATTCAGAAATTCATCGGGCATTTCAGCATCATAAATAAACCTGACCGGACTACCTTTTTGCCGTTGTTTGACACTTTTGCTGAGTTTTTCAATGTAACTGACGACGGCATCATTATCCATATCCAGTTCAGCATCCCGTGTCATTTTTACTGTGTAGGCAGAAATATCTTCATAATCATAAATAAAAAAGATGTCGTTCAGGCAATACCTGATAACGTCATCAAGAAGAATAATGTATTGTTTTCCGTTTGTTTCAGGAAGAACAACAAATCGGCTGAGTCCGGTTGGGACTTCAATCAGGGCATAACTGTTTTTTGATTTTGACTTTTTATGGTGAAGGATGACGGCCAGATAAATAGACTTATCTTTCAGGTAGGGGAAATCTCTGATTCCATCCACCATAATCGGAACGAGGGAAGGCTGTACTTCTTTTTTAAAAACACGTTTAACAATTTCACCCTGACTTTCGGTGAGTTGTTTTTCATTGATAATATAAATATTGTGTTTGGCCAGTTGCTTTAAAACAGCTTCATAAATTTTCTCGAAACGGCGGTTCTGGGCAATCACAACCCGCTGGATTTCACCCAGTACTTCTTCAGGCTTTTTCCCGACAATTTTGGTATACCGGTTACTCATCCGGGTCATTCGCTTCAGAACAGCAACTCTTACCCGAAAAAACTCATCAAGGTTTGAAGAGAAAATTCCCAGGAATTTCAGACGTTCAATGGGTGGCACAGAGTCGTCATCAGCTTCCTGCAGCACACGTTCATTAAACGATAACCAACTGATTTCACGTTCTTTAAATAAATGAAGATTTTTTTCCATAACTACTTTCAATCAGGTCAATACCATCGGGGCCACTCAGTTTTCCCTTTAAAAAAAACCGCCGCCTTTTCTCCGTTGTATCGAAAAAAAGGCGGCAGAACAGAGTTTTTTGACAGTTCTTTAATCAGCTTATCAGGTCAGGCTTTTTTTGGCCGGCCTTTTGACTTAGCAACAACCGGAACCGGTGCCGGAGTTTCAATTGCAGTGGCAGGCTCTGATGAAGTTTCAACCCATGACGGTTTAGGTCTTTTTGAAATCTTCACTTTCGCTGGTTTTTTCACCTTAGGTACAGTAACCTTTGGCGCCTTAACAACTTTCACCTTTTCGGTTTTGGGTTTTGCTGTCAGGTCTTTTTTTGCAATTTCCACTTTCACTTCCGGCGATTTTTCAACTTTTTTTGCCAGTTTGGGTGAAGTAGCTTTCACACCGGGTTTACGGCCACGTTTTTTAGGTTCTGCGGAAACAACGGCGGGTGCTTTTTCTGCTTTTACAGCTGGTTTTCTACCCCGTTTTTTAGGAGAAGAAACTGGTTTCGGAACAGCAGTTTTCACACCGGGTTTACGTCCACGTTTTTTCGGTTCTGCTGAAACAGCGGCGGGTGCCTTTTCTGCTTTAACAGTTGGTTTTCTGCCACGTTTTTTAGGAGCAGCTTCTGATTTTGGCGCAGCAACCGGTTTCGGAACAGCAACAGTTTTCACGCCCGGCTTACGTCCACGTTTTTTCGGTTCTGCTGAAACAACGGCTGGAGCCTTTTCTGCTTTAACAGCTGGTTTTCTACCCCGTTTTTTTGGAGGTGCAACTGGTTTCGGAACAGCAGTTTTCACGCCTGGTTTACGTCCGCGTTTTTTCGGTTCTGTTGAAACAGCTACAGATGCTTTTTCTGCTTTTACAGCTGGTTTTCTGCCACGTTTCCCGGGGGCAGCAACTGGTTTCGGAACAGCAGTTTTCACACCCGGTTTACGTCCACGTTTTTTTGGTTCTGCTGAAACAGCAACAGGTGCTTTTTCTGCCTTTACAGCTGGTTTTCTGCCACGTTTCCCGGGGGCAGCAACTGGTTTGGGTGCAGCAGTTTTCACGCCTGGTTTACGTCCACGTTTTTTCGGTTCTGCTGAAACAGATACTGATGCGTTTCCTGACTTTTTCGTCGGTGCCGGCGCCAATTTCTTAGTTCCGCTTCCGGCTGCCGGCGATTTCGCAGATTCCCCGAGAGCCTTGGCTACTTTTTTCGCTAGCTTGTCAACAGCCGAATCCAGCGCTTTTGAAATTTTGTTCTTTACTTTTGGTGAAAGATTTCCCAGAGAAGGATTTACTGCAGTTTTCAGTCCTTCTGAGATGGCTTTTTTAAGTGCCTGGTACTCAGGCGACTGTCTGGTTTTTGCAACCTGCTGCATAACGATTACTCCTTTTCCTGATTGTAAATCTGACCAGTTAATTGACTCAAATGAAATTGCAATGGCTCCTGAAGTTGGCAGAGAAATGTCATCACGCCCGCAAAGTAAACCGGCAACCTGTTCAAGGTCAGGGTTATGCCCAACAACAAGAATAGTTTTGGCTTCCGGGTCAGTCTGCAGAATGACTTCGAGAACGGATGAAACAGGGGTATTGTACAATTTCTCATTTACTGAAACAGCTTGTGAATCCCCCTTCAATTCTGTTGCAGCAATTTCAGCGGTCTGAATGGCCCGCAGTGCCGGACTTGACAAAATTGCATCCACTTCAAGTCGTGCTTCTTTAAATCTTTTGACGACCCGAAGGGCTTCTGCCCGTCCTTCATCCGTCAGACTCCGTTCTCTGTCTGAAAAGGTGGTAGCTTCATTTTCTGCTTTTGCATGACGAAAAAGAATAACCGTTTTCTTATTTCCGTTCACTTTTCATTTTCCCTTTCTAAAACAATTGCACACATTTAAATCTAAGTCAGGGCATCATTTGATACTATTTTTTGCCTTGCAAAAAATAACTCAGGATGACAGGCAGTATACTGGCAAATCACTTGTCAGTCGTCCCTCGTCACCTGTTTTTAATATCCAACCCGTTTGTTCAGACGTTCTCTTGTTAGCCGTAACGATTCGCTAAGAGTTGCCGGTTTTTCTTTACCTTTTTCTGAAATCAATTCATCTTCAATTTTTCTGGTATTCAATTCAGGTTTGGCTGAATAATTCAAATGCTGCTGAACTGCCTTTTCCATTTCAGAAACAAAATGTTCTTTTCGGTAGGGTTTAATAAAATATCTGAAAATCCGGCCTTCATTTATAAGCCTGACAGCAAGATCAATATCTTTTATGTCAGTGAGTAAAATCGGGATAATTTCGGGGTGGTCATCTCTGATCACTGAAATAAAATCAATTCCGTCTGTTTCACCAATCTGGGCTTCACAAACCAAAACTGCAATCTGATATTGAGCAAGAATTGCAAATGCCCTTTCTGCAGAATTTGCAACGTGAACAAAATAGTCAGAACCAAATACTTCACGGTAATTTGTAAGCTGTGATTCACTCTCATCAACAAAAAGTAAATGTGATTTTCTTTGAAATGAAACGGGAGCAACAGGAGTTGGGGCAGTGGAAATCTGAGAACCTGAATGAGAGCGAACAGGTGGTTCAGTTTTGCTTCTGATAGCCTGAACCTGGTCAAACAACTGGCCTGCCAGATCGACAGTTTCTTTTAATTTTTCAAGTTTCCATGGCTTTGAAATGAATCTGAAAATATCACCGGTATTTATTGTTTCAATAACCAGATCAAGGTCAGAAAACCCGGTAACCAAAATCCTTACAATATCCGGATATTTTTCTTTGCAGATTTTTAAAAATTCAGTGCCTGACATTCCCGGCATTCTCTGATCAGAAACAATAACCTGAACTTTAGTCTTAGCCAGAATATCAAGGGCTTTCTGGCCTGTTTCAGCGGTGTAAATCGTATAATATTTATCGAAAATATTTCTTATTGTTTCAAGAATCTGTAATTCATCATCAACAAATAAAACCGAGTATTTCATTTCACAACTTTTCTAAACCGTTAAATCATATAATTACAATACGTTAAAAGAAAACCAAAGGTAATTAATAGTATTTTATTACGATTTTATTAATTTTTTCTCCACAAATTTAATAACAATTTCACACTAATCGTTAAAAATTTGAGTTATATACAAAAAATATTTTATTTTCTGTAAGATTTGAATCTGAAATAACAGATTTGTAACCTGATTCAGTAAAAATTGAACTCAAAATAGTATTGTATTGTTCAGAATAAGAATGAAATTCAATACTGCATCCCTGAAATACCCGTTTTAAAATAAAGGAACTGAAGCACATGAAACCCCTTTCCGGACAAAAAATACTCCTGTTTGTTGACGATATTTATGAAGACATGGAATTGTGGTATCCCAAATACCGTCTTATTGAAGCTGGGGCTGAGGTTACCGTTGCCGGACCTGAAGCAAAAAAGATTTACAAAGGGAAACACGGCTACCCGTGTAAATCAGATTTTTCAATTTCTTCACTTTCTGAAAAAGATTTTGATGCTCTTGTCATTCCGGGTGGATTTGCCCCTGATCAACTTCGCAGATCGTTAAAAGTTAAGGAGCTTACCCGTCAGTTTCATGAATCAGGAAAACTGATTGCCTTCATCTGTCATGCAGGATGGATTCCCATTTCAGCGGGGATTGTAAAAGGATTCAGGGTTACTTCAACACCAGGAATTATGGATGATCTGATAAATGCAGGAGCCAGTTGGGTTGATGAATCCGTCGTGACCGACAGGAATTTTATTACCAGCCGAAGGCCGGATGATTTGCCTGATTTCTGTGCTGAAATAGTGACCTATTTATCCAAAAAATAGTGTACCACGTATTAGGTGATACGTGGTACGTATCACTCTTTTATCGCATTTTGAATTTTTGAAATAAAATCAGTGACATGATAGGGTTTTGCAATAAAACCGGCATGCCCGGAATCAACAAGTTTTTCAATTGCATCATTTTGACTGAAACCGCTTGAAAAAATAAATTTTAAATTGGGATTTAACTGGTAAATAGCCTGGTACGCCTCTTGTCCATTCATTTTCGGCATCATTATATCCAACAGGACCAAATTGATTTTTGACCTGTTTTTCTCAAATACAGAAATGGCATCAAGACCGTCAACTGCAAATAAAACCTCATAGCCGAAATGTGTTAAAATATCACCGGCTAATTCCCTTATTGAAGCATCATCATCAACAACAAGAATACATTGGTTTTTCGAATTGATTTCACCTGAGGCAATTTCATGATGAACAGGATCAGGTTCCTCTGAGTGTGCAGTTAACTGGCTTTCAGAAACAGGAAAGTAAATTTCAAATTTTGATCCTTCTCCCGGAACAGAAGTCACACTTAACGCTCCATTGTGGCCTTTTACTACACCATAAACCATGGCAAGCCCCAAACCTGTTCCTTTTCCAATTTCCTTTGTTGAGAAAAAGGGCTCAAAAATCCGTTCAAGAATTTCAGGTTCCATTCCAGAGCCAGTATCTGTTACTGATAAAACAGCATATTTACCCGGATGCAATTCACCTGAATTTAATTTTTGTGATTCCTTACAAATAAAAACCCGGGTTTCTATTTCAATTTTACCTTTGCCGGAAATAGCATCACGGGCATTTACACTTAAATTTAAAATCACCTGCTGCAATTGTATAGGGTCACCTGAAACAAACGGCAAAACTGAATCAAGCCGGGTGAAAATTTCAATTGATTTATCAAATGTGCGGTCAAGAATGGCGAGAGTTTCATTTACCAGTCTGTTTAAATTAACCTGAACAGGCTCAGATTTGCTTCCCCGGGCAAATGCAAGCAATTTCGAGATTAATTCAGCGCCTTTTCCAGCACTTTTTTCAATCGCATCAACATATTTAAATGAGGCATCATCAGAAGAAATCTGCCTTTTCAGAAAAGAAGAATAGCCAAGAATTCCACCCAGAATATTATTAAAATCATGAGCCATGCCACCGGCAAGCTGACCAATTGAATCCATTTTCTGTGACTGAAACAATTGAAACTGAAGTTTTCGCTGTTCGGTCATGTCTTTCATAATTCCGCGCAGAAAGACCGGATTCCCGGCAACATCTTTAATAAGACGGGTAGACTGAAGAACCGTAATGGGTGAGCCATCCTTTTTCTTCAGGGTGATTTCGTAATTTTTAACCGAACCTTCATTGTTAAACAAGTCTACAAGTGCCTCACGTTCTTCGCGTGAAAAATACAGATCACGGGCAATATTGATATTTAATATTTCATCCCGGGTAGAATAACCAAACATTTTAATTCCTGCCGGATTCATATCAAGAAACCGGCCATCGAGAGAAGAAACGAAAACTGCATCTTCAGTTTCTTCAAATAACGACCGGTATTTCTTCTCAGACTGGTTGATTTCATCAAACATCCGGGCATTTCCGAGAGCAAGGGCAGCCTGTTCTGCAAAATCCTGTGCAATTTTAAAGTCTTTGTCAGAAAAATATTTCTCACCCTTCAAACGGTCAACTCCCATTACACCCACAACTTTCCCTTTGATTTTCAAAGGAATTGAAATCATTGAGGATAGTTTTTCAAGTTGTGGAATATTTCGAAAATTCGGATGGTTCTGAACATCATGAATGAGCATGCCCCGGCCTGTCTGTGCCACGTAACCGGCAATAGAATCACCGACCGGAAATTTCAAAAATTGAACTGTTTCTGCTTCAATTCCCCTGAATGCCCCGATTTCCAGATTTCCGGTTTCTGAATTGAGAAGGAATAATGCACCATGACGGGAGTGTGTAAGATCGAGCACCTTCTCAACGATCATATCAAGCAACTGATCTACTTCAATTGTTGAATTGATTGCTTTGGTTACTTCCATCAGCGATAAACTGTGCAGAGCACGGCGGTTGGCCTCGTCATACAGAATACCATTCTGAATTGCGGCAATAGAGTGCGTAATAAACAACTGGATCAGTTCAAAATCATCTTGAGTGAATTCAGGTCCGTCAACACGGGTGACAGAGAAAACACCATGAACTTCGTTCTGAATTCTAACCGGAATGGCAATAATGTGTTCAGTTCTGGGTTGATATCCGGGTGGATAAAGTGACCGCGGATCTTTATGGCAATTATTAACCAGTTCACTTTCACCGGTGATAACCAATCTGCCGATTATTCCTTCACCCAATGGAACCAGCCAGTTATCAATCGGGAATTCTTCCCAATTATTTTTAACAAGAGCCAGGGGTTTTAATGATTTGATTTCAGGTTCAACCCAGAACAAAGCGCACAAATTGTACTCAATAATTTCTTTCAATGCACCCGAAATTCTTGAAAAAATATCATCCAGACTTAAACTGGTGAGCATGGATTGAGAAATCTCGAGAAGCCGTTTTCTTTGAAGGGAGAGTTTTTCTACCGTTTCTTCGGCACCTTTTCTTTGGGTTACATCAGTGATTCTGACCACCATAAATCTGAAACCACTTACAGACAATGGCTTAACTGCAACATCCGCCCAAAAATAGGAACCCGTTTTTTTCACAGGAATTTCAAATAAAACAAGATCATCTGTACCCTCCCATGAACCTGGCAGAACAATCAGATCATTCAGTTTTGTATTTTTAAACCCCGAATCACCAAATTCAAACCGCTCAAGTGCCCGTTCATTTCCGGCAATCAGACTGTACCCTTCTGAATCGGTGATCAGAAGCATATCTGAAGACTCATTAAATATGGCAGAAAGGACAGAGGTTTTAATCAGATATCCACTCTGAAAATAAAGCTTAAACCCCAGCACAACCCCTGAAGAAACCAAAACCACAAGCATCAGTCCGGTGTAAATGACCTGATTGGTAACCGATTGGGTTGAGAATAATATCCCGGAAAGCGGAATCACCAGCATGAGAGCCGTGTAGAGTGCTAAAAACCAAACTTCACGAATGCCGACTGCAAAAACAAGGTAGATAAAAAAGATGCCGATGCTGTATTCAATCGAAAAATCGTTTAAAAAATTCAGTGCAAGAATCCAGACACTCGAGATCGAAAAAAGAGTATAAAGAATGAGGTAGACATTCTTCCTGACAAATTCAAAAAAGAAAGACAGACCAAAAAATGAGAGAAAAAGAAATGATATAAGAAGGCGGAGAATGAGCGGATCCTGGTAGACAGAAACAAATTCAAGATGTAAAAACCATCCGGAAGTTAAGATAATTGCAGTGATAACAGAAAGAATCCGGTAAATATTCAGGTCATTCCGGAACGGGTAGGCCTCTCCAGCCACAATCTTTGCAATCTGTTTTTGTTTCTGATCCAATTATCTGGCGTCCTTCTGATTATTAAAAGTACAAAATTTTTTCTGAAAAAAAATTACCTTTCCATTTTTGAACGGTTCCGTTCAGGCAGAAATTTGAACAAATTAAACTTATTCACAGTTTACCATTTACTTTTTCTGGTCTTCATTCATCTTTGCTTTACAACAAAAATATCTGGACTTCAGGATCCCGTAATCTCCGGATTTTCAAAAAGTAAAACTACTGTATTTTAATTCGGTATTTTGTATATTTGGACTTGTTGGTTTAAACCCCTCTGATTCGGGCCTGCCGGAAACCCCTCTGTGTGACGATCCGCTAAAAGGAAATCCTGATCAGATTCAGAAAGAAATTAAAAAGTATGAGTGAAGTCAGATACGAAGACGACAGTATAAAATCCCTGGATTGGCGTGAACACATCAGGTTACGGCCGGGAATGTACATCGGAAAATTGGGTGACGGTTCTGCGCCGGACGACGGAATTTACGTTCTCTTCAAAGAAATCATGGATAACGCCATTGATGAGCACGTGATGGGACACGGAAAAACCATTGATATCAAAGTTTCTGACCAAACTGTTAAAGTTCGGGATTATGGGCGTGGCATTCCGCTCGGCAAAGTGATTGACTGCGTTTCAAAAATCAACACCGGCGGAAAATATGATTCGAATGCCTTTAAAAAAGCGGTTGGACTCAACGGCGTTGGAACTAAAGCAGTAAATGCACTTTCAGGAAACTTCAGAGTTCAATCCATCAGGGACGGAAGAACCAAAATTGTCGAGTTTGAAAAAGGGATATTAACCCTTGATCAGAAAGAAACGGATGTGAATGACCGGAACGGAACTCTGGTCGTTTTTTCGCCCGATAATACCATTTTTAAAAATTACCATTACATCGCTGAATTTCTTGATGAGATGTTATGGAATTATGCTTTTCTGAACGCCGGGCTTACGATCAATTTTAACGGACAGAAATACTTCTCTGCCAATGGGTTATTTGACCTTCTCAGCAGAAAAGTTGATCCCGAAACACAACGATACCCGATTATCCACCTGAAGGGTGAAGATATAGAAGTTGCCATGACTCACGGTAACCAATATGGTGAAGAGCATTATTCTTTCGTGAACGGACAGTTTACGACTCAGGGCGGAACTCATCTTACTGCCTTTCGTGAAGCAGTCGTGAAAACTATCCGTGAATTTTACAAAAAAGATTTTGATCCGTCAGACATCCGGGCTGCTATCATTTCTGCAGTGAGCATCAGGGTTCAGGAACCCGTTTTTGAAAGTCAGACCAAAACGAAACTCGGCAGCCAGAACATGTGGACGGATGGTCCGACGGTAAGAGGTTACATCAGCGATTTTCTGAAAAAAGCACTTGACGATTATCTGCATAAAAACCCGACAGTGGCGCAGGCCATTCTGGAACGGATCAACCAGTCTGAGCGGGAGAGAAAAGACATTGCCGGAATTAAAAAACTGGCCAATGACCGGGCAAAAAAAGCCAATCTGCACAATAAAAATCTCCGTGACTGCCGGTTCCATTTAAATGATGATAAGAAAGATGAACGCAAATACCAGTCTGGCATCTTTTTAACTGAGGGTGATTCAGCATCCGGATCCATCACCAAGTCAAGAAATGTTGAAACCCAGGCCGTTTTCAGTCTTCGTGGTAAACCGATGAACTGTTTCGGGATGACCAAAAAATACGTGTATGAAAATGAAGAATTCAATCTTCTGCAGCATGCCCTGAATATTGAAGACGGAATTGAAAACCTTCGGTACAATAAGGTTATTCTGGCGACTGATGCCGATGAAGACGGCAAACACATCAGGATGATTCTGCTGACGTTTTTCCTTCAGTTTTTCCCCGATCTTGTGAGAAACGGACACCTTTTCGTTCTTGAAACGCCTTTATTTCGGGTGAGAACCAAAAAGGAAACCATTTATTGTTACGATGAAGATGAAAAACAGGCGGCAATGGTTAAACTTGGCAAAGGCACTGAAATCACCCGGTTTAAAGGACTTGGGGAAATTTCTCCGGATGAATTTTCTGGATTTATCGGCGAAAACATCCGGCTTTCACCTGTTATTCTGACAAAGGAAACCCCGATTCCGAAATTGCTCGAATTTTACATGGGCACAAACACCCCGGAACGGCGAAATTATATTATTGACAATCTGAGAGTTGAAAAGGATTTGGTTGATCATGAGCTCAACTGACCCAAATGAGCCGGTTTTACCGGAAAATGGTACTGAAAAATTGCATGAAATGACCCACATCAGGAATATGTTCGATAACTGGTGGCTCGATTACGCCAGTTATGTTATTCTTGACCGTGCGGTTCCGGCTATTTATGACGGACTTAAACCGGTTCAGCGCCGGATTCTCCATTCTATGAAAGAAATGGATGACGGCCGTTACCACAAAGTGGCGAATATTATCGGCCAGACCATGCAGTATCACCCGCACGGCGATCAGTCAATCACGGCAGCATTGGTGAACATGGGCCAGAAGGAACTGCTGATTGACTGCCAGGGAAACTGGGGTGATAACAGAACCGGTGATTCGGCTGCTGCTGCCCGGTATATTGAAGCCCGTCTCTCTAAATTTGCGCTTGAAGTTTTGTTCAATGGTGACATCACTAAATGGCAGCTTTCTTATGACGGACGGAAAAAAGAACCCATCTTCTTCCCTGTCAAATTTCCTCTTGTTCTTGCTCAGGGTGTTGAAGGTATTGCCGTCGGACTTTCAACCAAAGTCATGCCCCACAACTTCTGCGAACTCATCAATGCCAGCATTCATATTCTGGAAGGAAAAGAACCCGTCATTTTCCCCGATTTTCTCACCGGCGGAATGATTGATGTTTCGAATTACAATGACGGAAAAAAAGGCGGAAAACTGAGAATCCGATCTAAAATTGAAGAACTGGATAAGAAAACCCTTGTTATTCGTGAAATTCCTTACGGAAAAACCACGACGGGTCTGATTGAATCGATCATTAAGGCCAACGACAAGGGCAAGATCAAGATCAAAAAGGTGATTGATAACACGGCAAAAGACGTTGAAATTGTGGTCGAACTGGCACCTGGTGTTTCACCGGATGTTACCGTTGATGCCCTCTATGCCTTTACTGACTGCGAGGTATCTGAGTCACCCAATGCCTGCGTCATTATTGATGACAAACCCATTTTTATGGGTGTTACTGATATTCTCAGGTTCAATACCGAACATACTGTTCAGCTTCTGAAACTTGAACTTGAAAACACCCGTGATTCCCTCATGGAAAAATGGCATTTTTCATCCCTCGAAAAAATCTTCATCGAAAAACGGATTTACCGTGATATTGAAGAATGTACAACCTGGGAATCGGTTCTGAGCACCATTGATACCGGTCTTGAACCTTATAAAAAACTTTTCAAACGTGAAGTCACCCGTGATGATATTCTGAAGCTGACAGAAATCAAGATTAAACGGATTTCCAAATTCGATTCATTCAAAGCCGATGAAGAACTTAAAAATCTTGAAAAAGAAATCGGGGAAGTGAATCATCATCTGGCCCACCTGATTGAATTTGCCATAGACTACTTCCGTGGAATTCTGAAAAAATACGGTGCCGGACGTGAACGAAAAACTGAAATCAGAACGTTTGACACCATCACCGCCCGGCAGGTTGTGATCGCCAATCAGAAATTGTACGTCAACAGGGATGATGGTTTTATTGGGTACGGACTCAAGAAGGATGAATTCATCTGTGACTGTTCTGATATGGATGATATCATTGTATTCCTGAAAAACGGAACATTGATTGTCACGAAAATCGAAGATAAAAAATTCGTGGGCAAAGATATTCTTCACGTTGATGTCTGGAAAAAGAGTGATGAACGCCGGATTTACAACGTGGTTTACTTCGATGGGGATTCCGGTTTTGCCTACGCCAAACGGTTTAATGTGACTGCCATTACCCGTGACCGTGAATATCCGGTTACGAAAGGAACCAAAGGCTCGAAGATTCTCTATTTCACTTCAAATCCGAATGGTGAATCTGAAGTTGTAAACGTCACCCTGTCTCAGGGATGCCGGGCTAAAATAAAAGTTTTTGACTATGACTTCGGTGATCTGAGCATCAAAGGCCGGAACTCGATGGGAAATATTCTCACCCGCTGGCCAGTTAAAAAAATTGTCAGGAAATCAGTAGGTCCTTCTTCTTTTGGTGCCAGAAAAGTCTGGTATGATGCAGTTATTGGCCGTCTGAATCTTGATGGTCGTGGAAAATGGATCGGTAATTTCAATACCAGTGATTCCATTCTTGTCATTTATAAAGATGGAACCTATGAGCTGACATCCCATGAAATAACAAACCGGTATGAACCTGAAAATGTTCTGGTTATTCGTAAATTCCATCCAGAAACGGTGATTTCTGCTGTTTACTGGGAAGCTTCTCAGGAAAATTATTTCGTAAAACGATTCCAGATTGAAACTCAGACTTTGGATAAACGGTTTTCGTTTATCGGGGATGAGAAAAAATCGAAACTGATTGCTGTTTCGGTTGTTCAGGAACCATCAATTTCTTTCACCATTGAAAAGGGTAAAACGAAGGAAGAAATTACTGAAGAACTGAATCTGGTTGAATTTATGGATGTGAAAGGCTGGAAAGCCCTCGGTAACCGGCTGAGTCAGTTTACAGTGAAATCCATCCAGTTACTGAGTCCAGTCGATGATCTTGCAGAGACAACAGAACCAGACCCGCTTCCTGAAGAACTGGATGAATCATCCTCACCAGAGAATGATGACGATGAGGAAAAGGAACAGATCGGGTTGTTTGAGTAACGGGATGACGTCATTCTTCAAATAAAAAAGGCAATTGGTCCCTCGATACATTTTTTCACTTTGTGAAAAAACACTCGGGATGACACGCCCAGTGGCCTTTTTATTCGGCAAGTAACTCTTCAATCTGGTTCGACTTTTGCAATTTCATACCTTCATCCTCTATTTTTGTAGGACCATGAAACAAAAAACACTGAAAAATCTGGCAATTCTGCTGCTTTTCGTTTACCTGCCGCTTGTGCTGACGGTAAACCTTTGGCATTTTCATGCGGTTGCAGGAAGTCCTGATTCAGCTGTTGTGACTTCACCTGATCTGCCTTCGGGTCAGATTCAGGATGGTGACTTCTGTTTACTCCACACTTTACTGGGTGCATGGAGTTCGTCAGAACCCGTTTCGGGAACAGTCCTGGTTTCGGTTGATCTTCAAGCACCTGCTGAACTTTCTCTGATCACTTACAGATCAGACCTTTCAATTACCCCACGGGGTCCCCCGGTTATTTAATTTCCCTACTGCTTCCCTTTTTCTGATTTTTTCCTGATAGGAAGAAATCCGTCTTTTTTATAATTTTAAATCAAATTGGAGTCAATAATGACCTCGTTTTCTATTTTTCGTATTTCTATTTCTGTACTTTTTGTTTTTACTCTTATCACCGGTTGCAAAGATAATTCTGTTGATGACGACCATAATGAAGAACATGCTGAAGTTGGTGGTGCCGCTTTCACTTCTTCAGGCAACCGGGTGGTCACTTACTGGAATGCAAAGGTGAAGGGACAGTTTGAAGTTGCTCAAAGTTCAACATCCCCAACGATCGAAATAAAATTTCTTTCTGATCTGGACTCCAGCAAAACTGCAGATACCCACACTGAAGAACTGACTCTCAAACTAACCGTTGCAGATACTTCTGTAGCTGTGGCAACAATAGCCATTCCAGCAGGATTAATGAAAACTGCCCATGAAGATGATTATGCAATGATTATCCGTGGAAAAAAGGCAGGATCAACAACGGTAAAAGTTTCCCTGCTTCATGGTGGCCATCCTGATTTTGAAACATTGCCCATCCCTGTTGTAGTGAAGTAAAAAATGTAACTTTTTCAGCCTGGTCCGGGAGATCCTGACCGGGCTGAAGAAAGTATTTGAAAATCCGATGAAATATTTTTTCCTTTTTTTCCTGATTTGTCTTTCCGGTTCTGCCTTTTCGGAAGTACACGATGTCGGCAAAATCTCTGGTGTGGTTTCAGACAAAGAAACCGGCGAACCCGTTGATTTTGCTGCCGTTCTGATTGTCGAGTTAAACCAGACAACCCCAACACGTTCTGATGGTTCTTTTCTGTTTACAGAAGTACCGATTGGAACCTATACCCTTAAAGTGTACCGTGTTGGTTATCATTCAGATTCCAGAATCATTAAGGTTACTCCTCATGAAGCTTTAACTGTAAATTTTTCGATTGAAAAACTTTACCGGTCAACCCAGACAATCAATGTGGAATCTGACCGGGATTTTTCTGAAATAAAAGTAATTCCTGATCAGGTTTTCTCAGGAAAAGACCTCAGGCAAATGCTCGGCAAAACCATTGCAGAAACGCTGAATAATGAAGCCGGGTTGTCACAAAGAAGTATGGGACCAGCCCCAGCAAGACCGGTTGCCCGAGGACTAAGCGGCGATCGTTTGCTGATTTTGGAAGATGGCGGAAGAACCGGTGATCTCTCTGCAACTTCCGCTGATCATGCTCTGACAATCGACCCGATGACGGCAGAACGGATTGAAATTATCAGAGGTCCGGAATCCATCATTTACGGGTCGAATACCCTCGGCGGCGTCATCAATGTGATCAGGGAGCAAATTCCCCTCGAAAATTATCCGCACTTTCACGGATCACTTTCAGGTCAGGCTGAATCGGTGAACAAAGGCGGTTCCGGCGGACTTTCTTTGACAGGACCCGTTGGCTTTCTTCAAACGCATTTGGACGGAAGCTACCGGAAAGCCGGAAATATGGAAACCCCAACCGGCACTCTGGAAAATACAGGAATTGAAACCCGTAATTTTTCCAACGGTTGGAACTGGCATTTTGGTGAAGGCCATATTGGCGCATCCGCTGGATATTTTGAGTCGTTTTATGGGATTCCCGGCGGGTTTGTTGGTGGACATAAAAATGGCGTTGATATTGAAATCAGACGGCGTCAATATGAAGTTAAGGGAATTTATCACCTGCCCTGGGTTTGGCTTACGAAATTAGAATTCAATACAGCTCACATCAATTATTACCATCTTGAACTTGAAAAAGGCGGACTTTCGGGTGCTGAATTCGGTCTGCTGACCAATACTGTATCTTTAAACGGATTTCACCAAAAACTCGGTTTTTTCGACCGCGGCAGATTTGGTGTCTGGTTTGAAAACCGGGATTACGCTTCAGCGAAACTCACTTTCACTCCCAATTCCTTTGAAAATACTTTTTCAGGACATCTGTTTGAAGAAATCAATTGGTACCCATTCACGTTTCAACTTTCATTCAGATATGACAACAAAACCGTTTCCCCGAAAAATGAATCCGTCTCAAAACGAATCGGAAACATCAGAGAACGTAATTTTCAAAATGTGTCAGGCGGTTTTGGTTCAATTTATCTGATTACCCAAAACTGGACGGCTGGAACCAATTTAATCAGGTCTTTCAAAGCCCCTGGAATTGAAGAGTTGTATTCAAACGGACCCCATCTGGCCGCCTATTCTTTCGAAATTGGAAATCCGGACATCAGTGAAGAAACCGGATTCGGCATTGAAGTTTTCGTGAAACACCTTGATGAATTCGGGAAAACAGAACTTACTTTTTTCAGAAATCAGATTCAGGGTTTTATTTTTCCTGTAAACACCGGACGACTGAACTCTAAACTCCCTTATCTGTATGACTATCAATATGCCGGCGTCAATGCCCTGATGACAGGTGCAGAACTCACCTGGGATTATGTGTTGCCTGTGAATTTAAGAATTTCAGGGAATGTAAGTTATGTACAGGGTGAATTGACCGATTCAAAAAATCCGTTGCCCTACATGCCTCCCCTTTCCGGAAAACTGAAATCCCAATATCAGTTTGATCATTCTGATCTCGGATTGATGGTCAGGGCTGCAGCAAAACAAAATCGTCTTGGAGAGTTTGAACAATCTACCAATGGTTATGTGGTCTTTGATCTTTTTGCCCAAATTCATTTCACCAACGAAGACTACCTTCATACCCTGGATTTCACTGTTGAAAATATGTTGAATACAGAATACAGAAATCATTTGTCACGGGTAAAATCCATCATTCCAGAACCCGGAAGAAATTTCAAATTGCTTTACAAATTCTTTTTCTGATATTTGAAGTTCAATTTTTGAATATCCTTAAAAGAATCAGAATGGAAAGTTCGATGAAAAACAGAATCTGGGTTTTGCTTCCTTTACTTTTTCTGGCGACAGTCATTTTACCTTCCGGGTGTGGTCTGAAGTCCGAAGAAGATAAAGTATCCTACGAACATGCCGTTGTAAACAAAGTTGTTTTAATTTCTGAAGAATTAGACAGCAAAGGAAATCCAACCGGAAAAACAGATAGTGTGCTTGTAAGATCATTGCCTGTAACATCAGGTAAACCAGCACTTGAGGGCATTCTGGATTTGAAAGATGGAAAAAGTTACAATGGAAGTTTTCTCCTTTTTAATGAATCAACTTCACTTCAAACAGATCTCACTTCTGACATTGATTCAAAAAACAACGGCCACCAGTTTAGGTTTTCGACACTTAACAGCAAAGTTTACCTGACAGCACTGAGTCAGGACTCCAAATTTGAAAACTACGGCAGAACCTTCGTTTTCAAAACAAATGGAACGGGTGACGATTCGCTCAAAATCACCCTGAGTCATTTTGAATCCGGTGAAAAAACATCAGGGACATTTTCAGTGGATTTTAACGGATCTTTTCCAATTCAGGTCAAATAAGACACCGGAAGTAAGAAATGAAAACAACTATTCATTCCCTTCCGGTTTCTTTTGACGATATTTTATCTGCTCAGAAACGAATCCAGCACCACATTTTAAAAACTCCCGTCAAATCCTCTCCCGAATTAAACAAACTTTTCAACGGACAGTTTTTCTTCAAATGTGAAAATCTGCAGAAGGCCGGTGCGTTTAAAATGCGTGGTGCAGCCAATGCAGTTTTCTCACTCACCGATGAAGAAGCAAAATCCGGAGTTGCAACCCATTCTTCCGGGAATCATGCTGCTGCTTTGTCTTTGGCTGCTTCACTTCGGGGAATTCCGGCTTTTGTGGTCATGCCCGAAACGGCACCGAAACCCAAAATAGAAAATGTAAACAGTTTTGGCGGAAAGATCACGTTTTGCCCGCCCACCCAAAAAGACCGGGAAGAAACGCTTGCCCGACTTGTGAAAGAAACCAGCGCCGTACCTGTTCATCCGTCAAACGATGTAAGAGTTATTGCCGGACAGGGAACTGCTGCTCTTGAATTCCTGAAAGAAATTACTGAGTTGGATTTTATTTTAACTCCGGTTGGTGGCGGTGGATTACTTGCCGGAACTGCTCTTGCAGCAAAATCTATAAAACCCGGTATCAGAGTCATTGGGGTTGAACCCGAAACCGTAAACGATGCCTTTCTGTCCTTCTCAACCGGAACTCTTCACCCGCCAACCGGCGGAAAATCTATCGCAGACGGACTTCTCACCTCACTCGGAACTCATAATTTCCCGATCATTCAGACCTATGTGGATGAAATATTAACCGTGAGTGAAGCTTCCATTCTGGAGGCTTTAAAAATTTTGGTTCACCATTTAAAGCAGGATATTGAACCCTCCTCCGCAGTTCCTTTTGCAGCATTTCTTGAAGGAAAAATTAAAGCTGACGGAAGAAAAATCGGGATTATTCTTTCCGGGGGAAATGTAGACAAATCAAAGTTTCCGGAGATATGGGGATGAGAGGGGCTGTACGTGGTACGAGGGAGATAGGAATTATGGGTCTCCGAATTCAGCCCCAGGCGGATTATCGAGGTGTAAAATATTGAGGTCTTTGTAACTCCGACTTCCAGTCGGAGATTTTCAACAGGACAATACGTTAAACGCACCCAGGCAACTTGGTTGCACGTGTCTGGATAAAGTCGCCAATCAAAATTAAAATTCAATTTTCGTCTGAGGATATTTTTCTTGTAAGAATCTCTCAAAAGGAGATAAAACCTGTTTTTCAAACTCATTACAGACAACTTTATCAGTTTTCCAGTCTTCATCTCTGCTTGTTCTTTTATTTCCAAGAAAAGTATAGCCGGCCAAACTCAGTATCGTTGTCTTATACGAAGAATCTTCGTATAAGACTCTTATTCCAACCCTTACTGTGTCTTCCGGAACAATTAGCTTTATCGTAAATGACGATAAATAAAAAAATTCGGAGCTATCCGTTTTTATTACTCGTTTTTTATCATAAAAATCATTCTCGAAATTGTTGCTGGAATCCTTCGATCCAACCGATTTTATTATTCCATCTTTCCTGAAAATCAAATTCTCGTTTTTAGAAATAAAATTATAAAACTCAGACTCGACTGTACCTTTTTCCAGATTAATCGCATAATCACACACTGAACCCCGAATTAAATCAGTTGTAAAAAACTTCACAATGGGGTAACACCCGGTTAAAAGAAAAATCAATGGTAAAATGTACTGTTTTTTCATGTTTCTGGACATCTCTAAAATCAAATTTAAAATGGATTCGAAATCGGCAGGCTTATTTTACAATCGATCAAGGCTTAAATAATGCTAAATTGAAATTAGGATGGTGAATCAGAATTTGCAAATTCAGGTTCAATCCAGTTGGCGTTCATTACTGTTCTTGAAGTGGTTAAGCATTTTGTACTTCCCCGTGCAAAAATGCCATTTTGGTTGTATTTTGAAACTTTACCATTTTAATGAGAATTATGACACTTCGTTCACGGGTTTTTCTGGGTGCAGGGCTGATGCTGGCTCTGATTATTGCCGGATTCTGGTTTGGAATCCGCCCACTGGTGGCAGATGCCATTATTGAAGAAAGAATGACCGTTGTGAACCAGTTTCACGGGTACTTTCTTGATCAGAATGATCGGTTTTTTGAGGATGCAGTTAAAACGTCCTCCCAACTTAAAGACTGGTTGGGTGCGGGTCCTGAAGCCTACCGGAGCGCCTTTATTTTTTCAGTAAATCTGAATAAGACATTAATTACCCAGGAGGTTGTTGCTCCCGGTGAACCTGACGCCCTTTCCTCAAAAAATAATGATTACAAAGGTCCAATTCCTGAATTTACGGAATTAACTTTTACTGAATCAGATTCAGGTCTGGCTTATTGCTGGAGCAAACCAGAGCAGGATTTGTTTCTTTTCGTGATCCGTGAATATGCGACTGTGAATGAAATTCGGGTTGTTGTTTATACCTGTTTTGATGCATCGGCCATCATCAGTCAGCTTAAATCTTACAATCTGGGAATTCCATATTCCCTCACCTTTTCTGACCCGTCTTCAATCATTTATTCCACACACAAACAGGCCAGCATCAGAAGTTTTGATTCAGGTTCAGGCACTCAGATTCAAACAGAAAAAACGGATTCCGGGTCTGTATTTCTGTTAACCGGAAGGTTTCAGACTTTCCCTTTCGGTCTTGCTATCGGGGTTGCAGAACAAGATATCACTGCACCTGTTGAGCGGTTATTCCTTCTTGTTCTCGGGTTGCTGATTCTTTTATCAGCTGTATTTTTCGCAGGCTTTCAATTTTATTTTGTTGCCATTACCAAACCGGTCAGAGAACTGGTTGCCAGCATTGAACCCATCCAGAAATTAAAATTCTCAGCACCCATTTCAGAAATTAAATTGGCGGAACTGAAACCCATTGCGTCAGCTCTGGAATCCATGCGTACGATCCTGGATGAATATGACCGGATGAAAACGCAGAAACTGATTTTAGCAGAAAGCCGGAATCAGTTCATGATCAATTACATCGATGATTTTCTGGCAATCGCAAATGAAACCGGTGAATTCCACTTTCTCAATCAGAAAATGCAGGATTTGCTCAGCCATCACAATCTGCTGAAACCGTCGTATTCCATGGCAGAAATGGTGAATCTGCTTTCGGTCAATCATGTCAAGCAACCGGTTCATGTTGATCATTCTGATCATGAATACAATATTTCAGTTCAGCAGGGTGAAAGTAAACTGGCGACCGGTGAAACCACCCGTGATCTGATTTGCCGGTACCAGTTTGTTCAGATCCGTGAAAAAATATCAGAAAAAATGCTGGGGTCGCTCCTTATCCTTCATGACCTGACTGAAGACAGGGCTTTGGAGGAATTGAAACGGGATATGATGAACATCATGGTTCATGAACTCCGGAATCCGATTACGTCTATAATCGGATTTTCCGATATTATGCTGGATGATGGAGACCTCGATGAAGAGAAATCCAAATATGTCGACATCATCAGAAAAAGCGGTGAAAAACTCAGTGCACTGATTAACCGGTTCCTTGATGTTCAACGGCTTGAATCCGGGAAAATGGATATTCAGTTCAGTCAGGTCAATCTGAAGGCTACCGTTGAAGATCTGGTCATGAATTTCCTTCCCCAGCTTGAAGAAAAAGAATTGAAAGTGAACCTGTCTGCCGGAAATGAAATTCCATTCATAGCAGCCTCACCTGAACTGATGAGTGAAGCTGTTCAGAACCTTCTTTCTAATGCCATTAAATACGGCGACCCGGGACGAACAATCGACATTAAACTGATTGCACAACCCAATGCCGTAACCTTCAGCATTACTGATCATGGGTATGGAATTCCGCCATCAGAACAAAGCCGGCTATTCACCAAATTTTTCAGAGTTAAATCCAACGAAAAAGCCTACAAACAGGTTGGAACCGGACTTGGGCTCGCCTATGTTAAGGAAATTATCTCACGGCATAACGGAAATATCACTCTTGAATCCTCAAAAGAAATCGGATGCCGGTTTACCATCACCCTTCCAACCCACCAGGACCAACCCATTGAAGATTAAGTTATTTTCCGGATCCCTGGTTACCCTTTTCTTTTTCAGTCTGACAGTTCAGGCTCAGCAGGATATTAAATTTCCGGCAGGTGATCTGAATAAAAAATCGTTTCAGATTCTGGGTGATTCAGCCGCCTGGCCGGTTTTATATCAGCAGGCGGAATATGATGCCCTGTCAAACAGTTTCGTTGCAAAAGGTTCGAAAACTGACCTGTTCAAAAAATTCAAACTGAGTCATGCCTCTGTACTTTCTGTCAAAGAAAGCCGAAGCAGCCTCATCAGGAATGGTGCCCGTCTTTTTGCTGAAAAGGAACTTGAAAACCTCAACAAATCGCTTGATTCCTATGATCAGGCAATTGGAAATGGAAACCTTCAGGATTGTCTGAAATTATCAGAGCAAATACAAACTGCATACAGGCAAACCAATGAAGCACTTGATAAAAACCGGGTCCAGTCTGTCTCTGCCCGTTTGGAAGAGCGAATTGGTTCTGTTTTTCAGCGAAAAGGACTTCTTGGCAGCTGGAATGATGCCGTTACCGGCAATTTTTTTGAAGAAAACGACGGCATCAAAACCCTGAAGGAAAGTCAGGCGACACTTGAGTTTAAAGATGGCTCTGAAGTTGTGGTTGAAGAGCTTACCATTGCAACTGTTAAAGCTGCCCGGATTGACAGACTGAATCAGCAGGTCAAAACTGAAGTTACACTTGTTAACGGAAGTCTGCTCGCTAAAATTGCTGAAAATTCAAAGCAAAACCGGAGTTTTAATCTGAATCTGGGAACAACCAAATCGGATCTTCAAACCAGTAAATTCTGGGCCAACAAAAGCGCCGACAAAAAAATTCAGATGTCAAATTATGACGGCGAGGCAAAACTAACGGCTTCAAATGTCTCGGTGACCCTGAAGAAAAACCAGGGAACGGTAGTGGTTGAAGGTAAAGCACCTCAGCTTCCGGTTGACCTGCTTCCAAGTCCGAAAATGTTCTGGCCCCGTCAGGATTCCATCATTTTTCAAAGTTCAATTGTCTTCAAATGGACGCCGGTGAAAAACAGTAAATCCTATCAGGTTGAACTGGCAAAAGACTCCGATTTTAAAACCGTGTTTTCCAAACAGCGGGTCAATTCAACTTCACTTCAATCTGAACTGCCACTTGATGAACCTGTTTTTGTGCGGATTCAGGCTTTTGACGGTCAGGATATCCGGGGTGGTGACAGTCCGACTTACCGGGTGATCCGGAATGATGATAAAATTCCGCCTGCGATTTTTCTGAATGGTATCACCAGCGATCAGGTTTACATTCCCGGGAGTGACTATCAGTTAACCGGACAAACCGAGGCTTTTGCAACTCTTATTTCGAATGAAAAACCGGTTGAAATCAAAGCTGATGGTTCCTTTTCACTTTCAGGTGTGCTCAGGGAACAGAATTTTTATTTTCGTCTGAAAGTGACTGACCGTGCAGGGAACAGCCGTGAAAGAAAATTAACGATTACCCGGATGGATACAACCAAAATGTCAGCAATCAACTGGAATATTCCGGTAAAAGATCGTGTTCTGGCTGTTGGATCCACAACCGTAACGGCATCCGGAAAAGCTTATCCAAATATTAAGGTTACCCTCACTCAGGGCAGCCAAATTCAATCCGTCCAAACCAGTCCCGATGGCGACTGGGCAATCCGATTTGTTCCGGAAAGCAAAGAACCTGTCTCAATCAGGTTTACCTTGACCACTTCCGACGAACTCATCCACCAGATAATTTACAGTGTGAGGTAAGTGATGAAACGACTTTTTTACCGGAGTTTCATTCTGTTTTCAGTTTTATATACAGTGTTTGGCGGATCAGTATTTGCCCAATCTTCTGTTTTTTACATGTCAAAAGGAACAACGGGACCGGTTTCCGCCGGGGAAACTTTGCCTTACACTGATTTCTGGTTTCGCCCGGGTGCAGGTGCCGCACAAACTTCCGTAGAAATCTTCGATGCTGCTCTTGGCGGACCGATGGATATTCTTTCAGGTCAGGCAGATACCAAAACAACATTTGAACTGATTGCCTTCGATCAGGTTTACCGGGTTACAGAATCCGGACTTCAGCCACTTTCCGGAAACCCGCAGATCACCGGGAGCCAGACTTTTTCAACAGAACCCGAATACCTCAACCGCTGGCTGACCTTTTCAAAACCACTGACATCCGGCGGAAACGGTTGGATTTTGCGGGTCCGTGCCGGTGACGGAAATGACGTCAACTCCTATAACCTCCGTCTGGCAGGAAATGGCTCCGGCTGGGAAACCTTTGCAGTTAATCTGAGTATCGGGATTTCCGGAATCCGTGACAATCAGGAAGTTCAGTTTCTTCCCGATCAAAAACTTAATTCTGATCCGGTTCCACTTACAGTTGCCGGTGAAGAAGATTCCCCTGTCTCAATCAAAGACGGAACCGGAAAAAACTTATCACTTTCTGATCCTGCTTCGTCCTGGGATCCAACATTAAATGGCAGGCGAAATCAATGGGGAGTGGTGGTAAAAAACACCAAACTCAAAGTCAACAATCTCACCATTACCGGGTCATCCTCTCCGGTTGTTTTTGGGTTGCCTGCCACAGTTGTAACCATACCGGTTCAGCCGGTTTACACCATCAAGGCGGATTACATCGGGGATTGTACCCGGTTCAGACTTACCCTGATGAACCGTGGCAAGCCGGTTACCAATCCCGGCACGATTCACTGGACAATGGACGGGCAGCAGGAATCAGGAAACCCGGTCGAAGTTGATTTCGGAAATCCGGGCAAAAAACAAATTTCAGTTTTAATTGAAACCGAAGCCATTCTCATTCCGGCTTATTGGACAGCCAAAACTGAAATCAACGTCAATGCCTCACCGGTTGCACAACTTTCAGCACCTTCAAAAAGAATCGGAACCGGCGAAGTTTTACTTCTCAGTGCCGGACAGTCAACCGATCCTGATGGTGATCCGCTCACGTTTCAATGGCTGGTTAATGGTGCAACAGCGGGATCTGGCACACCCTTTCCATTTTCGAGCACTTTTCCTGGAACTTACACCGTTAAACTGATTGTCACCGATCAGTCAGATAAACCCGGTTGTGCCACCGATTCCAGAGAAGTAACCGTGACCGTCAATGCACAACCTTTTACTGAAATCAGTTTCCCCGCCGTTCAGGCAACCGGAACCCAAAACCAGTTCAAAACGATCAAAACTGCAGACGGCGATGCTGATAAACTTTCCTTTTCCTGGTCCGGCCCCGGCGTTACAGGTTCTTCAAACGGCGAAACCGTCAGCATTCTTCACGAAAAGCCCGGCACCTACACCGTTAATTTATCGGTCAATGATAATCAGGGTACACCCAATTCAGTTTATCAGACGTCGGCTACGTACCGGTCAAATGCAGAACCTGAGCCCCGTTTTACCCTTCCGGTTCAGTCGGCTCCCGGTGTTTCACTTTCACTCAACGGTTCCCTGACGACTGATGCAGATTCCCGTGATCTGGTTTATACCTGGCTCATTTCTGACGGCAGGCGCCTTTCCGGACCCATGAATTCCATTCAGTTTAAAAGTCCGGGAGATTATTCGCTCACGCTTCAGGTTGATGATCAGGAAAATGTAGAAAATTCAGTTCAGGAAATCACCCGGAAAATCCACATCAACTATCCGCCGCAACCGGTCATTACTGCCGAAGACGTTTCACCGGAATCTTATCAGGAATTTTCTGCAAAAAGAAGTTCAGATGCCGATCAGTCGATCGTAAAATACAAGTGGAGTTTTGGTGACGGAAGTACGGCTGAAGGGATTGAAACGGATCACCGGTATGAAAAAACCGGAAAATACACGATTACGCTTTCGGTGGATGACGGACAAAATCAGCCTAACAGTATTCAATCGGTCACCCACGATCTGATCATTGTAAAATTCCCGATTGCCCGGTTTGATCTGATTGAAAAAACGGAGCCCGGTTCTGCCGTTTCTCTGGATGGCTCTGAAAGTTCTGATCCGGATGGATCGGTTTCAAAATATGAATGGAAAGTGAACGGAACGGTTTTAAACCGGAATGCCAAAACCGAATTCACACCCGTTGAACCCGGCGTTTACACCATTTCTCTCACCGTTACTGATGATTCAGGATTTGATGTTTCGGTAAATACACTATCAAAAACCGTGGCGGTCAACTATCCGCCGGTTCCTAAATCGATCATTTCCCCATTTGCAACGGCTCCCGGACAAACCGTTACCTTTGATGCAACGCCAAGTATCGATCCGGACGGTTCAGTTAAAACCGCTTCGTGGCAATTTGGCGACGGTTCTGTTCTGACCGGCATGAAAGTGACGAAATCATTCGCATCATCAGGTCAGCAATCGGTTGTGATGACCGTTTCAGACGGGACTTCCTTTTCAAACGGAAAAACAGCTGAGACGTATTACTTCCTCATCAACACAACACCAATCATTGTCACACAACCGGCAATCCGCCAGAATTCACGTTCCGTTCGTCTAGATGCTTCTGGTTCTTACGATCCTGATGGTGACCCGGTTCAGCTGGAATGGATTCTTCCCGGCGGAGAAAAACGCTCAGAAGCAGCCTTCAACTGGCAGGCACCGAGTGGCGGACTTCATCTTGTGAGTCTGGTTGCACGGGATAACAACAATTTACCAAACAGCATTACCACCCAGAAAATTGAAATTAAAGTCAACCGGCCGCCTCAGGCAAAAGTCGATACTTTAATCATTGCCTGTACCGGACAGACGATTTTATTTAACGGATCAGCTTCATTTGATCCGGACGGTGACGGACTCACAACCGAATGGGATTTTGCTGACGGAACGAAATCAACTGAGACAAATCCGGCCAAGGTTTATTTTTCACCGGGATTTTATCAGGTGAAACTGAGTTTAAGTGACGGATTTTCAGAACAGCCAACGGTTGCTACGATTCCTGTGATTATCAAAGGGTCACCGGTTGCAAAACTGGCGTTCTCTGACACCACAATTTGTGTAGGAACACTTTTGACGTTGGATGGTGGACTTTCTACTGATCCGAACGGACCGATCGGTGCCTACACCTGGGACTTTGGAAACGGGGATCGTGACCTCGGTCAGGTTGTGAACTATATCTTCAAGGAAAAAGGCGTTTTCAATCTGAGTCTGACCGTTGTGGGTACACCAACCGGTAACTGTTCAAACGTCAGCCAAACATCGGCAAGAGTGACCGTAATCGAAGGGCCGAAAGCAGATTTCACCTTTGAGCCATGGGTTTCAGTGGGTGAAACGGTAGTTTTTGACGCCGGACTTTCTTCTCCACAGGATGCAATTGCAAATGCAGAATGGGTGATCACCGATCTGGATAAATCGGTCAATCTCAAGGGTGAAAAAGTTACTTATGCTTTTGAGAAACCCGGTTTTTACACGATCCGGCTGGTCATCAAAACGGAAAGCAAAACCGATTGCAACATGGCTTTTCTGGAAAAGAAAATCCGTGTCAACGCTGCACCTGAAATTGCCTGGTCGGTGCCTGATTCTGTAATGTTCGGAAGTTATCTTGATCTGGATGCAAGCCGTTCTTCTGATGCGGATGGTGTGGTTGCAGAATTTGACTGGGTGGTCAACGGAAAATCAATCGGCAAAGAACCGAAGGTCAGCATTCCGGTTAATCAGCCGGGAAAACTTGTCGTTTCGTTAACTGTTCGTGATGATTCACCCACTTCTTCCAAACGGACAACCAAAACCAAAACTGTTCTGGTCAATCAAAGTCCGGTTCCCAATTTCATCGTTCCCGCCGTGGTTTATGCAGGCGAACTTTTGAGTTTAACACCGGCAACCGCCAAAGATGCCGATGGTGATAATCTCACCTCAACCTGGACGGCTGGTTCAACACCCTTTACCGGAATGTGGACGGTAAAAGATGGAAATGAAATTCTTACGTTAACCCAGGATGATGGCCGTGGATTTAAAAACTCCAGACAATCCTGGTCGGTACGGATAACCGGAATTCCGGCCCCCGAAGTATTAAATCCGTTCCCGGCAAGAGTGATTACCGGAACCGTGATTCAGGCATCTTCTCTCCGGTTGCCTAAGGATGTTTTTTTACTGGATGGCGGACGACCAGTTTCATCGATTGAACTTCGTTCTGCCGGAACTTCAACCGTTCAGCTGGGATGGAAACCCAAACAGGAAGTCCTTAAAACCTGGCCATTCCAGATCGTTGTGTTTGAACCTATCCGGTTTGTGAAAACTCACCCGGCAGTGAATATTATCTGGAATCCGGGCAACCCCAGCATTTCTTTATCCGCACCGGCACTGAACCGGACTGATTTAAAAACCACAGAAATCAGGTGGAGCAACGGCACCTCCGAACTTGGAAAAGGAACTGAACTCACCGTTCCGCTGAAAAAAGGAGTCAACCGGTTTATTCTTAAAGCCCGTGATCTTGACATTCCCGGGAGTCCGGCTGGAGAAACGGTCATTGAAGTGACTTGCGAGTAGGGATTTTTTTTTAACCCAAGGTATCCGTCGAAGGCCGGATTATAAAAAGCACGGGTTTTTCGAAAAGGGATTAAGGGTTTGGGGGGCAAAATTTCTCTAAAGGTAATTTTCGGGTACAGATTTAATAATTATTGTTAGGTTAGAATTAAACTGGTTTTAATATTATTATTGGTATTTGTAATTTCTAATACTACTTTTGACTCACAGGTCTTAACACCTGTCAAACAAATCCCGAAAACTAACCAGGAGTAACCGTTATGAAAAACTGGCTACACACACACACACACCATTTTCCAAATTAATTTTTCTTTTTATTTTGGTTATTGGTACAACAATCGTAAATGCACAGGACGTCACAAAAGAGTTTGTTTACTCTTCCTATTTGGTAAACTGGAATGGCAGAATGGAGACAATTGATGGTGTCTCACAATGGACATCCGGACAAAATAAAATATTCAGCCCGCGAAAAGGACAATATATTTTTACTGTAACCTGCCAGACTGATCCAATTTTCCTTAACCCTTATAATTTTCGTGTATGTAAATCGTATGATTATGGTGTTACATGGACTACGATTTATAGGGCACCTCTAAAAACCTCAACAAATGTCATCCTCAACTTGATTGGGGATCCATTATAAGGTAAAAGAAGAGGTTTTTAGAGGTGCCCTATACCTTTAATAATGGTCAACCATTAGCAAACAATGTGACACTTTCCTATTCCTATCAGATTGTGAATGATGATCCTATTAGCGGGATAATGGTATTTTTCAGAACTGCCGAATTGGATCCTGGCCAAGGTTCACCCACTTCCAATAAAAACACACTGAAAATTGATGGCCCTCCGGTAAAAATTGACGTTGCACCAACAAAAACAATAACATCAGACTATAGCGTTTTATCCTGGCCAGCCATTACGCCACAAGATGCTGGTTTTGTTGGGTACAATATCTGGCGTGTTCCTTACGGTTGGGATCCTGGAATAAAACTAAATACTACCCCTGTAACAGGAACATCCTACCAAATTCCAAAACCTAGCAATCAGAGCCAAATGACAACAGATGATGTCTATGTTACCTCGGTTGACAACTCTGGAAATAATTCCGGAAAAAGTCCATTTGTAGAAGTTGATTTTCGTGGGTTGCCCCTGGAATCAACGGATGGAAATTTGCCATCAATGGTCACCCTCTACAACAATTACCCGAATCCGTTCAACCCAGAAACCAACATCAACTTTTATCTGCCAAGAAAAGGAAATGCAAAATTATCTGTATTTGACCTAACTGGAAAAGAAGTTGTCGGAATTGTAAATAAAGAACTTACGGAAGGATTTCATTCCTATTCTTTTAATGGAAGCGGATTATCATCAGGAGTTTATTTTTACATTTTGAAATCCGACGGTCAATCTTTAGTTAAATCTTTTTCCCTCATTAAATAACACCAATATACCCCAAAAAAGGGAAGAAAAATAAATTTCTTCCCTTTTTATTTTCAGGATTTAAAATGAAAATTATCTTTATTTATTTGTTTTTGGTTATTTCTCTGCCCGCATTTTCCCAGCCGTTTACCGATTACACAGAAAAATCAGGTTTGCCAACCTCAACTTTTTATGGGGGTGTACTATTTTTTCAGTCAGACGTTGATTCTCTTGATCTCATCAAAATGGGAAGTTCGGGAGTTGGCCCCACTATTCATAAGATATACTCCATTGAAAATTCAATATTTAGAGATTATTCACCTAAAATAGACATCAACTTTTCTGATACTTCTTTTTACATTAATGATCAATATTATGATTTAAATAGTGATGGTTTCATAGATTTGTTCGGTTTTTATCCAAGAAGAAAAAAGGGAATGATGATTTTTTGGGGCTCACCCTCTGGTTTTTCCTACGAAAATAATACAGCCATTCCAGACACATTTTTAACGGTTTACAATGACCCTTATCGTATTATTCCGGTTGATTTCAACCGTGATGGTAAGCTTGATTTACTAAGTGACAATTACTATACCCAGAACAGGGTAATTGTCAACTATTATGAATCAACAGGAAGCAAAACCTTTTTGAAAAAGGATTATTGGCCCTTTTTTGATGGTGTAACAGAATATGACGAGGCATCTATATTACCCTTTGATGATATAAACCATGACGGAATAATTGATTACTCCATGAACCGTCTTTTTGTAAGTTATAAAAATGGTAGGAATTGGAGTCCACTTATAGGAAATCTAAGATATTTTCTTAATTCCGGGATGAAACTTATTGATCTGGATTCAGATGGAACAATTGAAGTATTTGAAAGAAACGGAGACATTAATGAGCAAGGAATCTATATTCTGAGGCCAGGAATTTACAGGATTAAAGATAGTGGTTCTGTTTTTGAACGTTTTGTTTTTGAAGACTCTGAGCAAGAGATAATGGGAATGTATCCTGATTTTATTGATTTTAATAATGATGGGTTACCTGATTTGGTAACTTTTTCCTGGGATGAAACCGTTTCTGCCGGGTTATACATCAACCAGGGTTATTATGATGGCCATTTTCATTTTAAAACAGCCGGTACAGATGCCTTTCAGCCGAATACAACCCCCGGCTTTCTGAGTCACGGGTATGTAGATATTAATTATGATGGACTGACGGATGTTCTTGTCATTCCCTCAATTTTTAATCCTGGGAAAATACAAGTTTATCTGAATGAAAATGTAGAGGGGAATAACTTTATAAAAATTATTCTAAAACCAACAAAATCCAGGTCTGATCTTGAAGGAGCAAATATTGAAATTGTTTCCTCAGCTGAAGACATTTGGAGTCACCAACGTTTTATTCATAATAATAACAAGTTTTTTTTAAGCCGGGTACCCAATTTCGGATTAGGAAAAACAGAGGTGCTTGACACTGTAAAAGTAATCTGGCCAAGTGGTATTATTGACATTTTAACCGGTGTTAAAGCCAATCAAACGTTGAGGATTTATGAAGGTGAAACACATACACTGGTTGAAAATTTAAACAATTCAAAATCCGGATTTTTTCAGCTTGAACAGAATTATCCAAATCCGTTTAATCCTGAAACAAGTATTCCATTTTATCTTTCAAATCCTGCTTTTGTAAAGATTTCAATTTTTAATCAATTGGGTCAAACAGTATCAGAACTGGTAAATAAAACATTGAATTCAGGAAAACATACAGTTCAATTTAATGGTTCTGCATTTCCGTCAGGGTTGTACTTTTACCGGATAGTTGTGAATGGTAAGACCGAAACCCGTAAAATGGTACTAATGAAATAAAAGGGGATCATCCCTATATTCCTGAAGGGGCGTAGCCCCGACCTGTTTGTAGAAAATTGTAATCAGTAAAGAAAAAAGCTCCGTAGGAGCGACCCGTTCATTGCAAATTCAATAGGTCGCTCCTACGGAGCTTTTGGGTTAGCCGGGGTTTTCGTTTCTACAAACGGGTCGCACCTCTGGTGCTCTTCCAATGCGGGAATGACAATTCTCCCAGAACAACAAACAAATTAATCCTAAACAAAAAAAGTCCGGCATATGCCGGACTTTTTTTAATAACAGAATTCAGTTTACTTTACCTGAAGCAATTCCACATCAAAGATCAGAATGGCATTCGGGGGAATAACTCCACCGGCGCCACGGGGTCCGTAACCCAATTCAGAAGGAATAAAAAACTGGAATTTATCTCCTTCTTTCATGAGCTGAAGACCTTCTGTCCAGCCTGGAATTACACCGTTTAACGGGAATTCAATCGGTTCGCCACGGTCGTAAGAGCTGTCAAAAACCTGACCATTCGTCAATGATCCTTTGTAGTGAACTTTTACAGTATCGGTAGCGGCCGGGGCTTTTCCGGTTCCGGGACCTGCACTCAGAACTTTATATTGTAGTCCGCTTGCGGTTGTGTTGATGCCTTCATTTTTTGCATTTTCATCAAAAAACTTTTTATTTTCTGCGGTCGCCATAGCTGATTCCTTATTCATTGTTTCCATACGTTTTTCTTGCAATTCTTTTTGAAATTCCTGGATACACTGACCCATTTCGGCATCAGTTAAAAGTGCCTTTGAACCGGCTAATGCATCCTTCAATCCTTTAACAAGTAAATCCGGATTTATTGCAATTCCCTGGGTTTTGAAATTTTTCCCGATATCCTGTCCGATTGAATAACTGACTGTATCTTCCTGAGTTTTCAGAACAGACTTAACCGGTTTGGTTTCTTTTTTCTTTTGTGCGTATCCGGCTGAGGCAGAAAGTGCAATTGCCAGAAAGAGTATCCCTGCAGATTTCATTGAACGTCCTTATTGATTAGAGGTGTGATTGAATTACCATTTTTTGACGACAACATCTTCGACCGACCAGCGTGCCCTGACCCGAAGTGTGTCTGTGACTGAATATTTGGGTTCAGCAGGTGACCACGGAAATACTGATCCGCCATCCCATTTGTTATTTCCGTTTAAATCCTGATAGCCATTGACGAGATACCGGCCTGCCTGAAGATTTTCAATTTTAAAAGCCGATCCTGATGTTTTTACTGATCCCAGCTGCTTTGAACGGGTGATGGAGTAAAGGGAAAGATAAACCGGAAAATTCTGTCCTACTGACTCGAGTGTACCCAGTATAGTTCCCGTTTCATCCGGGTCGAAGGTATTAAACTGGAAGGAAACCGTATCCTGTCCAGCAAAAACGAGTCCTTTTACCGTTGATTTTTCAATCCACCTGGTTTCTGGTGAAACGGTTTGAATAATTCCGGACTCAGCTGACATCTGAACCTTGATTTTCTTTCCTTTTGTGACCTGGCTTTTGGTCGGCTTGGTAAAAAACCGAACGGAATCCAGTTTTACCGGACTGGCGAACAGCATTTTCAGGCTGTCAGTAGATAAAAGCGTTGAGGACGTATCAGACGGACTCTGAACCCTGAGTTGTTTGTCACGTTTTACGGCTTCAACAATTGAAAAGGTAAAAGTATCACCAACTGATTCATTCATCCGGAGATCACGGAATCCCTTTTGAATCAGAGTAAACGTGCCGGTACCGAGTGAATCGATTGGAAGATAAACCTGTTCAGGAGAAGTAAAAGAAGGGAGAATCTGACCGGTTCTGATAGAGTCACCAGATTCTTTTTTCAGGAGGAATCTGGGATTGCTAACCGGCAGATTCAGAATTTCATCAAAAGTCAGACGAAGCAAAACCTGACTTTCCTGAACAACCCCCTGAATCATGGGTGCCTGTTTATCCGATTTTTCCAAAAACCAAACCGGAACTGAAGACTGGGAATATCCCGCTTCAAGAAATTCATTTTCACCGATTCCGATTGATTCCTGATTCACATCCCAGCGTTCATTTTTAACCTGGTCATCCAGAACAAAAATCCGGTATTTACCGGGGGCAAGGTACGTCAGTTCGAAGGAACCGTCTTTGCCAACCTGTGTGATATAATTTGCTTCACTTTTTTCAGGATCGGGTTTTGTGGTATCAGCGAGATTATAGGCAAGAACCAAAGCACCGGCAGCCGGTTTAAAATCAGAAGCAAAGAATGCCTGTCCTTTAATTCTTGCAGAATCAATCTGATTTCCGGTTGAGAAAGCCAGCCTGTAACTGGAGAGCATTTTATTTCCTGCACGATAATCTCCGGCAGAGGCACCAATGGTAACCACATAAGTCACATTGGGCTTCAGATCCTTTTGAAACCGAAGCGTCATTTCCTTACCCGACCAAAGCAGTTTGTAATTATTGCCTACTGAAGGTGAAATAAAAATCGCCGTTTGAACGGTCGATTTGTTCATATATTCATTAAAGGTGAACGTAATTTCGTCATCGGAAAAGCCGGTTGTTCCGGTCGGAATTGAAGCCTCTTTGATTTTAGGTGGCTCAGAATCCACCGGACCGCCAGTCGGATATTGCTGATTGGCGCATGAAAAAAGCGTGACCGATAACAGAAGAAGCAGAATTTTATTCATTTTTTGATGTTGATTGTTGAAAAACTTGATTCACGCCGGTCACTTCGTCCCTCGATAAATCCGTCTTATGACGGACACTCGGGATGACACACTCAGTGTCCGGTGTCGTTTCCTTCGATACATCCCGATCCCGATTCTCGGGACGGGACACTCAGGTTGACGACCTGCCAGATCTCATTGTTAACTAAACGGGCGACCCCTACTTGTCATCTATCAATTACCTGCAAAACATTCTTCGATACACCAAAACTGCGGAGCAGTTTTGGCACTCAGAATGACACACTTATTGTCTGATTTATCTGTAACCTAAACGAAAACTCAAAATTCTGAACACGGGCGACCAGCCGGTCGCCCCTACTTATAACTTATAACTTGTCACTTATTTCCCCCCCTCCCATTTCGCGAAGAGGTTCTGATCATAACCCAGCAGGGATAAAATCCGGCCGGCCATGAAATCACCCAGATCATCAAATGTTTTGGGTTTCTGGTAAAACGCCGGCATCGCCGGAAGGATAATTCCGCCGGCTTCGGTAACGGCTGTCATATTTTTCAGATGAATCAGACTCAGCGGAGTTTCCCGGGCAACGAGAATCAGCTTCCGCCGTTCTTTCAACTGAACATCAGCCGACCGTTCAATTAAATTGGATGAAAATCCATGTGCAATTCCGGACAGGGTTTTCATCGAACAGGGAACCACCACCATTCCCTTCACGGTAAAGGAACCACTTGCTATGGCCGCCGCCTGATTTTTCAGCGGATAGTCGGTGAGTTCACCTTTTCCATCCGGAATGGCATACAATTTCCGGAACTGCGGTAAAAGCGGACTTTTAAAATCCAGATTCAGATCAACTTCTTCATTGATAACAACCCGTGCATAATCAGATAAAACCAAGTGGATGTGTAAATCCATCAGCAGCATAGCCCGGATGGTTCTGAGTGCATAAAGTGACCCGGATGCCCCGGTAACCGCAACAATAATCTGGTCACGCAGACTCAAAATGTTAGTTTCCCTTCTTTTTTCTGAGTTCACTTCGCCGGACCTGCATCATTTGATTGTATCTGGCAACAGCAACATTGTGTTCCTGCAGGGTTTTTGAAAATACATGTCCGCCATTCCCGTCTGCAACCATGTATAAAAATTTGTTTTCAGCGGGGAATAAGGCAGCTTCAATAGATTTTGCACCTGGGTTCCCAATCGGACCCGGCGGAAGTCCGGCATTCAGATACGTATTGTATGGCGAATTAATTTCAAGATCACGAAATAATAACCGACGGGGACCGTTTGGAAGTAAAAACTGAATAGTCGGATCTGCCTGCAATCTCATACCGATTTTCACCCGGTTCCAGTATAAACCAGCAATGACAGGCCGTTCATTATCGAGACGAGCTTCACCTTCCACAATGGACGCCATCGTCAGAACGGTGTGGATAGAAAGTTTCCGGTTTTTAAGTTCGTCCTGCCAGATGAGATTGTCCCACAATTTTTTTGATGATTCTGCCAGTTTCACAAACACTTCTCTCGCTGAAACCCCGAACTGAAACTCATAAGTTTCAGGAAGCAGATATCCTTCAAAACTTTTTTGGTTAATTCCGAACCGTTTCAGCAAAGTTGAGTCGGTCATAAGCGACATGAATTGGGCGGAATCAATATCCAGTTTTGCTGATAAAATACCGGCAATCCGTCTGGCGGGAAGTCCTTCGGGAATGGTAACTGATATGCCGATGTAAGAACCCTGGGAAAATTTCGAAACGAGTTCCCAAAGATTTTCCTGGCCTGAAATTTCGTAAAAGCCGGCTTTGATTTTCCGGTCAAGCCCAGAAACTTTGGCGGCAGCAATAAACATCAGCCGGGACCGGATGAATCCTTCCGAAGACAGATCAGAGGCAATCTGGCGGACGGAACTTCCCTTGAGCACTTTAAAGTACTGGGGCGATTCGGTTGATTTTCCGGTCAGATTCCATCCGGAAAAAAGAAAATAGCCGGTGGTTCCGCCTAAAATCAGCAACAGGAAAAATGCAGAAAGAAAAAATTTCTTCATGCAGGATGGTCTCCCGATTTTTCCATGTGTTCCCGTTCCAACCGGCGGGTTTCATCGATAATCCGCTCAAAAAGCCGTTTGATGGCAGCAGGTTCCATAGGACCTTTGCTGTGGTTCATTACATTCTGCATGACTTCGGTTTCCCGTTTCGGATTGTAAACCGGCAAAGCCAGGGTTTTCTTCACTTCCCCGATTTTATTGGCCAGCTTCGCCCGGTCATTCAGCAAATCAACCAGTTGACGGTCGAGCGCATCAATCTGCTGACGAAGCTTATCCATCTCATCTAAACTCATTCAGCACTCCGGCAAGTGGCGTGAGAAACTGAACCCCGGCTTCAACGGCGGCGTCGGTGGTTTTTGCTCCTGCCATGGCTTTGATTAAAGCACTTCCGACAACGGCGCCCTGAGCCAGTGACAGAACGGCACGGATATCAGAAGGTTGTGAAAGTCCGAATCCGACCACGTAAGGTTTGGAGTGGAATTTGGCCACATTGGCGAGATTCGTCCGCAGAAAATCAGTGTTTAACGCCTGATTTCCGGTAACGCCGTTCATCGACACGCAATAACTGAATAAAGTGGAATTGTCGGATATTTTGCTGATCCGTTCCGATTTGGTTGTAGGTGCAACGAGGAAAATATTGGCAATGCCGTATTGTTTGCCCAGTTTGACGTGAGGTTCTGCTTCATCCAGCGGGATATCGGGAATAATGAGCCCCTGAACGCCTTTTTCGGCAGCCGTTTTGTAAAACCGTTCGAGTCCGAACTGAAGAAGCGGATTCACATAACCCATCAGAACGACAGCAACCGATGTATTTTCAGAAATCCAGCCTGCAAGTTCAAGAACCCGGGTGAGGGTACAGCCATTTTCGATGGCAACCATTGAACTTTGCTGAATGGTGGGACCATCGGCAAGCGGATCTGAAAACGGAATGCCCAGTTCGATAACTTTGATGCCGATGGATTCGAGCTTTGGAACCAGTTGTTCGGTCACACCTTTAAACGGAAAATCGGGCGTGATATACGGAATCAGCAGTTTTTCGCCGGATTGAATCAGTTTCTCTAACTTTTTCATGAGGATGCTTTCAGATCACTAAATTGGGAACGGGTGACAGTTCAAGGTTGGGCTGAAGGGTTTGGTTTGCCGATTTCAGTTCGGCAAGCAGGCCAACCATGGCTGCATTATCAGTACTCAGAACAGGTGGCGGAAGAAAGATCCGGTAACCCTGTTTTTCACTCAATTCATTAAAAGCTGACCGTAACCGGCTGTTTGCCGAAACTCCGCCGGCAATCACAATATCTTTAATCCCGTGTGCAATGGCAGCTTTTTTTGTTTTGGTCACCAGCACATCTGTGATGGCATCCTGAACAGAAGCACACACATCGTTGATATGGGTTGATGCCAGTTCTTTGTTGCTGTTTAAATAGATTTTGACCGCCGTTTTCAATCCGGAAAAAGAAAAATCGAAATCACCGGAATGAATCATCGGCCGGGGCAACTCAACAAAATGCGGATTTCCGGTTTTTGCCAGTTTATCCACCTGAGGTCCGCCCGGATAACCGAGACCGAGCATTTTGGCAATTTTATCAAAAGCTTCACCGGCCGCATCATCACGGGTCTGACCCAAAACACGGTAGATAAATCCTTCATCCACCCGGACAATTAACGTATGTCCGCCGGAAACAATTAGACCGATGAAGGGCAGTCCTGGATGATTTCCATCCAGAAAATTGGCGTATAAATGGCTTTCAATATGGTTAACCGGAATCACCGGGATATCCAGACTGTAAGCCAGAGATTTTGCAAAGTTCACGCCTACCAGCAGAGGACCCATCAAACCGGGTCCGTACGTCACGGCAATGGCGGTTAAATCATGTTTGGTGATGCCGGCCTCCGTGAAACAGGCTTCTGTAATTCCGGTAATCCAGCGCAGATGTGCCCGGGCAGAAAGTTCAGGAACCACCCCGCCAAACTGCTGATGCACCCATTGCGACGAAATAATATTTGACAGAATCCGCCCGTCCTGAATGATGGCGGCACTGGTTTCGTCACAGGAAGATTCGATGGCTAAAAGAGTCATAAGCCTTAAAGATAAAAACCATGGGAATGAGAACCAAAGAAACAGAGGAATTAAGGTTAAGGGTTAATGGTAAATGTTCAATGGTTAATGGGAAAGCTGTTAGCTATTAGCTGTTAGCTATTAGCTGCTGGCTGTTAGGAAATACAAATTCAGGCGTTTGGTAATTTAAAGTCCCCCTTTGAAGACGAAGATCCCGAACACTTTCGGGAGGGGTGGCTCCGCAACGCGGAGACGGGGGATGGTTCTGAGTTTAGGAATAAGTTAGAAAATTCAGAAATTTACACTTCAAATTAAAAAGGAAAAAACTGTGGCTTACAATGAATTCCTGGCTGACCGTGTTAGAGAAGCAGTGGCTCATCAATCAACACTTGAAGAAAAGAAAATGATGGGTGGTGTTTGTTTTCTGGTTGATGGAAAAATGCTGGCCGGTATTGTAAAAGATGATCTGATGGTTCGGCTTGATCCGGCCCGGCAGGAGGAAGCACTTCAAAAACCGGGTTGCCGTGAAATGGATTTCACCAAAAGACCCATGTCCGGTTTTGTGTTCGTTGACCCAACCGGACTTGCCTCTGATGAAGATCTTGCCTATTGGATTGATCTTGCTCTGGAGTTTAATCCGAAAGCGAAGAAGACGAAAAAGAAGTGAAGGGGGGGTGAGACCAAAATTTATGGTTTGAATGAATTGGGTTTTAACCCAAAAGTTAAAAGTTGGGTGTTCCCTGAGCGATGATCCATGGGCCACCTTCATTTTTATAAAGGGGCAAAAACACTTTTCCAGAAGTTGTCTGTGCAACTTGTCTGCTTTTTGCATAACCCGGGTAACCCGGGATTACGATTTCCTTTACTGTTTTCCCATCCCAGTGAAACAAGTAATTGCCATGTACCCAAAGATCATTGGGTTTAATAACCATAATTGCCTGCCAATAGGTGGGAACTTGTGAGGTAAAAGGTATACTCACTTTAGTGAAAAGTGTATCTGCTTCTTTGAGTTCAAAAACCTGAAATGGAGTTGATGTGGTGTAGAGAGTAAATACCTTTTTGACATCACAATAAAATCCATCAATATGGTGTATTCGGGTTCCCTTTGTTCCCGGCAGTGCAGTTTTGAGATCGGGATTCTCGTCACTGTAAATTTGCGTCCAGTTACCGTTTTTCGACATCCAGATCTCTTCATTATTGCTAATAGGTGCATAGATTGAGGTAAAAAATAGTTTAGAAGAGACCCCGGCCAGATAATAAATGTCCCCGGTAAATGGTAAGTTTATTTTGGTCCATCCCGAAGAACGGTTTTTTCTTTCATACAAAATGCCATTGGTTCCGCCTGCAAGAAAATAACCGGTTCCATCTGTCCAGGCTGACAGAAAAATTCCATCGTCTGTAAACTGGGTGTTTTTCCATTTTTTGGTTGCATTATTAAATTCACCAATTCCTGGAACATTGTAACCGAACCCATCACCAACCACCACAATTTCCAATTTGTCACCAGCAATCGATTCTGGGTCATTTCCTATATCAAGCCCGCTTCCATAAATATTTTTTGACCACATTTTGCCATCCCAGTGAAGTCCGAGTGAGCCCTTCGGGTTCGGATCATTGGGTCTTGAAATAGTCAGATTTCCAATTACATAGACGTCACTATCAGAAAAAGCCCAGGTTCCAGCAACTTTTGAAACACTATAACCAATGGTATCAACCCTCCAGGTAAATTCATGAGTACTTTTTGTATTATCACAAGTAGTTACAGGTGGTTCAACCGGATCATCTTTTTTTTCTGGATCGGAACCATTCTCGCAACCCATTGCAAATAGGAGAAAAAACAGAAAGGTGAGTTGGATCGTCGTTTTCATGGGATGCTTTTTTGTTTCTTAATGTTACAGCTATTTTTTTATTATTTCAATTCTCCCTTTGCGTTCTTAGCGAAACCATTGCGAACTTTGTGTTTAAGGAAATTACCCTATGAACCAACTCCATCTCTTTTTTCAGCAAAACGGATTTTCAGACTCTGACATCAGCCGGATATCTGCAAAATTCGCCGGCCGTTCATTTAAAAAGGGCGATTTTTTTCTTTCCGAAGGGAAAATCCAGACAGAAATCGGTTTCATTCTCTCCGGTTGGTTCGATTTTTTTACGCTGACCCGGGACGGAAAAGAACTCACAACCTATTTCGCTGGTCCAGGACTTTTTATCGCTTCGTTAACCAGTTTGCTCCGCTCTGAACCTGCACGGGAAAGCATCCGGGCTGTGAATCCGGCCGAACTGCTGGTCATTTCCCGGGCTGATTTTTTTGCATTGATGGAAGAACTCCCTGCCTTTGAGAAACTTTACCTGTCGCTGCTTGAATATCAGCTTGGCTGCATCGAAAGCAGCCGGTTTGATCTTATCACCCTGTCACCTGCCGAACGGTACGAAAAACTGCTTGCCACCGAGCCGAACCTGCTTCAGGTAATTCCCGTTCAGCAACTTGCCTCCATGCTGGGCATCACTCCCCGTCACCTCAGCCGGATCAGAAAACCCGCAAAATAACTTTCGGACAAATGTCCTGAATTTTCTCTCTTCTTTTCCGGAATTTTGTTTTGGGGGGAAAGGGAAACCACCCCTAACCCCTCCTTTTAAAAAGGAGGGGAATTTAATAAAAAAACTCCCACCGCTTTGTGCCCTAAGCATTTTCTTTGTGCACTTTGTGGTAACCGAATTAAAGGAGACCGCCATGAAACCCCGTTCTGACTTTTTTTCTTCCGGAATCGCTTTTATCGCCGGTTCGGTTCTGGTTCTGATTCCTTACACGATTCTCGTTGTCACTTTCAACTATCCGGAGGTGCTGAGGAATCCTGCCGGAGAGATTTTAACCCGTTTTCATGCGGCCGGTTCTCCTTTGATTTTTACCTGGCTGGCTTTTGCCCTCCTCGGTTTCCCGTTGCTGTTTGGCTATCACCGCCTCGGACAGTTGCTTCAGAAGGATCATCCGTTTGCCGGATTTGCAACTTTTATTGGTCTTGCCGGTGGCCTGGTTCAGATTATCGGATTGCTTCGCTGGGTTTTCGTTGTCCCGGTGCTGGCTTCTGCTTATTCAGGAACTGATTCGCAGGTTGTAAAAACCTCACTGGAATCGTCGTTCATGCTGATTCATCAGTTTGGCGGCGTTTTACTCGGTGAACATCTCGGTCAGCTTTTCACCATTTTCTGGCTGATTTCATTTTCTGTGATTCTTTTTCAGGCGGGATTGATCGGGAAAGGATTTGCCGGATTCGGACTCCTTTCCGGATTCATTTACCTGCTTGCCCAGGCAGAGTTATTGGCAACGGTCATCCCCGGTTTCCCGGTTTGGGAACCGGCAGGATTTATCGGCAGCACACTCTGGCTGATCTGGATGATTGTTTTAGGTATTCGGTTGATGGGGAAGGGATTTGGCGTAAGGCATAAGGAATAAGGGGTAAGGTTAAAAACGTACAGCGTACGACGAACCCCGTACAGCGCAATTTGTCTTCTTATTGTAATAAGTTGTTATCAAATATACAATAAACGTACAGGATACCCTTATTTGAATCTTTTCAATAGAAATCACGCTGAATCCTCCAAATTCTTCGCTCTGACGTCATTTTCCTTCTGGTAACTCCTTTTGGCACGTCTTTTGGATAAAGCACAACCCATCTGCCGCCGGGAAAACCTTTTGGTTCCGGCCCAGGGGTTTACCCTCACCGTAAGTATCCTCTGCTTTCGCGTGTAACCCATCATCGCATGCCTCCAAATCGCAATCAATTAAAACCGATAAAGGAAACCAGCAATGAAAAAAGTGCAAGGGTGTATTTTGTTTTTGTTTTTTCTCGCATTGCCGGCAATGGCTCAGATCGATGCCGGAGCTACCCAGGCTACCAAGAATCTTTACGCAAACCTGAAAAAAGTGGCCTGGAATGGTAAAAACATCCTGTTCGGACAGGAATTTTTTAACAGTTACAGTTGGTCTGGCGGGAATCACGAAAATGAAGATGTGTCAGATGTGAAAACCGTTACTGGTGTCCACCCGGCCGTTTTGGGACAGGATTTCCACTATTATGTTTATAAATCTGCCGACGAAAGAAGAAAACACAAAGAAGCTGCTTTAAAGGCAAAAGCTTTAGGCTGTGTGGTTACCTTCGATTTTCACATGTACAGCAAATATCACAATTCTGCAGATTATGCTGCCGCAGACCGGTATCTCATGTACAACATCGGGGAAGGAATCAACACTTATGGTGAAGTCACCTATCTGAATCAGCAACTTGATCAGGCCATTTCAATCCTGAACAATGATCTGAAATTCCCGGTTGTGATCCGCCTCTTCCACGAAATGAACGGAAGCTGGTTCTGGTGGGGAACTCAGGCCTATGGCGGAGCAACTTCCTACAAAAAACTTTATCAATATGCCGTAAATTATATCAAAGCCCGTACAAACTACGCTTTGTTTGCCTGGTCACCCAATTACCCATTCGATACGTCTTACTATCCAACCAATTCCTATGTGGATGTGATTGGTCTTGACATGTACGATCAGGGAACCGGCAGCGGACAGTCCCTCGATGTCATGATTACCCAGCTTACCGCGGTCAGTGATTATGCCTGGAATAACGGAAAAGTGCCTGTTTTTGCAGAAACCGGCAACCGCATCAATTCACCCGATAGCTGGCCGTACTGGTGGTACAATGTTCAGGACAAAATCCAGTTAAGTAACCGTGCCTGGAAAGTCGCCTGGATGCTCACCTGGATTAACCAAAGCTGGGGAAATCCGCCTTACACTGCTCATTCCGGCAGTTCAGTGGATGCAAAAAATGCTTTTATCGCCTTCAAGAATATGCCAACGAGTCTGTTTCAGGCCGAAGCACTGGCGTTGAATCTTTATGCAACACCAACTCCAAAAACAGAAGCAGATGAAACCCAGTCAGAAGTACCGGGTAAATTCAGCCTTGAAGGAAATTATCCGAATCCGTTCAACCCCGGAACAGAAATCCGGTTTACCCTGCCTGAATCCGGTTCAGTTACCGTTCAGGTTTATTCCTTAACCGGTCAGCTGGTAGGTTCAATTCAAACAGGAGCACTTTCAGCCGGACAGAATTCAGTCCCCTTTAACGCCTCATCCCTTTCAAGCGGAATTTATGTTTACCGAGTTCAGTTTGGAAACCAGGTCTTAACCGGGAAAATGATGCTGATGAAATAAGCGGAAAATAGGTTTAAGGCGTAAGGCATAAGGAATTGGGTCTAAAAAATGCGTGTGACGATCAGTTTACTGCAAAATTAATCCGAAACCATTTTTATTGCCTTGGTTTTTAATCCAGTAAACCACCCCTTTTTCCCCTCTCCGTCGGTTGACGGATCAATGACTTGAAAAGTTGTAAATCCCGATTTTGCCGGGGGGAGGGGGATTTTTTGGCTTAACCCTTACGCCTTATTCCTTACGCCTATCCTGCAATTGATTTCCATCCCCAAAACTCCGACCTTCACCACCTGAAATACCGGAGAAAAAAATGAAAATCGCCCTGGCCATTGTTTTAATTCTGATCCTCGCCTCTTTAACCACCTTGTTTCACTACGATCTGTTTGATTCAATGGAAGTCACAAAGAAAACCGTTCCTTCCCGGATTCTGGTTTATGAAGTTCATCAGGGTGATTATAAAAAAGCCGCCGATGCCATGAACAAAGTTTTTTTCACTCTGCTTAAAATTGACTCCATCAAAACCAGCATTGGCTTCGGACTTTATTACGACAATCCCGATTATACCCCAAAAGATAGTCTCAGGTGGATTGCCGGCTGCATTCTTGAACCCAAAGACACCGTTCTCATCAGCAAAATTACACCTGAATTCAAAGTTGCGGTTTTTCCTGAAACTGAAGCCGTTTATACCGATTTTTCATACAAAGGCGCACTTTCTGTCTTTATCGGAATTTATAAAGCTTACCCGGCTCTTGGCAGATTTATCGTGGATAACAACCTGAAAATGCCTCCGGTGATGGAACTTTACGATCAGCCCCGGAATAAAATTCAATATATTGCCCCGCTCGGAATGACCACTGAGCAACTCGATAGTTTTCTGAAATAGCCGATGAAAAACCTGCTGTCATCTCTGAAATACAGTCTAATTCTGGTCATTATTATTTCAGGATGGATTTCATTTCAGGCAACAGGTTGGCTCACTTTTTTACCGCTTTTTCTTGCTTTTGGGGCCATTCCCCTTGCAGAACTTTTCATTATCAGACCGGATATACAAAATCTCTCTGCCGATGATGAAACCCGGAGTCTTCATAATCCTTTCTTTGACTGGCTTCTTTGGATAACCGTACCGTTTCAAGTCTATCTGATGGTTCTTTTTCTGAATTCCCTGATGGCACCCGGTTTGGATTGGGTCACCTTTTTCGGACGAACTTTATCCATGGGGTTGTTCTGCGGCATTATCGGAATCAATGTTGCCCACGAACTGGGGCACAGAGTGACGGTTCACGAACGGATGATGGCCAGACTTCTTTTACTTTCCTCTCTGTATATGCACTTTATCATTGAGCATAACCGGGGGCATCATAAACGGGTTGCAACCCCTGCCGATCCTGCTTCTGCACGAAAAGGTGAGAACCTGTATGCTTTCTGGTTCCGGTCCATTGTTTTTAGCTGGATATCTGCCTGGCATCTTGAAGAAAACCGGCTGACTAAATTAAAACGACCGGTATTTTCCCATCGGAATGAAATGCTGTGGGTGATCGGCTTGCAGATGGGATTGATCTGGCTTGTTTTTTCTTTTTTCGGATGGATGGGTATTGCCGGTTTTGTTCTGGCAGCTTTTACCGGAGTTTTACTGCTCGAAACGGTAAACTATATCGAACATTACGGTTTGGTACGCAGGGAAGAAAACGGTCACCCAGAACGGGTCAAACCGGAGCATTCCTGGAATTCAGATCATATTCTGGGACGGTTGCTTCTTTTTGAACTTTCACGCCATTCTGATCATCATTACCTGGCCAGCCGGAAGTATCAGATTCTGCGTCATTTTGGCCATTCACCCCAAATGCCAACTGGGTATCCGGGAATGTTGTGGCTGGCTCTTTTCCCGCCGCTTTGGTTCAGAGTGATGGATAAAAGAATTCCGAATTAAATAAACAGGCTCAGGATCGTCTTTTTTGCTTTTTTTTGAGTTTGGCTTCAACAGCCAGTTCATTCAGGATCATCGCCTCCATAAGCGTTTCCCTGATGACATCTTCCGGGAATTCCTCCTCTGGACGGATGTGAATGCTTTTTATCAGTTTTCTGTTTCTGACTTCAAGGCGGCCATGAGAATCAGACAATTCAAATCCTCGAACAAAAGACATATCAACGCCACCCTTATGGGTTGTGAGATAGACCATCCAGCCTGAGTAATAATAAAACGGGACTTTAAAGGAAAACTTTTCTTCGATTCCAGGACCCTGACTTAAAATCATACTTCTGATCCGGCTCATAATCCGGGCCAAAGCCTCCGGTTGGGAGAAAATGTATTCGTCAACTTCTTGCATGATTGCATTTTCTCATGTTTAAACCCCAATCCTTTTCAACATTCAACATGATCATAAAACGATGGGAAAATACTGGATGAGCTTCGCAGAACTTCGTTAGCCGGATCAAGTCCGGGATGACATCTTAAATTGATTATTCCTTCAAGCCTGAAACAGAGTTTCCCTGAATTGCCGGTGAAGTTCAGGCTGTTCAGCCCCTTTTAAATATCCCGAATAAATTTCAAGAATCTGAACTTTATTCCCTTCAATCCGGAACGAAAGCCGCCAGTCTTTCCATGCCATTTGAAAAAGACCATTTTCCAGGGCTTTTATTCTTTTATAGGGATGTGGTTCTGGTGATGAAGATAAAACCTGAGCCACTTTTTTACTGAAACCCGATAGTCCTGCACGTTCAAGAAATAAACGTTGTTTGACTGCGGTTATAGACCATTCCAATTCCCAGACTGGCAGCACTTCACCATTGGTGAGATTTGATCCAATCCACCCGGATGCAGCTTCTGGAACCGACTCCACATAAGGCAAATAGGGTTTGATGTCGAGAACCGGTGTTCCATTGAGAAGATCACAATCACCAATACGGATTTCAAGTCCGTTTATTTCTTCAATCCGGACGAGTGAAAGTCCTATTGGATTTGGCCGATGTGGTGACCGGGTTGCAAATACACCTCTTTTAATGGCAGACCCTCTTGGCGGAAGAATCTGTGGCTTCCAGCCTGAAACCCGGTCAAACCAGTAAATAATCCAGATATGAGAAAATCCATCCAGGTCTTTCAATGCCTGTTCATACCGATGACCCGGTGTCAGCCTGATGACAGATTTGGAATGAATACCTTCCAGACCGGGCTGGCGGGGTGCTTCATATTTTTCCTCAAAGGGCGTTTCAATAAAACCGATTGCAGAAAGGTTAAAGTTCATTTTCCTGTTGGATTAGATGTTGATTAGGTTCTGTTGGTGTCCATTGCAGATCGCAAACAATTTGGTGAAGTTTGAAAATAGCAGGTCTTTTCCACTAACCAAATTACCATGAAATAAAAATGATCTGCCGGCCAGGAACTCATGCTCTCAATTAATTTCAAAACCACAACTGTTACTATTCTGACCGATCCCGTCAGGCAATTTCACTTTGATTATTCAGGTCGGTTGATCGGTCATTTCAATCATGGTGATCATTACCGGATCGGTTTGGATGGAACCATTCTTTTCAAATCTTCTAACCAGGAAGCAGAAGACTGTTTCCTTCCGATTGCAGATGTTCAGTATTGGTGGAAGGAATGGGAAAGAGAATGGGAAGACTGGAGAAAAGCTCCGGATTTTGCCTGGACAAAATCAACTTTTGATACTGAGCCCCTTGATGTTTCTGAGTTTTTGGGCCGGATTTTCCTATTCCTTAAAAATATTAGTTTTAATCATCAGCAATTTCTCAAAATCTGGGGACGGATTCCCATTCTGCCACCAGAGTTTTACCAATCCGTAATCGTAAACTTTACAGTAGGCTGCAGTTATGACGATTGCACTTTTTGTACGTTTTACAAAGACCGTCCTTTTCAGATCAGAAGTATTGAAACGCTGAACGACCATTTACTTGAAATTTCTGACTTCTTCGGTGACGGACTTTCAGCCCGGCGTGATATTTTCATCGGTGAAGCCAATGCACTTGCTGCGCCAAATCGCCGGTTTATTTTTCTGATGGAGGAACTTCAGGATTGGATCAGTGAAATGAAGGCACTTAATCCCAGATTTAGGGTGAACCGGATTGGAAGTTTCCTTGACGGATTTACAGGACACCTTAAAGATGCTGATGAATGGAAAATGATCAGACAATCAGGGCTTTCCGATATTGCCATCGGAATTGAATCTGGAAGTGAAGACTTACTGAAGGGAGTGGGTAAGCCCTATGACCCGGAAATTATCATTCAAATGGTAAACCGGATAAAAGAAGCAGGTTTTAGACTTCAGCTCATTTTCTTATTGGGTCTTGGCGGGAAGAAATACCGGGATTCACATTTTGAAGCTTCAGTCAGCATGATCAGCCGGTTCAATCTAAGCCCTGAAGACCGGGTTCAGTTGTCCTTGTTTAATCCGGCTATTTCAACCGGCAATTACCCTTTTAAAGATGATTTGCTGACATCTGATGATTTGGATCAGGAATATGTAAGATGGAAGTCAGCTCTGAACGAATTGGAAAAGGGCATTTCCGTACGAAAATACCCTACTCAGTTCTTTATTGTTTAGACACTCTTTCAAAATCTTAAGAAATGTCATCCCCTCGAAGGCGGGCTAACGAAGTTCTGCGAAACTCATCCATGTATTTTTTTTACCCTGCGCTTTTCTTTTTGGACAGTTTTGTCTGAACCAGTTTTAAAATGATGGAATAGAAATTTAACCAGAAATCCTGGTTTGAACGAGCACCGGAGGTGCGACCCGTTTGTAGAAACGGAAATCCAACAAAAAAAAAGTTCCGTAGGAACGACCCATTAAAAATACAATTTAACAGGCCACTCCTACGGAGCTTTTTAAATTATAACGATGAAACTTTTCTACAAACAGGCCGGGGCTATGCCCCTACTGGAAATAGAGAAAAACTCCTACATTTTCATCCCGAATTGCTTGAACAGGAACGAATAAATATCTGCAGCTTCGTCAATCACTTTCGAAGTCGGCTTTCCTGCACCGTGTCCGGCCTTGGTTTCGATGCGGATCAGGATTGGGTTTTTACCTTTGTAGGTGTGTTGCAACGTTGCTGCAAATTTTTTCGCATGGGCCGGCACAACACGGTCATCCGTATCAGCACTGGTGATTAATGTTGGCGGATAGTTTACCCCTTCACGGATGTTATGCAGAGGTGAGTAGGCGTGCATAAATTTAAACTGGGTTGAATCGGCTTCTGCATTTCCATATTCAGGAATCCAGTAACTTCCAACGGTGAATTTATGATACCTGAGCATATCAATTACCGGAACCTGACAAACCACAGCCCCGTAAAGTTCAGGTCGTTGAGTCATTGCTGCAGCAACCAGGAGTCCGCCATTACTTCCACCGTTTATGGCCAGTTTATCTGCTGAAGTATATTTTTCCTTTGCCAGAAATTCAGCAGCCGCATGAAGATCATCAAATACATTTTGCTTTTTCTCAAGCATACCGGCCTGATGCCAGTCTTCGCCGTATTCACCGCCGCCACGAAGATTTGCCATGGCGAAAATCCCGCCGGCTTCCATCCAGATGAGTCTTGAAAGTGAAAATCCGGGTGTCATGTTAACGTTGAATCCGCCATATCCGTAAAGTAAGGTCGGGGCAGTTCCATCCAGTTTAATCCCCTTTTTAAAGACAATAAACATGGGAACACGGGTGCCATCTTTTGAATTGTAGAAAACCTGACGGGTTTCAAAATCCTCAGAAGCAAATTTCACTTCTGGCCGGCGGAAAAGTTTAAGATTACCGGTTGTGAAATCGTATCTGAAAATTGTTGGCGGGTAGACAAACGAGGTAAAGGTTACAAACATATCGGTATCAGTACTTTTTGAAGAACTGATTCCAACGGTTCCCACTGCCGGCAGCGGAATCTCCTTGATGAATTCACCACCTGCCGAATAAACTTTCAATTCGTGATGGGCATCTTTCATGTAACCGGCAACAAACTGACGGTTAACAACGGTGACGAAATCTAAAACTTCAGGTTGCTCGGGAATGATGGTTTTCCATTGATCGGGTGCAGGATTGCTGATATCAATTGAAATCAATTTTCCCTTTGGCGCATCCAGATTGGTGAAGAAATAAAAGGTTGTTCCTTCATTATGAACCGGTGACCAGGTTGCATCTCCTGCATCAAGAAGTTTCGTGATGGGAACACCGGTTTTCAGATCAAAATAATAAACTCTGTTTCTGGGATCAGTTCCCTGCCAGACATAAATGAGAAGATACCGGCCGTCTTCTGTGACCATAGGTGAAAATCCACGGTCAGGATTTGATGGTTCTTCATAAATCAGTTTATCCTGATTTTGCTGGGTTCCGATTTTATGGAAATAAACTTTGTTGAACCGGTTCTCATCTTCTTTTTTAACGGTTCCGGGTTCCGGGAAACGGTTGTAATAAAAACCGGATCCATCAGGGAGCCAGGCAATTGAAGTAAACTTGCACCATTTAATGGTTTCATTGAGATCAACTCCGTCTTTAACCCGACGGATTTTGACATCCTGACGGTCACTTCCGCTTCCTGAAAGTCCGTATGCAAGCATGCTGCCATCTTCGCTAACTGTGGTCAATGTCAGGGCAACGGTTCCATCAGCACTCAGAGTATTGGGGTCAATCAAAACTTTGGGTTCACCCTCAGGACCTTCCTGCCAGTATAATACCGACTGATTCTGAAGTCCGTCATTTTTGGAGAAAAAGTAGTTGGTTCCCTTTTTAGCAGGAGCAGAATATTTCGGGTAGTTCCAGAGTTCGGTAAGCCGGGATTGAATTTTTGCACGGTCAGGAATTGAATCCAGATAAGCACGTGTGATGGTATTTTCTGCCGTTACCCAGGCAACGGTTGCTGAATCGTCCGGATTTTCAAGCCAGCGGTACGGATCGGAAATGGCGACTCCATGCAGGGTGTCAACCACATTTTCACGTTTTGCATCAGGGTAGTTTATTTTTGGGTTCATGCAGGAATTAAAAAGAATGGAAGTACCAATAATTAGAGTCAGATAAGAGAATTTCATGTTATTATCCCTTTCATGAGACAGAAAGCCTAACTGTAACGGAATTTTAATCGTTTCACAAATATACAACTTTGGTTCAAAACAAGCCTGTGTCTATCTTTCGAACAACAAAATTAAGTCGTCCTAAGTTCATGACCTTTTCCGAATTAGATCATATTTTAGATTCCATCTGGGATTCAGTAGAATTGGGGGCAACCCTGAGCAAACACCCGTTCCGTCGTGCAGTTTTAGCAACTTTCGATGGTATGTCACCCCAGATTAGAACCGTCATTCTCAGGTATTCAAACCGTGATCGCCGGTGTATTCAGATCTATTCTGACATCAGGTCAACCAAAATTCAGGAGATTTCGGAACATCCCAAAATCTCACTCCTTTTTTATGATCAGCAGGAAAGTATTCAAATCAGGTTAAACGGAACCGCAACGGTTGAAACCGGTGGTTCGCACCTCAAGTCTATCTGGACCGGACTTCCGATTGAAAATAAAATCAACTACGCAACTCCTGCCCGGCCGGGTTCTCAGGCTGATGATCCTGTTTCAGCATTTCCGGTTATAGACAATCATATTCCTGATTACGCTTTCAAGAATTTCAGTGTGATTACACTCGTGGTTGATCATATTGACTGGCTTCGTTTGGGTGTCGCCGGCCATTACCGGGCAAAGTTCAACTTCCGGAATAATGGCTTTACCGGCGGATGGGTTGTGCCCTGAAGGGAAAGATTAAAATTATGAGTTTTGAATTTTAAATTTTGAATGGCAATGCAAGGCATTCTAAATTTAGGTTAGATTTGAAATTTCTACTTTTGTTAATTGGCCTGGTTTGATCCTGAAATACAATTTAATTGTCATTAACTCGTTTTACCAGCTTTCAACGAGGCGACAAGAGACTGTTTTTCTTGCTATACTATCTATAATTCAGAGAGTTGGACCATGAAGCATGGATTTTGCAATTTTATTTTAGGGTTTTTCATTATTCTCATTTTTGTTAGTTGTAATCCTTACACCAACTTTATGAACCAAGATTTAATTTCTGGTCAGGTTTGTGATTTCAGAGTTAATTTAAAAAGGGAATTACTTGAAGAGGAAGTCGCAATTTTCATTGCCAATAATCCAAAATTTATAGGTATTGGGGAAAATATTCGGTATGCGAAATACCTTAATGACTCTTCGTATCTGGAAATAAATGATTACCATATTAAAAGGAAAATTGAGTATAAGGACGGTGACGATAAAAAAATGAGGATAGACTCAAAGTACAACATTAACATTTTCCTTCCGGACACAGTTCAGTTAGGTTTGAAAACCCTTTATTCAGGTTCCTATAGTGAAAAATCGATTCTTCGTATTCAAGGTTACAACTTAAAGAATTCACCAAATGGTAATGAGGGAGAATCAGATGTACTGGTTTGTGATGAATTTGTAAAACAATTTTTAATACCTTTTGAAAATTACCTGATAGGAAAATATGGGGATATCAAATTTGAATGGGGGTATTATTTTTGATTCAACTTTTAGGTAAGCATTGGGGTTACAGTTAGGATGTTGAAAGGCAAAATTGCAAATCTGCACGAAGGACCACTAGTGTTTCGATAATATTTCTTGTAAAATATAAATCACTAAGTAAGACAATTTCTGGGAAAAAATGTACTTAACGCAGATTCCAGATTGGCTAGTTCAGTGTGGTAATCAATAATAAAGAGGGATTTTGGCGATAATATTTATAGTGCAGTCGGCGTCTCAGCTGTCTTTTCAGCATTTTGCATTGTAAAACATGAATCAGTATACAGAGGTTTGACAAGATGAAATTTTTGTTTTTAATTATGCCCGTTCTCTTTATTAGTTGTTCAATGAATTTAAAGACAACAACTCAAATCATAGATATTTTTACCATTGAGGAAGACAGTACTTTTATTTACCTTTTCCAAAACAATGATAAATCAGTTTTTTTTAAATACAATCCCCAAAGGGATCATTTAATTAAATATGAACTCGATTCAGGCTTATTTGTTAGAAATCCATTTTTTAATAAAAAAGGGGAGATAATTGCATTTACTTCAACCCATCTTGCAATCAATGCCTATTTATCAATGATTGATTTAGAAAGTGGAATAAGAATTCTGGATCACATGCCTTTTGGTTACAAGGAATTTACTTATTCTTCGATAACAAAACTGTATTATGCAGTATTTTACATTCCCAAAAAAGATAATTTTGGGAATGAAGAACAATCATTCAGAATAGATGCAATTGATTCTATAGGTAATGTTGTTGGCAGTATATTTCAGCAGAAAGGGAATTTTGTCATATCTAATGGCATAACCAAGGATAACAGGTTTTTGATTTTTTATTTTTGGGACGAAACAACCAATTCTGAAGGTGATTGCAGGTGTATTGCAATTGACGTTTTAAATCCATCTAAAATCACAGATCTTCGGGATAAAGAAGGAAAAAATAATGATAAGAATCCTTTTTCTCAACTCGATATGTATGATGCCGACCCAAGCAGATTCTCTGACAGTGTTTATGTTTTTAAGTATGGAAAACCAGATGTTTATTTGTTTTCTGCCTTAACAGGTAATTACAGGTGTATTGAAACCCTGGGTTTTGACGAGGAAAAGTATTTTGCAGCCGGTCCGTTTTCTGAAATGACTTTCTTACCATACCAAGCGCTTGTAGCAGAAAGTGATCTCCTTTTAATCCGAAATACTGAAACCGGTAAAGTTATCAAAATTGAACCTGACCGGAAGCCGGATATAGTGATTCCCCTTAAAATCATTAATCCGAAAAAAATGGGCGAGGGAAATTCCGGAAACTAATTTGGGCTTAGAGATTTTCCATTGCCCAATTTTTCAAGAGGAATTTTTGGGAAGAATTTGTTATGGTCTACCGAGTGTTGGGGTCATATTTTGTGGATTCAGTGTTAAAAGCAAATCCCCTTGATGGAGATAGAATGCTATGAAAAAAAACAATTACTTTTTACTTTTTCTATTGATTACTCTTACTGGTTGCAGTTTTGACTATATGAGTGAAGATAGAATTACGGGAATAACCTGCTTAGATAATGATAGCTCGATATACTACATTAAAAATATTAATGGTCAGTCAAGCCTTTATTATTATCATTTGAGTAACGGGAAATTAACGGAATATAAAAGTGACAAAAATTTGCTGATAAAAGAAATAATTTCAATCCGTAATTCCCAATTTCTAGTTTACAATTCGGAAAATAGTTATAGTACTAATGATTTTGGACGATTCGATAAAAACGGAAAGTGCAGATTTGTTCGGATTCTACCACCTCAATATTATTGGTTTGAATTTTCTTCTAATGGCCTGTATAATTATGGATATCGGGACATTTCCAAAGTAAAGACAAATTCAAATCAAGCGATTAAATCCGTTCCATCGTTTCAAATTGATAAATTAGATTCAAGTTTTAACTCAATCTTAACCCTTACAAAGGAAGAGGGACTGTTCCAGTATTTCAGTGGTTTAACTACAGATGATAAATTTCTTATTTATAAATTTTGGGAAGGGGAATACGATAATAGTAAAGATTATCGTTGCGTTGCAATTGATATAAATAATCCTGAAATAAAAATTGACTTAAGAGAAAAACGATTTATTGAAAATGATAATTGTATTATTCCGATATCAGATAATTTTGATGCATTTCCATCACGTTCAGAAGATAGTTTATATTTATTTTCTGGAAAGTACAAGCAGGAGTATTCTATATATTCAATATCTACGGGGGAAAGAAGAGAATTAAGTACTATTGGGTTTAATGAAAATAAATACTCAATGATTGACTTGGTTACCAATTTCCAATCCCTCCCTTATCAAATTTCAGCCGCTGATCATGAAATAATATTAATCCGAAATACTGAAACCGGTAAAGTTATCAAAATTGAACCTGACCGGAAGCCAGATGAAGTGATCCCACTGAAAATCATTAATCCGGAAAAAATGGAGTAGGGATGCTCCCATAATTATCTTTTTACGAAATTCCATACTTCGGCACGGGTAAAACGAATTCGGGATCTTCGCATTGCCCGACAAATAATTTGTAACCTGTGATATGTGACCCGTGATTCCCCGTAAACCGTACCGTGCTCCTCATCCCCAAATCTCAGGAATTTTCGATCTGTCCACATTTCCTTCCTGAAAAAATAATCCCGGCTTTTTCTCTGAACCACGAAATAGCATCTGATTTCCCCTTTCCCTACCTTTGCCGATCATGAACCATCAATCCACGCCATCTTTTCAGCTTCATCGGTACAAGGCAGGTAAACTCCCCCCTGACTGTGATTCCTGGATTTTGTCTCAGTCATCAGGAACTTGGTTTCAAACGGTTGGGGCTTTTCGTGCAGTTTGGAATCATGAGCCCGAAATCATCGAAATCAACGATTCTTCCTCTGGCGAAAGACTTGCTGTTTTTACCTTTTTTAACGAAAAAAAAGCCGGACTTTCCTACCCAAAACGGCATTCTCTATTATATTTTTCCGCACCGGTTTTTTCTGATAACAACGCCGTTAAAAGTCCTGAATTGCTGAATTTTATTCTGACATCCGGTTCATTTTCTTTTGCTCTTTTAAATCCGGCTTATCAGGATCAAAAATTTCCCGAATTTGAATTTAAAACTGTTCCTCAAACCGGACTCTGGCTCGACCTTCTTCCAGATGAATCAGTCCAGATCAAACAAACTTCAGAATCGGTTCGGAGAAACTTAAAGAAACCAGTTTCCGGTCAGTTTGAATGGATTTCCCCTGAGAAACTTTCGCTGACCGAGCTTGAGTTACTTGAAAAATCCTATCAGCATCACGGCGTGAAATGTCCGGTTTCGGCTAAAGAACTACACGGTGTTTTATCGAGGGTTTCACCTGATCATGTTTTGGCAATCCGGTATGTGCTGGAAGGAAGAACCCGGGCCTGGCGGTTGTGGATTTATGATAAACGGGGCTGGCTGACCGATTGGCTTTCTGCCGTTGACCGTGATTCGGGAAAAGAACCGGTTGGATATCATCTGGTCTGGGAATCTGTAAAAAAAGCCAGGGAAATGAGTTGCAACGGACTCGATTTTGGTGGCGGAAACACACCCGGAATTGCCGATTTCAAAGAAAAGTTCGGCTGCCGGAAACGCCATGGTTTATTAATTCGTTATTCCTGGAATACAGTTGTTTCAGTTTTGCTTTCAGTTAATGACTGGTTACTCCAAAGAAAAAGAAAATCAGGTCTTTGAGAGAAAAAATCTCTTTTCTCTCTTCTAACTTCTCACTTCTAACTTCTGTATTCTGTTTTCATTAACCATTAACCCTTTACCATTAACCATTAAGAATTAACCCCTTGCTCCACGCCCAACATTTTCTAACCTACGTCCGCCGGGAATTTACGGAATATGTTTTTTACACCGTGCTTTTCGTTTCGGCATGTCTGGTTATTTTTAAACTTTTCCCCGCTGAAAAAGCCTCTGCGTTTACCGGACTTCTCTTTTCAACTTTTATGCTGATTTTATCACTTAAAGCTTTGTATCGCCGGATCTTTTTTGTTCATCATACCCCACTTTCAGAATATAAAATCCCCGAACTGATTACCCAAACCTTTATTTTCTCTCTTTTAATCTCGCTGATTGTTTTTCTTCTTTTTATCGGTCTGGCCGGTTTGCTGCACTTGACGGGAAACGCCATGATACAACCTTCTGTTGTCGCCTATTTTGGTGCATTTTCTGCCATCTTAATCCCAACCCTTCTTTTTGAAATAGCCTATTCCCATGTGAATAAATCCAGAATTGCTACAGTTTTAAGAATATCCACCTGGCTGATGTTTACATCGTCCTTTATTTTTCCGCTTATTTTCCATCCTGACCTGCAACTCATCGTTCGTTTACTTCTGGTCTCGGTGCTGATACGGTTTGTGCTTTTCATCATTTTGCTCATTGATTTTCAGCTTATTGATGTGATGATGCCGCCGGGAAACAGGCTCAGTAAGATTTCGGGAGTTTACTTTTCATTTTATCGTTCAGACTGGCTGCAATGGGTGTTTTATATCCTGATCTTTTGGGTGGCTTGGTTTAATCTGCGGATGGAATACCGAATAGTCTGGACGCTGGGAAGTTTTCTGTTCCTGGTTGTTTTAACTGCTATCAGTCAGGCTTTGGCGTTATGGAGTCTGATTTTTAAAAATTTCATTCGTCTTGATCTGCCGGATCAGTACATTTTATATGCCCGCCACGTCAATGTCTGGCACATCATGGCTTTCTTCTCTTTTGTTCCCTTCCTTCTGCTTATTCTCACTCCGCTGGTCGAATTTGAACTACCGTCGGTTCCTGCAGATTTCAACTGGGTCTTTTTGGTTGTTTCCATGACTTTTCTTTCGGTCGGATGTTACTTCCTTACCAATCCGATGGCTGAACTCATGATTTTACTGGAACGCCGGAAGGAATTGAACTGGTTTACTCTGGTTTCCATAGCCGGGTTTGGCCTTGCCTCAATTTTGTTTTCAGCAATGAACGGTCAGTGGGGGTTTTTCTTCGCTATTCTTTTTGCCGGATTTTTTTACTGGGTTGGTGTAAACGTCATGATTCAGCAACTCATGAGCTGTGATTATCATTATCTCTTCCCAACAAAAAAATTGAACCGGATTTTATTTTCTTCTGTCATGGCGCTGGCTGCCGGACTTGCCGTTTCGTTTAGTCCGTTCTCATTCATGAATAAACTGGGGTGGATTTTCACTGCATACTTTGTCACTTATCTGATTCTGATTGCTTATTTTGGAGTTTTGAAATCAGATAAACAATCGGGATTTATTAACTGGACCCGCAGAATCGGAAATTTTCACTGATATGTCTGAACTTACCCCAATCTGGCCTGCAAAACCAGAGTTTTTAGAAAAAGCAGCTTCCATTCTGAAAAATGGCGGAATCGGTGCCATGCCCACAGAAACGGTTTATGGTCTTGCCGGTGATGCTTTCAACACTTTTGCAGTCAGCCGGATTTTCGAAGCCAAGAACCGGCCAACTTTCAATCCGCTGATCGTCCATATTTCTGATTTGTCTGATCTTGAAAAACTGACTTCATTTCCACTTTCCAAACTACAAAAATTGATTGAGGCCTTCTGGCCGGGTCCGCTCACACTAGTGCTTCCCAAGCTGGATTCCGTTCCTGATTTAACAACCGGCGGCAGGCCATCAGTTGCAGTCCGGCTTCCAGCTCACCCGGTTGCACGTGATTTAATCAGACTCAGTGGCGGATTTCTGGCAGCTCCGTCTGCCAATCCGTTCAACTATATTTCACCCACAACTGCAGACCACGTTCAGTCTCAGCTTTCCGGGAAAATTGATTTTATTCTGGATGGCGGATCGTGTAAAGTCGGCGTGGAATCAACGGTGATTTCTCTGATTGAAGACAGGCCGGTTCTGCTTCGTCATGGCGGACTTTCTTTCGAGGATTTAAAAACCGTTCTCCCCGATCTACATGAAAGAACTGAACTTCATGGTGACCATGGACCCGATTCACCCGGTCAGCTTGCTGTTCATTACAGCCCCGGAACGCCGATGAAATTGTGGAAGGGCGAATCACTTTCAGGTAAAAAAACAGGATTTATTTCCTGGTCTTTTATCCCTGAAGATGCAGACGTAACAGTTTTGCGGTTGAGTGAAAAAGGGGATTTACGGGAAGCAGCGGCCAGGATTTTTGAGTTTCTGCATATTCTGGATAAACTGAATCTTGATATGATTTACGCAGAACCTGTTCCCGAAATTGGACTTGGAAAAGCCATCAATGACCGGTTAAGAAAAGCTGCCGGAAAAGGGTAAAAAGGTTTTCTGTTGACTCCTGGTCTTGAATTTCTTAGCGCCTTCGTGCCTTAGCGGTCTCCCCGCATTTCACCGGTGAACCACGAACGCTTTTCCTTCAAATGGAATCGTTTCAAGCGGGGTTTCAAAAATTCCCGATAAAAAGTCAGCATCCCAGGGTTCTTGCCCCGACTCTGGTTTCACCAGTTTTCCCTTCTTCAAAAAGAAAAATTCATCACCAAAACGAAACGCCAGATTGGGATCGTGTAAAACGGCAATCAGGGTAAACTGATCTTTTGACAGCGATTTCAGGGTGGAAAGTAACGCCGACTGGTAATATAAATCGAGGTGACTGGTTGGTTCATCAAGGAAAATAACGGCCGGTTGCTGAGCCAAAATCCGGGTCGCCATGACAAGTTGCTGTTCTCCGCCCGAAAGCTGAGTGTACGGTTTATCAGCCAGATGAAAAATTCCGGTTTGATGAAGCGCCGCTTCCGTAATTTCATGATCTTTTTCTGTCGGAAGGAATCCTGAGCGACCTGCCCGTCCGGTAACCACCACATCACGGACAGAAAATGGAAAAACAGCACGGTGAAACTGAGGCAGAAATCCGATGAGTCCGGCACGTTCTGATCCGGAAATATCATCCGGATTTTTCCCGTGAACCAAAGCAGTTCCTGAAGACGGTTTCAGCAAACCCGCCATGACTCTGAGTAAAGTCGATTTTCCTGATCCGTTCCGGCCAAGAATGACTGAAAACTGATTTGCAGAAATGTCGACTGATAAATCCGTCCAAACGGGTTGATTGCCGTAGGAGAACGAACAATTTTGAAGGGAAACTGCAGGCTGAGTCACATCCACCCCGACGATTTTCTTTTCATCAGCCAGAGAAAAACCGGGGCACCCAGAAACATGGTAAAAACCCCGATTGGAATTTCAAACTGAAATAAACTTCTCGAAGCGGTGTCGATAATCAGCAGAAACGATCCGCCAAGCGCAAAATTGGCCGGCAGACTTTTCCGGTTATCGGGTCCGACCAGCATTCTCACCAGATGGGGAACGAAAAGTCCGAACATGGCAATAATCCCGGCCGCAGCCACACAAGCCGCCGTTGCCAGTGTCGCCAAAATCAGAATCATCAGCTTTTCACGTTCAGGATTGACGCCGACGGCCTTGGCTTCTTCGTTACCCAGAGCCAGAACGTTTAGCCGCCACCTGAAAAGAAATAACCCCGAAAGTCCGGCTAGAACCGGAATCAGCAGCACATTTACTTTAGTCCAGGTTGCCTGATGAAGATTGCCCATGGTCCAGTGAACGATGGTCTGAAGCCGGAACGGATCACTCACAAACTGAATGACCGTTAACAGGGCAGTAAAAATTCCCGAAACCATCATTCCGGAAAGCACCAGATTCACAGAAGACTGTTCAACTTCCTTCCCGGCAAAATGAATACTCATCCAGACCGCAAGAAACCCAAACCCAAAAGCAGAAACCGGAACGGGAATCCACGAAAAAGCAAGGGCCAGAGCCGCACCAAAGGCTGCACCCGAAGCAATTCCCAAAATAAACGGATCTACCAATGGATTCCGGAAAACTGCCTGCAAACTGCTTCCGGAAACTGCCAGTGTTCCGCCAACCAGAAAAGTGAGTAGAATCCGTGAAAGTCTGACGTCGGTGACGATGGTGAGCATCAGAGAAAAATCGGGATCATATTGAAAGTTTGAAGTCGTAAGTGCTGACCAGCAGGAAGAAATAAACTGCGAAACGGGCATGACATCAGACGGACCGACCAGAAGTGAGGCCAGAATCAGGGGAATGGGGATCAGCCAGATCCAGAATCCGGATTTAATCCAGCGGGAGTTGATAGCCTTTTTCTCCATATAAATGAACCAGAATCGTCCGTTTCAGTGAGTCTGAGAGTGCCAGAGTTGCCAGTTCCGGATGAGCCCATTCTGCTACCTGACGAACCGCAAGATGATATTTCAGCGTCCAGAAATCACAATAAAAAGCAGAAGGAAGTTCATAAACTTTACCGGATTTCACAGCTGTGAGGGTTTTAAGTTCTGGTTTTGCAAGAATATCGGCAGGTGACCGGGCCGGATCTGACCACAGAACGATGAGATCCGGATTCCAGTTCAGCAGATTTTCAAGTGAAATGACGGCATGTTCTTCGGCGATGGGAACCGCATTTTGTGCGCCGGAAAGGGCAAGCAAACTGTTGACGGTGCTGTTTGTACCGGATGTTTCAAAAAGTCCCTGATTCCAGGAAAAATAGATTTTGGGTTTCGATTCAGTTGTTGCCAGAAGTGTGAAAAGGGAATCGGTGAGGTTCTGTGAAAAAGTGAGAAGGGAATCTGCCCGGGAGGACGTTCCTGTCAGTTTTCCGAAATCGGTGATTTCTTTTGTAAGATCATCAAATGAGTTCAGAAAAACGCCGTAAACGGGAATGTTGTGACTTTCGATGGATTCGATTGACTCTTTCTGTTCACCCCAGATGATGACCAGATCCGGTTTGAGTGCCAGAACCGATTCCAGACTGATGAAATCCCAGTTGCCCGGGGAAGGAAGTTTCCCGTCTGAAATCCGGTCATCCAGAACAGCATAATACCGGTTAAGCGGCTCCTGAGTCACATTGGTTGAAATCCCAACAACACGATCTCCCGCCTGAAGCATGTAAAGTCCGGAAAGTGCACTTTCAATCAGACAGACAATCCGTTCTGCAGGTTTTTCAAGATGAACCGTTTTTCCCCGGAAATCAGTCACCGTAATTCCGGATGAATCTGCCGGATTGGGAGTGATTTCGCTGGTTTTTACCGTTTTGCTCATCACACCGATGAGTAATCCGATTCCGGCAAGACCGATAAAAAAAATGGCGATTTTTTTCATTTAATGGATTTTTGTAACACCGACCTCCCGGTCGGTGAATTGTTTTTTAAAAAACGGTCACTGAGCGGAGTCGAAGTGCCCGTTTATTTGTTGAAATGTCAAAATAATCTCCGGGCGACCAACCGGTCGCCCCTACAAAGACTCCCCCCAATCCCTTGTCCCGTGTCACTCGTCCCCGGCGTTTTAAAAACTAACTCTTATCCCGCCAGTCCACGAAAAACCGGGATCCTGAAACTGCCACGGCATTTCAAACCGGTTATCGGTAAGATTATAAAAGTTTGCAAAGGCCTCAAGACTGAAAAGATCCGATTGGTAAACTGATCCGGTTGCTGTCAGATTCAGCAGAATTCCCTGATCAAAAGTCTTTCTGGTGGATTTTGACGTTCCGTCGTAAATTTTCCCCGAAGCATGAAGATACGGACTGATTTTAATTTCGTAAGGAAGGAAAAACGTCATTCCCGTATTTGCAGTATAATCAGGAACAAACGGAACATCCGATCCATCCTGATCTTTGTCTTTTGGATTTTCAATAGTCGTGGATGTATAAGTTACATTTCCAAAAACTGAAACCAGATCAATAATATGATAGGAAGCTTCGGCTTCCGCACCAAGGGCAACCGTTGTCCCGGCGTTAACCGACTTGCTTCTTGAAGGATTTGCACTGACTGCATTTTCAACGATTGCATCTGAAATACGGGTGTAAAATCCACGGAAAGAAAAGGTTCCACCTGGAGCAAACTGAAGATTGATTCCTGCATCAAGCCCAATTCCGGATTCAGGTTCCAAAGCGGGGTTTGGTAATTGTCCGTTTGAAATTGTGTCTGTCTGTTGTACGGCAGAAAGAGTTCCTCCAACCGATTTTAAGCCGGGAATCATAAAACTGCTTCCGGCATTGGCAAAAAGTGAAGTCTGATCATCCAGATTATATTTTAAACCCAGACTCCACAATAGAACCGTCCAGGATTTTCCATTATCACCGGGTTTTCCGCCGTCGAGTTTGACAATATCATTTCCAACGAGATTTAACCTGAGTCCGCCACGAATGAGAAACTGGTCGAAAGTAATTTCTTCCTGGGCAAAAAGTCCATATTGGTAACTGGCAGCATCATTCCCGGTTGATTTTTGTGTTAAAACTGGATCTGACCAGGTTTGATAATCGGCAAGCTGAACATCGCCGCCAAATGATAGAAAGGCATCGGAATTCTGTTTCCAGGAAACTGTATTATCCACTAATAAAAATTGCTGATCTGCACCATTGTCAGAAGCAAGAATATATTCATCTTTTGAAAGAATGGGTGCGATCATATCTTCCTGCCAGGTCCGTGAACTATTCCGGAATCCCAGATTTAGTTGATTCGACAACTCATTGTTGAGTTGAACCGAGTAGCCGAAATTGACCAGATTGTACTGGTGATCATACTTCCTGAATTCCCTGCCAACATTCCCGGTGTGGGTTGCATGGTTAACAAAAACCGACACTTTCTGAGGAAGGTCCGTTTCAAAAGGGATAGAGAATCCGCCATACCAGATCTGTTTCTGGTAGTCCGGATTTTTTTTCATGTTTAACCAGGATACGGGTGCGCCGTAATTGGTGTAATCAGAAGATTCAAATGAAAAACCGGTGATTAAACTGGCACTAACGATGTTCTGCTCGGTATGAAGGCCGGTTGTGTAAGTATTGTACGAACCGCCTGAGGCAGAAATAATCGTTTTGGGGGAGGTGACCTTTTCTTTCAGGATAAGATTGGTCGTTCCTGCCAGCGGTGACTGATTCCCGGCAAAATCCTGGGATAAATAAGTTGGATACAAAACTGAAGCCGGACCCCGCTGAACTTCAATTTGTTCAACAGCATTCAGACTCAAAGCCTGAACATCGGTAAAGGCGTCAATCGGGAGTCCGCCCAGCATAAACGTAGAATATTTCGGACCGATCCCGCCATAAGCACCCCAGTTTGCATCATTTCTGGAAAGTGCCTTAACTGCATTTCCGGGCAGATACATGAGTGCTTCAGCCACATTCCGGTTTCCTGAAACCTGCCGGTTCAATTCCGAAGCAGATAAAACATCAATTTTCTGTGTTACATTTCCCCTCGATTGAGGTGTTTTTGATGCAGTAACGACAACGGCATCCAAAGTAAACTGAGAATCCAGTGTATCTTTTGAAACCTGCTGGGCAGTTACCGGAACCGTTAATAAAAATGAAAACAGAAGAGTCGTGAAAAACATTTTGTATTTCATTGCATTTTACCTGTAACCCGTAATAAGTGACCCGTCACCTGCATTTAACTTTCCAAATCCGTCATGACCAGTTTTCCGTGGTGAATTCCCTTTATTCCGACCATCTGATCAGACAATGCCTTCAGCTCAGAGGCTTTGCCTTTAATTGAAATGGTTTCGAGACAGAGGTGATGTGAAAGGTGGATATGCTGGGTGGAAAGAATCAGATGGTGGAAATCATGCTGAACGTGCGTAAGTTTATTGTTCAGATCCCGTTTATGATGATCATAGACCAGCACAACAGCACCGGCAACCAGTTTATCCTGATCCCAGTTGTCTTTAACCAGATAATCTTTAATCAGGGCCCGGATGGCTTGTGACCGGTTTGGGAATTTGCTTTCAACCACAAATTCATCCAAAGCTGAAACCAGGCTTTCATCGAGGGAAACACCAAAACGCTTGATTTTCATCGTGACACTTTTGTTAAAATTTGTGTTACGAACTTCATGTTTTATTTGGTGCGGATCAAGGGAAAACCGCCAAACTAATTTAATTATAATGGTAAATAAGCAATAAAAAAGGGCAAACCAACAGTTTGCCCTTTTTTACTAACCCGAAACAGGTAGGCTACTTACTTAGACAAAATCATTTTTCTGGTTTGTGTATGTCCGCTTGCAGAAATTCTGTAGAAATAAATCCCTGATGGAAAGTTAGATGCATCGAAAGTAATTTCATTTCTGCCGGCAGGTTTAACCTCATCAACAAGTGTAACCAGATCCTGACCTAAAATGTTCATGACCTTCAAAGTAACCTTGCTTTGGGCAGGGAGAGAATAAACAATCAGCGTTGAAGGATTAAACGGATTCGGATAATTGGGTTCGAGTTTAAACTCATTAACATACTGTGTTTCTGCCACATCGGTAAATGTTTCAAGAACAAGGTCATCAAGATACCAGCCCGTACTTCCTTCTGAACCGGTTACCTCAAGTCTGAACCTGAGAATTACATTTTTTCCTTCATAGGCTGTGAGAGAAATTGACTCTTTAAACCAGGTATTCAATCCGTTTGTCCAATCTGCCTGAGAATCTGAATTGAGTGTTTTCACAACTGACCAGGTTTTTCCGTTATCAATTGATAGTTCAACCAGACCATTTGCCTGAGAAGGGTTCAGTCTTGCAATGGTTGAAAATGAAACCTGTTGAGACTTTCCGGCTTTTATTGCAGCAAGATAGGCAGTCTGAAAACTTCCAGGTGTAAATGAAGAAATCCCGATTGCCTTTGAAGTCATGAAGGATTCTTTTGTAACCATCCAACCAGACGTTCCTATAATTTTAGGTGTTTCTGTTTCTAACGTTTCATTTAAAGTGGTAAGAGGCGTTCCCAGACGGAAAATATCTGAAACCAGCGATGGTCCTTCAAAATCAGTTTGGCCAGAACCAATGAAACTGAAACTATACCGTGTCGGGAATGCAGATCCGACCGGTGCCGTATCAATAAATTGAAAAACTTTTCCTGTATCTGCAGGTGAAAGATCACCGGAAATATCAACCTTGTCACGGCTTCGGTTTACTTTAAATCCTTTGAGATTATGAAGCGGTGTATCATCATCGTGCAGATTTGTTGCCTGAATGGTAAAAATGGCGGTTGTGCCATTTGTTATCCCGGTTACCACGGTTGGGGCAGCGGGAGTAAGTGATCCACCGGCAAACCGTGAAAATACTGCAGAAACACCGGTATCACCTGAAAGAGTGTGAATCGGAAAAATACGGTAGGTGTATAACATACCGGGAGTCAGCCCAGATTCAGAAAATTCAACCGTTTCAGCAGGAATTGGGTTGTCATAAACCTTTACATCCGAATTATTGCGCTGAACGACAAGTTTCCAGTCAGAAACAAATCTTCCATCATAAAAGGCTTCAGGATTTTCCCATTTTATCACCATAGTTTCAGGTGATTTATAATCGCTGTAAGCATTCAGCCTGAGTGGCGGACTAATCAGATTTCCGTGATCAATGTTCCAGCCAATAATACTGAGCATTCTCAGATCTGCACGGGTAATCAGACCAATTTCACCTCGGGCAAAGGTTGGATCCATTACACCGATTTTTCTTTCTGCAATGGGAATGGTACCCCGCAATGCATCATCTCTCCAGTGAGAGGATTGACGGGTGTCTCCACCGGTTCCGTTAGATGCACCCGTTGAAAGCTCATATTCATTTGCACCATCCCAAAAAACATGATCACCGCCGCTTGATAACGGACCCGGAGACAGAATACGGTCAGCAAGTGAAAAATCATCAAAGTTTTTTACTGTTCCCGGCCGGAATCTGAAAATATCCCAGGTCGTGCAAAAATCATCAGAATAGCCAATTGAGGAAACAAACCCAAGTGCGTGACCAATTTCATGGATAGTAACACCCTGAAAATCGGTAAGCGTTGATGAGACACCATTTGATTGATCAAAATCAAATGCAAAGGCACTGTTGAATCCGATATTCGGTGTTTGTCCGAATGGTGTTTCTTCCGGTGTTACCTCGGGAAAATATCCCAAAGCCTGTAGATTCGGTCGGGTTGCAATCGGGTAGGAAATATTACCGATATCAGAACTCAGCGGACTTGGAATTGAAGAATAAAGTGCGCCAAATCCTTCATGAATGGTCATCAGACGTTCACCATAATCAGCAAAGGAAACAGGATTTCCTGTACCGCTGCCCCCGGTTGTTGCAGCATAGATTGCTGAACTGGTTGATCCGATAACGTTTGCCGATGAATACGCAGTGCCAAACCGTTCTGGACCGTAATCAACATCAATCACAACGGTAACAGGGTTCAGAATCACATTTTCCCATGCCTCAGCAGCTTTTACAAACGAATTGAGGGCTGCAGGATTCGCTTCAAGCTGAGCAGTTGCCCTCAAAATGATATTTAAATTTCCTGAACCACCGGCAGAATGAAGTGTTGATTGAACAATTCTGAGATCTTTGGTTATCTCATCTATCTGCGTTTGCTTCAGAAGAGAGGGATTGCCGGCAGATTCTTCACAGGTCAAGGTTCCATCAGGACCGGAAATCCAGGTAAATTCAACGTTTTTAATCAGTTTTGCCTGCCCAAACAAAAGAAAAGGCACTGCCGTTGTTATCGAAAGCAGAATTAGTTTTTTTATCATTGTTTTCCCGTTTTTTTTATTTAAACAGATTATACTGGAAATTGTTTCCGGTAAAGGTATTTTTACTTAAAATTTAATTTTATAATCCTCAATATCGCAATAGCAAATTGCTGATTCAACTTTCTTTGAACTTAGACAGAAAAAACCAGCTAATAATGTCAAAAAACATCCTTCCGGTAACACCTGCGATCAGGGTGCTTCGGGATCATCAAATAACATTTCTTCCGCATGAATACCCCTATGAAGAAAAGGGTGGCACCCGGCATTCCAGCAAGTGCCTTGGTGTTGATGAACATCAGGTCATCAAAACCATTGTTCTGGAAGATGAAAACAAAAATTGTCTGATTGTTCTCATGCATGGTGATAAAGAAATCTCACAAAAAGGACTTGCACGGTTCATTAATGTCAAACAACTTACACCTGCATCTGAATCAGCAGCTACCAGGGCAACCGGTTATCAATTTGGGGGAACATCTCCCTTCGGAACAAAAAAAGTGCTTACAGTTTTTGCGGAAGCCACAATCTTTGACCTTGATCGAATTTATATAAATGGCGGAAAAAGAGGATTTCTGGTGGAAATGAACCCGGCAGACATCAAAAAGGTATTGAAGGTTACTGAAGTATCTGTGGGAATCTGAATAACTATCAGGAAGGTAGAAGTGAGAAGATGGAAGTTAGAAGAAAAAATTTTTACTGGAATTTATCTAAAAAAAATAAATTGAATTTTTTTTGTTTACCCTTCCTTCTACCTTCTCACTTCTATCTTCTAACTACTGTTCCCCGAAAATTAATTCTTCGCTTCCCTCTGCCATTCCTTTGATCATTTGGGGAAAATCCGTATTTTTCAGCTAATTATGAATGAACATATCGTTAGTAACTCAAAATATAAATGGACCTTTCTTAACCACATCGCCGAAACTGACCTGAAACTCTTCGCGGAACAACTGAACGTCACTGAAACTCTTGCCCGTATTCTTATGAACCGGGGAATTGTAACTTTTGATACAGCCCGTGACTTTTTCAGACCCTCAACTGACCAGCTTTACGATCCGTTCCTGATGAAGGATATGGATGTTGCCGTTGAACGGTTGGTCAGAGCCTATCAGGATGGCGACAAAATCATGATCTATGGTGATTATGATGTGGATGGAACAACCGGAACTGCCCTTCTCTATTCCTATTTCAGGGATATAAAAGCCAACGTTTCCTATTACATCAACGACCGGATCAAAGAAGGCTATGGCATTGCCCGTTCTGGCATCGACCATGCCCATTCGATGGGTGTTAAAATCATTATTTCGGTCGATTGCGGGATAACGGCAGTTTCTCAGGCTGAATATTGCCGTGAAAAAGGCATTGACCTGATTATCTGTGATCACCACACAGTTGGCGATAACGTACCCAAAGCACTGGCAATCCTGAACCCAAAACGCCCTGACTGCAACTATCCGTTTAAAGATCTGTGCGGATGCGGCGTTGGTTTCAAACTCACACAAGGTGTCAGTAAAGCGCTGGGAATTGATCCGTCAATTGCAGAAAGATATATGGATTTGGTCGGTGTTGCAGTTGCTGCAGATATCGTTCCGCTCATTGATGAAAACCGAACCATCACCCGGCTTGGTCTCGATATTATTCAGCAATCACCCAGACCCTGCTGGATTGCCATGGAGAAAAAAACCGGGCTGACTCTTGACCGTGTAAATTCCTCGCAGATTGTGTTCAGTATCGGGCCCAGAATCAATGCGGTTGGCCGGCTTGGTGATGCTAAACGTGCCGTTCAGATGATGGTTGCTGAAACCGTAGCTGAAGCTGCTGATTATGCTTCAGTTCTGGAATCAGAAAATACCAACCGGAAAACGATTGATGAAGATAATTATATGGATGCCGGAATTGTGGCTGAAAAATTCCTGCGTGAAAACTCAGGTCTTTCCATCGTACTTCACAATGAGAAATGGCACCCGGGCGTGATCGGAATTGTTGCCTCACGTTTGGTTGAAAAACATTACCGGCCTGCCGTCATGATGACAACTATAGAAGGTGTTGCAAAAGGATCTGCCAGAAGCATCCCCGGTTTTGATGTGTATGAAGCCATCAAAGCCTGTGAAGAATTTGTGATTCAGTTTGGCGGACATAAATATGCTGCCGGACTTTCAGTAAAACTTGAAAATATTCCTGCGTTTCAGGCAAAATTTGATGAAGTTGTCAAACAAACCCTAACCGCTGATCTGCTCTCCCCTGAAATTCAGATTGACAGCCAGATCGACTTCTCTGAAATTACAGATAAATTCTGGAAAGTACTCCGCCAGTTTCAGCCACACGGACCAGACAATCTTCGTCCTGTTTTTTATAGTGATGATGTAGAAATTATCGGCTACCCCAGCGTTGTAGGAAAAGGTCACCTGAAATTCAAAGCAAAACAAAAGGGTTCGCCCATTTTTGACGTGATTGGCTATAATATGGAAAGTTATTACACAGCCGCCGTTAATTCAGGAAAAGCACTTCACATGGTTTATTCGATCAACGAAAACGTCTGGAACGGACAAACCCAACTGCAGCTTCAGCTCAAAGATTTGAAATAAAACCTGCCGGAGAAAATCTCTGGCAGACGCCTTGCTTCTCAAGGAACCATCCATGATCATCCTTGGCGTTGACCCCGGAACCCGCACAACCGGATACGGCATCATCCGGTTTGAAAAAAACAACTACTCAGTTGTCGATTCGGGTATTATCAAACTTGATGAAAAAAAAGACATCAGTGCCCGCCTTGTCACTCTTTATTCCCGGCTTACGACTTTAATTGATGTTTGGAAACCAGTTTGCATGGGCGTTGAAACTGCTTTTTTCAATAAAAACATTGCCTCAACAATGAAACTTGGGAATGCAAAAGGGGTCATCCTTCTTGCGGCTGCCCAGCACGACATCCAGATTGTTGAACTTTCACCCCGTGAAGTTAAACGCCATGTCACCGGTAACGGAAATGCAAGCAAACAACAGGTTGAAGCCATGATCTTCAGACTGCTGAATATGGAAGCAAGAACTCAGGATTTTGATATGTCTGATGCCCTTGCCATTGCACTTTCTGCCGGATTTTCTGTCGGTCCCGGAAGTGCAGCCCATAAAACGGTAACTCAAACCGTATCGAGAGGGAAACGGTCGGCCTGGGCTTCGTATGTAAATCAGAATTCTGACAGGATTATCAAATGATCGCTTTTCTCAGAGGCAGTATTGCCGTTAAATCACCCACCGAAATTCTCCTGGATGTGAACGGCATCGGTTACCGGATTTTTATTTCTCTTCAAACCCATGATCATATTCCTGGTACTGGCGAAATCTGCCAGCTCGAAACTGAATTTATTGTCAGAGAAGACGGACATTATCTCTACGGATTTGCAGGAAAAGCTGAACATTCTCTTTTCAAACACCTGGTTTCAGTTTCAGGTGTCGGCCCCAAAATTGCAATTTCAATTTTATCGTCATTGAAACCTGAAGATCTTGCTCATCACATTGCCAGTGCAAACGTTCGCATCCTGAAAACCATACCTGGTGTCGGACAAAAAATGGCTGAGCGTTTAATAGTTGAATTAAAGGATAAAGTTTCCAAACTTACAGCACCTGCAGATGCCAGCTGGCTTTCAGGCTCAGGCAATCAGGCTCAGGATGACGCCATTGCCGCCCTGACCGCACTTGGGTTCAGCCGTCAGGTGGCTGAAAAATCAATTGCAACCATTGTAAAAACCACTCAGGAACCCCTGAAAACAGAAGATATGATCCGTTTAGCTCTGAGGCAGACTGTAAAATGAAAACCGGCGAAAAAACAATTTTAATCGTAGATGATGAGCAGGACATTCGTGACCTGTTGGTTTATAACATGAAAAAAGAGGGTTTCAATACCATTGCCGCCAGAAACGGCAAAGAAGGATTGGTTCTTCTTGAATCCGAAAAAATTGATGCCGTGGTTCTTGATCTGATGATGCCGGTCATGGATGGTCTTGAAATGTGCAAACTGGTTCGGGCTAACGAAAAATTTAACGAAATTCCTATTTTATTCCTGACCGCAAAAGACAGCGAGATTGATGAAGTCCTTGCCCTGGAACTGGGCAGTGACAGTTACCTGAAAAAGCCAATTTCACCCAGAATTTTAATATCTCACATCAAGGCGTTGCTCAGAAGAAGTGTTCCTGCGGCTGCATCCACCCCTCAGGATGTGATTAAAATGACCAAAATTGAAATTGATCCGGCAACTTACACCGTGACTTACAAAGGAAAATCTGAACAACTTCCCCGAAAAGAATTTGAGCTGCTTTACTTCCTTGCCAAAAACAAAAACCGGATATTTTCCCGTGAACAGATTCTGAATTCTGTTTGGGGTCAGGACGTCATTGTCGGTGACCGTACCGTCGACGTTCATGTTAGAAAACTCAGGGACAAATTGTATCAGGATGTGATTGTAACGGCAAGAGGAGTTGGTTATAAAATAAACGCCTGATCTGTGAAAACAGGTTAAGGGCTGAATGGGTGATTCTGTTCTGAATTCTGGTAAATGCGGGGTAACCATTTAGCAATTCTTGCCGGCACATTTAACTTTTATCTTTTAGAAAGATCCCGCCCATGAAATGGTATCAGCGCCTGCCGGTTAAACTGGCAATTCTCTTTTACATCACCTTCGCTCTCACCGTCATATCCTTCGCCATCATTTCAATCTGGGCAATAAGAGAAAACACCCACCGTTCTGTCCGCGAATCCCTCGTTTTTAACGCCAACTTTTGGGAGTCGTATCTCAAACGGGAATCTGCTCTGGTCACTCCCTTTTCGCAGGAAGAACATGCACTTTCAGACTTTGCCACCCATTTTGGCATCAGACTGTCTCTGATTGATTCTGCCGGGTTGGTTCTATTTGATTCTTCAGTCCCGCAAAACCAATTAAAAAATCTCGAAAATCATCTTTCCCGCCCTGAAATCCAGCAATCTCTTAAAGACCTTTTCGGAGAAAACATCCGAAAGTCAAAATCAGTCGATATTTCCCTTTTTTATGTAGCCAAACATATTCCCGGTACAATTTACATCAAAGATTTGGGCAATGTAAGTTTTATCAGGGTTTCATATACCTTATCAAGCCTGAATGACTATTATAAAACGTACATGATTGTTATTCTGGTGGTGAGTATTCTGCTCCTCGTTGGCGGTATTGTCATTTACAAATATCTGGCCGACCGGTTTGCTGAACCCGTTCTCAAGATGGTCAATGTTGCCCGGCAGATCACCAAAGGTGAACTTCAGGAAAGAATTGAGGTCACCTCATCTGATGAACTGGGGTTTCTGGGGAAATCAATTAACACAATGGCCGAAAAACTGGTTGAAGACATTAAAAAATTGAAGAAACTTGAACGTGTAAGGTCTGAATTTCTGGCAAACACATCACATGAACTTAAAACTCCCATTTTTACCATTCAGGGCTTTGTCGAAACTTTACTCGATGGTGCAATAGACGATCATGAAGTCAACAGGAATTTCCTGTTAAAAATTCACAAAAACTCTATTCATCTTAATAACCTGGTCAGTGACCTGATTGAAATTTCAAAAATCGAAACCGGTGAACTGAAAATGAATTTTGAACAGGTTAATCTGGAAGACCTGATTGACGATGTCTTTGATTCTCTCGTTGACAAAGCAACAGAACGGGGGATTCACCTTGAAACAGACTATCAAACCTCTGACATGAAGACCTGGGCAGATCCGGTCAGACTCCGCCAGGTTTTTACCAATTTAATTGATAATGCCATTAAATATTCAGATCAGGGATCGGTAACGGTTCATGCAGAAAAAACCAGGTATAATGAGCTGAAAATTTCAGTATCTGATAATGGTGTCGGGATTCCCGAAGAACATCTTGGTCGGATTTTTGAACGGTTTTACCGGATTGATAAACACAGATCAAAAGATCTTGGTGGGACAGGACTTGGATTGGCCATTGTGAAACACATTCTGGAAGCGCATCACACCAAAATAAAAGTCGTTTCAAAACCGGGCGAAGGCACCACTTTCAGCTTCACCATGATAATTAAACCGGTGTCATCACCAGAACTCGAAATGGAAGATGAAGAATAGGTATCAGGAGACCCCAAAGACCCTAAGGCGCTAAGGAATTCATTCTTTAGTTTTTAAAATCCAGAAAGACTCAGGAAACCCAAGGGTACGATAAAATATATCTTTTTGGTTAAATTTCAGGGCGTCTAAAAAGTGTAAAGAATGTCAATCAGAAATTTTAAACCTGTTTCACTTCTATAATAAGTTACTGTATTATAAAATTCCGAAAAATTCCCTCCGCTTTGCGTCTTCGGGTCTTGGCGGTCTCCCCGAATACTCAAATCCCTGAAATGACCGGTTCTTCCATGACGTTATTCCACCTGCGGTGAAATTCGGCCAGGATCTCTCTTCTCTTCCCTTCACTCACAAACAAATTCCGGATAGCCGTTTCCTGAGTTTGTCTGATTTCTTTAAATCCCCAACCGAATGTTTTTACCAGCACTTCATATTCTCCGGTCAGATCAGAAGGTGTGGTCGTATAAGCATCAGTGTTAACCGTCACTGCTACTCCTGCTTTCAGATACCGGTCTATCGGGTGGGTGGCAAATGAGTGGGTTGCATTGGTCTGTACGTTGCTGGTTGGGCACATTTCAAGAGGAATCTGTTCTGCAATAACCCGTTTCATCAGGTCCGGGTCTTCTTCAAGTCTGACACCATGGCCAATTCTGACGGCATGAAGAACATCCAGAGCTTCTTTCAACCGTTCAGGTCCCCAGGCTTCTGCAGCATGAATGGTGATTGGGATTCCCGCCGCATAAATTTTGTCGAAAATAACTTTCTGGATACTTCCAGGTTGGTTTTCATCACCTGCCAGATCAAATCCAACAATCTTTTCCCGGTTTTTGATGGCAAGTTCAGACACCAAAGAATTAAATTTAGGGGTAAAATGCCGGAGTGTACAAAGTATTGTTCCAACTTCAACACCAAAATCCCTTCTTCCCTGCTCAAATCCACGTAAAGAGGCATCCAGAATTTCCTGAACGGAATTACCATTTCTGATATTCAGATTGGGAGCATATCTCACTTCAGCGTAAATGTGGTTGTTATCAGCTAAAGCTTTTGTGAGCAGATAAGCTGTTTCTTCAATGGCTTCAGGACTCTGGAGGGCATCCAATGCAGTATCAATCCGGTTCAGATAATCAACAAGGTTGATACATTTTGCCGGTGCAATACAGTAATCATTCAAAGGTTCAGGAACCGGTTTGCCCTGCAGGGTGAGAAATTTCCGTGTCGTTTCGACGGGAACTGAAGTATCAAGGTGAAGGTGAAGTTCCACCTTTGGCAATTTTCTGATGAGGGTTGCTTCCATGGTTTTTCTTTTTGGTCAATGGGGAATCAAGGTAAGAAATTGACGGGAAGTATTCAAAATAAAAAAGGGCGACCGGATGGTTGCCCTTTTTAAAAACAGGATTTCAGATGTTCCGAAATTCTTCGATACAATCGTATCCCGAATACTTTCGGGATACGATCACTCAGAATGACAAAGGTTCATCCGGATGATACAAATCATCATTTCAATTCAACTTTGGTTGATTTCACATTCCAGATTTCTTCGGCATATTCTCTGATGGTTCTGTCAGAGGAGAATTTACCGACTTTGGCAACATTGTGAATCGACATTTCTGCCCATTTTTTCGGGTTAGCGTAGGTTTTAGAAACTTCATCCTGGCAACGGATGTAATCTTCATAATCCGCCATGACGAAGAAACGGTCACCTTCATACAACAAGGCTGATACAATCGGCATAAACAAATCTGGTTTTTCAGGTGAGAAAGTACCATGCGCAATTGAATCAATTACCGCACGCAATTCAGCGTTTGCCTGATAGTAATCCATCGGGGCATAACCTGCCTTTTTGATTTCGGCAATTTCAGCATCAGTATGACCAAAAATAAAGATATTCGGTTTCCCGACTTCTTCCATAATTTCAACGTTTGCACCATCAAGCGTACCAATGGTTAAAGCACCATTGAGTGCAAATTTCATATTTCCTGTACCCGAAGCTTCCATGCCGGCAGTTGAAATCTGCTCTGACAATTCAGACGCAGGCAGAAGTTTTTCCATAAGAGAAACACAGTAATTCGGCAGGAAGAAAACTTTCAGGCGGCCTGCAACATCCGGATCATTATTCACCACATTTGCAATGGAATTGATCAGTTTGATGGTCAGTTTGGCCATAAAGTAACCGGGAGCTGCTTTTCCGCCAAAGAACACGGTTCTTGGAACAAATTTCGCTTTTGGGTTTTTCTTGATGCGGTTATACAGCGTTATCACATGAAGGGCATTCATGAGCTGACGTTTGTATTCATGAAGACGTTTCACCTGGAAATCGAAAAGGGAGTTAGGATCAACATCAAAATGAAACTGTTCCTTGATATAGGCGGCAAACTTAACTTTGGCGTCATGTTTTGTTTTCAGCCATTCCTTCTGGAATTTCTCATCTTTGGCAACTTTACCAAGTGCTGAAAGTTTTGCCAGATCAAATTCCCAGTCCGTACCGATGGTTTTGTTGATCAGATCAGTCAGCGGTGGGTTGGCATGAATCAGAAACCGGCGGTAGGTAATTCCGTTTGTCTTGTTATTGAACCGGTCAGGATACAATTCATAAAAATCTCTGAACACTTCATTTTTCAGAATCCGGGTATGCAAGGCAGCAACCCCATTGATTTTCTTGCTTCCCACAATAGCCAGATTACTCATTCTGACCATTTTTTCCTGAGCTTCTTCAATAATTGACATCCGGCGTAACCGGTAAATATCATTCGGATAGTTGGCTTTTACGAACTCAATAAACTGCCGGTTAATTTCGTAAATAATCTGCATGTGACGTGGCAGAACATGTTCAATCAGAGCAACCGGCCATTTTTCAAGGGCTTCGGGAAGTACCGTGTGGTTTGTATAGGCAAAACTTCCGACGGTAATTTCCCAGGCATCTCCCCAAGAAAGATGATGCTCATCCATCAATACCCGCATCAATTCAGGAATGGCAATGGATGGATGGGTATCATTAAGCTGAAAAACCACTTTCTGGGTGAAGGTTTTAAAATTGTCTTCTTTATGGTCGTGCTGATACCGGCGGATGGCATCCTGAATAGTTGCACAAACAAAGAAATATTGTTGTTTAAGGCGAAGTTCTTTTCCTGTGTAACGGGTATCATTCGGATACAGAACTTTTGAAATTACTTCAGAATTATTTTTATGTGCAACGGCCTTTTCGTAATCGCCGGCGTTAAATTCATCAAAAAGAAAATCACGTGAAGATTTGGCCGACCACAAACGAAGATTGTTCACTGTATTGTTCTTATAGCCGGGTACGAGCATATCGTAAGCCATGGCCACAACTTCTTCAGTATTCACCCATTTATACCGGGTTGACCCGTTTTCAATGGTTTCAACATTTCCATAATAGTGAACCGGATATAAATCTTCAGCATGTTCAAATTCCCACGGATTACCGTGGCGAAGCCAGTTATCCGGCATTTCTGCCTGATATCCGTCTAAAATCCGCTGATAGAAAATCCCGTATTCATACCGGATTCCATATCCATAAGCAGGCAGTTCAAGAGTAGCCATTGAATCGAGAAAACAGGCTGCAAGGCGACCCAGACCACCGTTGCCGAGTCCCGCATCGACTTCAACTTCTTCAAGTTCATCGAGTCCCATTCCAAGTTCTTTACATGCCTGATTCACTTCATCATAAATACCAAGATTCAGAAGTGCATTCCCAAGCGTACGGCCAATTAAAAACTCAAGCGACAGGTAATAAACCCGTTTAACATCTTGCTGATGGTAAGTTCTCTGGGTTTCAAGCCAGCGTTCAATCATCCGGTCACGGGTTGCACGGGCAACGGCTTTAAGACGATCAAGTTTTGTGGCAGAAAATTCATCTTTTCCGCAGGTAAATTCGAGGTGATTGATGATCGAGGCTTTTAATCCGTCTTTGTCAATTGCCAGCAGTTCGTTCGATCTGGTAGTCAGTTTTTTTGCCTTGGGTTTCGGGGTTTTAATTTGTTCAGATTCTGATTTTGATTTATTGGTGGACGTAGTTTGGTTCGCCATACGAATCCTTTTTCAACTGGTAAAAACAGTCTTTATCAATTTAGAGTTTGCGGTTTAATACTTCACCGCAGTTAAGATTGGTTGCAATTTAAGGGTTTTGCAATGAAATATGAAGAATAAAGCAGGAATCTCTCCGATTTAAAAGCGCTTCCACTAAAGTAATAAAATAACACGGAAAATAAAAGGGGACGGGAATCAGTTATAAGTGACAAGTTAAAAGTGGTAAGTGATATAGAATTTTATAAAGATGAAAGAGACGCGTGCCAGAACTCCCTGATGATAAATGTATTTCGAACAACTTTATTCAAATAAAACAGTTACCTGACAAAGATTGAATCAGGTTTTGAAAGCTGGCTGAGGATAAACTTTCTCGCATCCTTCACTTTCGCCTTCACTGTTTTGTCTGAAATAAGCGAATCTGATTTGTACCCGGCAGGCCAGATAACGTAACGGGAATCTGTTTTTGATGGATCAAGGTGCACATAAATGGGGAGCAAAGAAAAATCAGCCAACCTGGCTTTTCTGTAATTTTTGTTTTTTTCAAGTGTTAAAGAAAGAACTGCACCATAACTTCTCGGGTGAGTTCTCTGTGCTGAAATAAAATTCCCAAGCGAATAAAAAACTGAAAAACTTACCGAATCACCATTTTTTTCAACCCGTTTCTGTTCAAAACCCTGCACAACATGCGGGTGACTACCCACAATAACATCAATGCCCTCTGAGAACAACCAATCTGCCAGTTTCTTCTGTTTTTCATTTGGTGTCAGTGCATATTCATCACCCCAATGAAGACTTGCAATCATAAAATCAGGCCGCAGTGAATCGGGCATGTTCTGAACTTCTTTCAAAATTTTCCCGAGCCGTAAAGTGTCTAACGTATTCAATCTCCACGCATCTTTTTTTGGAATAGAACCGTTAATCCCGTAAGCAGCTGCAAGAATACCAAGTTTAAAACCATTTTTTTCGGTGAAAAGAATTTTGGGTGCAAGAGAATCAGAAAAGGAGCCGGTTGACAAAAAACCCATCGAATCAAGAGCTGCAACGGTACGTGAAATTCCTGTTGAACCTCCGTCGAAAGTATGATTGTTCGCATGCGTAAGAATATCAAAACCGGCAGACTTTAAGGCAGAAAGATAGGAAACAGGCGTTAGAAACTGCGGGTAGCCAGAATAGCCCGTTTTTTTATTCCCGATTACGGTTTCAAGATTCCCGATGGTCAGGTCAGCACCAGACAGGACTGAACTTATTTTTGAAAAAGAGGAATCAAACCGGTAATTACCATCACCCTGTTTAGCGGCATTCAGTTGTTCGAGATGCGCCATGAGATCACCGGTAAAAACCAGAGTCAGGCGTTCATTTTCCGAATCCGGAAGAACCGGCGCCAGAATAGACACGGGCATTCCGATCAGAAAAGGGATCAGACATAGAAAAATAATTATCAGGTTCATTCAGTTAAAAAAGGGGGGAATTATTTGAATTTACGAGTGAAATGATAGGAAATGATTTTCATTTTTTTGCGAAAATAAAATTCATGAGCATCAAACCGTTGAACACCCGAATCAAGGTCAATCTGATTGCAACCGGCATCTTTTGCTTTCTGAAACATCCAGTCCATTAGAATTTTTCCGTATCCTTTTCCGCGGAAAGGTTCATCAGTTACCAGATCATCAATGTACATAAATGAGCCACGTGACAGCATGGTTGAAAACCGGTAACCGCCAACCGATATTATTTTACCATTTTCCTGTAGGTAGACCAAATGATAACCTTCCAGTTTCATCAAGGTAACCCGGTTTACAAATTCCGATTCTGTCAAATGTGGTCTGAGCTGAGACATGACCGGATAACATTGTCTGATGGAATCAGTTGAAACGGCAAGTTGAATTGAATAGACGATCTTTTCGTTCATTTTTAATCCTTTTTCTTCTGTAAAAGTAGAAAAAAACCTAAATAATTTAAAATTGAAGTCCTGAATTCATTTAAGGTAATGAAGAAAACGATTTTCCTGTCTTTTACTTTTTAAAAAAAATTCTGATATTTGCACATTCCCAGTAAAAAAATAAGGTATCCCATGAAAGCATTTAAAATTCTCGTTTCTGGTTTAGTTTTTCTTGCCCTGATTTCAGGATGCCAGGAAGATGAAGAAAAATCTGATAAATTTGTTCCGCCCGGGAGCTTAACGGGGCAAAAGTCTATTGAAAAATTCAAAGTGGCTCTTTATAATAAAGATGAAATATCTGTTGGTTATAACTCTTTCTTCGTTCACGTTGTTGATACGATTGCAAATTCTCCTGTTCTGGATGCAACAATGACCATCAAAGCTGTCATACCAGGAAAAACAAACTCACTTGCACCTTTCGAGGAAACCAAAGTTTCAACATCGAGTCAAGTGTACTATAATGGGTTGATTATTGATGTAGCCACTAATGACAGCGTGCGTCGTGCAATTCAGGTTTCGTTTTTTGTGCCCGGAATTCAGAAACAGCTGGTAGTTGAAATACCGGTAGTGGTAAAAAAATCATCCCGGTTAGATATACAAAAACGTTTTATCGTGTCGATGGTTAGTCCGTTAAAACCTAAATTTGGAAGAAACTTTTTTGAGTTTGCCACCTACTATGTTGCGGGAGGCTATCCGGTCATGAAGGGATTTACATCCAAATTCCAGCTTGTTTCACCCAATGAAACTGTTTTGCCGGCTGAATCAGGAACTGAGATTACTCAGGCAGGGCATTATACACATTCCTTTGAATTAAATACACAAGGTGTCTGGACAGTTAATTTCTCACTTATGGAAGGAACTAACGTTTACATGACCTCTACTTATTACGTCATTATTGATTAAATTGACAACCTAAAATTGACTTTGCTATATACTACCCAATGAAGGACCAAACCATGAAAACCAGATTTTTTGCCCTTTCACTATTTTTGTTAATTTCTGCATCAGTTTTTGCCCAATCCGCAAAAAAATACGGCAAAGAGATAACACTGAAAGATAAAACCAAGATTTCATCTATTCTGGATAAACCAGAAGATTTTGTCGGGAAAAAAGTTTTGGTTGAAGGGCTTATCGTTAATGTTTGCGAAAACCGGGGTTGCTGGATGGAACTGGCCGGAGACAAGCCTTACACCAAAATTAAAATTAAAGTGAAGGATGGCGAGATTGTTTTCCCGATGACCGAAAAGGGAAAAAAAGCACTTGTTGAAGGTGAAGTTTACAAAATCACCTGGACCAAAGAAGAACGGATGGAAGCAGCCAAGGAAGAAGCGGAAGAAAAAGGAACCAAACCTGATTTCACCGGGCTGACCGATTCAACCTGGTATCAGATTAAAGGACTCGGAGCGAAAATAAACGAATGAGCATTTTCTCTTCCTGGAGAAAATGGAACCGTCTTCTCCACCGTGACCTCGGATATATTGCTTTTGGTTTAACTGTAATCTATGCTGTTTCCGGGTTTGCGGTTAACCATATTTCTGACTGGAATCCGAATTTCAATATAGAAAATATTTCTGGCACATTTTCCCCTGACCTGATTCCTGCTGGTGCATCTGATTCGGCTATTGCTGCTATTCTATTGCCACAAATCGGGGAAAAAGAACCGCTCACCAGTTCCTTCAGGCCATCACCTGAAGAAATTCAGTTATTTGTGGAGGGAAATACCATATCTGCAAACCTTGTGACCGGTGAAGTTGAACAAAAGAAAGTTCAAAAACGCTGGTTTCTTCATGTCTTTAATTATCTGCACCTGAATCATGCAAAAGAAATGTGGACGTATGTAGCCGATCTCTACGCAGTTGTTCTGGTTTTTCTTGCTATTTCAGGGTTGTTTATGATCAAAGGTCCGAAAGGAATTCTGGGTCGTGGCGCCTGGCTGACTGCCCTCGGGATTTTGCTCCCTCTGATTTTTATTTTCCTGTATTATTAATGGGCTGGCGGGCTTCCGCCAGTCTGTTTCCATCCTTCACCATTCACTGCCATATTTATTTCCTGCCTTGCCAAAAACATCAGTAATCCATCAAAAATTGGATTGATTTTAAAGAAAACGTGAAAATTTTAATGAATTGAAACTCATTAATTCATTTCTAAAGACATGAATATCATTTTCTTATCAAAACTGACTCATTTTTCCACATTTTCAGTCAAATAACACAAAACTGCGATCAAATAAGTGATTCAACTCATAAAAGGATTGACTTTTGCGGAAAATCACTTTAAAATCGCCTTTCGCAATCGAATCAAACAACACAACAAACAGACAAAACAAACATTCACATCGGAGGTTTCTGTGAAAAAAACTGCAGCATTGCTAATGGCTTGCCTGCTTCCAATGGGAGCGATGGCCGGCGGTTTTAGCATCCCTGAACAGGGCTCAAAAGCAGCGGCTATGGCTGGTGCCTTTACCGGACTGGCAAATGATCCATCAGCAATTTATTTCAACCCGGCTGGTATTTCTTTTATTCCCGGAATGAATCTGACTATCGGTTCAACTTTTGTTTCGCCGGAAAGCCAGTTTCAGAATCCGTCTGCCTCTAATACTATTTACAAACAAAACGATTTATTCTTCGTTGTTCCCCAGCTTTTTTACACACACGAATGGGAAGAGGGTCTTACCTTTGGTTTCGGTGTATTTGCACCCTACGGTTTAGGAACTGAATGGGGTAAAGGATGGCCCGGAGATTATCTTTCCCGTGAAATTCATCTTCAAAACGTTCACATTCAGGGTGTTGTCTCTTATAAACTGATGGATAACCTGTCTGTTGCCGGAACGTTTGCATGGTCCTATGCGAATGCCAAACTTCTGAAAAAAGCTGAAGTTGCAGGTCTTGCCGGTGATGTTTCACTTGACGGAAGCGGATCTGGAATTCACTGGGGTGTTTCTACTCTCTGGAAAGCAAACGATATGATCAGTGTTGGCGTAAGCTATAAAGCTGCGGCTGACCTTGAAATGACCGGAGATATTAAAATCAGTGATGCCAAAACCCCAGCTGCATTGGCCAATGAAGGCAAGGGAAAAGTGGTTCTTCCGTTACCCAGCACTCTGAACGTCGGAGTTGCAGTTGCAGTAATGCCAACTTTGATGATTACCGCCGATTACAACTGGTCTGAGTGGTCACGTTACGAAAAACTTGAAATTGAAAATACCGATCAGAATAAAATTCTTTCAAGCTCACCCAGAAACTGGAAGAATACAAATACAATCCGGGTTGGTACTGAATACACCGGCCTTGAAATGATTGCTCTTCGTGCCGGATTCCTGATGGACAGTGACCCTGTTGATACCAAATATTCTGAGCCTTCCCTACCGGATGCAGCCAGAATCGGGTACACTTTAGGTGCCGGATATAAAATTACTGATAATCTGACCGTTGATGCTTACCTTCTCCTGCTTGCCTGGGATGAAAAAAAGGTTTCTGATAACGAATTTGACTTCAATGGCTATTACAATACCAAAGCAACCCTTTTCGGTGCTCATTTAACCTATCAATTTTAATCAGAGGTAGCTAGACTATGAAAAATATGACAAAATTTGCTTACCTCAGTACATTTGGAATTCTGGCTTTCGCTGGATGTTCCGATTTTGAGGATCACAAAACAGATGTAAATACCGGGAATGCTGATTTTTCCAAATATATGGCAATTGGAAACAGCATTACTGCAGGATATCAGTCAGGGGCACTTTATGAAGAAGCACAAAGAGCAGGATATACGGTTCTTTTAGCAAAATCAGCAGGTGTTACCGGATTTGAAATCCCAACCTTAAGCGGTGAAGGAACCGGCGGAAGACTAAAATGGGATGGCTCATTTTCAGCTTCAGGAAGCCCTGTTTTAGTACCCGTTCCAGCTGCTACACCTTCAGAAATTCTGTTAAGGGCAACGAACATTACACTTGCAAGACCTTATAATAACATGGGTGTACCCGGGGCAGTTCTTGTTATCCCAAATACATCAGCCCTTGGAAATGCAACTGATTTCTTTAATGTTACTGTAAATTCAACATCATCTGATGCGGTAATTGCACCAACGGCTCTCTCAAGAAATAATCCGTTATTTGCTTTGACACTCAGAACCCCCGGTTCAACATTATGGCTAACCATGAAAGCTTACCAACCCAAAGTTGTTTCTTTCTGGCTTGGAAATAATGACGTTCTTGGGTACGCAACTTCTGGTGGAGTAAATCCTTCTGCACCAACCGATGCAAGTGTATTTCAAACCAAGTATCAACAGATTGCTGATTCTATTTCTGGTCTGGCCAGTCAACCCAAAGTTGTGGTTGCAACCATACCTGATGTAACTTCAATCCCGTTTTTTACAACTGTGAATGTAAGTCTTGTTGGTAAAATTCCTTCCGGAAAAATTTACTATTCGCATTCCAGCGGTTCGGTTGACAGTATTTATGTTGATGCAGCTACACTTGCTTCCGGGAAGATTTACAACAGAGGGATGATCACCCTTATTGGTGCTTCAGCAATCGGAAATGGATCTACAACTTTTGCCGGTCTTGCCAAAGCAGTTCCATTGGGTAGCCAGTATGTACTCGATCCTGCTGAAATCGTAATTGCAAAAACTGCGGTTGCGCAATTTAACGGTGCCATTAAAGGAATTGCAGCAGCCAAAGGTTGGGCAGTTGCTGATGTAAGTGCTGAGTTCACTGCTGTTGCTGCTGGTGGAGCCAATGGTAAATACTACATGGGACAAAAAGTAACTGCTGCCTTTATTACCGGCGGGTTATTCTCCTATGATGGCGTTCACCCATCCAACTTAGGTCAGGCTTTGATTGCCAATTATTTTGTTAATGCAATTAATGCTAAATACGGTGCTACTCTCAAACAAGTTGAACTGAATTCACCTGCAGGAATGAAATTTGGAAAAATTTCAACTCAGGTTGCAGACGGACTTGTTATTGATCCATTTACCCTCCCTGTTGAACCATTGAAAAATATGGTCAGACTGATGGGTGGAGAAATCGAATAAAACAATTCGGTTCCCCAAACTGTTACTTAAACAAAAAACCCGGCATTCGCCGGGTTTTTTGTTTATTTCAGAATATGAAATTAGTGGTCATTGATGAAATAGGTCACTTCGACTCCGCTCAGTGTCCTATTTCTTCAACTTATCACTTATAACCCCGAAGCTAGTTCGGGATCTTCGCAAGGCTCGACTTACCACTTATCACTACCCTATTCTTCATCAAACTTCATGCCCTTCAGCATGGAGCCCATCATATCTTTGAACGTCACTGATTCTTCAAGCCAGTCTTTCCCAAGTAACGAGTACAACGACAATCCTTCGAGAATGAACTCTTCAACAAGTGATTCAGAGGCATCACCAATCAGTTTCATGCGGGAATCAGCCAGATTTTTCAAACCGTCAACTGCCGCCAGCTTTTCCTGATAGGTTTTGGCGGATTCATCAAATTCAAGATCAAGATTCCGGCCTTTGGTGAACCAATCGATCACAGTTTTGTAAGGATTTTTTTCATCACCGGTTTTGAATGATGCCGGATCGGGAAAAAATTTCCTGAATTGGGTTTTCACTGCTTTGTTAATCAAAGCCAGCGCAACTTTCTGCATCCCTTCCTGCTCACCTTCATAAACCAGCTCAATTTTACCGGTAATGGAAGGAACAATCCGGTACAGGTCAGAAATCCGGATGGTGGTTTCAGTTTCGTTATTCAGAATTGCCCGCCGTTCAGCCTGACTCACCAGATTTTCAAAGGCAGAAATGGCAAGACGTGCAGAAACGCCAGACTTGTGATCGATAAATTCACTTTCTCTGGCTTCGAAGGAAATTTGCTCAACCAGATTTCTGATCAGGTCGGGGATGTGGACTTCAACTGAACGGCCGGTGTCGTGAAACGATTCCTGTTCGGTGATTCTTCTCGCAATTTCAATCGTTTTCGGATAGTGAGTGATAATCTGGGAATCAATACGATCTTTCAGCGGCGTGATAATAGATCCGCGATTGGTGTAATCTTCAGGATTTGCCGTAAAAATCAGAAGAATATCCATAGGAATCCGGGTTCTGAATCCGCGGATCTGAATATCCTGTTCCTGCAGAATATTAAACAGCGAAACCTGAATTCTGGGCTGAAGATCAGGCAGTTCATTGATTACGAAAATGCCACGATTCGTGCGGGGAATAATTCCATAGTGAAGAATCCGCTCATCAGAATACGAAAGCCTTTGGGTTGCAGCTTTGATCGGATCAATATCACCCACCAGATCTGCAACGGTCACATCCGGCGTAGCGAGTTTTTCACCATACCGTTCAGCACGATGAACCCAGGTAACTGGAGTCGAATCTCCTTTTTCCTTGATCAGATCCTTGCCAAAAATAGAAATGGGACTGAACGGATTGTCATTAACTTCACTGCCTTCAATAACCGGAATGTATTCATCGAGCAACTGAACCAGAAGCCGGGCAAGTTTGGTTTTGGCCTGACCCCTTAGTCCGAGCAGAATGATATTGTGTTTGCTTAAAATGGCATTTTCAAGTTCAGGAATTACGGTTTTTTCGTAACCGTGAATGCCTTCGAAAAACCGTTCTTTCGCCTGAAGACGCTGAATGAGATTTCTGCGCATTTCATCTTTGACAGAAAGGGTTTGATAACCCGATTTGCGAAGTTCGCCAAGCGTTTTGATGGAGAGATAATCTGATTTAAACATGTAACCTGTTTTTTATTAAAAGATTGGAATGAGTTTCATATCCGGGATAACACAAATCGGGGAAAGTGAATTCCGGAAGCGGGGAAAACGTGAATCTGTGGTATGTGGTAAGTGATACGTGGTCAGAGAGAAAACCGTGCACTTCGACTCCGCTCAGTGTCCGGTTTTCTACTTGAAATAACTACTGACCACCTAACACCTACCACTTACCACCAATTCAAAATTCAGCCGTTATGCCAATGGTGGGCAGTACGCCAATTGAACTTCCTTTTCTAACTTGTTGGGTTTCCAGGTCCCACTGAACAGAAAACTGGTTTTCCTGTGCGTAAATATTCTGAATATCAATATAGGTAATCAGGTTCCACGCTGTGAAATTCCACCGTTTATCGACCCGGATGTCAAGCTGATGAGTAAAATCAAGGGTTTTCTGGTTGTATTCAGAAATATTCTGGGTTCCGTCAGAATTAAATGGCGTGTATGGCAAACCCGACGCCATTCTGAATTTCAGACCCAGTTCGTAGTTATTGGCAAACTGGTAGCCGCCTGAAAGGTTAAAAATAACCGGTTGGGAGTAACTTCCCCGGTATTCTTTGCCATCAAGCGGAGTGAAATACACTTCGTTCAGACTCAGAGAAGCAATTCCGTAACCTTTCACTTCACTCAGTTTTTTCTGAATCTGGAATTCAAGTCCACGTGAAAAACCCGTTCCTTTGCTTACCAGATTATCAAACCCAAAACTGGCAAATCCATCCTGCTGGCCGCCAAAACCGGCGCCTGTATTGGCAAGAACAAGGTAAGCTCTGCTGGTGCTGGCCGGATAGTTTTTGTAGTCCTTGTAATAGGCTTCCACTCTGAACTTGGTATCGGCACGGAACATGTGCTCATAACCCAGAACCGTTTGAATGGATTGAAGATGCTTCAGATTCTGATTATTGGGATTATTGGCGAGCCAGGTGTAACTGGGTGACTGGTGATACAATCCGGCAGAGGCGGTAAACCGGTTCAGTTCATCCAGATTAAATCCGAGTGAAACCCGTGGCGAAAGTGCCAGCTCATTTTTTATCGCAGAAAAATAATCAGCACGGAGTCCAACAGTGTAATCAAAACCGTGAGCCCAGTCATGAGCTGCCTGAAGATAGAAGGAGGCTTTATGAGCTGTTAAATCATTGTCTTCATTGACGTTAAAAACGTCGCCAAACGGGTTTTTAGCATTTACAATTAACATTGAATTTGCCTGAACCAATTTGTACTGGGCACCGACGGTCATTTCAACTCTAGGTGTCAGACGGGTAATCATTTCAGCACGGACTGAATTTTCAGCTTCGTAAGCCTGATTATCAAATATTTTAACCTGATTGGTATCTGCCTGGGCACTGCTGAAATCGACGTAATTGCGGCCAAGGGTGATGTTCATGAGTCCGGCCGACGTAACATGCTGCCAGGTTCCTCCAACGACATACTGATTCTGGTCACTTCCGAGAATCTGGGAATTGGATAACCTGTTTTTTCGGTTGGCATTATCGAATGACACATTATCCAGGGCACCGATCCCAAAAAACTGAAGCTTGTTTTTTTCGTCAATACGCTGAACATATTTTCCCTGGAAATCCCAGTATTCGGGAATGAAGCCAAATCCGGCAGCTTTAAAAATAAAATCGAGATATGACCGTCTTGCAGAAAAAAGGAAGTTTCCGTTCTGACCAACCGGACCTTCAATATTGGCTCCAAAACCAGTTGCACTTAAGTTCGTTTTACTTCCCCAGCGATCCTGTCGGCCTTCACGGAGTGAGATATTCAGAACTGAAGACAGCCGGTCGCCGTATCTGGCACCAAATCCACCAGTGGCAAATTCTGTGTTATCAACAAAATCTACATTGACGAGCGTTAACGGACCACCAGTTGCACCCTGGGTTCCGAAGTGATTGATGTTGGGGACTTCAAGTCCGTCGATTAAGAATAGATTTTCAGACGGGCCACCACCTCTGACAATAAGATCATTTCTTCCGCCCGATTGGGTTGCAACGCCGGGAACAACAGAAATAGCTTTTACAATGTCTTCCTGACCGCCCGGTGCACGGCGGATTTCTTCGAAGGAAAAGGCATTCAAACTGGTGATATTATCGGTGTTTTTCTGATAATAACTGGTTGTCACCTCGATGGTCTCGAGTTCAAGATCAGCCGGTTCAATCTCAAAATTCAAACGGGTAAAGCTGACATTGTTGACCACAATATCGGTTTTGGTTACTGAGGTATACCCGAGATAAGACACTCTGAGTGAATAGGTTCCCGGCTCAAGTCCGGTAATTTTATATTCTCCCGTTGCGGTTGTTGCATCACCACGACCGGTTTCAATCACGAGAATATTTGCCCCCAACACAGGCTGACGGTTGGTTTTATCGGTTATCACTCCGGTTATCGTTCCGCCGGCTTGGGCAAATACCGAAACTGAAAAGAAAGTAAAAGTTAAGAAAGTAAAAAAAGCAGATTTCATTCAATGGCTCCTTTGTTGGAAACCTGAACAAAATTTTGGGGGTGAGTTGTTCCGGAGGAGGTTACGGGTCACGAATTACGGGTTACAGGAGGGAATTAAAGGCAATCGCAGGGGTTACCGGAGAGAAAATGTGGGAAGAACACAAAATTATCGCCAGGCGGAACGATCTTTTCTTTTTCTGCGGAAGTTGACTCTCACCCAAAGCAGGATAAAGAATTCGAGAATTTTGTACTTTAATGATTTCATCATGGTTACGGGTCACCTATTACTGCCTGTCCCGCTATTGCGGGAGGTTACGGGTGGAAGACAAATATTTGATTAATCCAGCAAGCAATCGCCTGACAGAATCGAGTTTATTTTCAATTTCCTTTGTTTCAGTCAAATATCCAAGATTTCTTGAAATCTGAAGAAGTGTTTCAACCTCTGATGCTGAACCAAGTGCAATATACAAAAACTGAATGTATTCTTTGGTATGGTTTCTAGCTGCACCTTCAGAGATATTGGTCGGTATGGAAACGGCAGCCCGACGAATTTGGCTGGTAATTCCATAAATTTCGTCCTTTGGGAACACTCTGGTAACCTCATATAAAGTTGTAACCAGCTCCATACTTAATTGCCAAACCTCAAGGTTCTTGTGTACCATTTATTTGATAAAATGTCTCTTAAATTATAAATTTTGATCTTAATTTTTTGCGTAACCCGTAACCCGTAACCCGTCCCGGTCTTTCACACCGTACTCGAAAACCTCTTTTCTGTTTGTTTGTCGGAAAGGAATTTGTCGAAGCGCATGGCGATATTTCTCAGGAACAATTCACCTTTATCGGTGACAACAAAACGGTCAGGGAAAAGTCGGACCATTCCGTCATCGAACATGTCTTTCATTTCTGCGAGTTCTTTGGCAAAATAGGTCAGAAATTCAGTACCGGTTTTACGCTTGAAGTCGTCGTAAAAAATCACAAAGGCAATCATGATTTCCATAATGGCGGTTTTTCTTACGAAATCATCTTTCGTCATTTTGTATCCGGTTTCAACGGGAAGCAAACCGGCATCTAACTTTTCTTCATAACCTTTCAACGTCCGGTCATTCTGGACGTAGGAACCTAGTAGATACCCTATGGATGAGTTACCGAAAGCGAGAATATTTTCAGCTTCCATCACGGTGTAACCCATGAAATTCCGTTTCAGGGTTCCCTCATTGAGGGCATCGTACAATTCATCTTCCGGTTTCGAAAAATGATCAAGTCCGATGAGGAACATGCCATTTTTTTCGAAAAATTCTCTGGCCTGAATCAACAATTCCATTTTAAGGTCGGCATCCGGTCTGGGGTGCTGTTCGAGCACCTGCTGATGTTTGTGCATCCAGGGAACATGCGCATACGAAAACATGGCAACACGATCTGGTGACAGCATCAGGGCTTTATTCAGCGTTTCCTGGAACGATTCCCTGGTTTGATGGGGTAAACCGTAAATCAAATCAATATTGATGGATTTTGCGCCTGAATTCCGTGCTTCCTGAATCAGCTTGGCGGTATCCTCAAAAGTCTGAACCCGCCGTACGGCTTCCTGCACTTTTTTGTCAAAATCCTGCACACCAAACGAAAACCGGGTAAATCCTTCATCAGCCAGTGTCTGAATATGTTCCGCCGTTGTCACAACCGGATCAACTTCAACGGCCAGCTCACCCGAAAGATAATTGATGTCAAATTGATCGTTCAGTACTTTCATCAGCCGGGTGATCTGAACCGGACTCAGATAAGTTGGCGTTCCCCCGCCCCAGTGAAGCTGCTGAACTTTGGGTTTGAATCCGAGATAGCCCGAAACGAGTTTGATTTCCTTTTCAAGATGATCAAGATACCGGTCGGCAACTGAATGATCATTCCTAACGGTTACATTACAGGCACAATACAGACACCGTTCTTCGCAAAACGGAATGTGAATGTACATGGCGATGGGTTCATCTTCGTACCCTTTCATCCGGGCAAGCAGTTTTTTGTAATCTGCTTCTTCGTAACCCGATTTCCACTCAGGCGCCGTGGGGTAACTCGTGTACCTTGGCCCGGCCTGACTGTACTTGTGCATCAGTTCTAAAACTTCCTGAAATTGCTGCGCTTCCAAAATAATCCTTCGCTTCCCTTAACTTCTATCTGACTGAAAATTGTTTGACGGCGTTGACCATGGCTTTTGCATGTTCAGGCGGGACGTCTGGCAGGATGCCATGTCCGAGATTAAAAATATGTCCGGTTTCCGGACCCCAGAGTGAAAGAATCCGTTTTACTTCCCTTTCGATGGATCCGGGAGAAGAATATAAAAATGACGGATCCATGTTACCCTGAAGGGCAACAGAATTTCCGACACGTGATTTTGCTTCGGCAAGACTGATCGTCCAGTCTAGCCCGAGAACGTGCGCACCCGATTTGCTCAATCTTTCAAGAGAAGCGTTGGCGCCTTTTGCAAAAACAATCACCGGCACATCCAAAACCTTGAGGGAATCCACAATAAATTCGATGTACGGCAACCCGAATTTTTCGTAATAAACCGGATCAAGTGCCGATGCCCACGAATCAAAAATCTGAATGATATCAGCACCGGCCTCAACCTGAGCGATGAGATAATCTGAAATGGCAAACGACAAATCTTTCAGGAGCCGGTGAGCCGTTTTGGGCTGATCCATGATCATGGATTTCGAAAATTTGAACGATTTTGATGAACCGCCTTCAACCATGTAAGTCAGCAACGTCCAGGGCGCACCTGAAAATCCGATCAGCGGAACCCGGTTATTCAATTCCTTTTTCGTCATTCTGATGGCTTCGAGCACATAACCCAGATCAGAAACCGCATCAATCACTTTCAGATTTTCAACATCTGAAGCCGTTCTGACCGGATTGTAAATCACCGGACCTTTTGATTCGATCAGTTCAAGATTTGAACCCATTGCTTCCGGGATGACCAGAATATCAGAAAAAATGATGGCAGCATCCACCCCGATCAGATCAACCGGCTGAAGGGTGACTTCAGTGGCAAGTTCGGGGGTTTTGCACATTTCGAGGAAGGAACGGCCTTCTCTGACGGCACGGTATTGGGGAAGGTAACGGCCGGCCTGTCTCATCATCCAGACCGGGGTTCTTTCTACAGGTTCACGACGGGCAGCACGTAATATCAGATCATTTTTAAACAAAGACATCAGACTCCGGTAAATTTATAACCCACCCCACGGATGGAGTGAATGTATTTTGGATTTCCCGGATCAGTTTCAAAATATTTTCTGAGCCGGGCTATAAAATTATCAATGGTGCGGGTTGTCGGGTACACATCGTAACCCCAAACCCGGCTTAAAATCGTTTCACGGGAAACCACTTCGCCATCATTCTGGATCAGCAGTTTCATGATTTCTGTTTCCTTTGCTGTCAGAACGACGGATCCTGAATGGGTTTTTGCTTCCTGGCGGGAAAAGAAAATGGTGTTTTCACCGAAAGTATGCTGATCAACCAAAAGCTTCGAAGAAGATTGCTGAACAAGTGTTGACCGTTTGAGTAACCGCTGAATTCTGAGAAGCAATTCTTCCAGATTAAAAGGTTTTGTCAGGTAATCATCAGCACCGATTTTCAGTCCTTTGATCTTGTCAGTATCCTGATATTTGGCAGAAACAATCAGAACCGGCGTTGTTTCATCTTTTATCCGGATGGATTCAAGCACATCAAATCCGTTTGCACCCGGCAGCATCAGATCTAAAATGACCAGATCAAAGCGTTGTTTTTCAAAAACCTCAATGGCAATTTTTCCGTTACTGATAATGGTAACCGAATATCCTTCCTGTTCGAGGTTAAACTTCAGGGCATCAGCAATGTTCGTTTCATCTTCAACCAGTAAAATCCGGGTTTCCATTTCAGGCCTCATTAATTCCTGGTAATTCGACAATAAACTCAGAACCCTTTCCTGTGTCAGATTCCACCAGAATGGTTCCTTTATGCAATTTCACACATTCATTGGCAATAAACAAACCCAGCCCGACACCCTTGTTATTCCTGATCAGCTCATCATCAACCCGGAAAAATTTATTGAAAATGAACGGTTGTGCTGATTTTGGTATACCCTGTCCCAGATCCTTAACCGTGATTTTAATTTTCCCGTTTTCATCAGAACCACGCAGAAAAACCTGTCCTTCAGAATATTTCAGGGCATTATCAACCAGATTGGTAAAAACAGATCTGAGTTTTTTCTCGTCACCCAGCATCCAGACATCTTTTTTCAGGGAATCATCCAGAACAATCCGGCCAGATTCCTGATATTTTCCGGTTGAAAACCAGTTTTCGATCAATTCAAAAAGGTTAAGTTCAGTAAAATTTATTTTTTCAGTTTGACTTTCAAGGCGGGAAGCAGACAAAATATTTTCGATGTGATCTTCAAGGCGAACGGTTTCTTCTACTGCTTTTGTGATAAATTCAATTCGTTTTTCTTTGGGCGGATCGTGTTTCAGCAGGGTTTCAAGATAGAGTTTTACCGACGCAATGGGTGATTTCAATTCATGCGTAACGGTAAGCATAAAATTGTGAACCTGGTGACTGTGAATCCATTCTGCCCGGATGTTGGTGTAAAGCAGGGCAACTGCAACCATCATCAGCAAAATAAAAAAACCGCCTTCCCAGATGAACATTCTGAGCTGACGTTCAGTTTCAGAATTGATTTTATTGACATGATCAACTGAAACTCTGAAATCTTCAGGTGTCAGGAACCACGGTCGTTCAACAAGGGCAATTCCATAAATTTCAACTTGCGGATAGTTTTGCTGAACCCACTCTCTTAGTTTTCCCACATGGATGTGATCAAGGATTTTTTCACCCTTTTCACCGGATCTGATCATCCATAAACCTGAAAACTCAACCGGATACCCTAAATTCAAACCCGATTTAATTACAATATAGAAACCTGTTGTATCGCCTGAAATCTGGCTGATTTTATTCCCGCTAAGTACAATTTTGCCGGCAAAAAGATCGGTCTGTTCTAATTCAGTTGAATGAACAAGAACCTGATGCAAATGCCAGGCTGCCACAGACCGGGTTTTTTCTGCCATTTTCAGTGAAATACCCGAGGTCGTCTTTGAATTGCTGATCTGAAAGAAAATCCACCACACAATCTGGGCAAAAACAACCAGAACGATAAAGAGAAAGGAAGTCAGCAAAATCCGGTTTTTTTTCTGGAAACGGAGGTTCAAGATGAATAATGGTAAATGGTTAATGTTTAATTGTTAATGAGAAGACAGGGGGTTAGAAGCATTCAGAAATGATCTTATGCCTCATACCTTACGCCTTATTCCTAAAAAGTCACCGCCATGGCTTCATCAATAACCTGAAGGGTTTCTGCAATATCTTCACTGCTGTGAGCTGATGACAAAAAGCCAACTTCATATCCGCTTGGTGCGATGTAAATTCCGTGTTCGAGGCAATATCTGAAAAACTTTTTGTAGTGATCCATCGTTGCGCCGTCAATATGATGAGCAGCACGCATGATTTCAGCTTTTCCGAAATACGTCCATAAAATTGAACCGATACGGTACGGTGTAACCGGAAGTGACCGCCGTGAAATAATTTCGTTCAAACCCTCACTGAATTGTTTGCCTGATTTTTCCAGATTGTCATAAAAACCAGGTTGCGAAAGTAATTGAAGCTGGGCAAAACCGGCAGCCATGGCAACCGGATTTCCGCTGAGTGTTCCGGCCTGATAAATCTTGCCGACCGGAGCAATACAGTTCATAATTTCTTTTTTTCCGCCATAAGCGCCAACGGGAAATCCGCCACCGATAATTTTTCCAAAAGTAACCATATCCGGCTGAACACCGTAGACTTCTGTTGCTCCGCCAAGTGCAACCCGGAACCCCGAAATAACTTCATCAAAAATCAGAACCACACCATATTTCGTCGCCAGATCCCGTAATTTCTGCAGAAATTCTTTACGTTGAAGAAGAAGTCCGTTATTTGCCGGGATCGGTTCCAGAATAATGGCTGCAACTGAATCGGGATATTTTGTAAGCAGATCTTCAACGAGATCTTCACGGTCAAGCGGCAGAACCAGTGTTTCTTCTGCCAGTTTCTGAGGAACGCCCGGTGTTGACGAAATACCGAATGTGACCAACCCGGAACCGGCATTTACCAAAAGACTGTCAACTGCACCGTGATAACATCCGTCAAACTTGATGATCTTATCCCGGCCGGTAAAACCACGGGCAACCCGGATTGCCGACATCACCGCCTCAGTACCGGAATTCACAAACCGGATCATTTCAACGTGCGGCAGTTTTTCTGTTATAAACGAAGCAATTTCTACTTCATGCGGATTCGGTGTTCCAAAACTCGTTCCGTTCGCGGCAGTTTCGACGATTTTTTCAATGATGGCAGGATGGGCATGTCCTGAAATGAGGGGTCCCCATGAACAGCAATAGTCAATGAACGTGTTGTCATCAACATCCGTAATTCTGCTCCCTTTTCCCTGTTTCATAAAAAGCGGAGTTCCACCAACCGAACGAAAAGCCCTGACCGGAGAATTCACCCCGCCCGGAATCATTTTCTGTGCTTTTTCAAATAGATTTTTAGAACGGATTTCGTTTAAGCTCATAACCTGCCTGTAAAAATTTGCTGTGCAAAAATGGAGAAAATCAGCGGGGAGTGTGTCAGCTAACTGTCATTTCTCAGCGGAAGAACGGGATTGAAATAAAATAACGGTGTTCTTCACCCTGTCCGGCACGCATTCCGGCCTGAACCATCATGGCAAAAAAGGTAATGGCAAGAGAAGCAAGTGCAGCCAGAATTCCGTAATGATACGATTGGGGAATCACTTCAAGTTTGAGCGGATAGTAAATCAATCCGAAAATCAAAGCCAGCGAAAGCGTAACCGTTAGCTGAAAATTCAGAGAAGATTTGGCATGCCTGATGATAAACGGATCATCATCCCGTTTAAAAAACCAAACCAAAGCCGGAGCCAGAACATTGGCGAAAGGAATTCCTAAAACCACTACCAACGGCAGGAAGTGACAAACACCTGCCCACAATCTGATGTCTTTTACCCGTTTATCTACTTGCTCAGTCATTTTTATTTCTCATTTTTTTCAAAGATACAAAGGCCACAGATCAGATAACAGCCAACCGGCCATTGTCAATTCCTGCCTGATCACTTTCCGGAATTCTTTTTTTAAATGCGGGCTAAATTAATTCTGGTTTACTTTATTTAAAGATAACGGCAGGATTTCCGGCAAATCCGGGTTTTTGAACTATCTATTAATCCTAAGATCCCAAAACTAAAGAAGTACATTTCTGCGATATTCTGACTTTTCTGTGGTAGATCTGACTTTTGTTTTTTTAACCGCAGAAAGAACAGAAGGAACTGAAAAATTCGGTTTCTTTAAAAAAAAATCTGTTCAGCATTATTTCATGCTATTCGCTATTTACTTTTCGCAATTCGTCATTCGCAATTTTCCCCAATTGCATTTCTCCGTCAAAAATATGAACTTGACAGTTCCAAAAATCGCCATCAAAACCCTAACATTCCGGAACGACAATGAAAATTCACCACTTTCTAACCACTAGTCTGATGCTGATCCTGCTTTCAGCACCTGCATCCGCCCAGCAGAAAACGTTCTGCAATCCCATCAATCTCGATTATGGCTTTACACCCATTCCAAATTTCGGACTTGAAGGCCGGCACCGGTCAACAGCCGATCCGGTTATCGTTACTTACAAAGAGCATTTCTTTCTGTTTTCAACCAATCAGTGGGGATACTGGTACAGCAAAGATATGGGAAGCTGGACGTTTGTTTCCCGGAAGTTTCTGAAGCCAAACCACAAAGTGTACGATGATTTATGTGCACCGGCAGTTTGGGTTTCTGGCGATACCATGTTTGTCATCGGGTCGACTTATACACAGAGTTTTCCAATCTGGATGAGTACAAATCCGTTCAAGGATGAATGGACGGAAGTAATTGACTCTTCACGTTCGGGTGCCTGGGATCCGGCTTATTTTCTGGATGATGATGGGAAGTTGTACCTTCATCATGGATCCAGCAATACCTATCCGCTTTTAGCTAGAGAAATTGACCGGAAAACCCTTCAGCCCATCGGACAAACCGTTGAAACCATTTCGCTTCACAGCGAAGATCACGGTTGGGAACGGTTCGGTGAATATCAGGATAATAACTTCATGCCCCCGTTCATGGAAGGTGCCTGGATGACCAAACATAACAACCGGTATTACCTGCAATACGGTGCACCTGGAACTGAATTCAGCGGTTATGCTGACGGTGTTTATTATTCAGATTCACCCATGGGCGGATTCAAATATCAGGTTCATAATCCGTTTTCCATGAAAGCCGGCGGATTTATCAACGGATCAGGACACGGTTCAACCTATCAGGATAAATGGAAAAATTACTGGCATATTTCCACCATGAACATCATTGTGAAAAACACATTTGAACGCCGGAACGGGATTTTCCCTGCCGGATTTGATCAGGATGGGGTCATGTACGCCATAACTGATTTTGGCGACTATCCGCAATGGCTTCCGAACGGACCTGCCGATCACCGGAAAGGAACTTTTACCGGCTGGATGCTGCTGAATTATCAGAAACCCGTCAGAGTTTCATCAACCCTGGGTGCATGGAATGCCAATCTTGCGGTGGATGAAGATATTAAAACCTACTGGTCGGCCAAATCTGGCGACAAAGGTGAATGGATTGAATCCGATTTGGGTGAAATTTCGGAAATTCGTGCCATTCAGATCAATTATGCCGATCAGGATGCAGATTATCTCGGTAAACAGAACGATCTTTACCATCAATACATTTTATACATGTCGGATGACGGAAAAAACTGGAAAGTTCTGGTTGATAAATCCAAAAATAAAACTGACGTTCCGCATGATTACATCGAACTTGAAAAACCGGTCAAAGCCCGTTTTGTAAAGCTGGAAAATATTCACATGGCCGCCGGGAAATTTGCCATCAGCGGACTTCGGGTTTTCGGGAAAGGTGCCGGTTCTGCCCCCGAAAAAGTGGAAGGATTCACAGTCATCCGTCAAAAAGATGACAGAAGAAATTGCTGGGTGAAGTGGCGGACGACGCCTGGCGCCTACGCTTACAATGTGTATTATGGCGTAACGCCGGATGCGTTATACACAAGCATTATGGTTTATGGGAAAAATGAACGGTATGTGAAAACCCTGGCAAAAGGAACCGCCTATTTCTTTGCCATTGAAGCCATTAATGAAAATGGAGTTGGACCCCGATCACCGGTCATGACGGTGGAATGAGTGGGGAGGGAAAAGCTGTTAGCTATTGGCTGTTAGCTGTTAGGTAATACGAAATCAGGCGTAAGGTTTAAGGCATAAGGCGTAAGTGAAAACTAGGTATTACCTAGTCCCCCTTTGAAGGGGGAAATCCGGCATTAGCCGGATGGGGGATGTTGTTATTTGCGGTGGTTTGCCTCGATATTTGCCGAATAGAAAATTCAAAACCACCCCATCAGTCTTGCGACTGATTTCCCCTCCTTTGGAAAAGGAGGGGAGTTGAAATCAAAAAAAATAAATGAAAAAATTAAGAGCCTGGTTGAATTTTGGAGTTTTGCTCGGTTATGCCTTACCGGTGATGACCTGGTTTTACTTTATTTCCCATTTCAGGAAACATCCATTCGAGGCTTCACTCAGAAATCATTGCCGCCGGTTGTTCACTCTTCTCGGTGTAAAAGTGATCGTAAAAGGTAATCTTCAGCCACTGCACCGAAATTCGGTGATTATTATGCCGAATCACATCTCCTATCTGGATCTGCCACTGTTGTTTGGATTCTTGAAAGTCCCCATGTGCGGACTTGAACATTACCGCCATTTTCACTATCCGCTTTTCGGGAAAATCATTTCACGTATAGGAAATATCCCGGTTGACAGACGAAATCCGCTTCAGAGTTTCAAAGCAGCCGATAAACTGAAAAATGTTTCTCCAGACCGTCAGGTTGTCATTTTTCCTGAGGCAGGAAGGAGCCGTGATGGTGTACTCAGATCATTAAAACGAATGCCGTTTCAGATTGCCAAAATCATTGACCGTCCGATTCTGCCCTGTTATGTCTATGGCATGTCGGATGTGAACACCAAGCAATCACCGTTTATCTTTCCAGGTGAAATAGTCATTTTCGTACGGCCTTTGGTAGAAATCGAAACCGTTCGTCATGCTGAACTTGATGAACTGAAAGATAAAGTTGCATCAGAACTCAGTTTTGCCCCCTTTGTGAGAACCCCGAGCAAAAGCTAAAATTTAATTATTCCTGCGGGATGTTTTATAAATTTATCCTTATATTTAGTATATTCGGAAAGCAACCGAATACCCAATTCATTCCGTCTTTACTTCCAAAGGTTCCAAATGAAAACCCTTTATACCGCCTTATTCCTATTGTTGACAACTTTGTCTTTATCTGCCCAATCTGTAGATGTTCCCAAATTGCGTTCAGATGGTTTGGGTTCACAGATAAATCGCAGGGAAGGAGTTATGGATGGAAATAACATCAAAACCCTTTTTTACAATAATGGCCAAATGGCTCAATGGCCCTATTCACCTTCACTCGAATGGCCAAAAGGCTCTGGTGTCAATTATCTTGATGGACTTTGTTTTGTCGTTTCAGCTGCTGTTGATTCTGTAATCAATCCCCAAAACCGAACCCAATTCAGGCGGATTACTCCCGTTCAAACTAATTACCGCGAAGAAATGGACTGGCCGGTTGGTGTCCCAAATGATTTACTGGGCGAACCGTGGGGATTTGCTCCGGTTGGGGGTTACCTACGACCAAGATTCAATGGAGTTGCCAATAACTTGCGATCAGAATCATGGCCTTCTGTCTGGCCATCTGCTTTGGGTTGGCCGGAATCAAAAAATGGCACCTGGGTTTCAGGTTCCTTTCCATTTTCAATTCAACCGGATTTAGAAGCCTTTTATGTCATGGATGATTCCAAAGACGCAGAATGGACGAAACTGCCAATTAGTTATTACCCCATTTTAGCCGATACTCCAGCAGTTTTTACAGATGCAAAACAATGGTTTAATCCTGCTATTAGAAAAGGTCTCGGACTCAGAGTTGAAAGCCGTCTTTACCAATGGAGCATTGCCGGTTTGGATGATGCAATTTTTGGAACCCACGAAGTCATCAATCTTTCTGACCGGGATTATGATTCAACTTCGGTAGGATTTTTAATTGATAGTGGTTTTAAAAGTTCTATTGATTCTGATGATGAATATGTTTTTTATCTGGAGGATCTGAATGCAGTTTGGTGGTTTGATAAAGATGGAATTATCCCCGGGAGGCCTGGTGTCACCCTTGGTCTTTTGGGCTTTGTTTTACTTGAAACACCAGGCAGCAGGTTAAATGGGGCAGATGATGATGGTGATGGTCTAACCGATGAAACTCAGAAAGACGGTATTGATAATGATGGAGATTGGCTCATCAACCGTGATGATATTGGCAATGATGGGCTTAAGGGCACTTCAGATTTGGGTGAAGGAGACGGAATCCCAACCGTAGGTGAACCTAATTTTGAGACAACTGATCCGGAGGAGGCCGACCAAAATGGAATGAGGGGCGTTCATTTTAGTAAAATAGACGGAAAAACCTCTCTGGATCTTTGGCCAAAAAATGACGAAATCATTTTTAAAAATATGGTTAAAAACTTACCAGATACATCCTTGAACAGTTCAAATATTCAGGTGTTGGTGTCAAATGGTATTTTCAATCTACAAAAAGGGTTCAGAGAAAAAATCGCCTATGCCCTTATTATGGCCAATACAAAAGAAGAACTCATTGAAAAAATAAAAACGGCTCAGTATTTCTACAATTCGGGTTACCGGTATAAAACCGTTGCCGATGATGTTGAAGAAACGGAAAAAATGACATCTTTTTCACTGAATCAGAACTATCCGAATCCGTTTAATCCAACAACAACCATTACGTATTCACTTGGAAAATCTGCCTCTTCATCACTCGTTTTATATAATCAGTTGGGACAGAAAATCAGGGTTTTGGATTCAGGAAACAAACCGGCGGGGCAGCATTCGGTTACTGCTAATCTGGAAAATTTACCGTCAGGAATTTATTTCTATTCGCTGGAGTCGGAAGGGTTCAGACAAACCCGGAAGCTTGTTTTGGTGAAGTAAAGAAAAGTTTTCCCGCTGATTGCACGGATTTTCACGGAAAAATGAAATAAGCATTACCGTTCAATCTGCGCAATCAGCGGGAAAAAAGTAGTTGATGTTTAGCCTTATTACAATTCCTGTTCTGATTTTACCCGGCGGAGTTTATTCCGCTGGTAAATTTCAGAATCATAAACCCGCTTGATTCCGTCACCCATTGAAACTTCAATATCCCGGATGTTACCAACCAGTTTTGCAAAACCGGGAATTTCAACGGATGCCGCCTGGTCACTTCCCCACATGGCACGGTCAAGCGTAATATGTCGTTCAACAAACGTAGCACCCAGGGAAACGGCGGCCCAGGTTGGAGCAAGACCCACTTCATGTCCTGAATACCCGATCGGATTTGCAGGATACATGTGTTTCAGAGTGTGAATCATTCTCAGGTTCAGTTCTTCAAGCGGACACGGATAGGTGGAAGTCGCATGGGCAATCAGCAAATCGTCAGTTCCGACTGAATCAATTCCGTCGATAATTTCCTGCATGGTTGACATACCCGTAGAAATCATGAGAGGTTTACCGGTTGCTTTTTTCTTTTTCAGAAGATCATGGTCGGTGAGTGATGCAGACGCTGCTTTATAAACCGGCGGATCGAACTGTTCCATGAAATCAACTGCGTCTTCATCCCAGCAGGAAGCAAACCACAAAATTCCCTTTTCCCGGCAATACCGGTCAATTTCAGAATATTCATCGACGCCAAACTCAACTTTATACCGATAGTCCATGTAGGTCATTCGGCCCCAGGGGGTATCCCGTTCAATGTCACGCTGGTCTTTGGGTACACACAGTTCAGGTGTTCTTTTCTGGAATTTAACAGCATCACAACCTGATGTTTTCGCACCATCAATCAGCTTTTTGGCGATTTCGAGTGACCCGTTGTGATTAATCCCGATTTCGGCAATGATGAAAACCGGATGTCCGTCACCCACCCATCTGTTTCCGATTTTTATTTCTGCCTTTTTCATAAGTTCTCCGATTTAGCTCTGAGTTAAGGTTTGAATTAACCCTTAGCACACACAAAATTCCAGTGACAGGGGACGGGGGACAGTTATAAGTTAAAAGTGGTCTGTGATAAGTGAAAATTCCCCTCCTTTTTTAAAGGAGGGGTGGCGAAGCTGGGGTGGTTTTATTTGCCCAGACCTAAAGAAAAATTCAAAATACAACCACCCCGTCCGCCTAAAGACGGCCTTCCCCTCCTTAAAAAGGAGGGGAGTTTTTTATAGTAAACTTTTATCCCCTTAACCCAATAATCCATTCTGCAAAATCCCGAAAGGCCCCATTTCCGCCGGGGAACTGACAGTGATAATGGACCAGCGGTTTTACAACCGGCATCGCATCAGACGGACAACCCGTAATTCCTGAAGGAGAAATCAAATTGATGATATCCACGTCATTCACATCATCCCCGATGTATGCCAGTTCATCCAGAGAAACACCGGTTTCCTTCAAAATGTCAGGAAGAAGAATTCCCTTATCCTTAACACCCAGATAAAGGTGTTTCATTTTCAGTTTTTCTGAACGGGTTTTTACAGAGCCAGAGATTTCCCCGGTGATAATAACCGTTTCAATTCCGATGTTTCTCAACCGTTCAACACCCATTCCGTCCCGGATTGAAAACCGTTTCATGACTTCACCCTGGTCGGAATAAAAAACGCCGGTATCGGTCATAACGCCATCATTATCCGATAAAATCAGTTTGATTTTCCCGGCACGCCGTTTCAGTTCTGCTTCACTTAGTTTTATCATCGTTCCACATATTAGTAAAGTATTTTATTTAACAGATTGGGTGTGAATTTGTTTTTAAGTATGGGCACTTCGACTCCGCTCAGTGACCATACTTCCCTTGTCACTTGTCATTTGTGTTATTTTCCAACCAGTAACCCGTGATACGTGACCCGTAACCTTTCTCACCACGCCGTCCAACCACCATCGACAACCAGATTGGCGCCGGTCATGTAAGATGAGGCATCACTGGCCAGAAAAACAAGTGCGCCCCGGTAATCTGTGGGTTCGGCCATTCTGCCAAGCTGGGTTTTTCGTGAATAATTTCCGATAAAAAACTCATCCTGACCATTTTCAACACCACCCGGAGTCAAGGTATTTACCCGGACGCCGGATTTTCCCCAGTAAGCTGAAAGAAATTTCGTAAACGCAATGACGGCTCCTTTTGATGCCGAATAAGCCGGTGGTTTGAAAAACGGCTGAGATCCATCTGGGCGGATATAAATGGATTGATCAGGTCCGTTCATCCCATAAGTTGATGCAATGTTGATGATGGAGCCTTTTCCCTGTTTCGCCATTTCTGCACCCAGAACCTGACTGCAAAGAAAAGTACCGGTCACGTTTACATCCAGCGATTTTCTAAAAAGTTCAACCGGATAGTTTTCAAACTTTGAAAGTTCGGCTGTGGCTTTCGGATTTTCAAACTGATCGTTGATGGCCGCGTTGTTAACCAGAATATCAATCTTTCCGAAAGCGTCCAGAATTTTTTCTTTCAGCCGGATGACTGATTCCTTTTCGGTGATGTTGACGCCGATTCCTGTTGCCTTTTGTGAAAGTTCAGTAGAAAATTTTTCGCAGGCACTTTCATCAAGATCAGTCACGACAACAGTTGCCCCGGCTTCTGCCAGTGCTTTGCAATGTTCCCGGCCGATGAGTCCGAGCGCACCTGTAACCACCGCCACTTTTCCATCCAGAGAAAAAAGAGATTCTGACATGTCAGGATTTCACTTTCGGTTTCATGTTGAAATTGGAGGTTTTTCTGAAAACAGGTCCGACCGCCTCACCTTTCAGATAACCGGCAACATTTTTTTCATCAACGGCTTTTTTCAGAATCGGCAAAACTTCTTTGTAGGCTGTCAGTGTGTAGTCAATGTCGGAATCAGTGTGAGAAAACGACATATTGTGAAATCCGCCCCAGAGAATTCCCCGTTTGATGAGTTCCTGCTGAACCAAACTTTTCATTTCGAGCGGATTCCCGGCTTTTGCATCAAACGTCACGATAGTTCTGACGTCAAAACCCACACATTTGGTGTACTCCATCCCCAATTCAGAAGCGATTGAATTGTAACCTTCACGCAGTTTTTTGCCCTGTTTGACCAGATAGGCCGGAACGTTGTGGGCACGGAGTTCATTGATCGTTGCTTTTGCAGCGGCAAGAGACAATGCTTCGCCGCCAAACGTAGTAAAAAAGAAAATATCCTTTTCCAGCAACTTCATGTATTCTGTTTTCCCGGTCAGCATGGAAATGGGCATTCCGTTTGCCACTGCTTTTGAGAAACAGGCAAGATCAGCATTAACGGCGAAATATTCCTGAGCACCTCCAATGGAGAGCCGGAATCCCGTCCACATTTCATCAAAAATGAGCAGGATTTTGTGCTGATCACACAGGTCACGAAGCTTCTGGAGGAAATTATCTTTCGGTGCCTCGAAAACGATGGGTTCGAGAATGATGCAGGCGGTGTCATCGTCAATGGAATCGATGACCGACTGAATATCATTGTAATTAAACGTGAACGTCATATCCTGAATGGATTGGGGAATTCCCATATTCCGGTCCGTGACGGAAATGTACCAGTCATGCCAGCCGTGATATCCGCAGCAAAGGACTTTATTTTTTCCCGTGTAAGCCCGTGCAACCCGGATGGCGGCAGAGGTCACATCACAACCGGTTTTGCTGTAACGAACCATTTCTGCATTCGGAACCACTTCCCGGATGAGTTCGGCAACCTGAACTTCCAGCGGATGCATCTGGGAAAAGGTGATGCCGTCGTTTAATTGTCCTTTGATGGCCTCATCAACCACATCATAAGCATAACCCAGTGAAAGCGGACCGATGCCCATCTGATAATCGATGAATTCATTTCCGTCAACATCCCAAACGTGAGACCCTTTTCCTTTTTTGAGATATTTGGGTGCAACTCCCTTCACATACTGCTGCGGCCCTTTTGCCAGAGTTTGGGTGAGTGCAGGAATGAGTCCGGTTGCCCGATGGTAAAGTTTATCCGATTCGGTAATAACCGGATAGTTTTTATTGAAAGAAACAGTGTTGGGCATGTTTATTAATTATAAATTTTAAATTTTGAATGTTGAATGTTGAATTAAAAGTCAGGAGACATCCTTCGATACAATCCCGACCCCGATTCTCGGGGCGTGATCACTCAGGATGACAGAATGTTTTTTCCTGTAACCTGTGATTTTCTTTGGTTTTTCCCACCGGTAACCTGTAATCTGTGACCCGTAACCTTTTCGTCCCCTGTCCCACGTCACCGGATTTTTAAGTATTCTGCTTCGATCCGTTCTGCCAGTTTTTCTCCGGTGAAGCCTTCATAATCAAGAACCCGGTCGAGCAGTGCCGGTTTGAACCATTTCTGATTCAGAGCAATCGGGAAAACCTTCGCCAGCCGGAAATCTTCCTGGTAATTGTATTTAAATGGCGGATTATCACGGATGATATTGGTGGATGAAAATCCCCAGTCGTTTTCGTACAGATACTCCATGTACGCTTCTGAAACGATGGAATACAATCCACCGGTTTGAAAATGATCTTCAATGGTAACGGTTAATTTCGTTGTTTTCCCGGCGGAAAGAATGGCTTCTTTGTCAGCATCAGCGAGCATTCTCATGTTGATCAGTCCGACAGAATATCCTTTCCCATCCAGAATGGACTGAGCCTTGACGACTTCCTTCAGCAGAAATCCGTACGTCACCAGCGTAATATCTGATCCTTTTCCTAGAATTTCAGCTTTTCCCAGTTCAAACGGAGCAGTGTGTTTTACCGGAGCCGGACCTGCATAATACCGGATGTAACACGGTCTGCCCGATTCCAGAATTGCAGGCATTCCGGCAGCAAGTTCTTCTGCATCAGACGGACAAAAAACCTGCATGCCCGGGATTCCCCGCATAATGGCAACATCTTCAATAGCCTGATGGGTTGGTCCGTTTCCGTCGGAAAGAAAACCCGGGACTCCGCCAACCAGAATGACCGGCAGTTTCCCGATTCCCACATCCGTCCGGATAAATTCAAAAGCCCGTAACGTCAAAAAAGTGGCCAAAGCATGAACGACAGGAATCCGGCCTCTGAGTGCAAGTCCGGCCGCCATTCCGATCATGGTTTGCTCACAGATTCCCGCATCCATAAACCGTTTTCCCAGTTTGGGAGGCAGGTTCCGGATGGCAGCCCGGTTTTCAGCCGTCATGACGATCAGCCGGTCATCTTTCTGAACAAAATCGTATAAAATTTCTTCGTAAGTCATTTAAAATTAAGAAGTCAGGAGTCAGAATACAGAAGTCAGAAAATTTTTTAAATTCTAACAAAATTCTGAATTCTCTATTTCCTGCCTTTTCTCCTGTTATATATGAATAAAATAGATGTTCCGTTGTAACTGTCTTCAGACTTCTGTCTCCTGACTTCTGTCCCCCCTACCTCACCATCAGCGTTTCTGACGTCAATACGGTTTTGTGCTCGCCGTGAAGTTCTTTCAGCAACTGATCAACTTCTTCGTGTGAAAAATTAACGAACCAGCGGTCAGCTCTTTTTTCGATGGAAGGAAGTCCTTTTCCCCGGACGGTATCGGCAATGATGACGGTTGGACGTTCTTTTTCTGCGGGAAGCTGGGAAAATCCGGATTCCAGTTCATCAAAATCATGTCCATTAATCCGTCTGACCGACCAGCCGAAAGCTGAGAATTTCGCTCCGATGGGTTCCAGCGGTTGAAGTTCTTCCGTACGGACGTTTGCCTGAAATTCGTTCCGGTCAACGATGACCACCAGATTATCCAGTTTCTGTGTTGCAGCAACCAAACAGGCTTCCCAAACCGAACCTTCGTTCAGCTCTCCGTCGCCAAGAATGACATAAACCTTGTTTTTCCCATCCCGGATTTTAATATCAAGTGCGATACCGGCAGCAACAGAAATGAGATGTCCGAGAGAACCCGAATGAAATTCAATTCCAGGAACGTTCCGGTTCGGATGCCAGTAGATGGAATCGTTGGTGTGAAGGTGATTTCTCAGCCGGTCTGCAGGAAAAAACCCTTTTTCGGCGAGTGTTCCATAAAGAGCCGGTACGTCATGTCCTTTTGAAAGCAGGAGATAATCCCGGTCCGGATCCGAAACCGTTTCCGGGGAAACATTCAGGACATTGTTGTACAGATAAACCAGTAAGTCGGTACATGAAAGGGAAGCACCGATAAAACATCCGCCATCCGTCGACATCCGGATGATGTGTTCCCTGACTTTGATTGCCAGATTTTCAAGTTCAGTTTTAGTTTGGTTGGTCATAGTTATATTGCCGGATGGCAAGTATTTAAGATATTTCTATATTGTTTTCAGTCAGTTGTTTTAATTTTTTCCGAAGTATTTTTTTATCGGGAAGTTGAGTTTTATACTCCGATACGAGGGTAGGAGATAGGCTTCTGCTCAAGGCATATTCGACTACCTCAGAATCTTTATCTTTACAAAGTAAAATCCCTATGCTTGGCTTCTCATTTTCTTTTTTTATATCTCTGTCCAAGGCTTCAAGATAAAAATTAAGTTGACCGATGTGATCAGGTTTGAATTTTTCATTTTTCAGTTCGAAGGCAACCAAACATTGTAATCCCCTGTGGTAAAACAGAAGATCGATGTAAAAATCGCTTGAACCGACCTGTAATTTATATTCTTCACCAATAAACAGGAAATCTTTTCCGAGTTCCAGAATAAATTCCTTCATTTGTCTAACAAGACCCCGTTTTAAGTCACTTTCCTGAAATGGTTCAGGCAAATTTAAAAATTCAAAAACGTAATGATCTTTAAAACTGGCATCGGCATCCTTATATAATTCTCTCATCACTGGTGAGAGAATTGGCTTTTCTAGAAGAAATCTTTCAAAAACGCCACTTGAAATCTGTCGTTCCAATTCCCTTGAACTGTATCGTTCCTGAATTGACAACCGAAGATAAAACTCCTTTTCTTCGATTGATTTTGTTCTGCTTAAAATCTGAAGGTTATTTGTCCAGCTGATTTCTCTCAGCAGTGCTGAGAGTTTTGGAAAATTCTGGTAGGTTTCATAAAATTGTTTCATCCTCCATAAATTTTTATTGGAAAACCCTTTGATATCGGGTTCAGAGGAGTGAATATATTCTGCAAGTTCTTCAACAACAGATTCCCCCCATTTCTTCTTACTGATCTGACCACTGATATACTCACCAACAGCCCAGTAAAGATCAATCAGTTTGGAGTTTACAATCTGAATGACAGAGGATCTGGATTTTTTGATCAGGTCAATTATTTCAAAAAACTGCTGATTCATTTCTACCTGCCTTAAACCTTACGCCTTATGCCTTAAACCTGGTCTGATCCTCCGAAATCGTCTTGAGTTCGTCAAGATGGTGACGGTACCAATTCACGCCGGCATACTTTGAATTAATGAGATAAAGGTCAGGTTTTTCTTCCAATAATGCCAATATCTTATCGAGTCCAAAAATTTCACTTACCGGCCAGCAAAGTTCGTCATAAACTGCTTTGATAAAGTCGTAATCTTCGGGGTAATCAATCGTAAACCGGTGACTCATGGAAAGATCTTTTCCAGAAGTCCAGATCACATTTCCGATTCTGAATTTATCGGGATTTTCCCAGAAAAACGGAGTGGTATGTTCCCGTTCAAAGTCCTTTTTTGCTTCCTTCCAGGCTGTTTCGAGGGCAGAAAAAGTCATGACTTCGACATCATTCCCGTCTGGCCAGGTTGCCGGATGTAGATTGCTTACAAAGTCATATTCGCCGGCAGTATAAATGAAAAAACGAAGCACTTTATCAATTATTTGCGGATCGATGAGCGGACAGTCTGACGGAATTTTCACTACCGCATCAGGTTGATATTGTTTTGCCGCCTGATAATGACGGTCAAGCAAATCGGTTGGGTGACCTGAAAAACAGTCGATGCCAAGTTCCTGACATAGTTTTCTGACCGGATCATCAGACGGGTCAGTTGTGGTGGCGACGACCAGTTTAATTTCAGTGTGAACAGATTGAATCCGTTCCAGTTGTCTCTGAAGCAGGGGTTTCCCGGCCAGATCCATCATGATTTTATTTGGTAGCCGGCTCGATCCGGTTCGTGACTGAACAACAACGACAATCTTCATTTTGATTTCCCTGAAAACAAATCCAAAATCCGCCGGTAATAAAGGAGCCGGTTATTCAGTTTTTTCGGATGGATGTAAACCGGGTTTTCGTGAACGTCTCTGACTACTTTTGCAATGTTTTTTGCTGCTGACTGATTCTGGACCGGAAGTTTTCGTTTTAAATCTTCAAGATCAAAGTAAGAATGGACTTCCTTGCCCAACGCAATTCCCACAAAACTCACCGACGAATATTGGGTGATCAGAACCGAACAGTTGGCAATCATCTCTTCAGCACTTCCTGAGGTGTAAATGATGGCATCCGGTGCCAGTTTCTGAATTTCCCGGATGGACCGGCGGTAGTTTTCATTGGGGTGAAGTTTAAAAATAAGCTGCCGTTCACCGGCAATGTCCAAACATTTTCTGATGAAAGCAGACCGGTCTTCGATTTTCAGGGTTTCACGTGAATCTGAAGTACAAACCAGGACAAAATCCCGGTAAGGGAAAGAATTAGTTTTAAACTTTTCGACGTTGTCAAAGTTGGGAATTCCGGTTACAATCAGTCTTGACGGATCGGCACCCCGTTGAATAAAATGATCTTTGTAGCCTTCACTTGCCACGCAAAACCGGTCGTACATATTGCTCATACCGGTTGTGGCCGTACTTGCAGCCCAACGGGGAAGGGTAGGAATCAGCATCACGACATAAAACCAGAATTCATCGGGATCGGTCATCCCTTCCTGAACGACGATGATTTTTTTATTCCGGATATTTTTCTGGATCACCATATCTGAACAGGTCACAATCAGATCATAATCATGGGATTCTCCACGGTAGTCCGCCTTCAGATCGTTCTTTTCAAGATAAGACATGCACCTGTCGAAATGTTTTTTTCCCAAAACCGACATTTCCGTCCAACGGAGTTTCCTGATCAGTTCAGTGAATCCATCTGCATAATGGGGTGAGAAAAAGTGGTCAAATTCCGGCAATTCAGCAGAAATCTGATGCATTTGGATGGTTTGGTGCAGCGATCCGCAGATAAACAGAATTTTGGGTTTGGATTGCGCTTCAGTCATTCAGTTCAAAAATATTTTTAAAACAACAAAGGTCAGGTTAAATTATTAACCGGAATCGGTTAAATGTTAACCCGAAGTCAAGATAATGTAAACTATTGGGAAAACCATTGAATTCAAATTTGATTTCGATTGTGCCAAAGATAATAAACCCGTAAGTCTCTTTCTCAGATTCAGGAATAAAAGGCAGGGTTTTTCACCGGGGAGACCGCTAAGGCGCTAAGGCGCAAAGCGGAGGGATGTTTTTTATTTTAATTCGTATTTCGTAGGGGCGACTGGCTGGTCGCCCTTGTGTATTTCAACTGCATTTTTCAACCACGGAAAATACAGAAAAAACAGAAAAATGAATTTGTATTTCATCCCGAAAATGTTTCCAAGCTTCGCCGGATCCGCGGTTCGTAGCCGAACCTTGGACGGGATCTTCGCTTCGCTCGATTTATCCTTTAACATTTAAAATTAAACCTTCCCATTTTCCCATTCCGTTCCTCTGTGATAAACTATGCTCACGCTGCGGTTAATGTATTTAACCGGAACCTTCGAACTTTCTCAATTGTTTAGACATAGTTATTAACATCAAACAAACCAGAATTCTCAGGAGATTTACATGGCTGTTACTTTACCTGCTTTACCTTATGCAATCGATGCACTTGCCCCTCACATTTCAAAAGAAACCCTCGAGTTTCACCACGGAAAGCACCATAACGCTTACGTTACCAATCTGAATAACCTGATTAAGGATACTGATCTCGATAAAGCTGATCTCGAAACCATTATCAAAACCGTTTCAGCCGATGCAACCAAGGCAGGACATTTCAACAATGCTGCTCAAATCTGGAATCACACCTTTTTCTGGAATTCCATGAAGCCAAACGGCGGCGGAAAACCAACCGGCGATCTTCTCAAAAAGATCGAAGCTGATTTCGGAAGTTATGATGAATTTGCTGCCCAGTTTAAAACTGCTGCAACCACTCAATTTGGTTCCGGCTGGGCCTGGCTGGTTCTCGAAAACGGAAAACTGAAAGTCACCAAAACCGGCAACGCCGATCTCCCAATGGTTCACGGACAAAAAGCCATCCTGACTATCGATGTTTGGGAACATGCCTATTACATCGATTTCAGAAACCGCCGTCCTGATTATATTTCAACTTTCCTTGAGCATCTTGCTAATTGGGATTTTGCTGCTGCAAATCTAGGATAATTGTTTTTGTTTTAGAAGATTTCTCGCAAAGCCGCTAAGTCCGCAAAGCGGTGGGAAGTTTTTTAGGGCCAGTATTTTCATTTTCCCCTCCTTTTCCAAAGGAGGGGAAAATCCGGTCACTGAGCGGAGTCGAAGTGCCCGGATTGAGCTCTTGGTTTTTATCCCCCCTTTCCCCCATCCTTTTGAAACTCCCGCCTTCTTCGCCTATTTTTACCCGATGACTACTTTTCTCCTTTCCCTGCATGGCAGAATTGTTTACCGTTACTTGGCTGAACTGGGCTGGTTCCGCCTTCTATTGCTTGCCGGACTAATTTCCTGGCTGACTTCAAAAGTCATCATCAATTTCATCGTCACGGGAAATTCCGGCTTCCTGATTACCTTCCTCCTGGTTTTGTCCATTCTCTCTTTTCATCTTTTCCGGCCGGACCGGGATTTTATCCAAACTCATTCAGAAAATCCGGCTTTCCTTTTTTTGATTGAATACGGCATTCTGACTTTACCCTTTGCTGTTTTCCTGATTCTGTTCCGGGATTTTATTTCTGCAGGAAGTCTGATTCTGCTCACTTCTTTCATCAGTTTTATTTCCTTCCGGATCCGGAAAAAATCAGGCCGGTTTTCTTTTTCTTTCCCGGTTTTGCAAACTGCAATTGAATGGAGTTCCGGTTTAAGAAAAACGTGGATTCTGATTATCCTTCTTGAATTGATTGCCCTTAGTCTCGGATGGAAGGAAATAGCAGCTTCCCCTGCCGTTTTATTTGTTCTGATGCTGATCATCACCTCTTATTATACACCCTGTGAACCCGAAAACATGATTCTCGCCCTTGGACATTCTCCTGGAAGCTTCCTTCGCCTGAAGTTCCGTCAGGCCATTTTCGGGTGGATCTCTGTTTCCATCGTTCCTTTCCTTTTGTTTCTCTTTTCATTTCCTGAATTCGGATGGATTCTTTTTTCCGGATGGATATATGGCTTTCTTGTCATTTCCATTTCCCTTTCCGCCAAATATGCTTTTTATTCTGGCAGTGAAAAAACCGGGATGATTCGTGACATCATGACCGGACTCGTTATTGTGGCTCCTTTCAATATTTTTATCACCTGGCTTCCTCTGGTTCTGCTTCCGTGGCTCATCAGAAAAAGTCTCAGAAATCTGGATCGTTTATGCTGGTAATTGACAACCTGACGATAGGTTACGACGACAAACCGGTTCTTTCCGGACTCACTATTTCCATGGAAGCCGGCAAAATTCACGGACTCGTTGGTTTAAACGGACAGGGGAAAACGACGCTTTTAAATGTGATTTCAGGAAAGCTGGAACCCTGGACCGGTTCCGTTCTCTGGGATGGGAAAAAACCCGGCAGAGCTGATCTTGCACTGCTTGAAACCGAGCCCTGGTTCTATCCGAAAATAACCGGCCGTGAATATCTCAAGGTTATGGCATTTCACAATCAGGAAGCAAACATTGACGACTGGAATGACTGGCTGACGTTACCGCTTGACGATCTGACCGAATCCTATTCATCCGGCATGAAGAAAAAACTCGCCATTATGGGGACTTTTCTCAGAAAAACACCGTTAGTTCTTCTGGATGAGCCTTTCAATAATCTTGATCTTGAAGCCGTTGCAAGAACGTCATCTCTTTTAACCAGAATGAAAGACTCCGGCAGAACCATCATTGTTACTTCTCATATTCTGGGAAGTCTGACCGGCATTTGCGACAAGATTCATGATTTGTACGGCGGCACGATCAGGCATTCATTTTCCCCGGATGAATTCGACGGACTTGAAGACAAACTGGTGCGAAACCGGATAGAAAAAGCAGAACAAAAACTGGAGAAGTTAAGTTGAATTCATTTGATGCGGGAATTATTGGCGGCGGTCTTGCGGGACTTACTCTTTCGATCCAACTGGCAAAGACCGGTCATTCAGTTGTTCTTTTCGAAACCCACACCTATCCGTTTCATAAAGTCTGCGGAGAATATATTTCAATGGAATCCTGGCCATTTCTTCAACGGCTTGGCGTTCCGCTTGATGATCTGCATCTCCCAAGGATTACTCAATTCCGGATTTCATCACCCAAAGGATCACTTTTTTCCACACAGCTAAAACCCGGCGGATTTGGTATCAGCAGATATACGCTTGATCATTTACTAGCCGGAATTGCCCGTGAAGCCGGCGTTCTGGTCCTCGATGGAACCAAAGTGGATTCCGTTTCCTGGACGGGTTCAGGCCATGAGATTTCTGCCGGAAACAAGTCTTACTCAGTGAAAATTGCAGCAGGAACCTATGGAAAACGGTCAAATCTGGACCGCAATCTCAACCGTGATTTCTTTTTAAATCCAAAACCGGCTCTCAGTGAGTGGATGGGAATTAAATATCACGTCCAGTCTGATATTCCCGAAAATCAGATTGAACTTCATAATTTTGAAGATGGCTATTGTGGAATTTCCCGGGTTGATCTTGGTCGGACCTGTATGTGTTATCTGGTGAGAAGTAAAAAGTTGAAGGAAGCAGGCGGAGATGTAAATGTTCTCGAAGAAGCCGTTTTGATGCGCAATCCGTTTTTGCGGGACTATTTTTATAAATATCCCAGTTTGTACGAGTCACCCAAAGCAATCTCCCAGATCAATTTTCAAAAGAAATCAGCCATTGAAAACCATATTTTGATGGCGGGTGATGCGGCCGGGTTAATTCCGCCACTGAGCGGAAACGGGATGAGCATGGCGATGAATGCTTCGGCGATGCTTGCACCGCTGGCTTCTGATTTCTTAACCGGTAAACTGGATCGTGAAAGCCTGGAAAAGAGTTATACAACCCAATGGGAGCAGAAATTTTCTTCACGGATTCGTTCGGGAAGACTCATACAAAGCTGGTTCGGGAATCCGGTTTTGACGGAAGTTCTGATTGGTTCTGCCAAAGTTATTCCTGGCCTGGCAAAGGGGCTGATTTCTCTGACTCACGGGAAAGAGTTTTGAAATCACCTGGTTTTCGGATTTCAATCAGAAAGCAACTTATTCCTGACTTTTAAAATCTGCTTTTACACCATTCCACAAAGAATCTGAAACAACAGGCAGTCGGTTCGCTTTAAATCCGACAGCAAGATCACGAACGTCATCCGCCCTTTTTTTGGATTCCGGATGCGTACTTATCCATTCCAGATTCACACCTATCTGATCTTCATCTTTTGAAAGTTTTTCAAGAAAAGATGCAAAATATTCAGGATTTATTCCTGATTTCATGAGGGTTTGTGTTGCCACTTTATCAGCTTCTGATTCCTGAACACGGTCAAAAGCGGTTGAACTTAACTGGTGAAGCAAATTTTTCAATATCTCAGAACTGACCTGACCTCCACCTGCACTGGCGATATAGGCAAAACCAGCATCCTTCATGATTTTCTTTGACACATGATTGTTGGTAATATGCGCAAGTTCATGAGCCATAACACCTGCAACTTCTTCCGGGTGATCACTTGCAGAAATCAGTCCGGTAAAAAAGACAATCTGCCTTCCTGGAAGGGCGAAGGCATTTACAGTTTCATCCTCTATGACTCTGATTTTAATTGATTCCGGATCAATTTCTGCAGCCAAACAAATTTTTATTTTCAGAGAATCAAGCAAAAGCATCACATTTTCATTTTCAGGTTCCTGGCTCGTCTTTTTTAAAATTTTATAAAGCAACTCACCAATTTTTTCTTCCTGTTCACGGCTGAACCGTTTCAGGTCAAAATAACCGACAAAGTCAAACCGGGAAAGACCCTGCCAGACCAGAATGAAACCAAGTGCAAGCACCAGAATCTGATAAAATAATTTACTTTTCATGAGAAAATACCAAATGAGTTAACGGACCAAAAACCCATAATTCCACATGAATTCCCCGTCTGACCTTGACTGCCGTAAAAATAGTTGCCACAGATTCTGCAATATTAAACAGGATGGCGGTAATAAAATAAGCAATGAAGGTATTTGTCAGTTCATTCGGGCCGAAAAGAATGGATAAACCCCACCAAACACCGGTAACGTTAATCCCGAAAATGGCGGCTTGTGAAAAAAGAGCCTGAGTGCAATGCCATCTGACAAAGGGAGTTGATTTCAGATTTCCGAAATAAAAAATCCCGGTTGCAATCAAATTAATAACCGGAAAGGGCAAACCAGCCATAATAGCCATTAATGACATCACATAACCATTCGATGCTTTTTCACATTCATGATCATCAGGTGGTGTGGTAAACGGGCTTGTCGTTTCAGTCATCAGAATCCTTTTGTAAAATTCCAGATCCAGTTCAGCAATACAAGACATATCGCAAGAATTGCAACCATTTTCTGTCTAAAAAAAATCTCTGTTTTGTTGTAAAAAATAAGAAAACCAGAGGTTCCCCTGATCAGATCAATCAGAATCCAGACCGGGAAAACCACCAGTGAAAACACGATAAGCATCCCGAAGGGGTTCATCAGAAAAGATGTCATCCATTCGCCCTGACTAAAAAATAAAACAGCCCGTGTTGTCCCACAGGATGGGCACGGGAAGCCTGTCACGATTTTGATCAGACAGACTTCGGGTGATTCATGAAGAAATAACCAGTCAGGAAACAGATTGACAATAAGCCATAAATACCCGGCAATTGACAGAACCAAAACCAAAGAATACAGCTTTTGCCGGGTCATTATTTCACATCAAAACACGTTGTACATTTTGGAAATTCACTTCACGTGTTCTGCCCATGATGAGAAACCAATCAACCAATGCCCAGATACCAAGTCCGCCACAGGTCAGCAATTTTCCGATTCCAAGGCCGGTATCACCAACCAGAAAACGGTCAATACCAAGTTGCCCGCCGAGTATCGAAACAATAAGTAAAATTGTTGGATCTTTTAAACTGACAGATTGAAGCTGAACGAATTTTGAATCATCCAGAGCAAGTAATTTTTCACGGAGAAAACCAATCTGATGACTTTCAAAATGTTTTCCTGCCGTCATTAAGTACATGTCTACTTTTGATGCTTCCATTTGCTTTCTCCGGGATTTTTCCTACTCGTTTGGCTTTTCAGTACCGCCCCGTTTTTTTTGGTATCTGGACTCCAATATTAAAACAGGTTTAATATAATAATAAAATTAAAAATTAAAAAATGTCGTTTTATAAGATTTAACGTTACGAAGGATCAGAAGCCTGATGAAACACACTGAAACTTGAATTTCTGGGGGAAATCTCACTATTTAACTAAAAGCATCGACCGGGTTTCAGTCTTTCCGTTAAAAGTCAATGAATAATAATACGTTCCGGCTGAAAGCAAACTGGCATCGAGAGTAACGGCGTCCAAACCTGCCTCTTTTTCCTGATTCACCAGAGTTGTTATTTCTCTTCCCAGCACATCAAAAAGGGTAAGTTTGACAAATCCTTTTTCCGGAAGGGAATAGGAAATGGTCGTTGATGGATTAAACGGATTCGGATAGTTTTGAAATAAACCAAAAGTCGCCGGTTCTGAATTTAAAGTGAGAATTTTGCTGTAAGCAGTCGTTCCGTCCAGATCGATTTGTTTGAGGCGGTAAACCGCCGGTGACACGGGACTGGTGACAGGTGACGAGAATGTATAACTCTGAGGTTCAGTTGTTGTTCCTTTTCCGGCAACAAAACCCACCGTTTCCCAATCTGCACTGCGGTCACTGAGCGGAGTCGAAGTGCCCGCACTTTGAACTTCCCAACCATAATTATTCGTTTCAGTAGCAGTTTGCCAGTTCAACGTAACCCGGTTATCAGAAACAGAACCTGTAAAAGAAACCATTTCAACGGGAACCGTTGCAACGCCGTAGGTTCCAATTGTGAATCCATTCCAGCTTTCATTGGTGAGACTGGTCCAGGTGATTGATGACAAGGAATCGGTAAACCTGATAACCCCGTGTGGTTCACCAGATCCGTTGATCTGAAAAGTTCCATCTTCATTAACAACTTTGGTGAGGGTTCCGCAACCCCAGTAACCGCAACCGGTGCTCACAATTTCAAAATCACGGTTGAATTTATAGCCGTTGCTGTTCAAGCTGACGACAGCAAAAAATAAATTATTAACTGGTTGAGAAAAACTTAGTGTTTTTTCTGTGGCCTTTGAAAGTCCTATCATTTCAGCGGCGGGTGGTGCGTTAATGACGGCAGAACTCAGAAAAGGTGTACCCGGATCAAAATAGTTGGTTCCGGTTCCCTGCTGAATAAAGTAAACCTCGCCTGAATAGGAAATATCCACAACGCCGTCATCAGTAGTAAAATGTCCGGCAGCAACACCAGAAGAACCGGTTGTTCCAGAAGTCCAGTCTGCCCAGTTAACCTGAATTGTAGTATCGGCATTGGCTTTTTTAATTCCGTTTCCGTCGTCCTGTTTTGAACCGGATTGCGAAAAGCCAATTGTTAAAAAAGCATTCAGAAAAAACAGACTCAGCAACAATTTCATCAGATTTCCTTTTAATAAAAAAACCGGTCAGGACCTGCAAATTACAGATTCCTGATACCGGTGGTTGAATATATAGTAATAACAGGTAAACGTGTCTCTTATGTTCCCCTATTTCAACATGAGCATTGATTTAGTTTCAGTAAATTTTTTCCCGGTCGATAAAGATACTAGACTTATCCGGTAAAAATAAACTCCGGTTGCTGCCTGATTTCCGGAAAGATCCTTTCCGTTCCACACTAAAAGATGACTTCCTGCTTCCTTTTCTTTGAAAACTTCGCTTTTGACAGGCTGTCCCAGCAGATTGAAAACTTCAAATCTGATTTCTGAGACTTCCGGAAGATCAACACGAATCCGGGTTTCAGGGTTAAACGGATTCGGGTAATTTTGATCGATCGCAAATGCAACAGGAAGCTCTGGCGTCATTTCAAGGAGTTCAGAATAAGTGAAGTTTCCGTCCAGATCGATTTGTTTGAGGCGGTAAACCGCCGGTGACGAGGGATTGGTGACAGGTGACAGGAAAGAATACGAGTTTGCAACAGTTGTTGTGCCCTTCCCTTCAACAAACCCAACGGTATTCCAATTTTCCGCTGACTTCTGACTCCTGACTTCTGACTTCTGAATCTCCACTTCCCAGCCATAATTATTCGTCTCGGTTGCTGTTGACCAGTTTAAAACAATCTGATTTCCTGAAAATGATCCGGTGAAAGACGTCATTTCAACGGGAAGCGGATTTACAATGGTGCCGTACCTCGACTGAAAATAGGTCTGAAGTTCCATTCTTTCTGTCTCTGAAAGTGTCCGGTTGTGGATGAATACTTCAGCGATTTCACCATTCCAGTTTCTTCCCGGCGTGTTGCAGCAGAGGCTTTCCCACCGCCCCAGGGCTAACCGTCTGGGTTCTGAGAATGCCGCCGTTCCTATGGATGGATTTGATACAACCTGGATTCCGTTACAATAAACACGTGAAAAACCAGATGCACCGTTCACCAGTTCGAAGGTTACCACCTGCCAACCGGAATTTAAAACATGACCCCAGAATTCATTTGTATTTCCGGCTGATTGCTGAATAACAAAGCCGCCAAATGAATCATGATCATAATCCAGAATATTTGCCCAGGCAAGTTGAGTTGCACCTGTATTTAATAGTAAGGTAACGGTTATGGCCAAAGAATCCCTTCCGAGAAGTGAAATGGATGACGGAGTTTGAAGAAAATCATTGACACCGTCAAACACGACTGCAGGAAGATTATTTATTTCGTTTTCAACTAGCAAGGGTTGTTCTAAACCTGCTTCCGAGATCAGTGAAAATCCGTTTCCGCTGATATCCGTCCATGAAGAAACCTTTCCAGAGGTTGAAACCAGACCGGAATCAGACTTCAGCCAGAGGCGCAATCCATTGGCGGGAATTCCGGATGGAAAAGGAGAAACGGGACTGAATTCCGGGTTTCCCACAGTTATTCCATCATTTGCAGATCCTGTTGGTGCTGAATTGGTTACGGTAATTTCTGAACCGCTTCCGGTTTCATCAAGTTTATACCAGGCAATCAAACCCGCTGTTTCTGCAGGCGGATCAATTGTCATTCCGCTGAGGATCTGTGACTGGGTTCTCTGAACGTTCCAGATTCTGACGTTGTCAATTTTTCCTTTAAAATATTCTCCGAAAGCGGGATTCATGCCAATCTTGAGTGAATTTGTCGTCGACCCGCCCACCGGAGAAGAACCCAGACTGTATTCTATGCCGTTTTTATAGAACAGAATATTATCCGGAAGAAAAACAACGGCAATATGCTGCCATTCATTCAGGCTAACCGGAGCAGTCTGCCAGGCATTAAAACCAGTAAAAACAGCAAATTTTTCAGTACTACCTTCGATAAGAACAGACCGGTCATAATTTGCGTTATCATCCGAAAGTATCTGTTGACGAATGCCGAAGTTCACACGCTCAGGATAAACCCAGGCTTCCCACGTGGAAACAGGCATGGCTGCCGGCTGAACATCCAGAGGTGTCGAAATGTAGGAAGAAGACCCTTCAAGATATACGGCAGAACCTGATTGGGCATATCCTTTAAAAAGTGAAAAAATCAGTATTGCAAAAATAAGTATCGAGAATTTCATTAAGTTTCTATTTCCTTTTACCATAACTCTTTTTTTCTATTTCAACATGACCATTGATCTGGTTTCAGTAAATTTCTTTCCGGTTGATAAAGACACCAGACTTATCCGGTAAAAATAAACTCCGGTTGCTGCCTGATTTCCGGAAAGATCCCTACCATTCCATACCAAAAGATGACTTCCTGCTTCCTTTTCTTTGAAAACTTCGCTTTTGACAAGCTGTCCCAGCAGATTGAAAACTTCAAATCTGATTTCTGAGACCTCAGGAAGATCAACACGAATCCGGGTTTCAGGGTTAAACGGATTCGGGTAATTTTGCCCGATTGCAAATGCAGATGGCAGTTCTGGCGTCATTTCAAGGAGTTCAGAATAAGTGAAGTTTCCATCCAGATCGATTTGTTTGAGGCGGTAAACCGCCGGTGACGAGGGACTGGTGACAGGTGACAAAAAGGAATAGAATTGAGCGTCAGTTGTTGTTCCCTTTCCGGCAACAAATCCAACGTAATTCCAATCTGCATTTTGTTCCCTGAGCGGAGTCGAAGAGCTAACTTCTGACTTCTGACTCCTGACTTCTGACTTCTGAATCTCCCACCCCGCATTATTCGATTCTGAACGGGTCGACCAGGTTAACCGAACTTTTTCACCTATCCATTCTCCTTTAAAATCGGCAAGTTCAACAGGAAGCGAACCACCGGAACCTGAAATCCAGTTCAGTGTACGGCCAAGGAAACCATTAAGACCGATGGTCATATTTTTCCAGTAAAACGTTGAAAAGGCTGTATTGAAAACACCATCATAATTGACTGCAAAGGCTGAGTCTGGTTTATTCTCAAACCACGCCAATGTGGATTGGGAGCCGTTTACCGGCCGGATGACATCCTGATCGGCAACCAGAACCGAGTCATTAAATCCGCTGTGAATCAGTCTGCCGAAAGCAGCTTTTTTACCGGCTCCACTGTTATCAATCCGAAGTTTGCCCTTCAGGTAATGATACAGAAAGGTTGTATCAGACTGGGTTCTTCCAAGATCATGGTAAGCAGCAATATTTTCTCCGGAAATAACAAGAGAATTTTCACTTCCACCAGAAAGAAAGGATTTCAGCGAATCTCTCTGAGTTTTGGTCACCCAGTCTTTTTCATCCCAGATCAGCGTATTCCATCCCGAAAAAGAAAGATCACCGGCAGGTAAATACCAATCATCCCAGCCAAGTCCGAGTTGGGTCAGGTTTGAAGTTACACTATCCCGGCTGGTCGGATTTTCCCAGGCGACCAGAATTGCATGTTCGGGCTGAACCACTGTTACAGGCACAATAACCGGTACTGACCAGACATTGTTTTCGTCTTTTAACCTGATGCTCAGATTATTCCGGCCTGAATTAAGGGTCGGAATTGATAGTGAATCGATAAAATCAGAAAACAAATTACCCTGATGGCCGGAAGTCATTCCGAGAGAAAACCCGTTTCCTTCACCCGGATCTGAATTGAAGAATCCTTCAGCAGCAGCCAAACCGGATTTTAAATTTTCAGGTTTTGCGGATAAAACCGGTGAGATCCGGAGAATGGTTTTTGTTGCTGAACTCCAGGGTCCGGTTGTCGTTTTAAACCGGACAGAAAGAACCTGTGATCCTGAAAATGCTGAAGTTGCAATAGTCCCGGAAGCGGTTGAAACCGCATTTCCTGTGGATGAAAGAGCAAGTCCGTTTCCTTCGCCGGGATCATTTCCAAGAAAATATTCTGCCTGCGTTAAGGCATCATTTCTGTTTTCCGGTTTTGCTGCCGGTTCCGGGTTGATGACGATAATCGTCCTGACCGGATTTGACCAAGTTCCGTTGCCATTTTTCATCCGGATTCCGAGTAAATGGCGTCCGGGTGAAAGGACACTGGTTTGAACCATTCCCGACATAACTTTAAAAAAATCGCCAAATTCTGATTCTTCAATGGTTAGCAGAGTTCCGTTTCCTTCACCCGGGTCTGAATCAATAAAATATTCAGCCATTGAGACCGAAAGAACATTTTCTGACGCAGAAGAAAGCTCATCATTCGAATAGATCACACTTGAAACACTTGGTGACCACTCATTATTTGAATTTTGTAACCGGACGGACAAAAGATGGGGTCCGGGTTGCAGGGATGAAAGTTCACCGGCAAGGCGCTCAGTAAGATCTCCAAAATTGCCGTCGGTTGCCATAAGCGCAGTTCCGTTTCCCTGACCGGGATCCGAATCCAGATAATATTCAGCTTTTTCCACCGTTTGGGAAAATCCCGGAAAGGTGAAAAATGCAATCATCAGAAAGGAAAAAAATGGTTTCATATTTTCCCCCTTAGCGGGCAATTCCTTGTGCCTGAATGGTGATGGTTTCACCCTGGCGGACAAACCTGTTGCTCAGCGTTAGTTTAATGAGACGGGCCCCAACCGGGTTGCCGTGATACTGATCATATGCATACGAACCGCCGTAAATACCCTGATCATTCCGGCTTAGGTCGAGGTCAGAATAGGCATCTGAAGGCTGACCGGCATTGATTGAGGGTGAACCGGGCGATAAATGAAAATCAGACCCGGCAGCATTTACGAATAAGGGATCTGAAGATAATTCCTGATATCCTGAAGAAAATCCGTTCAGGTAATTTCCGCCGGTATTATTATAAACGTTATTAAAAATCAGGTTCACATCTGAAACAGTAAAAACATCGCTATTCATCACCCTGTTGACTCCGGCACCACCATTTTCTGAAATAATATTGTTGCTGAGTGTAAATTCACCTGAAATCACATCGCTGAACCAAACTTCATCAAACAAAATCCCATCAGCTGTATTTCCTGAAACCACATTATTAAAGAAAACGCCATAGGAAAATAAACTCGGGTGGCAGTCATAAGTGATCAAAATACCATTCTGGCCGTTTCCGGTAATCAGATTATTCCCGACCTGCCAGGATAGATTTCCGGCACCATTTGTTTTGATACCGTTCCCGGTATTTTCTGAAATCCGGTTTGCGTAAAGGTAGGCTTTATCAGCATCATTTATTAAAATGCCATTACCCTGATTGCCGGAAATCGCTCCACCTGTCAGCCAGGCGCCTTCGAGAAGTTCAATCCCGAACCCATCTCCGTCACCGTTCGACACAATTGAATCGCCGGCAGATGTCCCACAAAAATTATCAACCCCGATACTGTCATTAAAACTGATGACATTTCCGGTCATGGTGAAGTAAGGATCGCTATTGGTATCAATACCAATTTTATTCCCGCTGATCAAGTTGTCTGCAATGACCACAGCCGGAAAATTAACGATCTGATTGAACCAGTTTCCTGTTAAAATGCCGTCTTTTGCGCAATTTATTATCCGGTTATTCAGAATTAAAAATGGGTCAGTTTGCCCGATATGGTGAACATAAATGCCATGCTCACCTGAACTGGTAATGGTAAATCCTCTGATGCTGCTGCCATTGCTTCCTGTGTCAAAGTAAACGCCGATTCCGGAAGCGAGAATGAAAATACTGTCACGGTCATCAGCACCAACCAAATGAATTTTTTTCCTGACCATCAGTGACCCTGTGTAGGTTCCTTTTCCAACCAGTATGGTATCACCGGCGGCGGCGGCATCGATGGTAGCCTGAATACTTTCACCATCAAAAACCTGGTGGGTAGTCTGGGCCAAAACCAGTGTTGATGCAAAGAAGAAAAATACTGGAATGACAAAAGAAAGTAGCAATTTAGACATTGTGTTCCCCCGTGGTGTTTTTAATTTTATTATCTGAAATCATTTCTCAGCTTCAAGGCTTTGAAGGTTCAGCCTTGTGAGTTCATTTAAAATACTTTCCTGACGCTTAAGTCCGGATTCAATTTCCTGGCGGGCTGACTTTTTTCTGTTTGCGAAAGTCTTCAGGAAAGATAAAAACCACTTTTTCATAGATACTCCGGTTTTTATACAAAAATCGGAGATGTAAAGTATCCGGGTAACTGGATAGATAGGTAAAAATAAAAGTTTACTGGATATAATCCTGTATGATCATACAGGCAAAGTGATGGAGAACACAGTGGATAGGCGGGATAAGATTTGCACAAACGCTGGAGGGATTCAGTGACCCTGATTCTATTAAACCTTTAGCCTTTAAAATTTAACCTTTTACCTAAACCAGTCCTTCCCGAAGTGCTTTTGAAACGGCTTCAGTTTGGGATTTAACATGAAGTTTCTGATAAATGTTTTTGATATGAAACCGGACCGTTGAAATACTAACCAGAAGCGAATCGGCAATAACCTGATAACTTTTTCCATCAATCAAACCGGTTAAAACTTCTTTTTCCCGTGAAGTCAGATCAATAGAATTGTCTGATTTTGGCGCTGACTTTTTTTCTTGAAATACAGTTACAACCTTTCTGGCAATAGATGCACTCATCGGGCTCCCGCCTTCAGTCACTTCTCTGATTGCATCCAGAAGTTTTGATGGCGGAGTTTGTTTGGTCAGGTATCCGCAGGCACCTGCAGAAAGTGCATCGAATATTTTTTCGTTGTCTTCATAAACTGTGAGTATCAGAACGTCAGTTCCTGGTTTGATCTGCTTCAGCTTTTTAATTCCTTCAATGCCTGACATTCCTTTCAAACCAATATCCATTAACGCCACATTTGCATCGAGGTTTGGTAATTGTTCAAGCATTTCTTCACAGGACGGAAATGCACCCGTACATTTAAATCCGGGTGTACCGTTGATCAGCATTTGAATTCCGTTCCGGATGTTGGCAATGTCTTCGACCAAAATAACTGTTATCACTTTTAGACCTTTTAAAAACTTGGTTTACTGATTCCCTGTAACTCCAACCTCCCGGTCGGTGTTTCATAAAAGCTTAAATTTTGCCCTCAAATTTCACCACTGTTCCTTTTCCCGGCACAGAAACGATTTCGAGTTTGGCTTTTAAATCTTCAGCCCGGCTTCTTATATTTTTCAAACCGTTTCCTGAAGTTTCTTCTGAAATATTGAATCCTTTCCCATTGTCAGTTAAAACCAAGGTTAAATTTTTACCTGACAAATCAGCATCCAGTTTTATTTCGGTACCCTGACTGTATTTCAGGCTATTATTTATCGCTTCTTTAAAAATCAAAAATAAATTCTGCCGGTATTCAATGCTCAAATGAACCGATTCCAGCACTTTGATATTTTCAGTTTTAAAACCAACACCCGATGCAGCAAACAAATCTTCATACGATTCCTTCAGCCTGATAATCAGATCATAAAGCGAGTCTTTGGAGGGATTAACCAGCCAGACAATATCACTCATACTTTTAACCAAAGCCCGGGAAAGGTGGCCAATTTTTGCAAAGTTTCCGGCTGCCGCTTCTGCATCATTTTGTTTCAAACTTTGGTTTCCGAACTCGGTCAGATAAAAAATTTCAGTCAGACTTGATCCGATATTATCGTGAAGATCAGCCGCCAGCTTTGCCCTGAGCCGTTCAACGGCCAGTAATTGCTGCACCCGGTTATAAATCAGCCAGGAAACAAGAAGAACAAACAAAATGACAGCCAGAGAAATAAACCACCAGGTTTTCCACCAGGCCGGGTGAATTTCAAAAGTTGACTTAACCGGTTCACTTTTTATTCCCCATTCATTCACTGCAATCACCTCAAAGGTGTAAGTACCCGGACTCAAATTGGTATACTGAATCAGCCGTTCCTTCCCGGTCATTGGCTTTTTATCAACACCGGAAAGCTGCCAGATATAGGTGAGTTTTTGGGGTGAAGGAAGATCAAGTCCGACAAATCCGAACTTGAGATAATTCTGATCCCAGGAAAAGATTACATTTTCAGTTTTCTCAACGGGTTGGTCGTAAAGCATAAGTCCGGTTAATTTCATTCCGGGTGGAAAAACCGGTTCCTTGTCTTTTTCTGGATTGTAAACAGAAAGTCCGGATATCGTTCCGAACCATATTTTTCCGTCTGAAGCGATAAAGGACGAACCCAGATTCTGCTCATTCGAAACGAGTCCGTCAGATTTCATCAGGGTTCTGATAATCCGTTTCCCGTTTTTATTGACCAGGATGTTAATTCCCATGTTCGTTGTCAGGTAAATGTTCCGGTTTTTATCCTCCAGAATGTTGTAAATGGTATTGTCTGTTAAACCCGATTTTGCATCCAGATATTCCGCCTTGCCATGATCCAGAATAGTAAGTCCGTTGCCGTCAGTTCCGATGTACAATTTTCCGTCGGAAGCCTGTAACGCCGAAATGATGTAATCCCCCCGGACGCCTTCTTTTTTTCCAACGGAAGAATATTGACCATCCTTCAGAATAACCAAACCATTTCCGTCAGCGCAGAAAAACAACGATGAATCGGGACCTTCTTTTACTGACCAGATGATCGTATTTTTCAGCAAATCACTTTCCGGCTGTGTGATTTTCCCGTTTTTAAGGATATTGACACCTTTTCTGGTTCCGATGTAGACAGTTCCATCATGTGCTTCAAGGGAAGAATACACCCGTTGATGAACCAAACCATCTTTTTTTCTTATGGATTTGATTTTTCCGGCTGAATAGATGCCAAGGCCATCAGACGTTGAGAAATAGAGAGTTCCGCTTTCCCCGGCTGAAACAGACCAAACCGTCAAATCCGGAAGCCCCTGAGACAAGCCAATTTTTGATAACCTGTCCTTATCCAAAACGAAAACACCGTTTCCATAACTGGCCAGAACCATTTTTCCATCCGGTCCTTCAGCCACACCCAGAATCGTACTTTCTTCAATTTCTTTTGAATAACTGACCATTTCTTCAGGCTGATAGATATCAGCCCCACCACCGCTTGTACCGAAATAGACGGTTTCATTTTTTGATACAAAAACCGTGTAAATTTCCTTAGCGGAAAGTCCGTTTTTCTGCGAAAGGGTTGAAAACACTCCGTTTTTATATTCAGAAACACCGGAATCTGTACAGATCAGAACCGTGCCGTCATCAAGGGAAGAAACTGACCAAACTGTATTTCCTGCAAGTCCGTCCCGGGTTGAAAATGATATCCATTTTCCGTCTTTCAGAACGGAAAGACCTGAACCCATAAATCCAACCCAGAGTGAACCATCCGGATGTGAAAAAACTGACCTGACCAGATCTCCGCCAAATCCGTTTCCTTTTTTGTGGATTTTAAACGAGTTGTTTTTCCATTCGATAAGTCCGCCGCCATCGGTTCCAATCCAGGTGGTGCCGGTTTTATCCTGAGTAATAAACCAGATATTATCAGAGCTAAGTCCATCTTTCGTGGTCAGGTGGCGGGGTTCGCCGGATGCTGGCAAAACCCAGATTCCATCGCCGAAAGTACCTATGTAAAGCGTTTGAGCAGAATCAAGAAACAAGGTTGTAACCGGTTGTCCTGCAAGATTTGGATTAATTGAAAGCGTATCAAATTTTCCATTCTTAAAAGTGGAAACACCACCACCATCAATTCCGAAAATCAGAGTTCCATCATTTTTTTGCACAATTGCTGAAATCCGGTTTCCGGCAAGTCCATCCTGTGTCTGAAAATTGGTAAAGTCATATCCGTTCCACCGGCTGAGTCCGCCAAAGGTTCCAAACCAGAGAAACCCATCTGAATCTTCAAAAATGGTGGCAACCTGTGACTGAACCAGGCCGTTTTCTGTGTTGAGATGTTTGTGAATGCGGACCTGGGAAAAAACCAATTCTGAAACCAAAACCAGAATCAGGATGACTATTAATCGGTACATGGCAGACTCCTTCTCTTCAAAAGATAAGGTAAAAATGTGAAAATTTGTAACCATTGCCTTCTGCCGTTCAATCCCGCCAGCGAAATACGGAGTCCAGCTGGTTTGAACCTGAGCCGTTTTTTAATTTTATTTGTACAGCACACAAATATTAAAAGGACTTATGTCACCCAGATTTGAAATCCTGAAAGAAACCAAACTCATCGGCAAATGGCTATCCATGTCGTTAACCCAAAACAGAACCGGTGAACTCTGGCGCAGTTTTATGCCCCGGAGAAATGAAATTCAGAACAAAACCGGAACCGATTTGTTTTCTTTACAGGTTTACAGCGAAGATTATTTTTCGGGGGATTTTAATCCGGGCTGCGTTTTTGTGAAATGGGCAGCGGCTGAGGTTTCTGACTTTGATTATATTCCGGACGGGATGGAATCCATGACCATTCCTGAAGGATTATATGCTGTTTTTCTTCATCGGGGACCGGCAAGTGACGGACCCAAAATCTTTGGATTTATCTTTGGGGAATGGTTGCCGGGATCAGACTATGAACTTGATAACCGTCCGCATTTTGAACTATTGGGTGAGAAATATAAAAATGACGACCCGGCTTCCGAAGAAGAAATCTGGATTCCGGTCAGGAGAAAAAATGAAGTTAAACCATGAGGCAACCGTTGATGATTACATTTCCTCTTTTCCGGAAAAAACTCAGATATTACTGGAAGAACTCCGGTCTTTAATACGCAAAACGATTCCGGAAGCAACTGAAGGAATCAGTTACCAAATGCCGGCTTATAAATTGAACGGACCTGTTGTTTATTTTGCTGGATACGATAAACATATCGGTTTTTACCCGACCGGAACCGGAATAAAGGCTTTTGAAAAGGAACTTGCAGGATACAAATGGTCGAAAGGAGCCGTTCAGTTTCCGTTGGATAAACCGTTGCCGGTTGATTTAATCGTCAGAATGGTGAAGTTTAAAGTGGAAGAAAATGCAGGGAAAGTGAAGAAAAAAGGGAAATTTTAAAAGGTAAAATACTGGATCCCCGCCTTCGCGGGGATGACAAATTCGTATTTTTAGCTATTCTGAGAGAAATGTCATTCCCGCGAAGGCGGGAATCCACGAAGTTTAATTATAAAAAAATAATTACCTAAATCTATTTCACGAATTTCTGAAAAATCTGATACACGAAACATCCCACGCAAAACCCGAGAACCGATTCAATGAAGGCACAGGATGCAAATAAAACGGCTACAACAATTGCCGAAAAACCAAATCCGAAAATGGCCAGAACTGCTGTTGTAAGTGAGAAAAGTAAACCCAACGTGGCTGCAAACCGTTTTGGTGCTTCATCAGCCAAATCGGCGGGAATAGAAAATGACTTTTTCACCAGCAGACTGATCTGATTCAATGGACTGAAGGCCGGTTTTCTTGCCAGACGAACAGCAAAATCATAAGCCAGAAAAACCGGAATAATCCAGGAATGGGTGATCAGAAATCCGAAAAGCCAGATCGCAATCTGTCCGGCATTCAGACGGACAATATTCTGATCGATGGTACGTAATGCAACGGGGCAGGCTTGTGCCATTGTAAACTCCTTTTTTAATATTTGGGAACGGATGAATCGATTTCATCCGACCAGCGGAGAATTCCGCCTTCAATGTTATATAAATTGGTAAATCCTTCAGCAGATTCCAGTTGCTGAATCGCCATTTCACTTCTTTTCCCGCTACGGCACAGAACAGCCACGGGCTTATCTTTTGAAATCCGGTTTTTCTGAACCAGTACTGTGCTTAAAGGAATGAGATCACCACCAATATTGCAGAAAGTGTGCTCATTCGACTCCCGAACATCGATCAGCTGGAAGTCTTTTTTTTCATCGATCCATTTTTTTAATTCGGAAACAGAAATTGTTTTTACTGACATAGGATTTTTAAAAAGGTTAAAGGTTAAATTTTAAAGGCTAATGTGAGTTTGGCAATGTCATTCCCGCGAAGGCGGGAATCCAGTATTTCCTGTTCAATGTTTAAAAATGGATTCCCGCCTTCGCGGGAATGACATAAAATGGTAAATATTTTGTATTTCTCTGCGTTCCCGGCGCCTCAGCGGTTAGGCATTCAGTGCCTGGCTGATGTCGGCTTTGATGTCTTCCGGGTGTTCGAGCCCCACAGAAATTCTCACCAAACCCGGTAAAATCCCAACGGCTGCCCGTTCTGCATCTGATAATTTCGAATGTGTCGTTGATGCCGGATGAGTTGCAATGGTTCGGGTATCACCCAGATTTGCAGAATGAGAAAGCATCTCAAGCGCATTCAGGAAATCACGGCCCTTTTCAATTCCGCCCTTCACAATAAAACTCACAACTCCGCCGCCAAGTTTCATTTGTTTCTTTGCCAGCCCAAATTGAGGATGAGAAGGCAGAAACGGATAAATCACTTTTTCTACTTTTGGGTGGGTTTCAAGCCATTCTGCAATTTCCAGAGCTGATTTGCAATGTCTGTCCATTCTAACGGCCAGAGTTTCCAAACTTTTTGAAAGCAGCCAGGCATTGAAAGGTGACAGAGATGGACCCGAATGACGGGCAAAAAACCGGATATCTTTAATAATGGATTTGGGTCCGGCAACTACGCCACCGATTGCACGTCCCTGACCGTCAATAAACTTGGTTGCAGAATGGATAATCAGGTCAGCACCAAACTTAACCGGTTGCTGCAGATACGGCGTTGCAAAACAGTTGTCGACCGCCAGAAGAATATTGTGTTTTTTGCAGAGTTTGCCAAGCCACTCCAGATCAATAATATCCAGAGCCGGATTGGATGGCGTTTCTACAAAACAGAGTTTGGTAGAAGGCAAAATGGCTGCTTCCCAGGTTTCGGGTGAAGCAATATCCACATACGTGTGAGTGATTCCCCATTTTGGCAGAATCATAGTGAGAATCTGATGGGTTGAACCGAATACAGACCGGGAAACCAAAATATGATCGCCGGTTTTCAACAGGGCAGCAAAAGTCGTGAATATGGCAGACATGCCTGATGCAGTTGCAATTCCGTCTTCAGTTCCTTCAAGGGCACAGATTTTATCAACAAATTCAGTGTTGTTCGGGTTAGAAAAGCGGGTGTAAATATTTCCCGGAATTTCATCTGCAAAAAGGGCACGGGCTTGCTCTGCATCTTCAAAAACAAAGCTGGAGGTCAGGTAAAGCGGAACAGAATGTTCCCGGCTTTCCGTCCGTTTGCTCTGATTCCGGATGGCTTTGGTTTCAAATTCCCATGGTTTTTTACTCACTTTGAAACTCCGGGGAGAATTTCGTAAGTGTAAGTTATCGTAGCAGTTTTCTCAAGAACACGGGCGACCGAGCAATATTTATCAATGGAAAGTTTCAGAGCTCTTTCAACTTTATCTTTATCCAGATTTCCTGTCAGGGAGTAATGGGCATGGATGGTAGTAAACAGTGAAGGTTCAACGTTGGGTTCACGTTCGGCATCAATCGTAACCTGAATGTCCTCAAGATTTTGTCTGAATTTTTTCAGGATGGAAATCACATCAATTGAACTGCATCCGCCAAGTCCCATAATTAAAAGTTCCATCGGACGTGCACCCAAATTATGTCCGCCGAGTGCCGGACCAGCATCAATATGAACTTCTTTGCCAAGTTCATTGGTTGCAATCAGGTGAAAGGCATCATCTTGTCGTTTGAGTGTGATTTTCATGGGTTTTTCTTTTCCACAGACCGCCGGACATCTTTTTGACCCGGCCGGTCCGTGAAGGCATTGTTCTTGGAGGAGTATGCCTGATTCGTTTTTTTATTTGGATAGCAGTATAGTGCTGATAAAACCGGGGTTTGTTTTTCAGTCCTTCCGTTAATCCTATCCGGCTGACTTTTTATTTGGAAGTGAAATCAGAATAATCATCCGAAAGTCACTCTTTTAACAAAGATAATTTGGTTATCCGCCAATGTCAAAAATATTATTCGGCACAAACAGGTTAATACGAGATTGTCTTCATTTATTATTTGGTTAAATTCTCACTATGGTGTGTTTTATTTCGACAATGTTCATTCTTAACGAATTTAGTTCGTTTGGATTTTTAATCAGAAAAAGTAAAAAAATCTTTTGTTTTTAACGATCACGCAGAATTTTCTCACTTTTAATCCACCTGACTTGCCCCTAATTGAGGAAAACATCCCCCCAGCTTCGCTGTTCCCCTCCCGAAAGTGTTCGAGGAACTTCGTCTTCAAAGGGGGACTTTATGCTGTGACCTGTTCGGTTCACGTCACCCCTGTGACCCGTAATCTGTAACCAGTAACCATTCCGTCTCTCGTCCAATGTAACTTGTCACTTGCATTTTAAGATTGGAAGCCTTTCCATAAAATCACTATATTCGGGAACAACAACAACCCGGAGACCTGACATGGCTTCACGTTTTCTTTTCAGTGTTATTTTATCGGTTTTTTTTATTCAAACCGGTGCTTCTGCACAGACTTTTTCAAAGTCTTCCATTGCCCAGGGGTATGAGTATCGGGCTGATACTACCTGGTTTTTATTTGATACTGAATTATACGGACAAAAAAATGTAGAAAAAGTAGTCGTGACCGGTGCCTTTGCCGGCTGGAGTCACGACATGAATGATAAATCACGGATTATGAAATCTGTTGATGGCGGAAAACTCTGGATAGTCGGCTTTCCCAATCCTGAATTCAGAAATATCGGCGTTTCGTCTCCTTTTAAATTCAGAACAAATGACGGAACCTGGCTTGATCCGCATTCAACAGCACCAAACAATGAAGGAAATAATCTGATTTTCATGCGTGGAATCAAACCAGCCACGTTAAAAGCAGAACTTCAGAATAAACGGGCCATTTGGGCAGAAATCTCCGGCGACAATTTTGAACGGTCGCTAAATCCGGCTGATTATAAAATTACCGATGCAAAAGGTCGTGTTATCCCTGTTGCAGCTGTAAAACCCAATACGGCAATCCAAACTCTGATTGTTCCGGGTGAAGAACTTGATATCCGCCGGGTTTATTATCTCGAAATTCCTGCCTCAAATTTAAAGTGTATGGTTTCTTTTGATGGTTGGTTCAGGAATCTGTATTCACCCAAAGAATTGGGTGCAAACGTTTCTGATGATAAAAAGTCAACCATTTTCCGCATTTTTTCCCCACGGGCAGATCTTGTTAAATTGTATCTATACAAACAAAATGAAGATAAATCTGCCTATCAGACCGTTGATATGAAAGTCGATGATCAGGGAGTTTGGGAAGCAATTCTTCCCGGCGATCTGAAAGGTGTTTACTACGATTTCACCGTTCACGGTCCTGATGAACCCGGGAACCATTTTTATGAGGCAAATCCAGTTCATATCAATGATCCTTATGCCAGAGTTAGTCTTGATACCTGGGGGAAGGCCCGGGTTTGGTATCGTACCGTTCCTGCAACCCCGCTAAAAAAGGGAATTCCGCCCATGCAGGATGTCGTTGCTTACGAAATCCACGTGCAGGATTTTACCGAAAAATTGCCGGTTTCAGATGACCTGAAAAGAACTATTCCGGCAATGGTTTTACCCGGATTGAAAAATAAAAAAGGCGAGAAAATCGGTTTTGATCATATTGTTGATCTGGGTGTAAACGTGGTTCACCTCATGCCTATGCAGGAATATCTGCACTTTCCGGATGCAGAATGGCAGGAAGCATTTAAAGATGATCCGTTTTTTACTGAACAGGGTGTAAATCTAGAGAATTATGACTGGGGTTACCGTACCACTTTTGCTTTTGCTGTCGAAAGCCGGTATCGCCAGCGGGGAACCGAACCTGGTGCAGAACGTGACCAATTCCGTAATCTGGTTCAGGCGTTTCATGATAAGGGAATTGCTGTGATTGTGGATTATGTGTTTAACCACACCGGTGAAAACATGGATGGCCGGACGATGTTTTTTAATTTTTCAGTTCTGGATCCGGTTTATCATTACCGTACAAAAAACGGAAAATTAATCGGCGAATATGGGAATGAAACCAAATCTGAAAACCGCCCGATGATGCAGAAATGGATGATTGATCAGGCCAAACACTGGATTGACGAATTTGGTGTTGACGGATTCCGGATTGACCTTGCCGGACAGACCGATCAGCAAACCCTGACTGCTTTTGTTGATGCAATCGGAAAAGATAAAATTGTATATGGTGAACCCTGGATTGCCAGCCAGGATCCTGATTTTGAAGCGAATCCAGACTGGGACTGGTATAAAGTTGATGCTCCTCTTACTTTTTTCCAGGATGATGCCCGGAATGCTTTCAAAGGTCCGTCATTCTTTGATCCGAACGGAAAGGTGAACGTAAAAGGATTTGCAGGCGGTGATACAACCATGCGGAAAAATGTCATCCTGGCTCTGAATAATGGCTTCCCTGAAGAACGTCAGCCAAACCGTGGAATCAATTATCTCGACATCCACGACAACTGGGCTTTGGCCGATCAGCTTGCTGCAAAAAATTATGACGGCAGACTGGGTGTGGATGAAGGTTCCTTCAAAATTGCAGCAGCTTTACTCTTCACTTCTTTGGGTCCGGTTGTTCTTCATGGCGGATCTGAGTTTATGCGCTCGAAGGGAGTGGCACCCACAACTGAAAAAGTAGGAACCACAAAAACGGGAAAAATCTGGTTCAACGGCCGTCGGGACACCAATACGCTCAGAAAAGCCAACCTGTTTATCTGGGATGATCTGGGTAAAACCCGTGCTGATGAAAGTTCTTACTTCCCCGGTGAAAAATCTGCCAATGATTACCTGAACATGAATGCTTACTGGCGTGGATTAATTGCCCTCCGAATGAGTGAAACCGGTAAGATTTTCAGAACAGCAACCATGCCCGGGGCAGATTACTATCAGTTTATCACTCCGTCAAATCCATATTTAATAGGTTATGTCGTTGATAAAAAGGTTTTTGTTCTGGTGAATTCTGAAACAAAAGCCAATACCTTCAGCGGTATTTCTCTTCCACAGGGAAAATGGAAACTGATTGCCAATGAGAACGAGGTCAACCACGTTAAAGGAGTTGGCGGATCAGACAAGTTTCTTTCCGGCGGAAAATCGGTTGATCTTTCCCTACCTGCACAATCGGTGAAAATCTGGGTTAAAGAATAAGAGAAAATTGTTTTTCTGTTTTTCCACAAACAAAAAAGGCTGTCCGTTTTAGACAGCCTTTTTTGTGACCTTTAAAGATCAGTCTTCATCATCCTCATGTCCTGACCCTGCATAACTTCCCGGACCAAACCAGCCGAATTTAAAATTCAGATTCACTGAAACCTGAGAAAGATCAGCATTTGTCAGGTGGGGCATGTCGAGTCCGTTCACCCAACGGTACGAAATCCCGATATTGGTTCTGAGAAAATCAGTCACATTTACTTCTGCATTCAATGAGGGTTCAATAACGAAAAATGGGTTTCCATCTTTTTCATCAGGTTCCTTCATATCATGTGAATAAAGAACGCCACCACCACCAATCAAAGTTGAAGCAGAAAAGTGAAACAGATCAAGCGGATTGTGAACATATTCCATATAAAATCCACCATAGCCAAACCTGATATACTGAGTATTCCCTGGGTTCAATGCCTGAACCGCATCATCAGCTCTGATATTATTGACCAATCCCCATCCGCCACCACCAAGAATAATGGTTTGGTTCAGCATCACCCCGCCATATCCGCCAAAAAGTACTCCCTTTTCGCCGTTTACCATGGTTCCGTGAATTGACGGACCTCCGCAACCTGAGAACCGAAGGTCATGCAGACTGATTAAAGTCTTCGGTGAATCCTGGGCCTGAACTGAAAAACCCAATAAAAAAAACGTCAGTGCTAAATATGCTATTTTCATCTTTTTATCCTTTTGATTTGAAACGTGATTGGTTCTACGACAAAGATCAGCCACCGGTTTCATTGAAACTGTTTGGATGGGATGAAATGATAAATGGGGAGGATTAAACGCTTAAACCGGGGAATAAAATACCTTATGATCATTATTTTTTAATTAGTGACCGTCACTCAATTTCAAAATTAAGTCCGGAATTCCTAACTTTGCCTCGTTATTAAATTACTTAACTAAAGGATAAAGCAAATGAAAATTACCGTTGTTGGTGCCGGAAACGTTGGAGCAACTGCTGCTCAGCGCATTGCCGAAAAAGAACTTGCAAACGAAGTTGTACTCGTTGACGTTGTTGACGGAATTCCTCAGGGCAAAGGCCTTGATATGTGGGAATCTGCTCCTGTTGAGCGGTTTGATTCCAAACTGATTGGTACCACAACCTATGAAGCAACTGAAGGTTCTGATGTTGTTGTTATCACCGCCGGACTTGCCCGCAAACCTGGTATGAGCCGTGACGATTTGTTATACAAAAATGCTGAAATCGTGGGTTCCGTTACCGAAAACATTGCAAAATATTCTCCTAAGGCTATTATCATCGTGGTTTCCAATCCGTTGGATGCTATGACTTATGTGGCTTTCAACAAATCTGGCTTCCCTAAAGAACGTGTTATGGGTATGGCCGGTGTTCTTGATTCTGCCCGTTTCCGTTCTTTCATTGCTGAAGAATTGAAGGTTTCTACCCGTGACGTGAATGCCATGGTTCTTGGCGGACACGGAGATGACATGGTTCCCCTTCCACGGTTCTCAACTGTTGCCGGTATTCCTATTACTGAACTGATGGATAAAGAAACTATCGATCGTTTGGTTGACCGTACCCGTAAGGGCGGAATTGAAATCGTTAACTACCTGAAGACCGGTTCTGCTTACTATGCACCGTCAGCTTCTGCAGTTGAAATGGTTGAATCCATCGTAAAAGATCAGAAGAGAATTCTGCCTTGCGCCGTTCTTCTTGATGGTCAATACGGAATCAATAATCTGTTTGTTGGTGTACCTGTTAAATTGGGTAAAGCCGGAATCGAACAAGTTCTCGAACTGAAACTTTCTGCAGCTGAACTGGCTGAACTGAAACTTTCTGCAGAACATGTTAAAGAAAACTGCGACAAACTCGCTTAATTTTCTTTTTGTTTTTGTCTTGTTAAAAAACCCGGTGAAGCAATTCCCGGGTTTTTTTATTGGGAACAATCAAAACCAACTCATTGTTCGGATTGAAAATCTGGAGGAAATATGGATTGCCCCGTTTGCAAAGTAAATCTGGTTATGACCGACCGTCAGGGAATTGAAATTGATTATTGCCCGAAATGCCGTGGCGTTTGGCTGGATCGTGGTGAGCTGGATAAGATTATCGAAAGATCTGTGAACGAAGTTGAGGCTCCTCCTGCAAGACCGGCACAGAATTTCCCGAATCAGGGTTATCAACAGCCGGGATATCAGCAACCCGGTTACCACAAACCCTACAAGAAGAAAAGTATGTTCGAAGATTTATTTGATTTCTAGGAAATCAGATCCGTTCCAAGAATACCCAATGCAGCATCAATTTCTGCATGGTTCCCGATCATCACGACTACATCACCAGGTTCAAACCGATAAGATGAATCTGGTGAACTTATCGACTTTCCATCCCGAACAACTGCAATGATATGAATTCCGGCAATACTGGTTAACCCGGATTCCTCGATGGTTTTACCGGCTACCGGCGATGTATCGAGAATGACCCCAGATTCGGTCGTGGTTGCTGCCAGAATGTAAGGAAGCTGACCCAGCGTTTCCTTGCTTACCGCCTGACCCCGCATGGTTCCGTACCGTTCTTTTCTGATGATGGCAATCTGCGAAGAAATCACATTTCGTGGGATATGGAAATATCTCAGAGTCCGTGAAAAGATCTCAATACTGGTTTCAAATTCCTCAGGGATAACCTGATCGGCACCGGCTTCATACAATTGTTCCAGTTCACTCACGTAACGGGTCCGGGCCAGAATGTGAAGTCCCGGATTTACCGGTCTGGCCACTTTGATAATCCGCATCGTTGAATAAAACTCTCCAGTGCTAATAACAAGAACAGAAGCATCATGAATAACAAGCTGATCCAAAATTTCAGTGGTGGTTGAATCACCAAAAACCGTACGGTATCCGAGGCTTTTTGCCAGACTGAACCGCTGATGCTGGAGTTCTGAAATGACAAACGGAATTCCGGTTTCCTGTAAAACGTATGATAAATGCTGACCGGTTTTACCAAATCCGATAATAATGACATGACCTTTGAGTTTTTTTCCCTCATTTCCTGAGTCAAGTTTATCTGCCGAAACCATGGATGACAAAACTCTCAACGGAGACGTAATCATGGCACGGTTATGCATTTTCTTTTGAATCCAGAATCCAATCGGATTGGCATAAACCAGAAGTGAAGGTGCAGCAAGCATGGTCAGAATACTTGCCCCAAGAAAAACCTGATAATCAAAATCGCCGAGAAGATTTAGCCCTTTTGCTGACATGGCGATTACCAAACTGAATTCACCAATCTGGGCAATGGTAAGTCCAACGGCAATTCCGATCCGTTGCGGATAGTTCAGAAGACGGGCAAGAATGGCAACAACTATAGTCTTGAGTAAAACAATCGCCACTGCCATTGCAATAATGATCAGATAGTGTTCAGCGAAAAAAGAAAGATTCAACAGCATCCCGACGGAAATAAAAAACAGAGAAGTCAGGGCATCTTTCATGGGGAAAATATCAGCCAGGACCTGATGCGAATATTCAGATTCAGACACAATCAGACCGGCAAGAAAAGCTCCCAGAGCAAGTGAAAGACCGACAGCATGACCAACCCAGGCGATAAAAAAAATGATAAAAATAATAGTGATGATAAAGACTTCCCGGTTATCAGAAGCCGTTACCAGTTTTAAAAGTTTCGGGACCAAATATCTGGCGCCAACCAGAATAACAGCAATTCCGCCAATCGAAAGTCCTAAAGTTCCAACAATTTTCAGAGGTTCTACCCGGCCATCACCTGCCAAAACCGGGAGCAATAACATCATGGGAATAATCGCCAAATCCTGAAGCAATGATATACTTAAAGTCAGCTTGCCAACCGGTGTATTCAATTCCTTTCGCTGACCGAGAATTTTCATAATGATGGCCGTCGAAGAAACTGAAACCATGAATCCAAAAACCAAACTTTTCTCTAAACTGACGTTGAAAATCCACCCGGCAAGAACCGTTAACAGAATGGTAAACCCAACCTGACCACCACCAACAAGGAGAAGAAAATTTTTAATTCTCAGGATCTTTTCAATTGAAAACTCAAGTCCGATTGTAAATAAAAGCAGAATAATGCCGATTTCAGCAAGAAACTGAACGGACTCCATATTCCCAACCCATCCCAATGAATACGGCCCGATTAGAAGTCCGGCAACGATAAATCCGATCAGTGACGGAAATTTTAATTTTTCTGCCAGCAAAACCATCGGAATGACCACTGCCATTAAAATCAGAAAGTCTTGTAGCAGAGTACTGTCATGCATAGTGTTTTAAGTTTTTAAGGAACTTGAATAAGAAGTCTTCTGCCATCAGGAACTGTGTCGATTATTTTTATTTTTTTGATTCGTTCCACAACCACTTCCCTGTCTATCAACCCGGTTTCAGACATTTCAACCTGATTTTGTTCAAGATTAAACGTTCGTTTGAGATTTTGCCCGATATAATTATTGGTCACGATACTATAAATTTGATCAGGATTAAGTGGCTTGCCATTTCTGGTTATTTTAGCCAATGAAAAAGACCGGGCGGCATGCTGATTCAGAATTAATTCAATCCCGGCAAAGTGTAAGGGAGTATCACTATTTAAAATGGAAAAAGAAATGGCCTTTTCGAGTTCACGTCCTGAAAGTTTAAACATAACCACTAAATTACTGAACGGTTGCAGTTCCCAACAATCTCTTACAGTAATCTGACCGGAATTCATTGGTTTTCTGATTCCGCCAGCATTAACGATTCCGATATCAGCCCCGGTTGCTTCGATGAGTCCATCTGTAATAAAATTGGCCGCACCACTTTCTTCTGCTTCAGGTAACGGCCAGAAAACCTTTAATTCACCAATGACCTGATTCAGTTCTTTTCCCAAAACGTCTTCATAGGCATTGACCAGTTTTGCCACCGGTTCAATTGGCCTGAGAACACCTTCACGGGTTTCAATGAGTTTGTAACTGAATTGAAGTGAATCTGATTTTTCCTCTGGAAACAGAAGTTTCAACTCACCAATAAACTGTCCGCGTGAACCTGTCTCAGCGATAAGGGTTTTCCCGATCCGGATGGGCTGATTCGTTTTTTCATGGTCATGCGCCGAAAGAATAACATCCAGTTCAGGAATTTGTTTTGCCGTTAGCCGGTCAGCTTCCAGACCGGAATGAGAAAGCAGCAACCAGAGATCCGGCTGACCCTTTTCACGTTTCACTCTTTCCATTGTTTTTCTGATGGCGGGAACCGTGGGTTCAACAGTAATCAATCCGATACGGGTGGGCATTGTGTAGCGGTACAGATCATCCATCATCACACCCATGGCAGCAATTCTAATTCCGTTCACTTCCTTCCAGGAATAGTCTGGAAAAAATAAGGTGCCATCTGACTTTTTAAGCAGATTTGAACTGATTATCGGGAGTTTTGCCGTATCAGTCATTGCAAAAAACAGGCTGTCACCGTAATCAAATTCATGATTACCGGGAGTTATCACATCGGCATTGAGATGTCTGATCAGATTAATCTGAGATGCACCTTTTGTGACTGCACAAACCGGAGATCCCTGAAATTCATCACCTGTGAATAAGGTCAGGTTTGCCGGATTTGCATTTTTTAGTGAATCCAGATAAGCAGCAAAGTTTGCATACCCACTCACCCGGTAAGATTTTGAAGTATCAGGCAACTGAGTTTTTATCAGGAAAGAAGTATTCGTTGAGTGGAAATCATTCCAGTGAAGAAGGGTTATTTCCTTTGGTGATTCATTTTGATGGAAGAGTGAACATCCAGTAAAAAATGAAAAACCTGAAATCAGGAGAAGAATAAATTTGGAAGTCTTTTTCATTTGTCAAAAATGCAGAAAATACCCCCAATTGGCAATGGGATGGAGGCTGACTCACATTAATTGGAAGTCATCAAACCGGAAAACAAGAATTAAAATAGTCGGGAACCAAGGAGCATAAAAAAAGTCTGCTTTTACGGCAGACTTTTAGTACTCTCGACGGGATTCGAACCCATGACCTCTTGCTTCGGAGGCAAGCGCTCTATCCATCTGAGCTACGAGAGCGTTTTTAGATGGATTGCAAAGATACAATTTTATTTTTTTCTGAGCAAACTTAGGGGAAAACAGGTTTAAGGTGTAAGGTAAAAGCAAAATAAAAGTCTGGTGTTCAATTTCCGCTTACACCTTATGCCTTAATCCTTATGCCTATTTCAACAGCATCAGCCGGTGTGAATACCGTTTCCCGGGCAGATCAATGACGAAGAAATAAACACCTGATGCCATGCTTGAACCAGAATCATTCAACCCGGTCCAGGTTAATTGCAAATTATTTTCTCTGGACGATCTATTAAACTGATAGGTATAAACAACCTGACCCAAAACATTATAAATCTTGGCAGAAAAATTTTCCATCACCATACTTTCAGGCAAGGTAATTCGAATACTGACCTGATTGTTAAACGGATTCGGGTAGGCACTTATAAGAGAATCTCCATTTTCAGGAGCCGGGTTATCTTCAACACTTACCAATCCAGATTCATCCATACAATCATAACACACCTCACCACCTCTTGAAGGCTCGAGACACAGGTAGGCTGAATAGACAGAAAGCACTCTTTCCTTTATACTCAAATCAACAATTTCACTCACGATATTATTGGTTTGAGGCAACGCTTCCAAAAATTGAATTTGGTTTCCGGCCCATGCTTCTTCAGAAAGACTATCCGCCAATACGGCCTGATTTTCATTCACAGAAAGTGATTGAGAAAACACCTGGCTTTCCATACTTCCTGAAACTTCAGCTGTAAAAGGTAAATCTCCTCTGAATTTGCCAATTTCCATGATGGTTTGATTTAAAAATCCGGTCTTATTTTGTCCGGTTAATGAATACCGGCTATAGCAATATCCATTTTCAACGTCGGTATGAAGATCAAAGGAATTAATAAAACCACTGATGACGCCAAAGGTACTCCCAAGTAAGCCTTGGAATGTGTTATTGTAATCTTTCCTGAAAAAGTTGCCGCCTGTTTGTCTTGACAAATTGGTGTAAAAATATTCATTTCCATAATAGTATCTGCCACCAATGTATTGGTAAGAATAACTTTCATTATAATCTGCAATGTGGATGGGAATTTTTGAAGGCATCAGATTCATCAAGTCAGCCATTAGCTGATTTGCAGCCTGATAACTGCCAACCTGTTTATCATTTGAAATCAGCAGGATGGATCCATCATTTCCTGTTTTCTTAATAAAATCAATTCCATTGCTTAATAAAGCTGGCAAATTGCTGTAATTGGCAAAAGACCCCGCATTCAACCCTGAAAAAACAGTCTCAATAGTTGCAGAATCCGCCTTCATCCACTTCTCACTTAAGCGGGAAATAGTCAGATTCGATAAAATCACATTGAATGAATCTTTTTCGGTAAGACTGGAATGCAGTTGCACTCTCACCTGATTCAGAATATCTGCTTTTTGAATAGTAGAATTTGAAGATGTATAGTCAATTAAAACTGAAAGCTTGGTCGGGGCAGAAATATTCAATGCCTTACCTGGCAATAAAGCCATCTGATAAGTTCCTTCATTTCCCTTTTTGAAATAGTTGAAATACAAACCATTGATCATTGGCGAATCAACAGAAAAATTCAGGGGTCCGTTCACTGCCTCAGAAGGGATATCAGCCCGGATATAATTCCCAAAAGCTGAATCAGACAAATTTTGAAAATTAATTCCTGGAAATTCCAATATTTCAGGATTTTTCCATTCCTCATTGAGCCAGGTTAAAAGGTAAAAAGGAGAAACCGGGTATCTGGAGGCCGTTAAAAGTCCGGTTGGCAAAGAGGTAAGCACGTTATTTGCCGTCCATTGTGTTGGCACCAAATACGTTATTTTTACTTTTCTTTTCTGACTGGCTACCATCGGAAAAATACGTAAGTTGTAACTTGTCTTCCCGGTTTTAAACAGAATGGAAGGGTCCCTTCTCCGTTTGACAATATCTTCATAAATGGCTGATGCTGTCCATTTATCCATAATTTTCCCACGGATAATATCTTCTTCTACCCAAAGCCAGGAATCGGTTACAATTGAATTTTCCGGGAGATCAAAATAAAACTGAACTTCAAGAGAGTCACTGGCATTATAATACCAATCACGGGCAGAAAAAGTCAGGTATAGGCCTACCTCAGTGTAAATTCCTTTTGGTTTCACTGAAACCAATGCAGCTTCAATTGTGCCTTGAATTGAACCCCAGCCTCTTGGGTCAGAGACATACAGATAATTACCGGCAAAACTGGTAAAATAAAGAAGGAATAATTGGAGACTCAGGATCGCAACTAACTTTTTACACATGATCAAAATCCTTTCATAAAACGGGAACTTAACTGATTTTATAAAGTAACCTTATAAACAGTTAAATACAACAACATTCGAATCTTTAAATCTTTTTCTAATCTTGACCCTTTTATCATACTTTAAAAGTTCATTTTGTTGCCTGCAATACATAATTTCAGGTTTAAAAAATTCTTTCATTCCCATCAAACCTCACACCTTTTCCACCATAAAATTCCTTTTGGGAACCTTCCTTCGTAAATTCAATCTTTATATGATGATGAAACAAATTCTTCTTTTATTCGGGATGACCGTTTCCCTGATTTCCCTACCCTGCCAAAGCCTGGCTCAGGTTAAAATGGGATTGCTGAAATATGGTGGTGGCGGCGACTGGTATGCAAATCCGACCAGTTTACCCAATCTTGCCGTCTATGTTAACTCCAATTCTACAGTCAGGGTAAACACCAGAATCGAAACCGTTGAAGCCGGGTCTTCGGCTCTGTTTCAATATAATTTTCTCCACACAACCGGACATGGAAATATTGTTTTTTCTGATTCTGAACGACGGAATCTAAGGGCTTTTCTTTTAAATGGTGGCTTTCTTCACATTGATGACAACTATGGCATGGCTCCCTATTTTTTTAAAGAAGTGAAAAATCTTTTTCCTGACCGTGAACTCAAACTGATTCCGCCTTCCTATCCGATGTACACCGCCTGGTTTTCTTTTCCCCAGGGGCTACCCAAAATTCATGAACATGACGGAAAAGCTCCATTAGCTTATGGTATTTTTGACGGTAACCGTTTGATACTTTTATTCACGACCGAAACCGATCTGGGTGATGGATGGGAAGATCCCGAGGTTCACAATGACGCACCTGAAACCCGTGACCTTGCTTTAAAATTAGGCACCAATATCGTGATATGGGCAATCAGCCAATGATTCCTTCTTTTCTGAAATCCTTTATCCTAAAAGCAGAACTTCTCAGACGTTTTCGCTCCTTCAGTCTGTTTTTCTTCTCACTTTTTGCCCTTGCCTTGCTTTCTTCCGTTTTTTTCCAGGATCAGCTCATGCCCGTTGGTGTCAGATGGGCTTTTTTCTCGCTTTTATTGTCCCTTTGCCTTGTGCTGATTTTCATTTATACTTTTTTGGTTTGGCGGTCAGTCAGGAAATTTAAACAGCAACTCAAACCCCTTGAACTTGAAGAAGTCCTCTCCGGTTTTTCTTCCATGAATCAGCAACAGCGGAATCAGTTCTTGAATTTGTATTTTCTACCCGGATTTGACTCACCCGAAACCCCACTTTCGCTCAGGAAAAGAAATCCCGCTGAAAACCGGATTTTGCTCATCTCTGCTGTACTTGTGGTTTTATTCTTCACCAGCTTGTTCTTTCTTGGCAAAGGATGGCATGATCTTTTGCTTCCCTGGACCAAATCGGCACACATGACCGATCTTTACTTTACAATTTCACCTGGTACAATTAAAATTGAACGGGGTGATACGCTTAATATCCATGCAGAATATTTCAACTCGCCTTCGCCAGTTTATCTGAGTATTGAAAAATCTGGCGGAAATCCTGAAAAAATTACAAGTCCGGATAACCGGAATCTGATTTATTCTTACCCCAACCTTCAGGAGAATCTTTCTTATCAGCTTCAAAATGATTGGTTCAGGTCTGATGTTTATTCGGTAAAAGTGGTTGACCGTCCATTTCTTTCAAAATTTGTACTGGCTCTGGTTCCGCCTGTTTATACCCGGCAGCCGTCGGCAACTCATACCCTTCAAAATGGCAATCAAGTGCGTATTCCTGAGGGAACACGGCTTTCACTTACAGCAGGAAGTTCAAAAGACCCGGTTTCATTTATTCTGGATGGATGGAAAAAGCAGCCTCTTTCTTTTTCAGGTTCCTCCATTCAGGTTGAACAGCCGGTCTTTTCTGACTTTCGTTTTAGATTTCTGATTTCTGACCGGGATTCACTGAATAACCGTGATTCTTCGTGGTTTTCAGTTTCAGTTATTAAGGATGAATTCCCCACCATTTCTGTTCAAATGGCTTCTGACTTTACCAATCGTGATCTAACTATCCCCCTCCGGATTTCTTCAACTGATGATTACGGCATCCTCCGTTTTCTTATCCAGTATCGAATCAGATCTGAGTTTGACCTGATAGAACCTTTATGGACTACTGCCCCCTTAATATCTCCCCAAACCATTAACACCGGTTTTTCATCTGCAATTGTTTGGCCGGTTCCCGATAAAAACCTCATTCCAGGCGATTGGGTTGAATTTAAAATTGGAGTGGCAGATAATTATCCGTTTTTACAAGGCGGACACCTGACCTGGAGTGAGATTCTTACTGTAGAAACCCCAACAATTGATGAATCATTCAAACAGGCTGATTCACTCACAACCTCTCTCATTTCAGAGCTGAATAAGGTGAAAGAGCAAACTGAAACTCTGAAAAAAAATATCGAAAAAAATCTGGACGACATCAGAAAAAAAGGTGGGCAGCTTTCATTTACAGAGCAGGCTGAACTCGGTAAAATGCAGGATCAGAAAAAGAATCTGGATCAGCACATGGATGATCTGCAGAAAAAAATGGATAAACAGTTTCAGGAATTGAACAAAACTCAAACACTTCCTCCAGAAACACTTCAAAAATACCTTGAACTTCAGAAACTGATTCAGGAATCAAAGAACCCTAAAATTCAGGAAATGCTTAACAGGCTTCAGGACAGCATGGACAAGCTTGACCGAAATAATGTTCTTGAAGCAATGAAAAACCTTAAAATGGATAATGAAAGTCTCAACAAACAACTTGAGCAATCCATTGAAACAGTTAAAAGATTGCAACTTGAACAGAAATTTGAGGAATTTTCTCAAAAAACACGGCAACTTGCCCAGGACCAGCAAAAAATTCAGGCCAATCTGCAAAAAGACCAACCAGAAACCGACAAAGCTGCCAGTCAGCAAAATCTTCAGACAGACAAACTTGAAGATCTCGAAAAACAGGTTTCTGAAATGGAAAAGAAAGCCTCTGATCTAAGTGAACAGAAAAACCTTCCAAAAAAAGAAATGGCCGAACTCCGTGAATTTTTTGAGAAGAATAAACTGGCTCAAAAATCAAAGTCTGTTGAGAACAACTTAAACCAGAAAAAAAATGAACAGGCTAAAAATGAATCTCAGGAACTTAGCCAAAAACTTCAGGAACTGAATAAAAAATCCGGCGACATGCAGCAGGCCTTTCAGGAAAATCAGAATATGATTATTCTCACTATGCTCAGACAATTGCTGTTAAAAGCGAATCAATGGTCAGAGTTGGCCGGTACGCCACTTCCGGGACGTGATCCGGCACGATGGGGAGCTTCTTATTCTGATCAGCTTAGCCAAACGCTTAGGTTTATCTCTGATTCAGCCTCCGCCATTGCAGCACGTGAACCCCAGCTGGGTTTGCTCTTAACCCGTGATCTTGAATCAATTTCAACTTCAATGATACAGGCAAAAACTCAATTTGCCGACGGACAAACCGGTGCAGCCGAATTAAGCCGCATTGCAGCCCGAACCCAGGTAAATGGTTTGATCTATCGCATTCTTAACCTGATGTCTCAGAAAGCTAACCAGCAACAGGGACAGGGCGGTCAGGGTGATCAGCAAAAATCATTTTTTGACGAAATGAGAGACCTGGCCAACAGGCAACAAGGACTCAATCAGCAGGTCATGGATGAGCAGGGGAAAAAAAGCGGGCAAAAGCAAGGTCCGTCGCAGGAGCGCCTTTCACAAATGGCCGCTCAGCAGGAAGCGATCAGACAACAACTTCAGGACTTGATGCAGCGAGCAGCGGCAACCCAGCAAAACACAGGTCTCGCCTCCCAACTTTCTCAGGTTGAAAAAGAAATGGAAAAAGCATCAAAAGAACTGATTGAAAATATTGACAGCAAAGTGATTGAACGTCAGCAAAAAATTCTGAGCCGGATGCTTGATTCACAACGAAGTACAATTGAACGTGAGTTCGAAGAAAAACGGGAATCATTTTCAAATAAAAAGGAATTTAAACCGTCTGATTTTCAATTGAAATATGAACAGAAATCTTCTGAAAAAGTTATTGAACTTCAGCGCAATCTCGATCAGTTTAACAGTACCTATCAGAATTTTATCCGCCAATACTACCAGTTCCGCCAACCGGAAAATTAGTTGAGGCTTTTAACTGTAAAATAAGTTGTCTTTTGCTTTACCGGAATGTTCATGAAGGACTCACCTGGCTGCAGATGCAGAATCCCCGGGCATAATGACTGAAGCAGCGAAGCTGGTAACCGGGTATTTACTATTGCAATGACCGGCCTGAATTCATATTCACCGGGAGGAATGTCGGTACTCGGAAACACAATTGACTTAGAAGTAACCGGAAAAGTAAATTTGAAAACTTTTTTTTCATTTCTGTTGGGATAAAAAACTTCCCACCTTTGAAAATTCAGATTTTGTATCCGCTCAACCGAGTTATCCTCTGTTCTTATTATTAAGCTGATCATAGGGTTCCCCAGCCCATCAGAAGGTATATAAAGTTGATAACTTAGATAATCCACACTTGTAAATTGATACGTTGTTTTTATTTTGACAGTATCAAGATTATTCAGAAATTCCCACTCATTCGTCTCCTCATTAAATAAGGAGTCCTCATCATTTATCGTCACTATTTTTGGAATGACCTCAGTTGTAATTGAAAAAATGCTTGAAAGCTTAATAACTTTTTTCAAATTCCCTCTAGAATCAACATCAGTCTGCGGAAGAAGTAAAGCGCCCTTTAAAAACGTAAGATGTAACGAATCAGTTGTGAAATTTGAGAGATAAAAATAGACGGTAAATTGCCCTGAAAATGCAGCACCGGGTTGAACGCCTTCCTTCGGAATTTGAAGTTTAAACATCCCGTTTTTATCTGTCCTTGTATTATATCCAGGCCCTCTGATCCAGACATAAACCCCTGAATGGTCACTCTCATTGTCCAGCAAAACCTGCCCTGAAACAAAAGTGCCGTCATTTGTAATACTTCTTTTATCGTCTGCAAAAGGATTTTCAGTACACCCAAATGCAGCAAGTGAACTTATAATTATAAAAATTGAAAAGGTTCTCAATATTGAACTCCGAAGGTCAGATAAATACGCTGGTCTCTCAGAGCCAGTCCGTTGTAAAGAATTCCTGTTTTTAGGATATTCCTGAAACTTAAATTTATAAAGGCCTTATAGTTATTAATCTCAATGTTTTTCCCGGCGTGGATATCCAGATTAGAAAAGGATGGAAGTTCAACTTCCGCAAGGGTGTTTTTCTCGCCTCTGATCCAACCTGTCTGTTCACTTTCATAAAACCAAAAAATCTGAAGATGATAACCATTGTCATCATATTTCAGTGAAAGATTTCTTTTAAAGGTCGATTTGAACGGAAAAGCGAGTTTTTCATCAATTGAGTAATATGACCCGCCTACATCTGCAGAAATTTTTCGGGTATAAAAGTACAGGATGTAGTTTGCTTCTATTCCTGCAATTGAGGCTTTCTGAACATTATCATAAAATGCAACAAGGGTTCCGGGTTCTAAAATAGTTCTGAATTTATTCTCATAATAATTTCTGAAAAGGCATGAGTTAAATTCCCATCCGTTGAGCAAACTATTATCTGTAAAATCCCGCCCTATGTTTAACCCTATTTCAATACTTTCATTTTTTTCGGGTTTAAGTCTCCCCTTATTCGTAGAACTGATTATTTGTCCGGGCAAACTCATCTGGTAATTTAATGAGGGAAATTTTACATTCTTGCCCATGTTTAAAAACAAAGAATAGAACAGATTTTTGCTTGAACCATATAGAGACGTTGAAAACTTAAAAACTGCTGACTCCCAAACCTCGGTTGTATCTTTAAAATACGCAGCTAATTTCTGATCAGAAATCTCAGGCTTTATTTTATCTGTTACCCTGTCATAACGGGTACTTATACTGATTTCAGCCCGGTTAATTTTCCCGCTCCCAATTTCAGGGAAATGAGTTAGAATAGAGGCAATTCCAACATGGTTTCTATTGAGTACAGTATTTTGTTTTTGGGAATAAATACCCGACAGTTCTCTTGATTGATCGTTAATCTTCAGTGAAGTAAAATCAGCCTGAGTTGCAACAGTCCAGTCTAACATTGGAAATTCAGAATTTTTGCTCAAGGAAAACGCTATCGTTTTGTCATCCATAACCCGGGATGCACTTTTATCTGATAATATAAGTGACTGGGAGTCAAATTGACGGTGAAAACTTTGCCGGAGATTAAAATCTTCGAAACCCCAGATAGAACCTTTATAACTGGCTGAAATTAAATTCTCAGATGATTTTACTTTCTCATCGTCACGCTGGTTTTCAAATTGAAGTGCTGAACCCATCCACTGCAACCTTACTGCAGATGAGTTACCCGCCTTTGCTGTATCAAGTTCATATCCAAGAGTAACCATCTGGCTGGTTTCTTCATTGATCAGCAACGGATTTGGCTTAATCTCAGTATTGAACTCACGTTTAATTGCACCGGCCCTGTAACTTCCTGAGACAGACCATGGTCCTGAAATATGATTAACCTGAACGCCCCATTTTCCTGAATTATAAGGACCAAATTCCTGCCTGAATCTGGCGGTATAATCACGTTTCTCCTTTGAAATTAAATTGATTACTCCCGAAAATGCTTCCGCGCCATAAAGGACTGAGTTAGATCCTTTTATAATTTCAATCTTTTCAAGATCCTGAAGATCAATCTGCGACAAATCATAGCTGTTATCGAAATTTCTGTTTAACCTGATTCCGTCATATAAAACCAAAATTTCGTCAGGATTGCCGCCTCTCATTGAAATGGTTTTTTTCCCGTTCAGATCTTCATCTGCCTGAATACTATTATCCATTTTAAGCAGATCAGCTGCACCTGAATAACCTCCGTTTTCAAAATCTTTGGCATTAAGCAATACCCCGGAAAACGGAAGATCTTTGGTTTTACTCAAGGCGTCTCTGTTTCCAAAAACTGTTGTTTCTTCAAGTGAAACAATTTTTGGCTTAAGATAGATGACTGGCATTTTACTGAATTCAGTCAACAGATATTTTCCGGTAATAAAATTAATATGGGTAACAACCACATGGAAAGCAGGGTTAATCTTTGCTATTTTCAAAGAAAAATGCCCGTTTTTATCTGATGATGTGCCCTCCCCGGTTTCGACTACAATGATATTTGCATCTGCAACTACACTTTTCCCCACTTCGTTTTTCAGCGTACCTTTTATCAAAACCGTTTGTGCACCGGCACTAAAACTCACAAAAAGAAGAAAAACAGTCATCAGAAATTGTAACCAGATCGATTTCACTAAAACTCCGGATATTTCGATAATACGGTGTCAAAGTACGAAATCCCTAACAGAAAAAATATTTCACAGATTGAATCTGAATTTATTGACATCCGCGAAAAGTTTCGGTATAATTGCATGAACGTTTTGCACGTTTTCAGCTATTTGAACGTTAAGGAAAAATATGGCAATCATCTCCAGTCAGCTTTCATCCCAGGCAGAATCGGTCAGACATCACGATTTTGAAACCGAAATCAGGCCACATTTAACTGCACTATACAATTATGCTTTCAGAATGACGGCAAACGAAGAAGATGCAGAAGATTTGCTTCAGGAGTCATTATTAAAGGCATATCGCTTTTTCGATAGTTTTGAACGCGGAACAAACTGCAAGGCTTGGTTGTTCAGAATTTTGAAAAACACCTTTATCAATCAATACCGCAAAACGGCGAAAGAGCCAGGTAAGGTTGATTACGATGACATCAAAGAATTTTATAATACAATTAAAGTTGAATCAGCAGACGCGAATGACCTTGAAGAAGAATTATTCGGAAATCTCCTTGATGATACAATAACCTCTGCTCTTCAGTCAGTTCCTCCTGAATTCAGAACCGTTGTCATTCTTTGCGACCTTCAGGGGATGACCTATGAAGAAATAGCAGATACAGTTGGTTGTCCGGTTGGAACAGTTAGAAGCAGGTTGCACAGAGGAAGAAAGTTACTAAAAGACGAACTTTCAGAATATGCCAAATCGAGAGGATTTCTTTCGGAAGCTATCTGAACGTCTTAAACCACGGAATCAGATGAACTCTAGAACTTTAAATTGCAGGGAAGCACAAGATTTGATCACTCTGCAGGTTGATCACAGGCTTTCAGATGATGACTGTTTAGCTTTACAAAATCACCTTCACAAGTGCCCTTTATGTGAAAATGAGTACAAAACAGAAATGGAAGTTAAAGAATTACTTTCAAAACACTGTAAATCTGTAAAAATTCCAGACAAACTTAACTACAAAATAACTGAGCTGTTAACCAACCCTGAAAAAATGGCGAATTTAAGTGCAAGTCTTCTTGAAAATTCACCCAAAGCCATTACTACCCAATCTGTATTCGATAAAAAAAGGAATCTGGCTGCATTAACCTTATGCCTGATTCTGATCTTTCTTGCTTCGGTGTATTTCCTTGTCTGATACAGATTTTTTGAGCTGAATTCTGAATGTAGTTCCTTTTCCCTCTACACTCTGTACCACCCCGATTTTCCCGCCGTGATAATCATGAATAATTCTTTTTGCAAGGCTTAACCCCATTCCCCAACCCCTTTGCTTGGTTGTAAACCCGGGTCTGAAAATTTCCTTCATCAGTTTCTTCGGCATACCTTTTCCGTTATCCGAAACATCAATAAATACAATTTGCTTGTCTTCGTACAAAGATATCTGAATAACCGGATCAACTTCTGAACAGGCATCAAGGGCATTTTTTATCAGGTTTTCAATAACCCAGCGGAATAAAATCGGGTTTAAATCTGCATAAATGGGATGGTCAGCACTGACCTGAAGTGAGGCAACCCTGCTTTTTGTTTTAAAAAGCCGGCGGTCAAGATATCCTGCAATATCTCTGATCTCGGCTGCAGCATCTGAAGCAACCAATACGGGTTTGGCCCCGATTTTAGAAAAACGATCCGTTACCATCATCAACCGTTCAAGATCCTGTTCCATCTCACCAATGGTTTTCAATTGTTCGTCATCCGGATTCTGACTTTTCAAAATCTCAATCCAGGCAAGCAATCCTGAAAGTGGTGTTCCGAGCTGATGAGCAGTTTCCTTACTCATACCCACCCAAACTGAACTCTGTTCCTGTCTGCGGATAATGCTGAAGGCAAAATATCCGAAGAGAATAAACCCAGCTACAAGACTGATCTGAACATACGGAAACCACCTGAGCTGATCAATCAGGGCTGAATTGCCGTAATGAATTTTCTGAAGGATGAGAGTATCCTGAACGGTAACAAGAATTGGATCGCGTTCCCGGTCATAAGAAGCAACCAGTTGCCTGAGGAAGGATATTTGTGATGAATCAGGAAGTTTTTCGGGGAAAATTATATTGCGGTAAAAACCAGGAATGGGTTGGTTTTCTGAGTCTGTAACAATAACAGGAAAATCGATTGTTGATACAATCTCGTCAAAAATGAAAGTGAGATCTGCTGTGTTTGGATCCGATGAGGCAAGATGCTGAAGCCCGGCAGCCCAGGTTTCAGCTACCTGTTTCTGCCTGACTTCCAATTTTTCAACTAAACGTGAAGTGTAAAAAACCGTTCCGGTTGAAAGTAAAATAGCAACGATTACCAGTGCTGTTTTTACATAAAAAGAATACCGGAACATTCGTTTCATGATTTATAAAATCAGGGTTGATTCTCTCTTCGGTCCTGTTGAAAAATATTTCACCTTTACACCAGTCTGCTCTTCAATAAACCCGATGTAAGATTTGCAGGTCTCAGGAACTTCAGCCCAGGAGGCTACATCACGGATGTCAGTCTTCCATCCTTTGAAAAACTTGATAACCGGCTTGCAGTTTTCAAGATCATGAACATTGGTTGGAAATTGGGTTATTGTTTTCCCGTTCAGTGTATAGGCAGAAACAACGCCAATTTCATCGAGTTCATTCAGCACATCAATTTTTGTAAGTGCTATTTCAGTAATACCATTTATCATGACAGAATAATTGAGAGCAACCAGATCGAGCCAGCCACAGCGACGGGGCCTTCCGGTCGTTGCACCAAATTCGTGTCCTTTTTGGCGGATCCATTCACCGAGTTCATTGTTGAGTTCTGTCGGGAAAGGTCCGTTACCAACTCGGGTGGTATAAGCTTTAACAACTCCAATGACAGTATGAATTGCATTGGGGGCAAGCCCTAAACCTGTACAGGCGCCACCGGTTGTCGGGTTTGAAGACGTCACAAACGGATAAGTACCATGATCAATATCAAGTAAAGCACCCTGGGCACCTTCAACCAAAACAGGCTGACCAGATTTAACCACATCATGAATAAAGTAAGCACCATTAACCACGAATGGTTTCATTTTTTCGATAGCTGCATAAACAGGTTCATAGTCTGTATCAAGAAGAGCCGGGTCCCCGCCAAAAATAAATTCGACGTGTTTTTTCTTTTCCCTGATTTCGTCCGCAATTTTTTTACGCATCAAATCAGTGTCAAAAATATCACCGGCCCGAACGCCATTTCTCATGTATTTGTCAACATAGGAGGGTCCGATTCCCCGCCCGGTTGTTCCAATTTTCTGATCACCCTTCGAAGTTTCCCTGATGGTATCAAGAACTTTGTGATAAGGAAAAATCAGGTGAGCACCTGATGATATAAAAAGGCGGTTACTCAGATCAATTCCAAGTTTGGCAACCATTTCCATTTCTTCCTGAAGCGCAAGCGGATCAATGACCACACCATTTCCGATCAGGCATTGGGTATCCTTCTGAAACACACCACTTGGCAGAAGATGAAGCACATAGGTTTTATCACCAAATGCGATGGTATGGCCTGCATTTGCACCACCCTGATAACGGGCGACCAATTTGCAGTTTTTTGAAAGCAAATCAACAATTTTCCCTTTGCCCTCATCGCCCCATTGGGCGCCAACGACGACTGAAACTGCCATTATATATTTTCCTCAGGCTTTACGTAAGAAACAGATTTCTGTAAAAATAAAAAAACTCCGGACTCTGCAGAACAGCCTGCAAGAGTCGGAGTTGAATATGGAAATTCAGGTTTTATCAGGTGAAGCTCTCAATGGCCTCTTCAACAGATTTATAGGTAGAAAAAAGGGTAGACAGCTTGGTGATTACGAGAAGACTTTGAATTCTCTCAGCCGGATTCGCTAATTTAAGACTTCCACCCGCATTTTTCATGGTCGTGAGTCCGCCAATCAGCATACCCAAACCCGAACTGTTCATAAAACTGACACCGGCAAGATCAAGTACAACCTTAAGATTACCGCTGCTAACCAATTGATGAAGCCTGTCGTTTAACTGTGCTGCATCGGGTCCGCCAAGCACATCGCCATTCAGGTGGATAATGGTTACCGCACCGTTCTGGGTTTCTTTGGCAATTAGTGACATACAGTTGCCTGCTTATTTAGTGAGTTTCGCATTGCGTGCTGTTGACCATTTATCCCATTCAAGAACAATGGGTGATGCAACAAAAATCGAGGAGAACGTTCCGATGGCAATACCAAGAATCATGGCAAATGCAAAGGGTTTTGTACTTTCACCGCCAAAGAAATAAAGTGTTACCATTACAATAAGAGTTGTAAATGAAGTCATGAACGTACGGCTTAGAGTTGAATTAACCGATTTATTCATTACTACCTCAAGAGTATCACTTTTGAAAATTTTCCGGTATTCACGAATCCGGTCAAATACAATCACGGTATCATTCAGTGAATAACCTACAATGGTAAGAAAAGCTGCAATGATGGTCTGATCTACTTCCAGGTTCAGACCAGGGAATAATCCATAAACCAAACTGAACAATCCAAGAACTACCAATACGTCGTGAAAGGTAGCAAAAATTGCAGCCACGGCAAATTTGAATTCAAACCGGATCGTAATATAAATCAGAACAATGATCAGGGAACCCAGAATAGCCATAACTGCTGAAGATTTCATATCTTCTGCAATTTTAGGTCCGACATCATCAATCCGGTCAATTTCCATCGGATTTTCTTTAATAATTTCGGCAACACCTGTTTTAATTTTATCCTCAAGGGCAGTTACATCCCGTTGTCCGTTTACATCAGACGCTACAAGGGTTTCTGTTCTGACCAGGATCTCATTATCTCCGCCAAAACGTTTGATTTCGCCATTGATTCCGGTAAAATTCAATGCCCGGCGAACTTCAGAAACTTCAACTGATTTTTCAAAACGGAGCTGAATTTCAGTTCCGCCTTTAAAGTCAATTCCGTAATGAAGACCACGGGTCATGATGCTGATTAGCCCGATAACAAGAAGGAAGCCAGTGACCATGTAACCGAATTTTCGGTTCCCAATGAAGTCATAACTTGTATTTTTAAAAAATCTCATGGTTCAGATTACTCCAGATTGAAAATTAACCAATGCTGATTTTAGCATTAGGCCGTGAAATGATATAGTCAAAAACGAGACGGGTGAATACAACTGCAGTGAAAACTGAAGTTACAATACCAATCATCAGTGTTAAAGCAAATCCTTGAATCGGCCCAACGCCAAAGGCGTAAAGGACAACACCTGTAAAAAAGGTGGTAATGTTGGAATCAAAAATAGCAGTCCATGCACGGTCATAACCAGCATCCAGTGTTGCTTTCAGGGTTTTACCGGTCATCATTTCCTCTCTGATCCGCTCATAAATCAGAACGTTCGCATCAACAGCCATACCAATTGTTAACACCATACCGGCAATACCCGGAAGGGTAAGTGTACCCTTAAAGGCTGCAAGTACACCCAGAATAACGATCAGGTTGATGATCAGGGCAATATTTGCGAGTACACCTGCAGAATGGTAATAGAGGATCATCACAAATGCGACTACGAAAAGAGCCCACAAAGCTGAATTCAAACCGGAATGGATTGAATCGGCACCCAAAGATGGTCCGACACTTCTTTCCTGAACAATATTGACAGGTGCAGGAAGTGCACCGGCTTTCAGCACATTTTCAAGATCTTTGGCTTCTTCAATATTTTCAAGACCATCAATAGAGCTGTTTCCACCGGTGATTTTTGTTTTGATACGGGGTGCAGAAAACACCATATTATCAAGAACAATAGCTAATTGTTTATCAACATTGGCACCGGTAAGAATTGACCATTCCTTTGCACCTTCAGCATCCATTTTCATGGTCACTTCAGGCATATTTAACATTTGACCAATAGTTGCTTTTGCATCTACAATACTTCCGCCGGTCATGGCTGCATCTCTTTCGAGAGCATACAGGGCAAAGATTTTTACACCGTTTTGTTCATCAACAGGTTTGGCACTCCAGTGAAAAGCAAGACTTGTTGGTATGAATTTGGCCATTTCAGGGTCATTGAGATACTTCGAAATGGTTTCTCTGTCATATTCATTTGCAACGCCAACTGCACCAGATCCTGACCTTGTAATCTGCAGACGTGATAAAATTGGGTTTTTTGCATTGCCTTCAGCGCTTGAAAGTTCTTTTTCAGCAGCAGCTTTTGGACCTAAACCTGTTGTATCAGATGTCTTGGCTGCAGCCTGAGCTTTTGCCACAAGACTTTGAGTTGCAGTATCCTTCACCGATGAATCAGAAACTCCGAGTTTTTCATCAAGAACCTGAAGGGTATTCAGTGCAACTTCTGGTTTTGCAAGTAATTTAAATTCAAGAAGAGCGGTACTCTTTAAAAGACGGCGAACACGTTTTTCATCGGTAACACCCGGAAGTTCAACGATAATACGACCGGCACCCTGTTTGGTAATTGAAGGCTCAGAAACACCGTACTGATCAATCCGTGTTCTGATGATCTGAAGGGCACGGTTCACGGCGTCGTCTCTTTGGGCTTCAAGAAAGGAAAGAATATCTGAGTTTTCGTCCTTAATGTTGCCGTAGTAACGGGAAAGTCTGATTCCTGAACTGTTGGCTACATTAACCAGCTCATTAACCGGATCCTGACCATTTAAATTGGTACGGGTTACAACAACCTGCAGCATGGAGTCAATCTTGGCATCCTGTGCTTTCGCTAGTTTTTCAAGTAAAGTGATGAGATCAACTTCAAGAACTACATACATACCACCCTGAAGATCGAGTCCCAGCTTTAACCGGTTGTCTTCAATCTTTTCAATCTCTTTTCTGTTTTCTTCGACATACTTCGCTGAGTCTTCAGACGACTTGGTCAGAAAACTTTTCTTCATGTCATAATCCTGCCAGGTGGGGTACAGAAAATATATCGCCATAATGAGTACGGCGAGAACGCTGATAATTTTAAATCCGTTTTGCTTCATTTGATCTTAATTCCTCCGGGGAATTGCCGATTTCAATTATAATAAACCAGAGATTAGATTAGTAAAAGCACCCGGCTTTTACCCCCAGCTCCAGACTGATTTTGTTGTTAATTTGTTTTTTTGGTCAAAACAAGACCGTAAAGATATTTTTATGGCTCTGTAAAGTCAATTTTGGTTTGATCTTTCTTGCACCTGTCTGTAATATCATATCTAATTTACTGTATGGATTAAACAATTTCGTTTCATCCGAACACTTTTTCGTTTAAATTTACACGTTACTTTTATCGCAATGCAATGGAAATTATACTGATGTTCAGATCAATCCTTTTTGTTTCCGTCTTTTTGATGCTATCAGCTCAAATTTCAGGTGCACAATCTGCCGGATTCAAATCACGGATTTATGGGAAGGAATCGGTGGATATTCCCACCAATCTCACAAAATCTATCATTCAGGATAGAAACGGATTTATCTGGATTGGATCTGACAACGGACTCATTTTCTTCACGGGGAATCAATTTCAGACCATCAGTGAGGATTTGCCAAGCACTTATGTCAAAAAGCTTGTCCAGCCGGCAGGGCAGGAATTCCCGCTTGTCATTACAGATCGGGGAATTGTAAAAATCACGGGCAGTATGCCCCCCAGAACAGAAATTTTTCTTGCCGGCGCACCCAAGCTTACAGATTCAACCGTTTTCTATCCAAAATCCTTGTTTTATGATAAGAATGGCAATTGCTGGATCAGTGAACCCGGCTCAATAGTCAGGTTCAAAGACGGAAAGTTGAAAAGATACCTGTTTGATGAAAAATTCAGGGCAGACCACTTTTTTAGATCTTTTCTTTTCCAGGAAACATCAGACGGAAAGCTTTTGGTCACCTGTCAGCCCGGGTTTCTATTTCTTTATCAACCAGAACTTGACCACTTTGTTCAGATTCATCTTCAGGGTGAAGAAAATCATTTCAGTTTTGATGCCTTTTTAACCGATTCTAAAGGAAGAATCTGGTTAGGTACTCAAAAAGGACTCTTTGAACTGAAACTAAATACTTCAGGTACAGAAGGTACCGTCATCAGGAAAAACAATATTCCCGATATTTCTGTGATCATGGAATCTGGAAATGACCTTTTCATCGGAACCTGGCTGACAGGACTTTACGAAGCATCCTTCTCAAATCCTGTCAACCCAAAGCCCATCCCCGATTTGCCCTTTAAGGTCATCAACGATGTATTCAAATCATCAGACGGAACCATTTGGGTAACGTCTGATGAGGGCTTTGGTTTTATAAATCAACCCACATTTGAATCGTTTTTGCTCCCTGCTGCAAAATTATTTGTTCAGCTCGTAACCCCTCTCAGCGACGGATCAGCTCTAACAAGTGAGGGATTCTTTGTTTTCCATGTTCAACCGGCAACAACTGAGAACCCAACCCGTATCAAAAAAATTTACGAACAGTCTCAAAGTCTCATCATGGGGTTGGCCGGCACTGAAGATCATTTCTTCTTAAGTTATAAAGATGGGTTTCTTGAAGAAATTGTTAACGGAAAAAAAGTAAAGACCTTTCAGTTTCCTCTGGCTTTTGAAAATAACCGCATCATCAGGTCTATTTCAATGGCTAATGATAAATCGGTGTACTTCCAGGTAACTGAATTTAAAGGAATCGGAAAAATTTCTTCAGATGGTGTGATTAGTGCAATCGGTCCTGACCCGGTTATTCGTTCTGATGTGAGATGTATTTATCTGGATGAAAAAAACCAGATTATCTACATGGGCAGTATTGGTGCTTCCTCGTTATTATACAGCTACTCAATCGAATCAGGAAAATTTAAAAATCTGGCAGAATCAAATTCACTTCAATTTCCTGTAAATATTCAGGTTAATGATCTGAAAATGGATGACGGTGGAAAACTTTGGATCGGAACCAATCAGGGAATTCTCAATTATAAAGATGGCATTATCAGCCGACCCGGCGGACTTCTTTTTGAACGGGTTAACATCAATGCAATTGCAGTTGCCGGTGAAAACAAAATTTGGTCAGGTCAGGAACAGGGGCTTGTTTATTACGATAATGACGAAGCTGTTAGATTTGATGCCTCGAACGGATTCAATAATATTACGATAACCGGCCGGGCTCTGGCAATTGGTTCAGACGGAAGAGTTTGGGCTGGAACTGCTGCGGGTGTCAGCTACCTCAAAAATCCATCGCTTTTTGCCATTTCAAAAAGTGCGACACCGGTTTTGACCCGGTTTGCTGTTTCAGGAAAGCCCATTTACTCTGACGGAAAACCTAATGAATTTCAAATTTCATTTAACTCTGGGTTCGAGGCATCAGTATCCTGTTTGATGTTCCCAACTGAAAACATCAGATACCAGTTCAAACTTGATGGCCGTGATACGGCATGGTCACCGCAAACTCTTAACCCTTCCGTTTTTATTTCAGGGTTAAAGTCAGGGAATTATTCACTTCAGGTTATTGCACGCCAAAATGGATACTTTAAGAGCGAACCCCTTACAATAAAAATTACAGTTTTACCTGCCTGGTTTGAAACCTGGTGGGCGTACTTGATATTTTTAGGTGCCATTGCTGGACTTGTTGTGCTTTTTTTCAAAGTCAGACGAAACATCCTTGAAAAAAGAGATGCAGAACATAACCTGATCAACTCTGAAAAACAAAACCGTGAACTTGTTAATGCTTTCCCTGATTTCTGGACACGAGTCAACAAAAACCTTGAAATCAGTGCATTCCATCACGGATCCATCATTCTTCCTTTCGTTCAAAATCCGCACAACCTGAACGGAAAGAAAATCTCTGATATTTTCCCCCTTTCAGTATCAAACCTTATTCTTCCGGCTCTTGAACGTACCTGGAGTTCGGGTCATAGTGAGCTGATTGTTTTTTCGCATGAAAGCGGCGGCGTTAATTTTGACTTTGAAGCCCGGATTCTACTTCCCGGTGGTAATGAGATTCTCATTCTGATCAGGGATATTTCTCAGCAAAAACAACTCGAGCGTGAATTAATTACGGCAAGGGAAGCTGCACTTGAAGTTTCAAGACTGAAATCTGATTTTTTGGCCACTATGAGCCATGAAATAAGAACACCAATGAATGGTGTTATCGGTATGAGCAGTTTGTTGCTTCACACACCGCTCACACCTGAACAGGCAGAATATGTTCAATCTCTAAAATTCAGCGGCGAACAGTTGCTTCATCTTATCAATGACATTCTTGATTTTTCAAAAATTGAATCGGGCCGGATGGAAGTTGAGAAAAAAACTTTTTCCCTGATTTCAAGTATTGAAAAGGTGATTGCTTTATTTATTCCCAAAGCTCTTGCAAAAGGACTCAGATTATTTGTTCTGTATGACCCCGATGTACCTGAATATATCAGCGGTGATGAAAACCGGGTTCGGCAGATTCTATCAAATTTAATAGATAATGCAATTAAGTTTACCAGTAAAGGACTCATTCTGGTTACTGTTAATTCACAAAACGACCAATCAGAAAGTCAAACTCTTTTCATTACTGTGAGAGATACCGGAATTGGAATCCCCGAAGCCAAGCAGCATAAACTTTTTGCATCCTTTTCGCAGATTGATGCCTCAGTTACCAGAAAATATGGTGGCACGGGTCTTGGACTGGCGATCTGTAAAAAACTGGCCATTTTACTTGGCGGAGATCTTCAGGCTATATCAAAAGAAAATTCAGGAAGCAGATTCACGCTTACCCTTAAATGTGAAAAACTTGATTATATCCGGTCGGTTAAGTCATTTGGGTTGGTCAATCAGGATCTCTCCTTTTTCATTTCAGAACCTAACCGAAAACACCTGTTTCTGATTAAAAAACTGCTTTGGAATTTTGGATTGACAGCCATTAAATCCGGTCAGGAAATTGATCACTCCTGTATGGTCATTATTGAACGGGGAAATTCAAATCAAAACCCGGGCTATAAGATTACCATGAAAGACCGGCCATCTTCTTTCCATGGAATGATTGGTTGGAACCAGATAGAGCCCCTTCTTTCACAGATAAAAGATGAGAATAACCCACAATCCGATGTTAAGACTGATCTGTTATCTGAAAATAAACCCGGCGGAGAAATCCCGTTAAAAATTCTTGTTGCAGAAGATAATCAGGTGAATCAGGTTCTGATAAAAAGAATTCTCAGTAAATTGGGATATGACTGTTACCTTGCTATTAATGGTGAAGATGCACTTAATCAGGCCAAGGTGCTTAAACCTGATTTCATTTTTATGGATGTGCAAATGCCTGTTATGGACGGACTTGAATCTACCCGGGAAATCAGGGCACATTTTGAGGGAATGATTCCGGTCATTATTGCCCTTACAGCAAATGCTATGGAAAAGGATCGTGAAATCTGCCTGGAGGCGGGAATGAACGACTACCTGTCGAAACCCATTGTCATTGGTGATATTGAAAAAATGATTAAAAAATGGGCTGAAGTGCTTCCAACTTTATAAGAACCAAACACAGGTTTCTCTATTTTTGTTGGTTTCACCCTCCACATACACGTTAAACAATTCTTTTATACTTTCAAATTGAGATTATTATGGCTGAAACACCCAAACTGGATCCCCGCCTCGAAAAAGAATTTCTTGATCTGGTAAAAGCCCGGTATGGCGGCAATGTTGAACTCGCAATCAATAAGGCGATCGAATATTTTATCATGTTTGAGAGAAATACCGATGAAGCACAAAGACTGATTGCAAAAATTTCTGACATCCGTACCAAAATTAAAGATTTGCGGGAAGTTAACCAGGAAACCACCAAGGTAATCAAAGAAATGAATGACCTGAAAAAGCCCGGTCAGCATGGAAACACATAAAACTATCGGGATTCTAAGCGATACTCATCTTCATTCGAAACGAAAATCACTTCCCGCACAGATTTTCAGTTCTTTTTCAGATTGTGATCTGATTTTTCATGCCGGCGATATTCTGGATATGGGAGTTATTCAAAGACTCGGTGAAATTGCACCCACTTTTGCTGTCGCCGGAAATAACGATCCACCCGAACTCCTGAAGGAATTGGGAGACATTCAATACTGCCTGCTAAACAACTTCAAAGCAGTTCTTTGTCATGGTCATCAGGGAAAAGGAACTGCTGTTCAAAACATTTTTGCACTATCAAAACGGGTTAAAGCAGATTTGTTTATTTTCGGACATTCTCATAAACCCATGATTCATCAGCAAAACGGACTCTGGTTTATCAATCCGGGTTCGCCAACAAATAAAAGAATGGAACCGTTTTATTCTCTGGTCAAACTGCACCTGAAATCCGGTGAAATTCATCCGGAGCTGATCAGATGGTGATAGTAACAAAAAACCCGGCTTGAACCGGGTTTTTTTTATTTAAATTTCTTCGATTCTCATCATGTTGGTACTTCGGCGTTTGGTAAACGGAAGTCCCGCCGTGATGATAATCCGGTTGCCCTGACGGACAATTTCTTCTTTGATCAGCGATTGTTTCATTTCTTCAACCGCATCATCCACATTATCCTTAAAACCAGGAATCAGGTAACCCTGAACGCCCCACACGAGACAAAGTCTCAGAAGCGAAATTCTTCTTGCAGTTACGGCAATGATGGGCTTTTTCGGGCGGAATTTGGAAATCATGACCGCCGTTGAACCCGACTGTGTCATACAAACAATGGCAGAAGCATTAACCATGTTGGCAGCATTGCAGGCCGCATAGCCAATGGCAAGCGGAGCAGAATACACAATATTCTTGGGCTTTAAATCCTGCTCAGTATTGGTAAGTGCATAATTTTCTATAATCGTAATAATTTTGGCCATCGTCTGAACCGCTTCAATCGGGAACGCACCAGCTGCAGTTTCAGCAGAAAGCATGACCGCATCAGTTCCGTCAAGAATGGCATTGGCAACATCAGAAGCTTCAGCACGGGTTGGCCGTGGGTTGTGAATCATCGATTCGAGCATCTGTGTTGCGGTAATAACCGGCACACCCTTCTGATTACACATTTTGATGATTTTTTTCTGGGTAGGCGGAACGTCTTCAGTGTTCAGTTCAACTCCCAGATCACCACGGGCAACCATGATGGCATCTGCAACATCGGTGATGGCATCCAAACTGTGAACAGCCTGTGGTTTTTCAATTTTAGCTACAATCGGGGTGTCATAACCCGCATTGGTGATAATCCGTTTTAACTGAAGTACGTCATCAGCACGCTGAACAAAAGAAAGTGCGATATAATCGACTTCATTCTTCAGACCAAACTCAACGTCTGCAATATCTTTTTCTGAAAGTGCCGGAACCGACATCAGAACATCAGGAAGGTTAATTCCTTTTCTATCCTTAAGCACCCCACCAAAAACAACTTCAGTGACCACATCAGTCTCAGTTACTTCAAGCACCTTCAACTTCAGAATTCCATCATCCAAAAGGACGATATCGCCTTCTTTAACATCTTTGACTATGCTTTTGTAGGAAGTTGAAACACGTTCTTCATTCCCGACACACTCTTCAACTGTTATATTGAATTTTGCCCCGTTATTTAAAGTAACTTTCCCATATTGAAAAGTACCCACCCGAATCTTCGGACCTTGTAAGTCCTGAAGAATAGCAATGGGTTTATCAATATCCTCAGAAACCTTTCTGATAATTTTGATGCGTTCAAGATGGTCTTCGTAACTGCCGTGAGAAAAATTCAGACGGGCAACATCCATTCCGGCAAGAGCAAGATCACGGATGGTTTCATACGAGTTGGAAGAGGGGCCAAGCGTGCAGACAATTTTGGCTCTGCGAGAATTGAGATTGATACTCAAGAGAATATCCCTTTACATTAGAGAATCATTAAGACTGATGCAAAAGTATAATAAAGAAACCATGAATTCAACTTTAGCCAAAAAGGACAAGCTAAAATAACCGGGTTGGTTTAATTTTTGAATTCAGAGTGAAACATGATCATCAACCAGTTTTTTTAGATCGGGAGAAGAAATTGGCTTTGGAAGCATTCCCAAAGCGCCATCCCGGATTGCCTGATCCATCCGGTTGCCTATTTCACCATCACTGGCAAAACCGGTAATAAAAAATGTTTTGACCGGAATGTCACCATTTAATGCTTTAATAGCATAAAAGGCTTCAATCCCATCCATATTTGGCATTTTCACATCCATCAGAATAAAATCCGGCAAGGTTCCTTTAGCTTTATTAACTGCTACTGAACCATCTTCTGCTTTAACAATTACAAGTGCACCCGATTTTACTTTATCGCGAAAATATATTTTTATAATGGTTTCAAAGATATCACGGATACCTTCTTCATCATCCACAATGAAAATGGTTCTGCTCATAAATTATCGCCGGTAAGATCGATCATTTGTTGGTCCTTGGTGTAGGATTTAGTCTTAAATTTAGCATCATTTAACAGTTCTTCCAACTTCCTGAGCAGATTTTTGATACGAGTCACATTTTCGCCCGCTTTTTTTACGGGTTCATCCAGTTCTGAATCACTGCCTTCATTTAGTAAACTGATAATTTCAATATTTCCGTTCAAAATCTGGAGGGGTTGCCTGATCTCATGCAAGACACCAATGGTTACCTGCCTGATGACTTCAATCCGTTCTTTTTCCCGTCGTTCTTTAACTGCCTGCCGCCAACGCCCAAAAAAGTAAACGGCAGATATCAACGCCACAATCACCAACGCAATAAACCAAGTGGTTTTATAAAAGGGTGGGCGTACCAATAAATAAAGAGAACTGCCGGTTTCATTCCAGACGCCATCATTGTTTGAGCCAATTACCCTGAAAGTGTACTCTCCCGGATCAAGATTGGTGTAAGTCACATAACGGCGGTTTCCTGCATCAATCCAGTCTTCATCGAAGCCTTCAAGCTGATATCTATATTTATTTTTTTGGGGATTCGTGAAATCTAACGCCGCAAACTCAAAAGAAATCATGTTTTGCCGGGGTTTCAGGGTAAAACTTTCAAGATGAGATAGGGAAACGGGTAAAGTGACAGGTTGATTCAATATTTTAAAATCGGTAAGAATAACCTGCGGAAGAAACGGATTTTCAATCACATCACCGGGTAGAAACCAGTTCAGTCCGTTTACTCCGCCAAAATAAAGCCGGCCACCTGAACCCTGAAACCAGGAACCACCATTAAACTCGTTTGACTGAAGTCCGTCACTTTCATCATAATTTCTGAATTTCCCTGATTCCGCATTGAATTTTGACAATCCAAAATTGGTACTGAGCCATAAATTGCCCTTACTATCCGGCAGAATACCATAAATAAATCCGTTTGGCAGCCCATCTTTTTCCAGAAAGTGCTGAAATTCATTTTTTCCCGGAAGCATTCTGTTCAAACCGGCTGCTGTGCCTATCCAGAGTTGTCCGGTTGGATCTTCGTAAAGGCATCTGATTTCATTATCACTTAATGAGAATGGGACATTTGGAAGACTCGTCCAGCTTTGCCATGACTCATTTTCAGGATTATACTTATTCAAACCCTGACTGGTTCCGATCCACAAAGACCCGTCTGAAGATTCTGCAAGACTTCTGACCGTGTTCGAAGCCAATCCTGCAGGACTTTGCCGAAATCGGGTAAATGTGCCTGTCACATTATTCCAGAGTGACAGCCCCCCGCCATTTGTGCCAATCCACAACCTGGCTTTTGAGTCTCGGAATAAAACCCGGATGTCATCACTGCCAGGTGTTAACGGATTCATTTCATCTGATTTGAATTTTTTTCCGGTCAGGGTTTCTTTATGAATCCGGCTGAGTCCGCTGCCGGTGCCAACCCAGATAAAATCACCTTCTTCAAGTAAAGAGAGAACAAAATTTCCTGAAAGACTTTCCGGGTGTGAGTCGGTTGTCATTTTTATGATGTTTCCCGTCTCTGGAGAATACCGGGTTAATCCACCCCCGAGTGAACCGATCCAAAGTCGTTTTTGCTTATCCTCCAAAACTGACATCACACCCGTGTGATTCAGGAGTCCGGGCACACTTTCATTGTTCAATACTCCGAATTTGGAGGGTTTGAGGTCAGTTTTATACAAACCACCGGTTTCAGTTCCAACCCAAAGCAAGTTTGACCGGTCTTCAAAAAGGGAAAATATATTCGCCTCATGATTTTGCAGTTCACCCGGCCTTGACATGTAAATTCTGGTTATGGTTTTCTGATCAGCTTCCAGCCTGAACACACCGGCACCGTAAGTTCCGATCCAGATTCTTCCAAGATGATCCTGATGCAATGCCCAGATTTTTGCTGAAACCAGATTTTTTGAATCGGGCAAAATCACGGTAATTTCTTCTGTTTCAGGTTGAATTCTATTCAGGCCACCGCCAAATGTACCGGCCCAGATAGTTCCATTTTTATCTGTTATCAGCGACCAGATCCGGTTTTCAGACAAACCTGATGATCCAGACTGAAACCAAACTATTTTTCCAGTTTCCGGTTCAAGACAATTCAGTCCGCCACCGTAGGTTCCAATCCAGAGCCTTCCCCTTTTATCTTCTGCCAGTCCTCTGATTCTGTTCATACTGAGACCGCCTTCAGGTGAAGACTTGTAAGTCATGACTGAACCGGTTTCCGGGTCAACCCGGAACAAACCTGCATCATCAGATCCGATCCAGATTGCCCCTTTTGAATCTTCAAGAAGGACCCTGATCACCTTTGCACCAATTTTCCCTTCGTAAGGCCTTGAAAACTTACCGGTTTCCGGGGTAAACAAATCAAGACCTGATCCTTGAGTTCCAACCCAGATTTTACCAGTCTTATCTTCAAGAATGGCATTGATATTGTTTTCTGACAGGGAAGATTGATCGGTGGGATCGTGTTTATAAATCCGGAAGGAATACCCGTCATACATATTTAACCCATCACGGGTTGCAAACCATAATCTGCCCAGTTTATCCTGAAGAACGCTGGTTACTGAGTTTTGACTTAGCCCGTCAGACCCGGAAAGCTGGGAAAACCGTGCAGGTCCGCCAAAAACCGACGTATAAAAAACCAGTAAAAGAAAAACCAGACGGTAAGACATTTTAACTCCGGATATACCTGTACAAATATACACCTAAAGTTTTTATTTAATCAACAAAGGGCCTGATTCAGGAAAATCCGGTTTTTATCAGCATAGAATCATTTTTGCCGTAATTTTTTTGAGCACAACCAGAAAACCAATTCGTTTAAAGCAATCTGCAAACCGCTTCTGATTAAGAAAAACGGTTCCATTTTTAATAAATGACAAAATGCCCTTTTTCTATTGCCGAAACCTTTAATATTACCTATATTTAATTCAATAGTTTATACTTTTTATCTACTAAATCAAAAACCAATCGCTTTCACTCAAATCTGAATTTAATTCCCCGGAGTCGCACATGAAAGATATCACTGCAGTCATTTTAGGTGGCGGACAAGGAGCCCGCTTATTCCCGTTAACCGGAAGCCGTTCAAAACCCGCAGTTCCAATTGGTGGAAAATTCCGCCTGATTGACGTCCCTATTTCCAATTGTATTTTGAGTGATATCAAAAGAATTTATGTACTCACCCAGTTCAACTCTGAATCACTGCACCGCCATATTACCCAGGCTTACCATTTCGGCAGTTTTTCTGATGATTTTGTACAAATCCTGGCTGCCCAGCAAACCATGAGTAATAAAGAATGGTATCAGGGAACTGCTGATGCCGTCCGCCAGAATCTGAATTACATCACTCACATCAAATCAGAATATACCCTGATTCTGAGTGGTGACCAGCTTTATCACATGGATTTCAGTAAGGTTTATGCGGCCCACATCAAAAACAAAGCTGATTTAACCGTTTGTGTGCTTCCTGTAAATCGTGATGCTGCAAAGGGATTTGGTATCCTTCGTACCAACGACAATGGCCGTATTGTTGAATTCCATGAAAAACCGAACTCTGACCGCCTTCTTGATGATCTTAAACTTACTGATGAAGTCATTAAAAAGCACGGTGTTGAAGCCAAAGGCCGTAACTACATGGCCAGCATGGGTATTTATCTGTTCAAAACCTCAGTTCTGGTTGAACTGCTGAACGCCAATAATCACGAAGATTTCGGGAAACAGGTTATCCCGAACGCCATTGGAATGAAACGTGTATTTGCCCATTTCTTTGACGGATACTGGGAAGATATCGGAACGATCAAGAGCTTCCATGAAGCCAATATTGCCCTGACTGATGAAGTTCCTGAATTTGATTTTTACGATGAAGGACACATGATCTTCACTCACCCCAGGTACCTGCCGGGTTCTAAGATCAATTATGCCACGATCCACCGGGCCATTATTTCTGAAGGATCATTGATCCAGAATGCCAGAATTACCCGGTCAATTGTTGGGGTTCGGTCGATCATCCGGGATAATTGCATCATCGAAAACACCTACATCATGGGTGCAGATTATTACATGACCGATGAGTTTAAAGCAGAGGCAAAAAGTGACGGCGTTCCACCCATGGGAATTGGCGAAGGAACCACCATTCTGAATGCAATCATTGATAAAAATGCCCGTATCGGCAGGAACGTGAAACTGGTTAACTATCAGAACCATCAGAATTACAAAGACAATTACGTTTTCATTGTGGATGGAATTATTGTGGTTGCCAAAAACTCAATCATTCCCGATAACTACGAAATCTGACCGGTTTTTTATTTTTTTCTGCAAATCAGGCACGGGAGACCGTGCCTTTTTTGTTTGGGGGAATACAGGACCTAACCACAGAGGACACAAAGCGGTGGGAAAATTCGAAGTTGGATAGGTCTCCCTTTTTTTAAAGAGGAGATGCCGAAAGCAGAGGGGTTTTTTAGTTTTAGTTTCTCTAAAGGCAGGCACTTCATCTTTCGATACACCAACTTTACCATGGGAACAAGGCCACCTGGATGACTATTAAAACCACCCCGGCTTCTCAATGAGGCTATTAAAATAGAAAAGCTTTCAGCGAAATTCCAAGAAAAAATCTCCGACCGGGAGGTCGGAGTTACAGAAATTCAGAAATTGAAACCCCCATTAATCATTAACCCCGACAAAAGCCGGGTTGTAAACATTCACCATTAACAATTAATCCATCCACTTACCACTTTTCACATATCACTTATCACTTTTCCCATGAACAAACTCAGCATTTTCTGGTTCCGCCGTGACCTTCGTTTCGCAGATAATCACGGACTTTTTAAGGCTCTCTCACAGTCTGAAAAGGTCATTCCTGTTTTTATTTTTGATACTGACATTCTCTCCCATCTTCCTTCCCGGAAGGACAGGCGGGTTCAGTTAATCTGGGATGCTCTTTCTGAAATGAAGGAGATCTTAAAAACTCAACATCAGACTGAATTGTTGATTCTTCATGGAAAACCGACAGAATTAATCCCGGTTCTGGCAAAATCAACTGGAGCAGATTCCGTTTTCACCAACACTGATTATGAGCCGGCAGCCATCGTAAGAGACCAAACCGTTGAAAAGGAATTGGCAAAATCCGGAATTCAGTTTCACTCCTTTAAAGATCACGTCATTTTTCACCGGGATGAAATCACCAAGGAGGATGGTAATCCCTATGTGGTTTTCACACCTTACTCCCGGTCATGGAAAAAGAAACTTACGGCAGAACAAACACAACATTTCCATTCGGAATCCCTGCTGCACAAGTTCACGTTTCCTAAAGACTTGAAGCAGTTTAAACTCATTTCAAGTTTAGAACAGATCGGTTTTGAATCTGCAGATGTCAACATTTCAGGAACCCGAGCTCAGGGACTTAAATTTCTTACCGATTTTACCGGACGGATTCAAAAATATGGTGATCTGCGTGATTTCCCTGCAAAAAAGGGAGTGTCCTACTTGTCACCGTATCTGCGTTTTGGTATGATCGGGATCAGGGAATGTGTCAGGATGGCGAAACCAGGTTCTTCTGATGGATCAGAAAAATGGCTCGGTGAACTCATCTGGCGTGATTTTTACTCCCAGATTCTCTGGCATTTTCCACATTCAGCAAAAGAATCATTCAATCCGGTTTACAAAAATCTGGTTTTCCCCAACGATGAAAAGAAGTTCAAAGCCTGGTGTGACGGGAAAACCGGATTCCCCATTGTGGATGCATCCATGCGGCAACTAAATCAAACCGGCTGGATGCACAACCGCCTGAGAATGGTGGCCGCCTCCTTCCTCGTGAAAGATCTGCACATCGACTGGCGGTGGGGCGAACAGTACTTTGCAGATAGTCTGATCGATTTTGATCTGACAAGCAACAACGGCGGCTGGCAGTGGGCTGCCTCAACGGGCTGTGATGCCCAGCCTTATTTCCGGATATTCAACCCTGAACTTCAGTCTGAACGCTTTGATCCGGATGGTACTTTTATCAGGAAGTATGTTCCCGAACTGGCACATGTTCCTTCGAAATTCATTCACGATCCGTCTGCAATGACTGAATCAGATCAATTGCTTTATAAATGTAAAATCGGGGAAAACTATCCGGAACCGGTTGTGAACCACAAGGAAGCGAAGGAATTTGCTTTGGAGTTGTTTAAGAAGAGATGAGGAAATTTTCTATAACATTGAATAATTGATAACCTTTCAAAATCTGTTAAATACGACCAAAATACACTATTCTGCTAAAAGCTTCATTTTCAGAATATATTTATATAATTTCGAATCATTCAACTGTTTGTACGTACCAGTATTTAGATACACAGCAAAATGCTGTCATCTTTCAAGAATTTTCTTATTGTACTCAAATTGCAGTGGATAGTCACTTTTATCTTTGATATTTCGGATTATTGTATCCATGAAAAATGGATTTGTATTGAACGCGTTATTTGCAATTTCAAATATCATTTCCATTTTTCTTTCATTATCAATTTATTCGTAAGTTGTCAAATAATCTATAACAATTGTATTGAGATATACTGACGATTTATTTTCTAACCATAAAGAATAGACAGCACTGAGAATATCATCAGAAATTTTTTTGAATTTCTTTCATTTCACCCAAAAGAGCAGTTGCAATCTTAATAAAACTTTCCAGCTTGGTAATTCTATCCAGAGCTTGCTTTTTTTGCTTATCATCCAGGGTCTTGGTTGTAAGCAACTCGTTTTCGGACTGAATAAAACGAATGACCTGAATATCAACAGCATCATCCAGGCCTGCATTTTCAGCTAGGTCTACCCACTTCGTTGCTTTATCCAGCTTGTTTTCTGAGGCCTTGGTTAAGCAATACCGGATTAATATTTTGGCTGTATCATCTACTCCATCAGCAACGGCAAGCCACTTTTTACTTTCTTTATTTACACTTGCGCCTCTTGCCAGATTTCTAGTTTCTGCCCAATACTTTGTTTTTTCAACATCAAGGCTAAGATTTTCGAGGGAAGTAAAAACGTTTGTAAATTCTTTGAAAGGACGGTTTTCTTCAGGAAATTGATTCCTGTGGTCCCAGAGTCGCATAATCATGGTTGCACAGATTTCGCTTTTAGTAAAACGTTCTTCACCCTCTGCACGTTCAGCATCTTTTAACAGTTCTGCAACGTAATGAGCCATCCATCTTCCTAACGTATCGCCAGTATCTAATCTTAACTCTTCAACCAAAGATTTACCAAGTTCCAACAATTCCTTTTGAGTCTTTGATTGTTCCATCGGCTTTGAGGAGGATGATTTTTTCATGTTCTTTTCTTTTTTCGTTAGGATCATATGAGGTTCTGTTTTCAGATTTTAGATTGCGGTCGTTTTGAATTTCAAAAAGCAAATCCCAACCCTCTTTTAAAAGTAACTGTTTTAAAATGTCTGTTTTTACCCAAAGTCGCCATCCACTTGACCGGATATGGTCAGAATAATAGTCCCTGTCAGGTACAGGTTCATCGCTCCATGCTTCATATTTAAACACTTTTTCGCCACTTGTTCCATCTAACCAGTCGCCTGGATTATCTGTCCTTAAAACCAGATTCAGCGTTTCCCTTATTTTCTGATCGGGTCGTCTTCTGGTCGTTTCCACTTCATATCGAAAAGGATCATGTTGGTCAAACGCCTCCGCTGACTCACTTCCCGAAAGCCATCCAATAAAACTAAATGGGGGTTCTGTGATTTCAAACCTATTGTCTTCATGAGGAATGCCAAAGTCATATTTATTTTTTGAAGTCTGAAGGGCACGGACAAGTGCCGTTGAAGTCGTTTGTGAAACCATTCCCGTGTTTACTTCTACAAAGGTTTCTCTTTTTGGGTAGTGAATTGTATATCGTGCAGAAACAACAACCCATTCATTTTTGGTTGAATCACCTATTCCAATCTCAGTCAAGAACTCAGACAACCCAATATTGTTTACCCAGCCGTGATCTGTTTTTTTATCCTTTTGCCAGAACCGCATTTCAAGTGGAGTCGGACCTCTAAAATCAGAAGCCCAGTTAGGAGGATTCAGTGGCATTGTTTTTTTAAGCAAATAGGTAAAACTTCCAAAAGAATATTCTTCCTCTTCAGAAATTGGCATTGTTTTTAAAAGCTCACCAGCAACACAATACATTGCATGCCACTCCAAGTAGGTACCATACCGTTCGATAACTGGAAAAGCCCCATGATAATGGGAAAATAAATGGTGACTCCCTTCAGTGAAACGGTTTACTCTCGGCTCCTTTTTCCAATGGGTTGATTCCGGGAAGCCATTCCACTTATCTAGAATCCAATTATCTGCAAGGGTCAACACAGTTTCTGGAAAAACATCCGGAAAAATTCGCCATAGATCTTCATACCAATAATGAAGAGTATCCATTCGGTCAAATTTAAACCGAGTTTGTTCCGGCCATACAGGTGAACCAAGCTTTGAATGTCTAGAATTACTATCCTTTATTTTTCCCTTTTTTGCTGAATTTACCAATAATAGTTGTTCATACTCAGGTTCACTAATGGAAATTGTCCCGGCAGTTCTCATAAGAAGCAGGGTACGCTTAGCATATTCCCGGATGACAACATGAGGTAGTTTAGACGATGTTGCCAGCTCAAAAATCACCGGGATATCTGACTTTAAAGTACCCGGCGATTCTGCACTGATCCTGTAAAGTGAAATGGCAAGCCAGAGTTTGGCACCAAGGTAATAAAAAGGCGCGGCAGGATCCCTGAATGCATCATCCCGTTCCCTGTTGATCTGTAAAATAGTTTCATGAATGATATCTGTACACCCTAATCTGGCAAATCTTCTCAGTGAGTGCGCTGCTCTCCAGCGAACCCGAGTATCAATATCACTCAGCAACGAAAAAAGAAAGCGGGCAATGGCTTCTGGTTTGCTTTGTGGCATTTCAGAAATTGCAATTGGGTTAACTGTTTCTTGTAACCGGTTACAGAGATGTTTTATATACCACGATATGATTTCGCTTGCCTCATCAGGTTCCAGTTTTCTGGCAATTTCGCCAGCCAAACCATATAATGTTCTATTGTCTAGCGAATCGCTTGATTTTGCAATACCGTCCAAAACAGTTTTAATCCAATCATCCCGATTAAGCTTCGCATAATTTAACAACGGAACTAACGCAGACTGCTCATAATAAATCCATTGGGAAATCGCTGTAAATTGATTTATTATAACCCCGGGCAGAATCTCTTTACACCAGTTTTCAACAGATGGCGTATCTCTCCATTCTTGCAGTGTGTCACACAGGAAACTTCCCCAATGAGTTCCACCAAATAAATCCTCACTAACCCCTGTTAAAGCATTCAGAAACAACAGTTTTTGGTTGGGATGAGAGATTGATGCCCTCATCTTTAACAGGATATCCTTTTCTTCAACCCTTGAACCTGTTTTTCCTGCTTCCTTAAAAACATCTTCAATCATTTTGGAGGTGATAAAAGATCTCCCATTTGCCTCAAACAGAAATTCTTCTGATGAAAAAGACCCATCTGACAGTGGATTCCATTTTTTTTGTTGTTTGTTTTGCTGACTTTCAGCCTCCTTATTAATGGGTTTATAAAATTCAACCATGTCAGATAGCTGTTTTGTCCACTCCCAATCTGGATCAAAGTTTTGTCCAAACTTTTCAAGAAACTCTCTACCAAAATTAAACCGGTCTGCCTGGCCATTTAATAAAAGTGTATCCTTTGTAAATTCTTCAATCACTTTGGAATATTGTTTTGGTTTAGTTGCCAAAACAGAAATCAAACTTTTGCGCAAATCATCAGCAATTTTACCTCGTGCTAACGAAAGAGAAATAATTTCTTCCGGGGTAAGTATATTAATTTCCATTGCTGTTACAAGAAATGAATTCAAGGTGGTTTCCAATCTAACACTTCCCTCATCATCCCATCTCGAAAGAGCACTTAACGCAGTATATTCATCAAGATAAGTAAGGGTTTCTACAGCTTCCTTCCAGGGAAACTCCTCCCAATCAGAAAGCCGGGTTGCAGCTTCAGACACAAAAACAGTAAAATCAGTTGCCAATTGTTTATGAGTAGTTTGCCTCGAATTGAAAACAGTTGCACTTAATTTGGAAGTGAATTTGATTTGATCAAATATTTCAAAGTCAATTTCTTCAGAAACAGACACCGCATCACGAAACAAGACACGTGAATCCTCTTTACTAACAGGTAAAATCAACCGTGCTATTTTTATCAACCCATCGACTTTCCCGGAGGAAGGAATTTTTTGGTTTTTAATTTGTTTTGAAGCTTCTGAAACGAAACTAACTAATGATTCTGCTTCACCGGAACGGAGGCGCATTTTACGCCAAAGCAAGTGTAGAGAATCAATTCCCGGTTCACGGTCATGACTGGTCGTAAGCAATTTTGCTTTTTCAAAAAGAAAAACAGGATTAACAAAATCAATCATCAGCAGGCACATCAAACTATCTGCTGCTTTTTCTCTGTATTTGAAATTATTGTATTCAAGGTCAAAGGCGTAAAATAATCGATCGGTAATTATTAGTTTATCGAACTGGGTTTCTGTTAAATCAATATTTTGCCTTCTTTGGGATAAAATGTCCAATCGAGCACTATAAATTGGAAACAGGGATTTTATTCTGTTTTTTTGAGATTCACGTTCCCGTTGGTCTGCAGAATTAAATTCATTTTTTACTTTTGTATTCTTTTTAATCTTGTCAATAGATATTTGAGATTGTTTATTGAAACTATAAATAAATTCAGTGAATCTTTCTTCGGTAATTGAATTCCCTTTTACCCTTTCAAGTAATAACCAACACCGGAGTAAACCATCAAACCTGTGAACTGCTGAACCGAATAACTTACTATCGTTTTTACCTCTAAGCTTTAGGAAAATAGTATTGACAGCAGTTTGAATAATTTTGGATTCTATATCCAATGAATAACCAAGTTCACATGAGGTAATGAAAGTATCCATTAAACTTGGTTTCCATTCACCATCTTCACCAGGGAAATCCAAAGAGTCCAAATCTGGGACAAATAATTGTCGGATTTTTTTTATTGACTCTGTCAAAGCCACCTTATTGATTTTTTCACCTGCCAATGCAAGGGGGACAACAATCAGTAAATCCCAGGGTTTTTGTGTCTGACAAACTGAAAACAATTCGTTTGCTTTAGAAATTTTTCCTGCCGAAATAAGATCAGGAAGCAGGATGAAAGCAACTGACACTGCTATTTCTGGGGGTGACCACTTTAATATTTCATTCAATGCAACTTGAGGTCCAGCAAGCTCGAAAATGGTTTCAACCCTGGCTGCAATATCCCGTGAACTAACTAACCAGTTTTGCCTTTCTTCTGAACTTAATTCACGTCTTTTTTTAAGCCAGGCATTATAAAAATAAAGTTGCTCTCTGGCTGTTCTCTGATCTCCTTCCCGTATTGCCCGTAATGCATCATGCGCTAAAAAAGAACCCTGTGTTTTTATCTTTTCAGGATCATTGCCCATAATCCTAGCCAATGATGATCCTGCAAAAGGAACTGCAAGGTCAATTTCCTTTTCAAAAATCTGATCTAGTTTACCCTCATTACTGTAGGCCTCTGCACTGATCAAAATAGTTTTCAATGCCTTTGTAACGGATCCGGATTCCCGACAAGCCGAAAGTGAATATCTCAATCTTTTTAATTTAACTTGCCTGTTTAAAATTGGATCTTTAATTGCATCAACCTTTTGGTCCTGTTCAATTATTTCCAAAATCTCCTGGACCCGGTTTGCCTGTTTAAGTATTTCGGCGATGTGAACTGAACTATAGGAGTCCTTTTTAAAAGTGGTTAAAAAGGACTCCGTTATTTTAGAAATAAACTCTCCACTTTTACTATTGCCAAAATCCTTGATAAAAGCATCATAGTCTTCATCCGCAATAGTAATGGCCTCATTTGAAAGCTTTAAACCGGGTGAAAGGTCTAAGACAAAGTCCCGTAAAAGTCCCATCTCACAGCCAATAATCCGGCTGAATGTGACTAACGGAACAGGAGGAGGAAGATAGGCAAGGGTACCCATTATTGAATTATACAATCCACTCTCTCCAATTTTCCTAAGAGCATTTTTAAAAACGATCTGAAGTACCTCAGGAAGCGTTTTCCCTTTGGGTCTGAGACCTGTCAGAAGTTTAGAATCATCTCCATTTGAATTTGCAATTGAATAAGTCTGAACCCGGGGATTGCCATAGGAAAGGAAATGAAACTGATCTACAAGTATTTCATCAGGTTGGGGGAATTTCAATTCAAGGTGACTTCTGGTTTCCTCCATTGAAAAAGGCGGACATTGGATATCAGGAGTTTCTGCTGGCAATTGAAAAAAAGATTTACGTGATGTACGACAGGTAATTATAAAATGAACATTAGAAGGTAAACTTGATAAATTTGCATCCAATAATTCAGCAACAAAAGATCGCCGCCCGGTATTTTCTTTCATTGCAGCAGAAATTGAATTGTCTGCAGCATCTAAACTGATAAGGAGAATTGCATTAGGTTCAATTTTACTTAGAGTTTCACCTGCAACTGACAATTTCGTCATGAAAGTGCGAATAGTGACAGGATTTTTTCTGTTTGCGCTTATGAAAAGGGGGAGCTGAAGCGAGGTGGATAATTCATTGGTAAGTTGTAAAAAGGCACTTTCAGGTGAATGTCTTTGATCATCAGAATATAAATAGCTTCCACCCCCAAAGCAGTCAAAATGTACGTTTACAGAACCTTTCGGCAACTCCCCCGCAATTTGGTTTATAAGTGTAGTTTTTCCGCATCCACCTTCACCATGAAGCAAAACAAGTTGTTCACCACCAAGAATTTTTTTTACAACTTGATCTGCAACTGATCTTTTTATGACCTGATCTGGTAAATTAATTTCAGACGGACATGGAAATAATGCACTCAAACTGGTTACATCAAACCAAAGCAAAAGGCTGTGAAGTGTTACTATTTCATTTGTTTGCTCAGGTAGCATCAACTCTCTAACTCTCATCTGAAGTGACCTCAGTTCAGATGAGACGTTAGCACCAACGAAACCACCAATGATTTCTATTAATTTATCCTTTAAAACAAATCTTGAATCTGTACCACATTCATCAAAATTCAGTTTTTCCAGAAATGACTGATAGTCATGTTCATTCAACCCGGATGCTTTTATCAGGGCTCTATGTGAAGTTTTTGAATAAACGCTCAATTTTGATTTATTAAGGGGACCAACCCAACGGTCTTTTATTAATTGTTTTACTTCGTTTGTTAGGTCCTGATTACTCACAAAACGAATCACAAACTCTGCTTCCGGCTTTAACCCAATAATGGCACTGGTGTATGTTTCAGCCAATCTCCGGATTGGAGAATTATTACTTTTTTTTGAAGAGTTGTGGGTTAATCTTGCAAGTGTCCAAACAATCTCGGGGTTTGCTGCGGAATATTTGACCTGAATAAAATCCACTCTATCAACAGTTTCAAGACTTGTTCCACCAAAATAGAGGGCACAATCAACCCCTTCCCACCTGGAATTGGCCTTACCACCAGAAGAAATAACCCCTTCAACACCAACTGCCATCAGTGATGTTTTTGGTTTTAATAAATCAAGAATATGTTGGAGTGCCCATAATTCATGGAATTGATCCCCGGCATTTGAAGCTCTTGCACCCAGGTAATCAAAACCTGGTTCTGGAGAAATATTAAGGATTTTTTCCATCGGACATTATTTAAAATATGAAATCAAAACACATTAATGGAAAGTAGATGGATTGAGTTAAAAGTTTGGGTTAGGCGCTTTTCCTTCAGAGAATGTCAATTAATTTTCCTCAGGTAACCTGCTGATTAATTTTGACAAAAATGCGATCATTGCAACCGTTCCATAGTAAATCAACCAGGCATCTTCCGGATTAACTTTATAAAACTCCTGATGGGCACCAATTTGGGACAATGCATGAATGTTGTCTTTTAATTTTTTTATCCTGACTGATTTGGAATCCTTGCCACTTTCCCCAGGTGATCCGTCATCTAATAATCCTGATATCTCGTTCCACCTGGCGTCTACAAACGGTTTTATAGAATTCCAGGATATCCGCAACGAACTGACACAACCACCATAATCACTTTGTAACAGGTTGACTTTTGCTTCTTCAAGATGTTTCCTAACCAGATCAAACCCCTCAAGTTTGGGTTTTGCAACTTCAATCAGCCAGGCATCATAATAACCAAAAACAGTTAAATTATTTACCCATTCTTTCTGAGAAAATTTGATTTGCTGATGAATATTGGCATTTTCATAAACCAACTCAATTTTTTCTTTTACATCAATTTGATAAGTTACTAAAAATTCCAGAATCATATTCAACGTCAAATCATCTGATCTTTTTCGCTCAATAATTTTTAAATTTTCATTTGAAAGAGTAAATGTAATTTCCCTCAGGTTAATTGAGCGATCAATTTTTTCTGATGTCAGTTGGGTTTCAACAGAAGAGATTATATCACCCTCCAAAGTTAATTTTGCAATAACCATTATCAGCGTTGTATTTTTTTGATCCCCCTTTTCACAATTCAGATTAAACTGAACTCTTAATTTTGGAGTGTTTACCTTTTGCGAAGAGATTGAAAGATTTTGGATTGTAAAGTACATAGGTCATTTCGTTAAATTGTGAGTAGGTAAAATGATAAATAATGAATGCGGTTTCGGGTAGGTTTATTACAAATTCTAAAATGAATTTGCAATCTATTTCTATCTGTTTCGATTTTTCTCAACTATGGATCGTATTTTAAATAACTCTTTAAATCCATTTTTCCCAGTCATTATGACTAAAACCAACATTAGGCCATAAATGATTTGTCTCATATTTGCGGCGATGCTATCCGGCATACCCACAAAACGAAGTGCTTCCGGTAAAAGGATCAGAAAAGCAGAGGCATAGAAACTACCGGCCAAATTGCCCATTCCTCCAATAATTACAATTGACAGAATAAAAATGGATTCATTAACTGTGAAACTGGTTGGGTCAATGTAACTGATGTAATGTGCATATAATGCTCCAGGGATTGCTGCAAGCATCGCGCTGAAAGAAAAGGACTGTACTTTCAGCAAATAAATGTTTTTGCCAATGCTTTGGGTGTAAATTTCATCTTCGCTGATTGCAATCAGGGTATTACCAAAACCTGAATTCTTAATGTTCCTGAGAATTAACCAGACAAGCGAAACAAATACAAAAGTTAACAATAAAAAGGGAATTTTGTCATCCAATCCAAATCCAAATAAGGAGATGGAGGGAATTCCCGGTATACCCAAAGGCCCCCGTGTAACTTCCATTAAATTATTCATCAGGGAAAAAAGAATAATCTGAATACCCATGGAGCAAATGATAAAATAGTCCTCAACCGTCCTCAGAGCAACAAATGATACAATCATAGCAACCAGACCACTCAGCACCATTGCAATAGGGAGGTTTAACCAAAATGAAAACCCAAAGTTTACAGACAGCAAGGCTGTCGTGTAGGCACCCAATCCATAGAAACCTGCATGTGAAAGGGAAATCAACCCAGTCATACCAGCTGCAAGGTTTAGACTTTGGGAAAGCAAAGTGTAAACTGCAATAAGAATAAATAAGTGAAGAAGATACTCCAAATTATTTAGCTCTATATATGATATAAGGATAACCTGTACCTTCATTTTTCATGTCAAATATTTCGACATAATTGAAGCCTGCCAAGATAATTAACTCTTCAAACTTGAATTGTGGAATAATTTGATATTCAAGGGAAAAGCTCTCATGAGTATTATTTGTATTTACAAAATATGTTATTATTTGTTTACCATTTTGATAATTGCAATCGTCTTCAATTTTTATTTCTGAATTCAATAAAACTCTTTTTTCATTGGTTTTCCGCCCTTGTTGAATGTAGGGCTCATCCCCATCAACTGGGATCCAATTCCTTGAATCAAAAAGGAACATTCCATTCTTATTTAACCCCTGTCGAACTTTGATAAAAACCTCTAATAAATATTCAATTGTTGGGCAATGTGATATTGTATTTCCGAGAATGTAAATCACATCATAATTAGATTCAATTTCATATATTCGATCTAAATTAATCCACTCCTCGTTAAATATTCGTTTATAATCATGTTTTTTTTTATTTAATTCTTGAAGCATAAAGATGCTGCCATCATTAGCAAAAATTTCCTTTCCAGCTTTCACCAATCCAGAATTTTCAATACCGGTCCCACAGGCTGCATCTAGTAATTTTATGTGGCTACTATTTATTAACTTACTAATCACTTTTTCCTGATTAATTATATGATCTCTACCGCAAACCAGAAGATCGTAGTACTTAGACATTATTTGATATTGATCAATTTTCATTTCAATTACAGTTGTATTTTTTTTAATATTTTACCTGAAAACCCCAAAGGTTTCCAGATTAAAAACAAAATGAGAATAAAATAGGTAACAGCATCCATCCATTTGGTATCAAGGTAAAACCCTGCAAGGTGCTGGGCAGTAGCAACCAAAAAGGAGCCAGCAATTAACCCAGTTGTGCTACCTACCCCCCCAATGATCATGGCAACAACACCATACAACAATAGGTTAAACCCAAATGTTGGGGACATGTTGGTGTCCATTGCAGAAAGTATTCCGGCTGTAGCGGCTAATGATGAACCGATCCCAAATGAAATCAAAATTGTTTTATTGGATGGGATGCCGTAAATGTTGCTGAGGTCAGGATTACTTGAAACGGCACGAATAGATTTACCTGTCGATGAGAAATTTAGAAACAAGTTGACTGCAATGAAGAAAGCAATTGAAATAAAAACAGTTATGATTTGAATAGTGGTAATGTATGCACCGAAAATTTGATGCCCGACTGTTACTTCAATAGTGTTGATGATTTTTGTATCGTCGCCGAAAAAAATGGAAACACAATTTTGTAGTAATATATACAACCCTAGGGAGGAAATTAAATAATTCAAGGGTGGAGTGTTTCGTTTTCGCATAGGACAGTAAACAAAAATCTCGCAAGCCAAGCCAACTAAAGTTGCAACTGCAATTGCCAATGGAATCGAAACAGCAAAAGGAATCGGGAATCTAATTGCGAAAAGAAAAACGAAGTAGGCACCCAGCGATATTACAATTGCATGTGCTAAATGGAAAAATTTGGTAGGGTAATAAATAAATGAAAAAGAGTTTGCCAAAATCAAGTAGATTGCGGCTGTAACGGATGTGTTAAATAGTATTTGAATTTCCACCTGCATTATTGCATTTTGCTCAATTGTTTCTTAGAATTTTGCGTTTTTACATTTACTCCATTTTTAGAACCTAATAATTTTTCTTCCAATGAAATAACTTTCAAGTTTAGATTATGATTTTGCGTTTCAATCCTTTCAAGCGAACTATCAATTTTCGCTTCATTATTTAAAACCTTAATAGTATTATCCATTGATTTATTTTCAATTTTGTGTCCTGCAATAATGATAAAGAAAAAAGCGGGAATGAAAAGAAAGTAAAGAAAAAAATGCTGATATGGATAATTTATATCTTGAATTCTATAGTAGTGAGTAATATCAGCAACATTACTGGGATTTTCCTTATCAAATCTTTTTTCATATTTCTTAAACCGATTGGTAATTTTCACTGAAAGAAATAAGCCAATCAGAAAACATAATATTGCTAAGCCAAAGTAAATTGCAGTCAATTTTTCAAGTGAACATACCTTCAATCCAAAAGCTAATGCGGAACTTCCAAATAATGAAAAATAAATTGAACGAATCCAATCAATTGTTGAAATACCAATTTTAGAAGATATTTCTATAAATTTATTCATATGTTTATTTTTCTTTTAGAATAGATTTAAGCAAAGAAACGATGGGTTTTGATTTATCAATCCACTCTTGAGTTAACAGTTTTCCTTGGTCTTCAAGTTCAGCAAAGTCATCAATGAGTTTTAAATCAATTGAACTCAAAATAATAGATGGCTCACCTTCAATTTTGGTAAGTAGTCTAATAATCTCTTGAAGTGTTTCAATAGTTTTATCAGAAAGTGGATTTCCATTACCAGTTTTTTTAATATCCTTTTGGGTCCCCAATGCACTTCCAAACTTTGTAAGTTGAACTACTTTGGGTTGCTTGTATTCCTCTATATAATTGGGTAGCACCGAATTATTCTTATTATGCCATACTACTAAAAAATCAATAAATTTTCTTTCAACAAAATCTTTAAATAATAAGAAGTCAAACAAATCAATAACAGCAATATCCGAAAGTTTGGATTGTGAGTTTCTAAAATTCTTTGGAAAATGAGTAGCTAATTCCTTAGTAGTTGTTACTGGGTTTTCCTTTATATAAGCACTAATTGCTGGTGAAAAATATTCAATTCCAATCGAACTAAGCTTTTTCTTTACTATATCATTTGAGATAACTTTCAAGTTCTCCTTGCCGTGATTTTCAACAACTTCATCAGAGGATTTTAAAGGAGATAAAACAAATTGTCCATAATAAATATACCATGTAGTGTTATACAACTCGATTTTGTTGACAAAATTTGAAACCCCTTTATGGCACTTACACGCCAAACCTTTTGTGTCAGTTCTGGAATGCTTTGTTTTTAGCTCTTCTTTCAATTCAATATCCAATCTGTCACACTTTTTAACATGTTCATTATTTTCAACCCAATGCTGACAGTAAGAATTAGTAGGTTGTATTCTAGTGTGTGATTCATTATGGTCTTGAACCTGCAGATCGGTTTGGATAGATACACCTATCCTTTTAGAAGTTTTCTCCTTCCATTCATCCATGATTTTTTTTTGAAAATCGTTTAACTCATGTTTAAATTGTAGAGTAAGTTCCATACTTAAGATTTAGGTTATACTCAACTTGTTTATAAAAATTTTCAGGGATTGATTTTCCATCTTTTGCAATGCACCCACAATTAAAAGTTCCTGTTCTGTGGATGTTTTCCGAATGGTTCCAAATTGTTTCAAGGTCGGTCTTCCAAATATTTCCTTCAACATTTTCTTCCGAACCTGGGCAACTTAAAACAATTCCGTTCAGAGAAACATACAATCCAGTTGAAACTTGGTTACAAGGGTGCCCACCTGCATAAGCAGATATTCCTTCCTTTTCAATTTGCTCAATTGTTTGCAAACCTGTTTCAATATTGAACTCATAAATTTTTTGATATAGTTCAATCATTTTTTCGTCAGCGGGAGTTATTTTTACCCACATTTTGTCTTTTGCTCTGCCACTTATCATTGTTGGGGTTACAATGCAATAGATATTTCTTAGCCTCCCCCATTTATACATTTCTAAACATTCACCAATGTTCCAAATTGTAACAGGATTTATTGCAAGTGCAATTCTCGTCGGAATTGAATTGTTAAATCCTTGCTTAACCATTAGTTTTAAAGCATTATTGCGAACATGAATGTAATCAGTGTTTCTGCCAACCATTTTTGCTTGAATCTCATCATCAAACGAATTAAATCCTAGCATGATGCTACAATTCAATTCATCAAGTTCTTTGATTAAAGATTCTGAAGTGATGTGTCCGTAACCTTTAAAATATTTTGTGACCATTGCATCGCTTCCTAATACATGTCCCTTCGTGAAGATTAATGGAATTACTTCAACACTTTTTAGGAATCGTAAAAAATCAAGGAAATCTTTGTTTTCAAATGGTTCACCTTTACCTAAAAACTTTACACTTTGTAAACCCAATTTTTTTGCATCCAGAATTAACTTCTGCAAATCCTTAATATTGAGCTCGTGTTGAACATTATCAATTGTATTTTTGTAGCGAAAGCAATGAGGACAATTCAAACTGCAATAATCTCCGAAGTCAATATCCAAAGTCAATAATTTTCCCTTGTTGCTTTCAATAGTATTTTTGTCAAAAGCCCAACCATTTATATCGTTAATATAACCTTGCGGAAAGCGTTCAAACTTTAATGGAATCTCTGGAATAAATCTCATAAGATATTATAATATGTTATTTAATATTTACAGGCACGAATGAGCCACCAATTACTTTAACTAAGCTGTAGTTACGTAATACTTCACCATCACTGTCAAACATTAATTCTCCTGTAAGTGAATTGAAAGTAGTTTTATATAAATAGTGCTTTACTTTTTCAACATCATTGCCTGACTTACTGATCGCTTCTTTTAAAATCATTCCACCTTCATAAGCATAAGCATCATAAACATCGGGTAGTTTATTGTATTTTGAAATGAACTTTAATTTGAAATCAGAGTAGTAAGATTTTGTTGTATCAACTCCCATAATAGTGCAATAAAATCCTTCTGCTGCTTTTCCGGCTGTTTCAATTAGCTCCGGACTGTAAGAACCATCACCACCAATGAAAATAACTGACAAGCCAAGTTCTTTCGCTTGCTTTAGAATGAGTGAAGATTCGGCATAATTACCTGGCATAAAAACCACTTTTGATCCAGACGTTTTAATCTTGCCTAATTGTGTTTTGAAATTCTTATCTCCTGAATTGTAAGTTTCATCTGCAACAATTTGCCCTCCTAAGGATTTAAAAATTTCACTGAAACTTTTTGCAAGGTTTAATCCATAGTCATCATTATCCTTTAAGATTGCAGCATTCAAAGATTTCAAACTACTGAAAACCCATTCTGCTGCCGTTTTTCCTTGAATGCTATTTCTCGGTACATTTCTAAAAAAGTAATCACTCGATTTTTGCAAATCATCAGAAGAAGAAATTGAAGAAAACTGAATGACTTTATTTTTGTCCGAAACAGGAACCATTGCAAGGGAAACACCGGAAGCAGCTTCACCATAAATGATTTTAATTTTATCAACGCTGATGTATTTTTCAAGAATGGTAACAGCCAACTTGCTATCAAATTTTGAATCCTGATATAAAATTTCAAGTGTGCTATCGCCATCAAAAGCCAAATCAAAACCTCGTTTCATGGAGGCCCCATAAGTTGCTCCTTCACCAGTTAACGGTGCAACGACTCCAATTTTAATTTTTTCTTGCTTTAATTGCTTCTGGCTACAAGAATTAAATCCTAAAAAAATAACTAAGCCAAAAAGGAATTGAATATTTGAATTAAATATTTTCATTGTTTGTCTTTCATTTATTAAACGAATAAACTATTATTTTGGTTGAAATTAAAAACCTGATTTACTTCGATTTCATTGGTAATTTTTCCAAGTTTCAAACCTAATATTTTATCTGTTATCCTTATAACTTCTTTAACACGGTGTTCGACAATGATAATAGTGATTGCACTATTATTTTTCAACATTTTTAGATTCTCTACCACAATATTAATATTTTGGGGTGATAACCCTGTTAATGGCTCATCTAATAGCATAAGTTTCGGATGGTGTAAGGTTGCCATTGTTATTGCCAGTAATTGACGTTCCCCGCCACTGAGTTTCATTGGAGTTTTTTTTAAGTGCGCCACAATAACGTGAAAGGTCGTTAAAACCTCCTCAATTCGCTGTTTAACCAATTTTTTTCCAAGTGTCAACCCTGCCATTTCCAGATTTTCCTGAACAGTAAGATCTTCAAAAAGATTGTTCTTTTGTGGAATGTAAAGCAATCCTCTTCTTAGAAGTTCAACCGTCTGTTTACCGGTAATGTTCTCCCCCAAAAACCAATTCTTTCCATCGTTCCAAATTGGTAATAAACCATAAATAGTCTTGAGTAAAGTTGATTTACCACTACCATTGCTTCCCGCAAGCAAAACAATGTCGCCCTGGTTAACCTCAAAGGAAACATCAAACAGAACCTGTTTTTTCCCATATCCGGTTGAGAGGTTTTCAACTTTTAACAATGGCTGACTCAGAAAAAGGCCTCCATCACAATCGGATTTTGTTTTAGTTCTTCTAATGTGTCAAAAGATAAAATATTACCTTCAGTTAAAAAAAACAGATGATCAGTTACTTCCTGGATAAAATCTGTGTTATGTTCTATAAGAAAAATAGTTTTACCTTCCAGTTTCAAATCTTTTAAAAGTAATCCAATTTTTATTCTATACTCTGGTTGAATGCCTGCAGCTGGTTCATCCAGCAATAGCAGGTCAGAACCATTGGCAACACAACAAGCAATGGTTAACAGCTTTTGCTGTCCGTAGGAAATTTCACCGGCTTGGGAATTAAGAACATCATCCAAAAAAAAACGATCTGCAATAGATATGGCCTTTTGTTCAAACTGGTTTTTCAATTTTATCCCACTTTGTTTTGGCAATACGGCCACTAAAAGACGATCAGTCGGATTTTCTTTCATTGCCAACACAATGTTTTCAAGAACTGTTAATTTGGTGATAATCCGTAAATCCTGAAAGGTTCTGCCAATTCCCAACCGATTGATTTTATATGGGGAAAGTCCCGTCAAGATTTGACCGTTCCAACGAATATCCCCTGATTCAGCTTTTATGAACCCGGTCAGGATATTAAATAGCGTTGTTTTTCCGCTGCCGTTTCCACCCATAAGGGTATAGATTTTGCCAGATTGCAAATCAAACGATAGATCATTTAAAAGTAATTTATCTTTTTGATAACCGAATTTAATATTTTTAAAACTAAGACTCAATGATTGCAAACCCCTTTGAATGGCAGAATTTTAGCCTTATTAAATTTGAAGTGAAATCAAGCTAAAGTTACTTCCTAAAAATTAAAATTCAAGATAAGACATGAGATCACCTCTCCTGAAAGTTGCGGATAATCTTCGAAGTTCTATATTCTCATAACCATCAGTGTATAATTTTTTAAGACCAGCCAAAATAATAGCATTAGCACGTTCATATAGGCTGTCTGTGTTTTTTTCAAAATGTTCTTTAACTCTAATAAACTCAGTATGAATCAGCTTATTGTAGGGTATACCTAGATCTTTAATAAGAATCTGAGCAACAATCATCGCCATAAAATTATGGCTATATGGCAGATGGGGATATTTATCAATCAAGTCGTTCTTTTTTCTCTGATTGTCACAGAACCTGTAAATGAGAACAGCCAATACCAGTTGAACCCCATTTATATTTTTAAACACTTCTTCATAAAACTTTCCGAACAATTCATTTCTTTGGAATTTCGCCAGGTGTGGTTTTTTACACCATATAGAATAGATTGCTTCTGCAGCTACAGAGGAAGGAATTACATCCCCGGATGTAGAGCCATCCTTTTTCCGTTTGTAGGTATATCCCAAAACCTCGATGTCTTTTTCCAGATTAATTTGTATCGAGTCATTTGCTCTCAAGTCCCGAAGATCAACTGGGCTTTGGCTATTTGTTGCAATGGTGACATCATTTATAAGGTCATCAATACCATCACCTGACAACTCATATAGACGCACAAGAACAAATACCTGTGAGTAATCACCACTTGGGTTTTCATTTAAAGTATGTTGAATGGTTTTACAAGTCTGTCCACCATTTATTATCTGAAGGTTTTCTACCTTTACACTCCAATCATTTGCCTGCAAAGCATTATGTGAAAACTTGCGGCAAATCATGGTTATCCCATTATTGTAAAAATAGAAATTATCTTTTTTGGAACTTAAAATGGTTCCTTTTATCGCTTCATTAACGCGATTTTTATTTAAACCTAAATACCTTCTGATATTCCTTTCAAGAATGGCGTCCCCATGATTTTCGAAAAGAGTTGCAATTTCTGTAACATTCACTTTGCCAATTAGAACCCTTTTAAAATTAAAGTCCTCCTGAAAACTTTTCCCTGCAAGTTTAATTGTCGCATTTATATCTTTTTTGGTCTGAAGCAAATCAACAATATCTGAATGGTTAAAATGTTCAAATTGGACTTGTTCCGCAGGATAACCTGCATTATTTATATGTTGTTGCCCCTCAACATTCCAGGATAATCCATTGTTTGTAAATATGCAACGAATAGTTGGAACATAGCCATCAGAAATCAGGGATCGGATTTCTTCGACTTTTGGTTTCAACTCCTTATTCATAAGTACGGGTTTTTGTGGATCAAAAACTGAAGCTATTGAACTTACTACTTTCTGAACACTATTTGCCGGAAAATTGCTGTCTTTTTCAAGGTCAAAAACATATTTACCCTGAAAAATGGTTACAGGAAACTCAAAATCATTGAAATCACCAATGAAAATGGCATCAATTCCAGCATCATTGCCACCTTCAGTTAAATACCCGGCAGCCTCAGAAAGCTCAACATTCAAGTAACTGGAAACGGAGAGACAAACAAATGCTTTTGATAATTTTTGTTGTTCATCACCAATCTTCTCAAACCATGAAGGGTTTTCGGTGACTATTTTTTTTATTCGCTGATCAATGATGTGTTTACTGATATCCATGGTATTTTACTTACCTTTTTTTAAATTGGAAAATATACTAAGTGGTTTATTATTATTTAAAATAATAGAAATAGGATTTTTCTATAAGGTAATTAGTTTAAAAACTGGATTCAAGTAATCACCCCATCAACAAATAGGGAATCACCGTTTTATGCCACTTCTTTCCAAAGTAACGCACAGTCTGATCTTTCACTGTTGAAATAAAACTATCCCATTGATCCGGGTGTATCGTTTGACAACCCAGACTGGAAGTTGTTGTATATCCACCTTTGTGGATATTGATTCCAAAGTAACCAGATTCATCATAGTCCGGCTCACCATCACGGAGGATCGTCACTTCTCCTAAACGCTGAACCAAAGCCAGGTATTTGTTTTTATGCAGACCAAGGCAATGGGCGTTATACAATCCCGGTTTTAACCGGGCTATTCCTTTTTCACTACCTATTCCCTTACCCTTCCAGAAGAAAGAGGGATCGGTGTTGGCATTGAAAGCAGCAGTTACTTGAGGGGAATCAATAAAAAGTGCATCATCATAAATTCCGCGGTCGTTGGAAGCAGGATCACCCATCGTTTTGAGATAATAGCCACGTATGCCGACTACAATCACAGGGTGAAGGGTTCTGTCAAAATGAAATGGGCTCAGCTTCTCATGCAGTTCAGATGAGGAAAGTCTGGGTTTGGCAGAAGGTAGAATCCGTTTGGGCATATCTTTTTAAGGGATATTTTGGATGAAAAGGATAAATTTCAATAAAAATAAACAATTTCTTAAGTTAATTGTTAAGGTCACACTATTTCAAGAAAATAACAATACATGTTTTTATGTATTTTTTCAGAATTGACCAAGTTTGTGATATTTGTTGCATTGTGGGGTTTGATTTTTGGAATATTTATTTTTATTTGTCTTCGACGACCAATCCCGAACGCTTTCGGGTTGCCAAACGTCTCCCGGTATCAGAATACAATATCCGCCTCTAACCGCAAATTCCGCACCCGTTTTCAGCGGCTGAACGCTGGCGGATGTTACCCAATACGCGATCCGCCGCTGATTCCGGATGCCCGGTGTACGGGTGGAAGGGTAACCGGTTGTTGATACACTCGGTGCAACCAGATTATATGTACCGGTCATTTCGAGAGCCTCAATGTCCGGTTAACTTCGACTTCGCTAAGTGTCCACGGGGTTGCTAATTAATTATACAACAATAATTAAGAAATAAATAAAAAAGGCCGGACTTTCGTCCGGCCAGGCGGGGAGCGTTGGGGATATTGCGGTGGGTACGTAGCAGGGATTAATCCTTTTCGTAAATTCTCTGCCAATGATTTGACTCACAGAACTCCATGATATCATCCGGTTGGGCACCTTCCGGATAAGCGGTCAGACGGATACCAGCTCCTTTCAGGTAGGAATGGGCTACCAGCCAGGAACAGATCGGGTAATTTTCCATCTTCATCCATTTTCTCACCAGATACCGGCCACCCAGAAGCCAGTCGGCAAAATGGGCCACAATTGCTGGATACCCATATTTTCTGCCTTCATATTTTCTGGCGATGGTCGTAATGATCAGTTGCTGACCCCATGTCAGACCCAAAGAAATCCGGTCGATTTTAAAGACGTTCCCAGATTTAATGAGATCTTCAATCGGATGAATTTTAATTGTTGCCAGCGCTTCTATGATTTGTACCTGATTCCCTTCCACTTCCAGGACCATGGCAGTGTGCGAAGCCCAGGATGGTTTGCCATCCTTTTCCTTTGAAAAAAACCGGATGAGTTTTCCTAACAGTGTGTTTGCGCGGACGTGAATGATATCGCATGGTTGGAGGGTGGTGTCACCCTTCGATACGTCAGTCTCACGACTGACACTCAGGGTGACAACTTTATTTTCCGTGTTTTTTTCATCCTTACTCATGATGATGCCTCTTCTTATCTGGACTAAGGGGTGACTTCACCGGCGTGCAAGCCAGAAAGGCTCGGAAGATTTCATCATTCAGTCGCTTGAACAGTTTCAGGTAATTCCAGAACAGAACACCGGCTATCAGGAGGAAAAACAGAAAGTACACCAATCCTGAAAAGACACTGCCTTGAAACAGGCAGATGAACAAAACGCCAAACGCTGAAATCAGAAAACTCATGGCCAGATTTCGGGAAAATCCGTACAGATTAATGAAATGATTGGCCCGTTCAAAGGCGGTCGGGAAATGCTGTCCGATGTATTCGAAAGTTAGCCAGAAAACATCATGGGCAGAACTCATGTCCATCTGAAAAGTCTGCCGGTATTTACGGCGGAACCGTTCAATAAAGTCGGGATGGTACTCCCGGGAATAGTTGGTGAAGATTTTAAGCAGCAGGGGTTTCAGCCAAACTTTGCTGAAATTTCCCCAGAAGCGGTCAATCTTTCCCCGGTAATCTCCGGCAGGCATTCCGTACGGTGTTAATACAAACAGATTCTGGGCGGGGAAACCCATTCCGTTTTCGACAATCAACCGTTCCAGCAGAAAACCTGCAGCAGCAGCAATCAGGTGTCCGAAGGTATAAGCTGATAGGATGATAAATATGCCTATTCCAACCGCAAGGGTCACATCTCCGTGAATGTAGGTCAGAAAGGAATGCAGAAGCGTGGCAGAATAGCCAGTATCCTGAAATAAATTTCCATGCTGATTCAAAAGAATCCTGAGGAAAACAGGGATATCGGTGGTCATGGTCACCAGAACAATCAGGGTAAACCCAGGCATCAGGTAACCAAAAAAATCATATAAATTAAAGGGGAGCTTAAAGTCTCTCATGGGGGATCTCCAATTAAGGGTGAGGTCAAATTTGCCGTTTTGTCAGGTGCATCCGGATGTGCCCTTTCTGTAAGCTCCGTGTAAGGTGCGTGTAAGGTGTGTATAAGCTTATAGAAAATGGGCGGTTTCGGGGTGTTTACTGAAAAACTGGCAGATTTTGGAAAGGTAGATGGCTCAGTGCGATTGGGTTTTCTGATTTCTCATTTACCCTTTAACACTGAGCCTTTAACCTTAAATTACAGTGTTGTTTCTTTTTCAGTCAGATTACCCGGGGTATCGGTAGCCTGAATGATTAGTTTGTCTCCATCCACCTGGGCATTAACGGCCGTTGCCGTGTAAACCCAATCCAGACGGAAGTCCTGCTGAACGGCATTACCCGATTCAACCAGGGTTCCATCCGGATTCAGAATGGTGATTTTCACTTCTTTGACTTTGAAGTCATCGGTAACACGAACCATGATTTTATCTCCAACCTGACCGTAATAGTCCGCCAGAGAAATGCTAACAATGTTCGGGGCGCCAAGAAAATCGGCAACGGCAATGTTGTAAGCTGTAATCCCATTCCCTGCCTGTTCCTGATAATCAGCTTTCAGATCAGGTATTGCCAGTGCCGATTTGGCGTAAAGGACTGCCTGTTGGAATCTCTCCTTATGAGCGGCCTGACCAGGTGTTGGTACAGATTTCCGGGTTCTGGGTTTGGAACCGACAATAGTCCGGTCTCCGACCTGACGAAAGACGATCATATCGCCGAGCATTCCGCTGAGACCCTGGGTGACGATGTTTTTTCCTACGGTTGACATGGGGATGTATCCTGTTTTATGTTTTGTTTCGTTTAAGACAGTACTCGGGTACCGTCTGTGACAAAATTAGAAACGGAGATTTTTAGTGTAAAGGGATTAATTCAGTACCATAAGGTCTTTAATGATTTATTTTTTAGAAAAGGTAAAAATCTGGGGAGTTTGGGGTAAATAGTAAGGGAGAAAGTTGGGGTAAGGTTAAATTTTAAAGGGTATAAAGTGGCCGCCCGAACAGTTTTCCCCAAAGTTCAGGCGGCCGGTCCCGAGTATGTCCCATGAGGATGGGACTGGTAGGTTCAAAATGAAAAAGAAGGATTAGTTACTCCTGATAGAGTTGACTCCAAAGTAATTTGGCATCATGCTGAATTTGTAAAGTCTCTTCAGATTTAATACGGGTATCCTCATTTATACATTTGGTAAGTGATTTTTTTGATTCAGTTATATTCCCCATGTGGAAATAAATTTCACCCAACAGTAAATGTGGTGCCAATTGATCAGGAAACATTGAGAGCGAAATCTTGGCATCCTCTTCAGCCTTTTGATAATTATTCAGTTTTAGATTTGCCAGGCTACGAGTTAGGAAAATATTTCTGTCGGTAAAATAGGTGAGTGATTTATTCAAATAATATAATGATTTTGAATATTCTCCCAAAAATACAAGTGATGCACCGTAGTGAAATAATAATTCACCTTGTTCAGGTATTATTTTTATCGCATCTTCATAATCTGTTTTTGCCCATAACCATTTCCCATTTCCTGCATGCTCATAACCTGAATACCATTTTTTGTATCCTTTGTATTCATTATAATCCTTTTTAATTTGGTAAATGATAAGCCCTACTACAACCATTAGAATGAATATTTGGCTATATCTATTTAATGGAACTTTTATATATCGAATTGAAACAAAACCCATCAACAGGTATGGCAGTATAAGAAGCGGGAAAACGTGGAAAGTTGTGTCAAGTAAGGCATGAGATCCTAAAAGAAGCAAAAATCCCAAAACAAATAGTTTCCATTTTGCTTCATTGAACCCATCTTTGAGCTCAGTATGAATCCCCAAAAAAGCAACGCCCCATACAAGAAGGAATAGCAGCCCGCCAATGATTCCAGTTTCACAGAATGCCTGTAAATATTCATTGTGAGCCTGTTTTAAATTTGTGGCCTTTATATAAAAATGACTATTAAGTGTGTCTTGAAAGAAACTCGCTTGATAGTAAAGGTAATCCCGTTGATAATTACCATACCCAACCCCATTTAGAGGATTGTCAATTACCATTTTACTGGACACTTCCCAAATAAATAATCGACCTTCAGATGAACTTTCATTTTTATTATATAAATAGATTGAAAATAAACCCACTACGAGTATTAAGGCAAAGAGTAAATATTTTTGAGACCGGATAAAAAATAGGAGGGTTTGTTTCTTGCTAAAAAAACCAGAATAGAAGAATAAAAATAAACCGGTTATGGCAAGAGCCAACTGAGCACCCCGACTACCATTTAAAAGCAATGCAACAATTAAAATCAAACCCAGCACAAACATAATGAGTTTAATTTTAATTGTATTAGCCATCTTAAATTTGATAGAACAACTTAGTATGCCCACAGCCATGAGTATACCGAAACCATTCGGGCTTCCTATCAAACCAACCATGGGTGTTTTTATTAATTGGCGATCAAAGTTAATGTTGCCATATAATTGTATAAAGCCAATAAGAGCAGAACCAACTGAAATGAGTATAAATGAAGACACCAAAGATTCAAACAATGTATGTTTCTTAATTTCACTTAAATTAGATATTATTAAAGTTAAAAGACTAAGACAGGTGATGTACTCAATGTTTAAGTTTTCCAAAGAGTGTAAAGAAAAAGCAGATGAAAAACCGATCCACACTATCCGAATGACAAGAATAGCAATTATAAGGTTTAATTGAAGTCCATCCTCCTTTTTTCTTAATGCAGAATACATTGTATAAATCAGGATGATTTGAATAAATAAAATAAGAAAATAGTTTTTCGGTGTTTGATAGGAATAAAAAACAAAAGGGTCAACAATAAATGTTGACCCTACTAAGAGAACTACAAATAGAATTTTTAACATTGTCTATTTTAATATTTGCATTTTCTTTGATATCACTTTCCCACCTATTGTTGCACGGTAGATATAGGTACCACTTGCAAGCCCAGCTGCATTAAATTCAACACTATGCTGACCTTGATTAAAAGTAGAATTTACTAGCGTTTTTATAAGTTGCCCAGTTATACTATAAACTTCTATTTTAACTTTTTGCTTTTCTGCAAGGGTAAAAGGTATCATAGTAGTTGGGTTAAATGGGTTAGGATAATTTTGCTCCATCATAAACAATGAAGATTTTGTGGCTTCTGTTTTTCCAATACTGAGTAAATTAGTTTCAGATAATTCCGCATTTTCATCATGATTTATACTGTAATTCAATTGATCTTCAATTACTGAATAACCAGAACCTGCAAAACCATCAATCATATTATTGTCTGGTTTAAGTTGGTTAATTGAGGATAAAATATCCTTTGCCATAAAATAATCTCTTTTTCTTTCGGCTTGGGACAATTTGTAGAAAAGAAGACTTAGTCGGTTGTCACTATTTGCAATCAAAGAACTCGCTTCATTGATTTTAAACAATATTTCATTTACAGGGCTATCAAGAAAGACAAGGCGTTGTATTTCTTGAAGTAAACATATTTCACCGATTAAATTACTTATATTTTCGTTTTCCTTTTGCTTTTTTACTATGTTATATGAGTTTTTTAACCTTGTGATGTGCTTTGAGAATATATCTTTAATATTTTTATACTCTTTCAATTTGTCTTCTTTATCAGGCAATGAAAGTTCACATATTTCTTTAATAATCCGAATAGATTTTAAATTATTCTCTTCTTGTGTTAATTCATTTCGCAAATTCATTATTCTTTGCTTTTTTGCAATAAAATCATCAGAATTCTCTTTCCGATTTGCATTCCCAAGAATTGATTCAACCATATTTGAAGTTAAAACATTCTTAATTTGTGGTTTCCTGTTTGGGTTGTATGGTTCTTTCATCGTATTAACTGGATATTCATCAATTGGGGCACCAGATTCAGTAGTTGGATCAACTGTTAGGGGATAATTACGCGTTACTGAACCATAAAAAGCACTATTTGAAGGTGCCCCACCGTTCATATTCCAATAAGTCATTGATGCAGAAACATTCCAACTAATCCAAGCATCTCCACTTTGTGTTAATGCCATATTATAAATGTATTTAGAATCCGATGGTAGTCCATTGTCATAATCGGAAATTCTATTATACCCGCCCTTTAAAAGCGACCCATTGAAAAGTTGTCCTACAAATAATCGGGTATTTGAATCCCCAATGTAAATCTCATATTTACGGTTATTTTGTATTCTATTTCTTCCGGCTGCCGCAGTTGGGACCGAGGTAGAATAATAACTTTCTTGCCTGCCATGAGGCCAATTACTTAAAACCAAATAACTATTACTTATCAAATGCAGTCCACCGTAGTTTGATTTGGGTGACGGTTCAAATATTTTTTCCTTGTTATTATTCTCAATTAAATTTCCGTAAAATAAATCTGAATAACCATTCTGAAACCAAATACCCGAATCATAATTACTAATTGCTGTACTATTGATAACTATAGCTTTTGAATTTTTGATCATCAAACCAAATTTATTTTCCTTAAACAAACAACTGTTAACATAAAAATCACTTTTTAAACCTGAGGTTGTATAATTTGAACTCAATCCATAATCACAATTGTTAAAATTGCAATTTGAAAATACTGCTTTACTACTTTGAACATCAACACCATAAACTGCATTTTCAAATTTTGTCCAAAAAAAGTAACATTCAATCCCCTGAAGGGTAATCTTTCCATATTTACCCTCTTTTGAACTAATTACCACATTAGATTCTTTTGTACCAAACGAAAGAAGTCGTGAACCTGGTAAAACTGTTATATTTACTCCTGGTTTTAATATAAGCTGGGTTCCAGCATTAAGAGTCATAATTGCATTATTATTAATTGTTACGTTCTGGTTTACATACCAAACACCGGTTAAAGTTGTATTTGATGAAATAGTTGCTGGGAGGTTGTTACTCCCTATTGTAAATGGTATTTCTGAGTGATAAAATGAAGCAGAAGAAGCGCTCTTTTTAAAATCAACAACAATTTTGTAATTGCCATTTGTAAAGTTATGCCAAATTTGGTACTTAAATTTGCCTGCCAGATATTCAATATTTGATCCCAAGTCATTTGATATATCTAAAACAACCTGATTGGTTGAATTTAATACTTTTGCATAAACATAGTTACTGTGAACATTTGTTAAATTAAACAAATCAAACTCTACAAATTCTTTCGTTTCCGGGTAATAGATGGCACTTGAATACAATTGACAATTTTATTGGGTGAGGGAATGGGAATCCAAATCTGTTTTGATATTGTTGGATAGAATACCAAAGGAAATCGGCAACATCAGGAACGAGGGGTGGGAAGGAGAATTGGCCATTATTGATCATTTTGTA
>JAIUNL010000026.1 GCA_020161835.1 Bacteroidota bacterium | reverse complement strand
CATCTTTGGCTTATGACTGCGTTTCATATCGGAACCCGGCGAACTCATCAGGCTTCGCCTGACTCAAACACGCCGGCTTCTGATCGATATTGCACTTGTCATTGGCGCCGATGGAAAGAATGGCGGTAAAAGGCGGAATAGCTTTTTTTTACTCAGGTCTTGTCATCCCGGACTTGATCCGGGATCCATTCCTCCGTTTCCTGAAATTCTCCCGAAAGTGTTTCCAAGCTTCGCCGGATCCGCGGTTCGAAAACGAACCTTGGACGGGATCTACGATTTTGTCTTCGACGACCAACTTTTCTAGAAAAGTTGGCAAAAGTCTTCCGGAATCAGAACACACCATCCGCCGCCGTCCGCACAAGCCGCACCCGCTTTCAGCGGCTGAACGCTGGCGGATGTTTCCCTGCACGCGATCCGCCACTGATTCCGGATGCCCAGCGCACGGTAGAAATCTTCTGAAAAACAAAACTCACAACGCTTTAGTTTTTAAATTGTATTTCTGCCAGAATCAGGGCAAGTGCGGTTGCGAAGGTTCGTGTGTTCCGGAAAGTGACCGAAAAACCCGATCAGTAAGAGGATTATGCCCAAAATTTCAACCGGTCAGTTTCCGCGGCAGGCGGGATTTTTGAAACCGCAGGTTTCAAAGGCAAGGAACCTTTGCGTTCTGAGTCTGGCGAGCTTTTTCCCCCCTTTTTCCAGAAAAAGGGGGCCGTCGGAGACAAAAGAAATTTGTTATTTCTTAAAGAAAATAGAAGAAAAAACTACAATAAATTCAAAATCCTAAAACCAACTTTTCTAACCGATCCAGATTCTGCTCATTGGCCGTCTCGATAAACGATCTCATCGGATTAATTGTCTCGGGGGAATCAAACTCCTGATTCCAGGTTAAAAGTGTGTTTTTCCCGGATTCAGCAAAAGTAACCGTTAACCGGAACCACGGTTTCACCACATGTTCCAGGATGAGGAGTTTATCCGGTACAATTTCAATAAATGTGCTCGCATTCTGATAATCGGTTCCATCCGGACCGTGCATGACGAAAACCCACTCTCCGCCAGGCACAAACTCAAACTTTTCAAACGTATTCGTAAATCCATCCGGGCCCCACCAGGTTGCAAGCAGTTCCGGCTGCCGGAAAGCGTTAAATATCTGTGCAGGTGTGGCTGAAATGATCCGTTCGGTATAAGCTGATGACTGTGGATTGCTGGATGGCATACAGTTCCTTTTTTATTTCTGATAAAGATAACAGGGGACGAGTGGAAAAGGAAAGGGCAGGGGAGTTGGGAATAGATTGTATGGTTTTATTTTGTAAATGTAATTTCCAACAAAATATCCTCAATAAATAATGGGCAAGTCAAAGCCGACAGTTCTTACACCATTGTTTATTTCAGTACCGGAAATTTGAATAAATACTTTACCGGTCTTTTCAATAACCCCAATTGAAAATTTATAAAGCTTATGATATCCAATTTCAAAATTCGGCATTGTTTCATTGGGAGAACTGGTAGTATATTCTAATCTCCAATGGTAACCTTTCCATTTGCTTTTTAACGCATTATTGTCGTTTTGAACGTTTATGGTACTTTTAAAAGATAAAATTTCATCGCCAATTTTCACAATATAGTTATCCAGGTCTATTGAAACATAATTAAAAATAGCGAGTTTACCCTGTGATTTAAATCTAATTATATTTTCATTGTACTCAATATGAATGGTTTCCTTACCAGTTGAAATTTCTTCGAAATCATTATTTATATTAAGAAGTTCTTTATACTCTTCCTCTGTTACTCCAAGGTTAGAATGATAGCGTAAAGCGCCTTCAGTTCTATTTTCCTTGGAATATTGATAATACCATTCCTTATTATTTTGAATGGCTTCCTGAAATTTTGCTATTAATTCCAACTTTCTTGGATCAGCTTTAATGCTATCCATAACGTCAACAAGTAAATCCCCTTTGGGCAATAATGCTATCAAATCTCTTTTAATTTCACCAGTAATTTGGTTGTGAGACTGTGAAATTTGAGCAATTGAAAAATTGATATTAATTTGTAAAAACAGGGTGATTAAAAAAAGGGATTTCATTCTATTCCTGGTTTTTTAATTTAATTGCAAGTAAATAAAAATGAAGATATAACGTTGGAGATATTGCAAATATCCAATTTCAAAACAAGTTAATCAATTAAATCCTTGAGGTTCTATTTTCCCTCATCCGCCGCCGACAGCCGGTTCCCAAAAGCCCGTCAGTGGCCGGGTTTTAAAACGTTCGGGATCGGAACGGGAAATCCGGTTAACGAAGTTCTGCGAAGCTCATCCATCCCACCGTTTTCCAAAACTTCTGTTGTCTTCGACGACCCCCTTTTCTAGAAAAGGGGGCAAAAGTCTCCCGGAATCAGAACACACCATCCGCCGCCGTCCGCACGAGCCGCACCCGCTTTCAGCGGCTGAACGCTGGCGGATGTTTCCCTGCCCGCGATCCGCCGCTGATTCCGGATGCCCGGCGCACGGTGAAAAAGACAGGCGTAAGGTATAAGGTTAAAGGCTGAAAGAATGAGCATGTATACATGCTAGAATCAGATTCAGGGCCCTTGCTGATTGGATTTAGAAACCGCCGTCAGCCGGTCGACGCAGCAACAAGCGCAGTGCCCGGTTAAATCGAATCTGTGTTTGAAGGAGGCTACTGCCGACTGAGTTCAGATTCGATCAGGGCCGGAGTGCCAGTTGCAAGTCAAAGAGCGGCAGGGGGCGGTAACGGACCCTGAGCGGAGTCGAAGGGTTGCCCCCTTTTGGCCAGTCAAAAGGGGGTCCCCGAAGGGAAAAGAAATTTTGGTTTGAAAAGCAGTCAGAGATTTAAGAATCCCGAAAAGAAAAAAAGTACCTCTCCGAAGGACAAGAAGTTTTTAGTTTAGCAGTTATCTGAAAAATAAAAAACTTATCTGTTATTTTCCCCAATTCTCCCTTCTAACCCCATAAACCAATTCATCGATGCGTTCACCGTTTTTGAGGAGGTTTTTTTCGAACCGGGCTTCGAGGATGAAGTGATTCTTTTCGAGCACTTTTTGTGAACCAATGTTCGTTCCGAAAGGACGGGCGAAAACCCGGTCGATGTCATAAGTCTCAAACGCAAAATCAACCGCTTGTTTGATTGCCTGACTGATGATCCCTTTGCCCCAGAAAGGTTCTGCCAGCCAGTAACCGAGTTCGGCATTTTTTCGGTGGATATCTGTCTGCGGATGAATGCCGATACCACCCACCGCCTCTCCGTTGACCTCAATGGCAAAGATATGAATGGGATCGTCTTTGGTGGCGAATTCAATAAAAGCCTTCCCGTTGGCCTCGGTATAAGGAAACGGAAATTGATCGGTCATGTTTTTGGCAATCTGCCAGTTGTTGGCATAACGGACCAGACTGTCTAAGTCTGATTGTTTCCAGGGGCGGAGAAGGATGGTCATGATTAGGGGTTGGTTATTTCATCGGAAATTAACAATACCATGTTTTTTGCTATTTATCGTTTGTTAATCATTTTCATTAATGTTTTCAACATCATTTTCGTCAATACTTAATGGAAGAAATCTGTCAGCAACTTTTTTATCAGATTTTAAACCCAAATTTTTTAATTGAATTGCTTGACTTATAACATTTCCTCTTCCTGTTTTAAGTTGCCCCAATGCCTCATCATAAGATTTTTGAGTTGAATTTAGCTTTTTCCCGATCTCTTCAAAGTTTTCAGTAAAGCCAACAAATTTCTCATAAAGTAATTCACCACGTTTTACAATTTCCATTGCATTTTTATTTTGCCATTCTCTTCTCCATAAATCAGAAAATAATTTAAGGCAAGCAATCAAAGTCGTTGGGCTTACTAACAAAATTCTTTTAGAGTAAGCATAAGACCATAAGTCAGAGTCTCCTTGAATAGCTAATAAGTAAGCAGGTTCAATCGGTATAAACATCATTGTGAAATCCAATGATGCTTCAATATTGTCATAATTTTTTGAACTTAGTTGTTCTATGTGTTGTCTTGTTGCGTTAATATGCTCAGCGAGAAAAGCCTTTTGCTCTTCACTTTCTTCACTTGATGAAAACTTGTCATAAGCAATCAACGAAACTTTTGAATCAATTATTATTACTCTATCATCAGGTAGATTTACTTTTACGTCAAGTCTTTGATTCCTGCCCTCATCATCTTTAATTGATTGTTGAATGAAATACTCCCTGTCTTTTGTTAAACCGGATGATTCAAGAATTCTTTCTAATATAACTTCACCCCAATTTCCCCTTTTTTGAGATTTTCCCTTTAATGCTGTTGCTAAGTTATTTGCTTCGGAACTCACTTTATTGGTTTGTTCAATTAAACCTTTTATTCGTTCTTCTAACGATGATCTTTGTTTTGTATCCTCAGTGTGGGTTGCTTCAACTTTTTCTTTGAATTTGTTTATGTCTTCTTTTAATGGATTTAAAAGTGTTTCAATGTTTATTTTATTGGTTTCAGTGAATTTAGAGGATTTCTCATCAAACAATTTATTGGCAATTTTCTCAAACTGTAAATGGGCAGTTTTTTGCAGTTCTTCAACTTCTGTTTTTTGTGTTGTTAGTCTTTCTAATAAGGCATTATTGTTAGCTGTTAATTTACTGACTTGTGCAGTTAAGTCAGTAATTTTTGAAGTTTGTTCTTCTATTTGCTGAATTTGTTTACCATTGGTTTCATTTTGTTTTGTTAAATTTTCAAGGATCGAATTGTTTTTGGCAGTTAATTCAGAATTATATTGTTTGAGTAGATTTATTTCATTCTGCTGGTTCTTGTTAGTATCAAGTTCTTTATTTAGCTTTTCAGAAAGTTCAATGATTTTAGTTTCATTATTGTTTAGATGTGTTTCTAAGGAAGTCGCTTTTGTATGTAGTTGTGTAATTTCGTTTTCTTTCAAACTGATTGTGTTTGAAAGCCTGTCATTTGCTGCTTGAAGGGTTTGTGCTTTATCTTCAAAGAGTCTCAAATTTGCAGCTGTTTCGTAATATTTTGAAGATAAATCCTGAAACTGCGTTATCGAAACGGTCTTTGTTTTGTTTTGCAAATTAAAAATGATATAGGCAATTACAATACCGATTATAAGTCCTATTGCTAAACTTGTTGCTTCCATATTAAATCGTCTTTTTATTTGTTAAATGAATGTTCAATGTCTATTCACATTGGCTACTAATGTTTTACCGCTTTGCAAAGCGGCTATTAATGGCTACCATTCTTTCACGCTTCCTTTTTTATCTTTTTAATTAGTTCGTCAAATACAATTGTCACCCAATCTTTTTTCCATTCCGTATTAAAAAGAATATCTTTTGAATCAGGTTTGTCTGTCAAATCTTTGATTCTCACGATGGTTGGAATGGGAATGCTGTCGCCGATTATCAATGCTTCTTGCCTTTCTAAAACTGGTAGTGTATCAGTGATTGCACTCACACTGTCAGGTAAAAGCCTTCTTACATATTGTTGGTCGGTCGGGTTGGTTAATCGCATAGCAACAAAGTTATTGCATTGAGAAAAAATAGTTTCAGAAATTTCTGATGGTCGTTGGCTGACTATCATCAATGACAAACCGTATTTCCGACCTTCCTTTGCGATTCTCTCTATAGATTTTTTGACTGAATAATATTTTGAACCTTCACTTTGTGGAATGTAATTGTGTGCTTCCTCCAAAACCAAAAGAAAAGGTGCTTCTTCGGTTGCGGTTTTTACCGCTTTGAAATAAAAACAAAAATCAAAAACCAATCGGCTTATTAAAGAAACCACAATGCTTAAAACTTCAAACGGTATTCCACTCAAATCAATTATGGTGATGTTATCTTTTACATCTTCATTGTAGCCGATGAACTGTTTAAGAATTGTTGGAAAGTCGGAAGTTGCATATTCAGTTGTTGCTGTCTTTTTTGGTTTAAGAAGGAACGCTAATCTATCGTCATTGGTTTTGGATTCAAGTCGCATTACAAACCTATCAAACTCTCCATTGAAAGGTCCGTTTGATGCTTTGGTAGCTGCTGCTGTGGATGAAACAACAAAGATTCTTTTCTGCTCAAAGTAAAAAGCACATCTATCATCGATTAATGTGTTATCTGATAGTTTCGGTCTTGCATTTTCTCCGTCTGCTTTTCCTACCACTTCATTGTTCAAGTTTGTAATGAAAGTGTGAACTTCTTTTAAACTGAAATACAATGGTGAATCGTAAGAAGGATTTACCACCGAAGGGTTGTGTTTCTTTTTATTTTGAATTACTGCATACCTGAATTGAGAAATCTGATTGTGAGAGTTGTTTTCATTACTCTCAATAAACATTTCTTCCAACTCCTCCGAATTCATTAGCCAGTAGGGAAGAACTAAATTATTTACATCAAGTTTCTTTGATTTTGGAAACGCTGTTTTATACTCGCCATGCAAGTCAAATAGTAAAATGTGAGTGTTATTTAAAACACCTCGTTTGGTTTGGTCGGCTGATGACCTGATTCCTTCTTGCAAAATTCTTGCAACTGTTCCTGATTTTCCTGAACCAGTTGAACCAACAACAGCAATGTGCTTACTAAAGAATTTATCTCCATCAACAGCAATTTCTATACTTGGCTTTTGGGCCAAGTTTGCAAAACAAAATTTCTTATCCTCTCCAACTGATTCATAAATGCTTTTTAGAATTTCATCGTCAGCAATTGCAACATTGCTTGGAGGAATTGCAATTTGTTGTCCGCCTCTTTTGAACTTTCCCTCTTCGTCTAAAAAGCCAATGGGCTGTGCATCTAAAATAAAAGATGGCTTGGTGGCTTCTCCTGTACCTGGGGTAGTCGTTTCTTTTATTTTGAAACTCTGAACCAAAGCAATGATTGATGTATTGGAATCGTCTGAAATTTTCAGATAGCTACCAATTGTAAAATCACTTGCATCCTGTTTGAATTGGTCGGCATCCAAAACTTCTATTTGAATAAGGTTGGGTGCTACGGTAAGAATTCTGAAAATGTCTGTGGTGTTTGCTGGCATAAAATTATGGTGCTAAAAGTTTGAAAATTTCTTTTAAGTTTTCACAATATTTAAAGTCAAAATATTGTCCGCTTGTAAATGTGCTTGGCAAATCTTCTTTAGAGAAGTTGAGCAAAACACTTGGCTGCTGAATGGTTGTAATGTTCGCAATCAAACAAGTTTTTGAAATAAGTTTTACAGAGTATGATGATTTTAAAATTTTTGCTGCGTTAGAAGTTGTATTGATTACTGGTTCTTTATTGAAATGTTGACTGGAAAAACATATTCCTTCATGTCCGTCATTGAAAGAAAGTTCGTTGTTTATTAAAACTCTTTTTATGCTAATCAATGTTGCTGAATCGCAATCAAGAATTATTGCTAACGGCTTTGCGTTTCGCAAAGCCGAATTTAGTTTGTAATACTTGGAAACTAAATTCTCAATGAAGGATTCAATCGGTAATTCTGAATTGTCAGCAGTAAGAATTTCTTTGCCTACCACAATCATCTTTGATCTGATTGGGTCAAGTGCTCTTGTGGATTTTAGCCCTTGTGCAGCTAATTTTAGATATTCTTTTTTTGAACGAAGTTTTATAAACCACTCGTTGAAAAGTTTTTTGCTGCAATCAATTCCAGAAATGAATTCAGCTTTCGTTATTACCCTTTGGATGGTGTTTCTCTTTATTGCTTTGTCAATTACAATACGCAAAGCGTTATTATAATACAAAGTGTCTGCTTCAAAGTCAGTGCAATTGAATTTGATTTTGAGCTTTTGAATTACTTCTTGTTGCTGTGTATTAAACTCCTTTCCAAAAACAAATTTGAACTGTCTGATAAAAGCATTAAGTTTTGTATCTGTTATTCCGTTGTCTGTGTGGTGCTGCTTTTCAACTTTGTTTTCGGTATAGGTTAAAATCTCTTTAAGTCTTGTAAGATCAATCGTTGGCTCACTACCTGGAGTTTCATTTTCAAAGTGAGCATATAAAACATAATTGTAATTATTCGGAGTAGATGGATTTACAAAATGGTTAAGCATCAGAGTAATTGGTTCTCTGACTGCTGAATTTATAAAACGTGGCTTTGATAAATATTTACACTGAATTGTTGTTGCATCAGTAGCGGTATTGATGTCAATATCTTCAATTCCTTCAATGGTAATAGAATCAACATCAGCTCTCAACTCTAACAGCTTCAAAATAGAAGTGTCAAATTGATAGTAGTAACCTTTGATAGTAGCATCTGCTGACCTTGTTGTCATTGTTTATTTCAGTGTTTTTATGGTTGCCTATAACTCATTTATTTGTAAATCTGAATTGAACTTATTCAACTAGTTTCGGTCGAAGATGGTTATCCATTCAATTAAAAGGTGTTCTTATCAGTCAGGTTCTGGATCGCAGTTTACTTTTATCCTAAATTTAAACCTAATCGATTAAGGAATCAACCTTCCTTAATCCTGTAAGATTAACCTTTAATTTCTCAATTCCAATACATGTTTTCATGTATATTTTATGTTTATAGGAATTATTTTAGTGCAATTGGGCGTGGAAGGTTAGGTTACAATCTGCTTTCACTTTCGTTTTGGCTGAGACTGGCCATTCTGTAAGGTTCCTTCGCTGTTGTTTCGTTGGTCTTTCGTTGTGGAAGCGGTGATGGAAGATGGGGCACCTCTCCGTCAATGGCCGGATTTTCAAGATACGGACGGTTTCACCGTCCAACTCGGTGACCAGGGGGAATGACTGGGGGAAATACCGGGGGGATGGACCCCCGCCTCCGCGGGGGTGACAACAAACAATACACGGATGACAACAAAAAAAGGAATACCAATAAACCAGATCAGTGGCTGTTGATAAAAAATCAGTCATCGGTGAATGAAAATCAGTGACGAATGATAGTTTAACAGTGGCCATTCACTAAAATTTATAGAACGTCCTATCAATTTGATAAGGCAATGTATAAAATTCATAGACCGGCCTATCAATTTGATAAGATGGTGAATGAAAAACATAGAGCATCGTATCAATTTGATAAGGTGATGAATGAAATTCATAGAACGTCCTATCATTTTGATAAGACGATGAATGAAGCAACATAGAATGTCTTATCAATTTGATAAGCTGTTGAATAAAAAACATAGAACGTTCTATAAAATTTATAGAACGATGAATGAAATTCATTGAATGGTCTATAAAAAACATAGGATGATGAAGGAATTTCAGGGAAAATACAAAATGCCAGTGGGATGGACCCCGGGTCAAGCCCGGGGTGACAGCGCGTGGAAATGCCGGCAGATGGGACGGAGGGTTGGATGAGCTTCGCAGAACTTAGTTTGCCCGCCTCTCCGTCGGTTGCGGGATCTTTGACGCGGGAATGACATTACAATATGACGTGAAAAAAAAAGCCATCTCGCCTTTTACCGCCATTCTTTCCATCGGCGCCAATGGCAAGTGCAATATCGATCAGAAGCCGGCGTGTTTGAGTCAGGCGAAGCCTGATGAGTTCGCCGGGTTCCGATATGAAACGCAGTCATAAGCTAAAAGATGGAAAGCGGCGGAATCGGTCCCTGAGCGGCACTTCGACTAGGCTCAGTAACCAAGTCGAAGGGTTGCCCCCTTTTGTGCCATCAAAAGTCGGTCGTCGAAGACAAAGGAAGTTGGGGAAACGGTGGGATGAAAGAAGGTAATTGCAGAATTACCAAACCACCCCGCCTTCGGCACCTCCCGAAAGCGTTCGGGACAGGCTCTCCTTAGAAAGGAGGGGAATCTATAAATTTCCAGCATTTAATTTGGCATTTACCTAACAGCCAACAGCTAATAGCTAACAGCTTTCCCTCATGCCTTTCGCCTATTCCTATATGCTCCAAAGTCGGTAACCGATGCGGATAACCGGGGCAAGATCAACGTTGGGGATTTTGTAGGTTTCGCCGTTGAAACCGGCACTGTGATCACCCCGGAGGTAAATATGAAACCCCGGCTGAAGGTACAGATGACGTCCGAAAAAGAACTGGTAACTGATTCCGCCGCCGACATCCGTGCTGTGAATATCACGGGTGAGTCCGGTGCTTTTCTGGGTGATTTCGAAGGTGTGCAATTCGAGATAGCCGTAAATTTCGAGGGTTCGCCAGACGGAGTAGCCCAGGAAGAAGCCCGGCGACGTTTTGTAATACCGTTTGAAAGCAGGTGAGGAGTTCTTTGTACCGGCGGGTTCTCCATCATAGGTTCCGCTATTGATCACACTGATTCTCACCCGGAATTGGTCGTACCGGTAACCCACGCCGGCATGAAATCCGCCATAGAAAAACATCGGAAAAAGAGATTCAACCTCGACGGCCTGTTTGGCTTCGTGCATGGCGGGAATGGGATTCCAGAACGTTCCTTCAGTTGAATCGGCCTGGGCAAAAGCAGTGACCGACCAAAGGATAAACGCTGCAAAACTGACAAGTTGTTTTTTCATAACCTAACCTTTCAAAAATGATCGTACAAAGGTCGGGAGAAAAAAACGGACATTTGCTCCGCATTTGTTACCAAATAAAGTCAGCCCATCATTTCTTTGCGGATCCGGCTGAGCGATTTTGGGGCGATGCCCAGGTAATTGGCGATGTGGTAAAGCTGTACTTTCTGAAAGACCTTCGGGTATTTTTTGAGCATGTTTTCATACCGTTCCCGGGCGGAAAGCACCTGAAGTTCCATACTCTGAGCGGCAATTTTTAAATAGGCCACTTCCATTAAAATCCGGCCCAGCCGTTCAATTTTCGGAATCTGCAAATAGAGCGTATCCAGATCATTCTGGCTGATCAGAAGGATTTCAGAGTCTTCACTGGCTTTGATGCTGAAGGTGGATGGGGATTTTGTTAACCGGCTTTGCGTATTGCTGATCCATTCGCCTTCAAAGGCAAAATCGGTGGTGATTTCATCGCCGTTCTCTTTTGATTTGAAGTAGATGATCACACCCGAATTGACAAACCCGACAAAATCGCAGATCTGTCCTTCCCTGAGGAAAAATTCGTTTTTACTGATCTTTTTAGGAACCAGCGCACCGGTGAAGATTGCCAGTTCTTCATCCGTCAGCGAAACGATCGGTTCAATTTGTTTTTTGAGTTTTTGGAAGGTGTCCATGGATGCTGCCAGACGGTTACTTTCTTAAAATCTTTTCGAGGGCTTTGCCTTTTGCCAGTTCATCAACCAGTTTATCGAGATACCGCACTTTTTGGGTGAGCGGATTTTCGATTTCCTCAACCCGGTAACCGCAGATGAGTCCGGTAATCAGGCGGGCGTTGGGATTCAGTTTTGCGGACTGAAAGAAAGCATCAAACGTCACTTTCTGATCAATCAGCTCCTGCACTTTTTCACCGGAAAACCCTGTTAGCCAGTTGATGACATGGAGGAGTTCTTCTTTTGTCCGGCCTTTCTTCTCCACTTTGGCGACATACATGGGGTAGACAGAAGCAAAGGTCAGTTTGGCGATCCGTTCATCGTGTTCAGGTGTTGTGTTCATGGGTAGTCCTATTTCAATCTTTCCAGAAGACCTTTTCTTTTGACGATATTTTTATAATCCCACTGAATGTCCCGGGATTTTTTCAGCCACAGGATGACGTCCTGAGTTTCAATTTCTGAGACAGAGTTGAAGAAAACCGAAGCATCTTTAAATTTCCCGCCTGTGACGTTCAGCTTTACCTCGTTAAAGTCAGCTCCGCTCCAGAACATGAGGCGGATTCCTTTTTTCTGTTTGCTGTACCCGACGGTCGGGTTGCCATCCAGAAACCAAACCGGGTGACCATGCCAGAGTTTGTTTTCTGCTTCTGTCAATTCGCCGTTAATTGTTTCAGCGAGCAGGTCGCAGATGTCTTTTTCAGCCGGCGTTTGTTTGTCGTTATAGGCTTTTATTTCTGGTGTCATTGGTGGATTTGGTTAGAGTGGAAAAATTTAGTTTTATACTACTTTATGAGATTAATTAGTGAACCTAATACTCCGGCGAATGAATTGAAATCAACAGAACCTAAATTTGTCATGCTGAGTGATTTTTTCAAAGAAAAAATTGTATCGAAGCATGAGTGATCCTGCTTGCAGGATTGTTTGAAATCCGGCCTTGGACGGATATCTAAGCCTTTCATCCTAATTTAACCAACGGAGCAATTTGTTTTTAAACTCAATGCTGATCCCGTTTTGTTTGAAAAAACCCTGTACTGTAACCCCTCATTTTTTTGTGGAAATTATTTTATCGAGAATTTTCAAGTTTCCATTTTGATCAAGTTGACTGATCTCAGTTGTTTCCCGATAAATTTTGGAACTGTTTGTTGGTTCTCCCTGATTGCAAGGTATGATGGTTTCATTTAATTTGTAAACAATTTTGTAATCCTCAGTAATGGTTACCATCCAATCACAAGTGTAACCACAATCAACGCCACATTCATGAGCAATTAGATTTCGTTCGATCATTTTTCCGGTTTTATCATAGGTAACCAGAATAGGTAACATTTCATCGGCCGGATAAAAATAAATAAAACCGAAAAATTTTGTTGAATCCTGAAATACCCCTGCAATCTTAACCTGAATATTATTTTCGAAAATCAAAGAATCCAAATTCTGGTTTGAATAGTTGTTTTCAATTTCGTCAAATTTTGACCCCGAATACTCAAAGGAGAATTTAATTTTGGGGAGTTTTTTATATAAGGTACGGATATGGTCTGATTTCAGATCATCGATAGATGGATTTGATTCCAGTTTCACCAGATTACACCCTGTGAATACCATCAATACAAACATGAAAATAAATGCTTTCATTGTGCTTTTTTTTGGGGATAAACAATTGTTTGGGAGTTTATAAAACTGATGAATTATAATTCTTTTCCATTTTCGATGTTGTCAGATAGTTTACTGATAAATCTGGCCATGAGTCCGCCATCAACAACATCATGATCAATTAAAACGGACATATTCAGAATTTCTCTAATTTCAATTTTATCATCAATCACGACAGGTTTTTTTGTGATTTTACCAATTCCAAAGCAAATCGGATGAACGGAAATAGGGATAAACCATCCATTTATCCTTCCAATCATACCCACGGAAGTAATAGCGACATTTCCCATTTTACTATGAGCCAATTGTGGATGCTTTAAAAGGTAGTTCCAAAAACCACGTCTGATAAATCCCGGCAAAGCGTAATATATTCGTTCCATCCGGCTGGATTTGCTTTGAAGCACAATATCTTTTTCAGTCAATTGTTGGGCTGTTGCATCGTTGATTTGTTTGGTTATTGATTCGATGCTTTTTTCATTGGCTTTTTCAATAACCAGTGGAATAGGTACTTTTTGTCCGTTTACCTCTTTTTCAACAGCAATTGATACATTTATATCGGTAAAGGTAATGACTTTTCGCTTACCCTGAAGATAGCCGGCAACCGTTTCATATTCCTTGATGGTATTGCTTATTACTTTAATTAGCCAGGCCGTAAATGATATTTTATTTCCGTTTCTTTTAAGCTGTTTAATCTTTTCTCTGGAATCTGTAACATCGAATTCAATCATGGCAGAAATGTGATGTTTTTGGAGTCCGACAGTACAAATATCAAGAGTTGCAAGCCTTGTTTTCGGGAAATAATTGATCTTAAAATCAGACATTTAAAATGCCTCTTTGGATGATTAAAAGTGTTCTAATTGCTTTGCTATTTAAATAAATTGACTGCAAAATATTGCATCACAAATAATGGTCAAAAAATGATTATTGGTTGGTTGTTGTCTTATCATCAGACCGGTTTATATTTTGATATAATCCTGTCAATACTACTACACAAACAAAAATCATCGCAAGAGCGAGAGAAATCAATAAAAATGAAATTAGTCCTTCAACAATCGTTGGCCCTTCTTTTCCACCGGCAATTGGCATCATTTTTCCGGCTCCGGTTATAGCCGCAAGGGTAACTGCCACAAAATTTGAGAAAGAACCATAAAGTGTCAGCCAAAATGTGTAAGATAACCAGTTGTCATTTATTACAAGTCTATGCCAAATAAGGCCTAAAAAAACTAAAAACATACCATTCATGACGCCTTCGAGATGAGCGGTAAGGCCCATTCTTGGATTTGCCATCATTGGAATAACCAATCCTATGAGCAATCCAAATAAAAATAAAAGAACTCCCAAAAAGAGAAGCCAATCTGATTGTGATTTTTTTTGCACGGTGATTTCCTTAGTTAACTTTTTATGTTGAGGTTGATCTATTGTTAAAGTTTGGTTGTTTTTTATGGTTTCTTTCTATTGTCTGTCTACTAATTTGCATCGTTTATAATCCTTTCGGATTCGATGAAAGCCAGTCTTCATATTTGATTTTAAAAATGTCTTTTAAAACCGGGTTTTCCAAAATAATGTCCATACCACCGTCATAGGGAGCAATCAAATATTTTTTATCTATACAAATAAAGAAAGCACGTATTTCGTCATTTGCAATTGATTGCAATAGTCTGTCATATTTACTATTTATCCAATTTAGTTTCGCAATGAAGGGTCTGTAAAGCGTTTCCTTGTCATATTCATCTGGATTTATTTTGTGCATGTCAATAGGTTCTAAACTTGTGAATTTAAAATCTGTAAATAATTCATGATCTAAAAAATCTGGTGAATTAAATGTGCCGTTAAAATCGAATTCACCTGTCACGATAAATAATATTGTTGAATTTCCTATGAGATCAGAAATAATTTTGTTTTGTCTGGAAAGTAGAATGTCCCATTCCAGATCATTTTCAGCGTACCGTTTGGATTCAGGTAAGCTATGAATTCTAAACCATTTGTCCTGGAAATCCTGTTTGAAATAGGGAGGAAAAGGAATTGTGTCAGGATAAGTCGAATTCCAAAATGTTTTGAACTGTTCAGATGTCATGGCTTTGTTTGATAGTTTATGTTTATCGGAATTTCTCCCGGATTGTTTGCAGGAAACATCCTGTCAGGCGCAATACTTAAGCTAAATAACTCTAAACCTTTTTTATCATGTTTCCTGAATGTAGCTTTATTCATTTCGGGATTCAAGTGATTCACCGCCGAGGCGCAGCGGACGCAGAGAAATACAGGTTTATTTTGGTGGTGGAATCGAAGTGGGGTTTATTAGTTTAAACACAATTATATTTTTGATATAACCATGCCCCAACGGGGCAAAATATGAATAGCCCCGGGTGTGAACCCGGGGTAAACGATTCAACAAAATCATCGCACGGCCACAAATCTCCTTTATTTCTATGTTCTGAATCCGTGCGGAAAATAGCCAAACACCATTGGTTCAAGTTCCGCCCGGAAAAAGATCCTGCCAGGATTCTAGTTTTGTGGCCGGGCGGTTAGGGTTTTGGGATTGGATTTTCTACCAAGAGTTCGCTCCTCCGGAGCTAGCAAACATGCAAGCATATTGTCATTCTTGCCCTGATTAGGACAGGAATGCAAGTCCTCACCCCAGCAGGGTGACATGTTGCTTGCCCGTGGCGAAGCCTTGGGGTAGCCCCGGGTTTTAAACCCGGGGTAAGGATCATTATTACAAAATCCGCACGGCCACAAATCTCCACTATTTCTATGCTCTGCTTCCGTGCGGAAAGAGCAAACACTATTGGTTCAAGTTCCGCCCGGAAATAAATTCGACAAAGATTTAAATTTTGTGGCCGGGCGGTCTGATCTTTTTGGTGCACCATTCTACAAATAGGTCACCCCTATGGGGTTACGAATTTATTCTCCGCCGTCGACCCCAAGACTTCATCGCGGGCAAGCGGCTGACGGCGGATGGGAAACAAAAATAAAATGCTCGAATGGAAAATAAGGCATTCAGCCTTTCACCGCCATTCTTTCCATCGGCGCCAATGACAAGTGCAATATCGGTTAGAAGCCGGCGTGTTTGAGTCAGGCGAAGCCTGATGAGTTCGCCGGGTTCCGATATGAAACGTAGTCATAAGCCAAGGATGGAAAGCGGCGGAATCGGTCCCTGAGCTGGTCACTGAGCGGAGTCGAAGTGGGAGTCGAAGGGTTGCTGACTTTTGTGCCATCAAAAGTCAGTCCCCGAAGGGAAAAGAAATTAGGGGTTTGCAATCAATTGGGTTTAAAAAAACAGGTGGGATAGATGAACTTCGCAGAACAATCCGGCAAAAGCCGGATTGTTGACATCCAGGATAACAATTTTCAGGAACCTGCGAAGGGTGACCCGAAAATCCCAACAGCAAGTTCAATCCAGACAAGGGCAAAAACAGTCAGAACTGCAAGAACCAGTAAAATCCGGTGGGAAAGCCGGGTGACTTTCCTGAGAATGAACTCCAGAGTCAGTCCGGCCGCCAGAAGTAAAATTCCGGCTGCAACAAAATCACCCAAGGTCCAATTCACTTCCGATGTGAACTGCATGGCAATAAAGTTTGCGAGAAGAATGAGTCCGGTTACCACCAGAACAACTGAGATGCGTTGGTTTATCATGAGATTTGTTCCTCTTTCAGAAAAAGATTTCAGGTTAGCGTTTGAGGGCTTCTTCGTACCGATGGCTGACTTCTTTCCAGTTCATTACTTTCCAGATTGCACCCAGGTAATCACCCCGCTTATTTTGATACTTCAGGTAGTACGCATGTTCCCAAACATCAATACCTAAAATTGGAATTCCTTTCACATCCACAACATCCATGAGCGGATTATCCTGATTTGGAGTTGAGGAAACCACGAGTTTTCCGTCCGAAGTCACCGAAAGCCATGCCCAGCCTGAACCAAACCGTTTAGCACCGGCTTCGTTCAGTTTCTTCTTCAGGGAATCAACTGCACCAAATGTTGAATTGATTGCGGCCAGTAAAGCCGGTGAGGGTTCTGTTGCTTCCGGACTTAAAATCGTCCAGAAAAGTTCATGATTGAAATGTCCGCCGCCATTGTTCCGGATTGCCGGGTCCAGTTTGGACATGGTTGCAAACATCTGGGTGAGGGTTAATTTTTCAGCCGGAGTTCCCTTGATGGCTTTGTTCAGATTGGCCACATAACCGGCTGCATGCTTGGTATAGTGGATTTCCATGGTTTGAGCATCAATGGAAGGTTCCAGTGCGTTGTAGGCATAAGGGAGAGGTGTCTGCTGAAACTGTGCGAAGGCAGGCAGAAAAGCAAAAACCAGTGAAACGAGCAGAGAAGAGCGAAGTGAGTTCATGGGTATTCCTTTGTTTTTTCTTTTCAACAAACGAGACCAGGGGAATAATTCCGGAGGTGAAGATTTGGAAGGTTGTATTCCCCTGGAATGACTTTGATGCCGGCATCTCGATACAGGCGGCTTTGCCGCCCTACTCGATGACCGGAGTCTGGATTTGGTCTCCGAGTGATCCGTCGCAAGACGGATTTTACCGAGGAGACTTTGATGCGGTGGGATGGATCCCGGATCAAGTCCGGGATGACAACCACTCAGAATAGAAAAAAACCAATCCCGTCAGAATCGATCCAGATTCATGACCTTCGCCCAAGCCGCAATAAAATCCTTAACCATTTTTTCCTGACCGTTTGCTGAGGCATAGACTTCAGCGACAGCTCTCAGTTCAGAGTTGGAACCAAAAATCAAATCAGCCCGGGTGGCTGTATATTTTACTTTTCCGGTCAGGCGATCGGTACCTTCAAACACATCACCGGTACTGGTAACTGCTTTCCAGGTCGTTCCGATATCCAGCAGATGAATAAAGAAATCAGTGGTGAGAACCTGCGGTTTATCGGTAAATCGCCCAAGGGCAGATCCATTGTAATTGGCATCCAAAACCCTCATTCCACCGACCAAAACCGTCATTTCGGGTGCGGTTAAAGTCAGAAGCTGAGCTTTATCAACCAACAGGACTTCAGCTGGGATTTCGGCCAATCCTGCACATTTGTAATTTCTGAATCCGTCTGCGATCGGTTCAAGAACTGCGAAAGATTCTGCATCGGTTTGTTCAGGCGAGGCATCATTACGACCCGGCGTAAACGGAACTGAGACTGAATAACCCGCTGCCTGAGCTGCCTTCTCAATAGCAGCACAACCACCCAGCACAATTAAATCAGCCAGAGACACTTTTTTGTTGGTTTTCTGGTTTTCATTGAAAGTTTTCTGAATGGATTCAAGCTTGGTCAAAACCAGTTTGAGCTGGACGGGATTATTGACTTCCCACTGATTTTGGGGTGCAAGGCGAATCCGTGCTCCGTTTGCTCCGCCGCGTTTGTCTGAACCGCGGAAAGTTGATGCAGAAGCCCATGCCGTCGTAACGAGTTGTGAAATGGTAAGTCCGGAACTGACGATTCTTTCTTTCAGTTCGGCAACATCAGATACAGTAATCAGGTCATGAGTAACCGGCGGAACCAGATCCTGCCAGATGAAAGTTTCAGCAGGAACTTCAGCTCCCAGATAACGGGCAATCGGTCCCATATCCCGGTGAGTCAGTTTAAACCATGCTTTGGCAAAAGCATCTGCAAACAGATTAAAATCCTGAGCAAATTTTCTGGAAATCGGTTCATAGACCGGATCCATCCTTAATGCCATGTCGGCTGTGGTCATAACCGGCGCATGACGTTTCGAGGGGTCGTGGGCATCGATGACCATAGAACCCGCAGATTCATCAACCGGAATCCACTGATGCGCACCGGCCGGACTTTTCGTCAATTTCCAGTCGTGTCCGAACAGGGTTTCAAAATATCCGTTATCCCAGGTGGTAGGATTTGGTTTCCAGGCCCCTTCGATTCCGCTGGTAATGGCGTCAGGTCCTTTTCCGGTACCGAAACTGTTTTTCCAGCCCAAACCCAGCTGTTCAATAGGTGCTCCTTCAGGTTCTCTGCCAACATGAGTTGGACTTGCTGCACCGTGTGCTTTACCAAAAGTATGTCCGCCTGCGATGAGGGCAACTGTTTCTTCATCGTTCATTGCCATACGTGCAAAAGTTTCTCTGATGTCTTTTCCGGATGCAACCGGATCCGGATTCCCGTTAGGTCCTTCCGGATTGACATAAATCAGTCCCATTTGAACTGCTGCCAACGGATTTGCCAGTTCCCGGTCACCGGAATACCTTTTATCGCCCAGCCATTCTGTTTCATTACCCCAATTGATATCCTGCTGAGGTTCCCAGATATCTTCACGGCCACCGGCAAAACCCAGGGTTTTAAATCCCATCGATTCAAGGGCACAATTTCCTGCCAGAATCAGCAAATCAGCCCAGGAAATCTGGTTTCCATATTTTTGTTTGACCGGCCAGAGTAATAAGCGGGCTTTATCCAGATTTCCGTTATCGGGCCAGCTGTTGATGGGTGCAAAACGCTGGTTTCCGTTACCTGCACCGCCCCGACCGTCAGAAACCCGGTAAGTACCGGCACTGTGCCACGCCATCCGGATGAATAAAGGTCCGTAATGACCGTAATCGGCTGGCCACCAATCCTGCGAACGGGTCATTAACTCAAAAATATCCTGTTTGATTTGCTTTAGATCCAGCTTTTTAAATTCCTCTGCGTAGTTGAAACCGGAGTCCATCGGATTTGAAAGGGAAGACTGCTGGCGGAGAATTTGAAGATTGAGACGGTTTGGCCACCAGTCTTTATTTGATGTCCCCATGCCACCGGCAGGGACACTTTGCCCATGCGGAAACGGGCATTTACCTGGGTTTGAATTTGTGCTCATTGGATTCCCCGAAATTAATAGCGAGTGAAATTACATCGAAGTCAATGTTGCACAATATTGCATGACTTGCAAGGCTTCAGTGAAGTATATTATTTATTTGGGCATCTCCTTGCGGTCTCCGAGTGATCCGTCGCAAGACGGATTTTACCGAGGAGACAAGGCATACCGGCATCTCGATACAGGCGACTTCGTCGCCCTACTCGATGACCGGAGTCTGGATGTGGTCTCCGAGTGATATGTCGAACGACGGATTTTACCGGGGAGATAAGGAAGGCGGGGCGTCTCGATACAGTCGGCTTTGCCGACCTACTCGACGACCAGATTCAATACTCAATCACAATCATATCCCAATATTTCAGAGAAGGAACGGTGATAGAAAGTGAATTACCAACCTGTTGGTATGAAAGACTTACAGAACTGCCATAATTCAAATCGGGAGAGGCTATCCAAACCCATTTTACCGCTTGGGCAACGGTAATGGTAAGTGCCAAATTTTGCCGGGTTACCGGAACAGTGCGTGTACCGTTTGTATCCCGCCAGTCGAGAGAATTTGTATTTGAAAAGTTGATCAGGTGGATCACCTGGCGGTTTTCAACCAATTTGCCGATGACTGCAATTCTTCCGGCAACAGGTGGCCAGTTTGTGTACCCGACTGCTGACTGCGGACTGACAACTGGCGGTGAGTTGAAACTTCCGCCATCACGGAGGAGATTCTGATATCCGACCATAAAATCATAATAACTGATCAGACTTTTTTTCAGTTCATCGGTCATCTGTAAATTGGAATTCGGGAAATATTCTTTCCCCAGCATGTGTTCACCCAATTCAAGATGGGCTCCGCCAAAGGCAAAAATAACGGCATCAGTGAGTAAAACAGACGGTGTATTAAACATACCGGCTTTATCTGCAAGTTTGTAATTCATGTAGGCAGCTAAAACCGATTTCTTTTCTCCGCTGCCGCTTGCATCGTTGTTTTTTATAATCGTGGCGAGGCTGGAATAAGATTCATTGGGTGACCAGACTTCCGTGTAGAGAAAATCAACCGGACTTTGAGCAATCCCGATTTGTCCGTACTGATTCACGGCATTGAAAACCAGTTTTTTATCGGGTGATGCAGACTTCATCGCCTGAATGAAAGGTCCGAATGTGGTTGATAAATTCACCGCTGACCCGTTTTCATCATAAAGAGTGCCCCGGTCCCCAAGCTGGTCGATGTGAAATCCGTCAAAATCAAAAACCGAGTAAACATCCTGATTCCGGCTGATCAGATACGATTGCCAGTTTGTGTTGGCTGGATTGGTTACATAGATATCACTGTTGAATGGGGGTTCGGGGAGATCGTGAAAATCACGGGTGGTGCGGTTTTGGTCTTTGAATAAAAACCACTCAAAAGCGACACCATCCTCTTGAGCGGTATTGGTTGCTCCATAAGCCAGATTGTAAAACATTGCCTTCATGTTTTTCTCATGAGCGGCAGCTATGTAGTTTTTCACCGTGCTCAGATAATTCGTCCGGTTGATGATATCCTTCCAGGATGCGGCAGGTGAAGAAACGGTTCCGGCGAGGGGCTGATGATGTTTGTAATGCCAGTCGTAGAACTGAAGTCCGTTCAGGTGATACCGGTTCAGTTCGGTGATCACATCACTGACCTTTTCAGTGCTGGAAAATTTGGAGAGGAATCCGTACCGGGGAAAACGGGACCAGTCGGATGAAACATCAACGCCTACACATCCATGAATCGTTTCAATTCCGTTTTCTGAAGTATAAATCGTAACCGTGTAGCCTTTAAAGTTAGTTGATGGTGCCTGCCAGGTCCAACTTGAGCCGAGATAACTGGTTTCGAGAAGAATTGAGTTGAGGTGTTTGTACCGGATTTTAGCTTTTGACGGAATGTTTTTCGTTGTGGTTAACTGGATGATTTCGCTGGGTTTATAGGCCGATTTATCTGTGGAAATATTGAACGCAACGGAAGGGGATTCGACGTCTTTTTTGTCGTCTGATCCGCAGGCAGTGAGAAAAAGAGCTGCAAGAAGAACCGGTATGAGTTTCATAAGGTTTGAACCTTTTTTGGGAGATTAAAGTTAAGGAAAATGCAATTTCTTTTTACTACGAAAAACACGAAATGCACGAAAAACACCAATGCCTGCTAAAAGACATTTTTCCCGCGGATTGCGCTGATTTACATGGATAAAATACGTTTGAACATGGATGAGCCGGATGAAATGCGGATGCTTAATTGGAATAAATCTGTGGTTTCACCCCATCGGGATGATATGTTTGTAGGATGACGTCATCATGACCACCATTTTCCCGCCCGGCCACAACTTTTTTTGAAACTGGTGATTTTATTACGGGTGGAATGGGAAATTGCCTTTTCCCGGCCTTCAAGTTTAGGGGAAGGTACTTTTTTAAAAAAGTACCGCAAAAACCTACCGCCAATCCGCTCTTTGACTTGCGGCTGGCACTTCGGCCCTGATCGAATCTGAACTCAGTCGGTCCAGGTTTACCTGTACCTCCTTCAAACACAGAGTCGATTTAACCGGGCACTGCGTTTGCCGCTTCGTCGACCGGATGACGGCGGCAAATGCTGAAAAAAATAACGCTTATTGGTGAAATTCAAATGGGAATAAAACGGTTTTTCCGCAACAGAGGTGCGAAATATTGGTAGAAAGCCATCATTGAAAAAATAAACCGTACCATAGGTGCGGAATGTGATTTATTTACCAAATCCCTAATCAATCGTCGAGATCTTCGTGTTCCCGTTCAATTCCATCTTTGTCATCTTTTCCTTCTTCTTTAACCGGGAGATCAAAAGCCAGGTAAAAGAAAATAAACGGAACGATAAACCATACAACTGCAAAGGCCTTTTGAAATCGGGTGAGGTAGACGTTTTCAGCCTGACCATTTTTATAGCCGGTAAAGATGGAGGCCAGGGTTCCTGATTTTCCGTGAAAAGCAGTATCGGCGATCACGCCAAGCAAATGGGCAATCACCAGAATCAGAAAGGAATTTGCCAGAATTTCATGAACTTCCTTAACTGTATCCTCATTGAAACTGACAGAAAACAACGAATAATTTTCTGTCGTCAGAAAATAGCCGGATAAACTGCAGAACAACCCAACCAGGAAAATTAAAAGCATGACAACTGAAGCTCCCGGATTGTGGCCCAGCCAGGTTTTAGGGTTTGAGAAAAAGTTTTTGGCAAAATCAAGCTGGTTTGAAAATCCAAACGGGAAATCCCTGAAATGGGAATATCTGGGTCCGATAAATCCAAAAATCAACCGGAACAGGATGAGAAACCCGACCAGTAATCCAAACGCATAATGCAGACTCCTCTGTTCATCAAAATCACCAAGAATATAGGCTGCAACAAATCCGATGGTTAAAAGCCAGTGAAAAAGTCGTGTTGAGAAAGTCCAGATGAGTGTTTTCATGTCAGCTTCCTGTTAGTAATTATCCGGTTTTTCAGTTTGAATATGTTTGATGTCCTGAGGTTCTGCGTGGATGTAGACCTCACTCCGGGCAATTCTGGATCCGATTTCTTTCTCGATGGTATCACAGATTTCATGAACCTGTCTGAGTTTCATTTCAGGATCAAAGTGCACATTCACATTGATAAACGTATCAGCGCCGGCGGTTCTGATTTTTAAACTGTGGAAATATTTCACCTCAGGGAATTCACACAGCGTACTTTTTACCAGGTCGATATATTCTGAGGGTGCTTTATCGAGCAGCACGTCAATGGCCTTTTTCCCCAACTTGTAAGACACTCCGATGACGATAACCGCCACGAATAATGCTGCGATTGAATCGGCAAAATAGAAACCGAAATTTGCGCAGATCAATCCCAGAAGTACGACTCCCGAGCTCCAGATATCAGTAGAAAAATGAAGGGCATCTGCTTCAAGTGCCTGACTGTTATACTTTTTGGCAACTTTTGAAAGCGCACGGGACCGGGTGTAATCAATAATTATCGAACTGATCACCACGATATAACTCCAGATACTCAATTCGATGTGGGTATTGCCGGTAATGAGCCGGTGGGTGGCTTCATAAACAATCCAGATGCAGGTGATCAGCAGCAGGAGGGTTTCAATCAGGGCAGAAAAATTCTCGATTTTACCATGCCCGTAATTGTGCTGCCGGTTAGCCGGTTTGTCTGAAATGCGGACGGAGAAGTAGGTGATAACGGCTGCAACCAGATCCAGTGCTGAATGCAGGGCTTCAGATAAAATACCAATACTGCCGGTTGCCAATCCGACAACAATTTTAAATCCTGTTAAAAATATAGCTGCACCAACTGATATGAGTGCAACCCTTTTCTTTTCTGTTTCCATAAAAAAATAAAACCCGCCAAAATGTGACTGTCAAGGGAAAATAAACTGCGAAAGGTTAGGACAGAACGGATTTGGGTGGTTGCCAGATAGAAGGTAAAAACGTGGTTTTAATAGCAGGGGAGGGAAAAAAGGTATTTTTCAAAAAGCAAAAATTGACAGGGCTTTTTTCAAAGGCAGATTTCGAAACGAAGTTGTCGGCTGAAAAGTGGGAGTGTGAAAATTCAATATGTTTTTCGGTAGTGTTTTCCTGTTGGGTTTCACCTGCGAAATAATCGGTCAGTGTCGTGGAAATAAATCCCGAGTCTGCCACCATCATTGAAAGAAAGATGATGATAAAAAAGAGATAGATATGTTTAAGTACTTTTGACATTGAGGTGAAGATAGAAAAACGCTGATTTAAAGCAAAACGATGGACAATGGTTAATGATTAATGGTTAATGGTGAATGGAATTTACTTTGCAGGTGATTAAAAAAATTCCCCTCCTTTTTAAGGAGGGGTGCCAAAGGCGGGGTGGTTTGTTATTTTGAAAACTTTAAACTGAAGAGACAAACCTATCTCCGGGCGAGAAAAAACAATTTTCCCGCAGATTGCGCTGATTTACACGGATAAAATACGTTCGTACAGGGATGATCAGGACAGGCAGGATAAATGATAATGGTCAATTGTTAATTATCAATGGTTAATGAATGAATTTTGTAACTCCAGCGGGGTGACCTCTTGGTAGAAGAACAACCCCCAACCCCCAAACCGCCCGAGCACAAACCCCAATATGAAATGATAAACCCTGTGAGGGCGGAATGAAAATTGCTTTTTTTCTACCACAGAAATAACAGAAAAAACGGAAATGAAATACGTTTTTAACAGGGATGATCAGGATAGGCAGGATGAAATACGAATGGTCAATGTTGAAAACCCGGCCATTGACGGGGTTAACGAATTTTGTCTTGAACCCCGTAGGGGTGACATGTTTGTAGCCCCGGGTGGAAACCCGGGGTTATAAACAACCCATGAACCCCAACCGCCCGGCCACAAACCCCAACATGAAATGATAACCCCGTGCGGACGGAAAAGTATAAAATAGAAAAGGCGACCGAAGTCGCCTTTAGTATGCAGGTCTCGCCAGATCTGGGTACCACCCACCACTCCGGCCTTTCAGCTGACTATAACCGATGGAGGCAGTCAGTTTCGCGCAGCACAAATTATTCTGAATCGCTCTTTAGTTTGACCATGCTAGTTTAAACGGATTGTAAACCGAAAATTCACCGAATTTTTTCAAAAGGGCAACTTCATTGGTCTGATCAATGGAATCTTTCTTAATGATTTTCTGAACTGCAGGCTGGCTGAGACCGGGAATCCGGTATGAGAAAAAGGGCCAGAGTTCCTGACTGGTGTAAACCTTCCCGGTATCAGGAAACTGAACCAGCAGAGCAAGGGTATTCTGGTTTTTAAACTCATCTGTATAGGCAAATTCCCAAACCCCCTCATTCAGTGTGAGAAGTCCAATCTTTAACCCGTTGTAAATGAGTATAAATACAGCAACCTCATGGGCAGGGGTGGCGATCAATTTATGGCTGCCGGTTTTCCAAAGATTATGGTTCTTCAAAATAGATTAATTATCTGGTAATTCTGAAATGGAAAACAGATGTGATGCTGGAATATCCTTTAGAGATTGTTTGGCATAATAGATCACAGACTCTTTTGGTAGACCACACTTTTTAAGAATCAAAGAATTCAAATAAATCCTTAATAAAGGATTAAAATTGACAAAATCATTTCCCCTTAATCCTTTTTTCCGGTCTTTGTGAACGAAATTATCCCTAATTTCCTTCATCCTCTTGAATACCTTAATATCCTCTTTTGAAATAAACTCAAATCCGAGTTCAGTATCCAGTTTCCTCTTAAGAAAAACGATGGGTTCTTTTAAATCAATTTTAAAATGATCGTTAAGCCATTTTATATCCTCGTTGTCTAATTTTGAAAAAATTAGTTTCTTTTTTGAAAGTTTCTCCTCTGGTGTGGCATTTTCTTTGTCTTTAAAAAAATCCTTAATTAATCTTTCAATCCATGAATAGTAGAAAACAAATAAATCCTCAATTTTCCCATTACTTCTCAACAGCGTAAACCAATACGGTCGCGTTAAATCTGGACATTCATTTTCGAAAAAAGAAAATAAATTAGTTATTAAATTGGGTGTGGAAATCAAAAAATGTTCAAGATCCTGAAATTTAAAACCATAATCGTAAATTGCGGAGTTTATCTGATTATACTTTTTGTTGCTTAAATACTCCAAATAAATTTCCTCTCCACTCTTTCTTGATATGGTAAGGGTTTGAATAGGAAAAGGTTTCTGAGTCAATAATGAAAAAACGACTTCTGAAATGATACCACTATTCACAAAATCATGTGGTTCAAATTTTCGCCTTATTTTATCAAAATAAAAACCAGCATGGAAAATTTCTATATTCTTTAATGAACGAGACCATCCAATTCCAATTTTAACAAAACGCTGATTTTTGCAATCAAGACTGACTTCCTTTTTTGATGTTAAATTAATGGAAACTTTATCACTTGTATCGAGGTATTGTTTCTTTAATTCATCAATAGCAGGTAGCCAGAATTTTAGATTTGAATGAGTATAATAAACCCTATTCGTCAATACAGATATTTTGAAACTATCATAAGACCAAAAATAATATTCAAATTGTATCGTCCTGGTGTTTAATGTAGCTATAATCCCCTGCTTACTACTGGTCCTTGATAAATACCATCTGTTGAGTAAAATGAACTTACCATCAATAGATCCAAACAATGGTTGCATCTTATCATAGTTGCTTAGGTCTTCTATTATCTTGGCATCACCATAAAAATCAACAAAGGCAGTTGTTTGGGATTCATTAAGGTAAAATACTCCCGTAATGTTTAATTTATTAAACGACAACCCCCAGATTCCATATAAGGGTTTTTCTCCAAGCTGTTCCTTCTCCTTCATTCCCCCTCCACTACCCGGATTTCTTCTTCGGTCAGATCGTACAACTCATAAACCAACTTGTCTATCAGACGTTCAAATTCGGTGGTGTCTGTTTGTTGATTTGCTTTCTTATGAAGCAAAATCTGATCGACGAGGTTTTCAATTTGTGTCTTTCTGGTTTCGTCTGATGTTTGAATGGGAATTTGTTCCAGATACTGCCTGATAAATCTTAAATAACCACCACGGATAGTTGATGTTAACTGCGAATAAAAGAAATAGACAAGTTGAGAATTTAACAAGCCCAAGAGATAATTATCATTGAAAGGAATAAAATAGCTTGTATTTCCCAAACTTGAATTTATAAAATCAAAGGTAATTTCCTGTTTCAAGGCAATATCAGGCAGCACCAACTTCGGTTTTTCAAACTCGTCGTAATAGGCACAGGCTCTTAATTCCCACCAAAACTCCCCCTGATCCTGGCGGATTTTCGCCTTTTCTTCAAAAGGTTTCAGCCATGTGGTCACAGCCGGATATTTTTTACTCAGCAACGCCCAGGCTTCTGGTTCTTTAACAGGACCAAACCATTTTCTGGTTTCTCCGTTTTTAAACAGAATCAGATAATTGACGGGAGCAGGAACCTGATACCTTTTTATATCACGTCCGGCAAGAAACGGCTTGATAATCTCTGCACACGACGGATCTTCGGCAATTAACCGGTTACGGGTTTCCGAATTAATGACAAACGCTTCATTTAATCCTGTTTTTAACCCGGTATAAATTTTTTCACTAACCCAATTCCCTAGTGTGACACCTTTACTCCGTATTTTCTCAAGCAGTGCTTGTTTTTCAAATCCGCTTAATACCCATCCTTCTTCACGAAGAGTCTCTGTTTGAACGGTCACTGAACTGGCTTCCAGATAAGATTTCAATCCTTCCGGAAATCCAAGACTTGTTATCACTGAAGAACTTAGTTTGCCGGATGCCTCTGTTTTCCTAATTTCCAGAATACACGGGTAAGTGGTTGCTTCCTCAAAAACCGGAAGATCACCAAAATCTGAAATCTGCCGGATATCAACATCCTTCAGATAAATCCGAAGAGCTTTACCATATCCGGTTCTCATCCATTTATTCGGAAGAATAAAAGCAAATTCCCCATTTGGTTTAAGCAGCCTGAGTCCCTGCTCAACAAAGTAAACATACAAATCAGCGGTTCCGGCAAATGTTGAAAAGGTACTCTGGAATAAAGGTTTAAACTCCGTCAGTTCCTCCTGCCGGATGTACGGCGGATTCCCGATGACCACATCGAAACCCACAAATTCACCCTCATCGTTCAGCACTTCGGGGAATTCAAACCGCCATTCAAAAGCATTTTCATAGATCTTGTTGCTTCTGATGTCCTCGATCTCAGCTTCCAGTTTTTTCACTTCGGCGGTGAGCTTGTCAACTTGCTTCGTCCAGTCCTTTTTCTCCCGGTCGGTCATGCCGAAAAGTCCGGTTTGGGTGGTGAGGGTCGTGAGTTCACCGGCCAGTTTGTACAGCTTCACGGCCTTGGGGTCGTTGCGGCTGATTTCAGACTGAAAACTCGTTTTGATTTCACCGATCAGCCGTTCCATTTCACGCCTGACGTCCTTCGTTTCGGCGTGGCGGTAGACCTTAATGGCATCCCGGTAACTGTCAATGGTATGTTTCGAGCGTTTCAGCGCTTCCTTCAGATCGGCATTCAGGGCAAACCGGCTGATCAGCGAATTTCCGCACTTAATATTGATGTCAATGTTCGGCAGGGTTTCCAGTTGCCGTTCCGTCCGTCCCGCAGGTAGCTGGTTTTTGTAATAGGCATTTTTGAGCAGTTCAACCCAGAGCCGCAGCCTGCAGATCATGACCGATTTCGGGTTGATATCCACACCGAACAGACAGTTCTCAATCAGCGTTTGTTTTTCGTGGAAGAGACTTTCCTGAATCCGGCAGCTTTCCGGGTCAGTCATTTGATACCTGAAAAGATCGCCGTGCCAGGTGACGAGCAGTTCATCATTTTCAACTTCAACCTTCACATGAGCCAGCGAACGGCCTGACCGGTCAGCCAGGATGCCCAGTTCCGATTTGATGGCGATGAGTTCATTCAACGACGAAACGAGAAAGTGACCCGACCCCACAGCCGGATCGCAGATTTTAAGGGAATTGATGACCGCATTGGCATCCTTCAGATCCAGATTCCGTCCCCAGATCTGATTGTGGATGTCGGTAAGGGATGAACACGACCAGCCGTACTTCGCATTGAACTTATCGGTAACCGACCGACGGAGGGCTTCACGGCTCATGTACATGGTGATGTAGCCGGGTGTGAAAAAGGAACCGTCTTTATACCCATTGATCTTCTCGAAGATCAGACCCAGCACCGAGGCATTGATCAGGGTTTTGGCTTCGGGGCGGATTTCTTCAGCGGAATCGGTGGCAAAGTCGAAGGCATCGAGAAATTCAAACAGATACTGAAGGGCAGGTTTAACACCGGTCAGACGGTTGTTCCCGTCGGTCTTTAACACTGTATGCTTCCAGAGAGGAAGGGTCAGGCGGTCTTTGAGTTGGGAGGCAGAGAGAATCTGACGTTCCAGATCGGTGATTTCGAAAAGCGAACTGTTCAGGTAGGGAATATGTCCGAACTTGGCAGATACTGATGCCGACCGGTTTTCTTCGGGCACGGCAAGCACTTCAAAGAACAGTTCCTGCAGGTCATCAAACTCGGTAATGGTGGCATGATTGAGAAAGGAATAGCCCTGATCGCCATGGTGATACGTTTTCAACTGGGCTTCGAGCAGTTTCAGAAAGAGAATCCGGTTCAGCCAGGTAATCACCAGTTCAAGGGCGATACTGAACGCCTGTTTTTCTTTGGTGTCGCCATACTGAGTCAGATTGGGAATCAGAACCAGCCGGTCTAACGTGCGGATCTGCTGAAGCGTATTTTCGAGGAAAGATCCTTCATCGGGAACGTCCTTCCGGTCGATGATTTTCTTTGATCCGTCCTTTTTTTCTTCGAGTCCGATAATGTGAAGCAGTTCCAGATAAAAATCACGGTTCAGCGAATTGCTGTCGTTGGCAACCGGTTCTTTAAGCAACTGAAACGGAGAAAGCAGCCGGTAAATGGCCGTCTGCTCGGACTGTGAACCCGATTTGATGGCGGGCAGATCAACCAGGGTAAAGGGGATATCGGCATCAGACTCCGCCATTTTTCGCCGGATGACCTCAAACATGAGTTGGGTGTGCGGTTCATCAGCCTGTCCGTTCTTCCACGTTTTGAAAAAGGAAAGTAATTCGGTGTTTCTGAAGAAGAGGGAAGCGAACGTTTCTGCATCAAACAGATAAATCTGGAGTCCGTTGGTGATGATGAGCGATTTCAGTTCGTGGTTGTTGTGGTGTTCTTTTTCGAAGAGATAGTAGAGCACGAGTTCGTAGAATGCTTTTTTCTCAAACTGATCGGGAGAAATCATTTCCACTTTATTATCGGGGCGTTTCACTTCGATAAGCACCTGTGCCGGACTTGCAGCGGTCTTTCCCTTCCGGATGACCAGATCAGCACCGATCAAACCCCGGTAATTCACAGTATTGAGGTAAAACTGATCACCGGAATAGTGTATGCCTTTCAGCAGATCGGTAAAGAGCTTTTTGGTATGTTCTTCGCCCTGGGTTTGTTTGCGGGCTTCATCCAATTGGGTGAAATAAGTGGAAAGCGACTGGCGAAACCGGATAAAGTCCGGTTCAGAAACCGATTGTTTTTTCAGTGCAGCCCGGATAGCATCTTTTACGGGAATCAGTTTTGGGGTCATGACAGCATACCTGAGGGAAATGATCGTTACGTGATAAAGTTAACAAAAATAATGGTTAATGTTAAATCGAGCTAAGCGAAGATCCCGAATGCTTTCGGGATGGTTAATGGTTAATGGTAAATGGGGAAGGCATAAGGTGTAAGGATAAATTTCCCCGGACACTGAGGTTCTCGAAGTGCCCGGGGAAAGGTTTAAGGTGTATGGCATAAGGTTAAAGCGTAATGGATAATGACATAGGCGATTGTTTTTTGTCATCCTGAGTGATTTTGCACATGGGCAAAATCGTATCGAAGGACGACAAAAAACCTTGTAGATTGCTGTTAAAATACAGTATTCTGGTTATTTCCCCACCCCAACATCCAAGACCTCTGGTCGCGGGTTAAAAGGGTGAAATGTTTATAGGAAACAGAAACCCATGAATCCAAACCGCCCGGCCAAAAATCCCAATATGAAATGATAACCAATTCCGGGCGGAATACACCCGTCTGTGTGGCTATTTTCCGCACGGAACAAGGGCATAGAAATAATGAAGGGCTGTGGCCGTGCGGATTATGTTTTTGGATCCTTTTCCCCGGGCACTTCGAGAACCTCAGTGACCGGGGCTACAAACATATCACCACGCTGTGGTGAGGAAAAATGCAATTTGAAATCCCAGCGCACAAGACCCTCGGTCGCGGGTTAAAAGGGTGAAATCTTGGTAGAAAACAAAACCAGGGAAAACAAAAACCGCCCCAGAGGGGCGGCATGTGATGTAAACATTCGAGGGTGTTTTTAACTATCCCCCCGCTTCTAACTTCTACATTCTACCTTCTAACTCCTGAATCCACTACTTCACCAGAATCAACTTTTTCGTTGAACTGAACGATCCTGACTGCATCCGGCAGAAATAAATTCCGCTCGTGACCGTCGAGGCATCCCATTGGGTTTCATGATTTCCTGCAGGCAGATTTCCGGAGACCAGAACCGCAATTTCTTCACCTATTGCATTGAAGATTTTGATTGATACTTTCCCTGTTTGTTTAAGGGAAAACGGAATCATGGTCGTCGGATTAAACGGATTCGGATAGTTCTGACCCAGAGAATAAGTAGCCGGTTGATTGGAGTCATCTTCAACCCCAACTCCTGCACTTTTTTTCACGGTGATGGAATTGATGGTAAATTCCGGTGATTCTATGGCCAACCTCATGATCTGTTTGCCTTTGTTCAGGGCTACTTTCGTTGAGGTTACATCTTTCCAGAATTGCCAGCCGCCGGTGGTTGGAACCAGCTTTTTACCGGTTACATTCAGTCCGTCAAACTCAATGTGGTACGCACCAATTCCCGGAACAGAGGCTGTTCTGACTGAAATATCATAATTTCCGGCTTCTGCCACATCAACGGTATATTCAAGCCATTCACCGGTTGCAGTCCAGCCCACATCATAGCCACCGCCGGTGTCACTGCAATTCTCAATATCAACACCTTCTGCTGACCGGAAGGGAACGCCGATGTTTTTCGGATCGGAATCATGATAGGCTTTTCCTTCACCACCCAAATCATATTCTTCAGCCTGAACGGTTCCGGGCAATGAAATCGGTGTTCCTTTGTAAGGCGTCCCATTTCCGATAACAGAAATCACAATCTCACCTTTCCCGGTAATATTCTGGTTGTTCACCACGGTTAAAGTAGCAATGTAGGTACCCGGTGTCGGGTAAACGTGAACGGTATCGGCGTGGTTTGCAGAAGATCCGTCACCAAAATCCCAATGATACGATTCGATGGTGCCGGTTTTGTCGAAGCTGGTACTTCCTGTAAAATTAACACGCAGGGGTGCTTTACCGGTTGAAACATTTGTCAGAGTTACGGCAATGGGTGCATTTTCATTGGCGGTATCGGTGTTGTAAGAAACCTGTTTTCTGGCCGGTACGTTCATTGAAAATCCGTCAGAAAAATGAACTCTGACTGAATCTGACCATGGATTCCAGGCCACATAGGTTTTGATTCCGCCCGGATTGGAAAAAACTGCATAAGTCGGAATGTCGGCGGTTATCTCATTACTTACCTTCCCGATTTTTTTGAGATTTCCCAACCAGTGATAAGTATGTGCCTGAGTTTCCCCGTCAAATTGTTCGTATGCCGGATCTGCATAATATTGGTTCAAGGCCGTTTGTGGATCAACAAAAGCCAGATAACCCCACATGATATCTTTCCATTTTCTGGGAAGACTGCCGATTTCTTTCGTCATTTCGGTGTAGTTTTTGATAACGTATTCCGGGTGACGACCCAGGTAAAGTGAACCACCGTTCAGTGGCAGAATATTGATGCCGTGTATAAATTCCGGGTCGGCTCCAAACCAGGTTGAGTGAACGCCTTTTCCGCCCCAAACCATGCCCAATGCCTGATAACCATAAGTAGATGGGAAAACGGCATTGTCGATGTCAAACCAATATTGTTCAATGGCTGACCGTTCATTGGCGTAGAGGAAAATTCCCAAATCACGGATTTCCTTATTATGAGTTGCTGAACCCCACAAAATCAAAGCGGTTGCAAAATTCATGGATTCTGAGCTGGATTCTTCATTGTTTCCGTCGCCAAAATCACCGTGTCCGGCTTCCCAGGAATGTCCGGCGTAGGCATCAAATCCTCTTAAAAAAGGAAATTGGGTATCATTCCGGTCCCAGTTTGCACAATCTTTGATCAGCATATTGACCATCCCGCCCCATTTGGGTTGAGAGGCCCAGGCAGAATCATACTGGGCAACCGTTGATGCGGCCATGATCAGGTAACCGTAATGGAAATTGTGGTCATTGAGCTGATTGTCAGCACCATAACCAGACGGATAGGCGATTAAGGTATTCCATTTTGCAACGTAAGAAATTTCTTCGACGCCACCGGCAGTCAGCCAGGCTTCTACCCTTTTTTTAATCTGGGCGATGAAATAATCACGTGCGGTAATATTACCCAGCTGATCGGCAATATGAACAACGTTGGCAAATCGTGCCATGAGTTTTCCGTTTTCGTAAATCGGTCCGGCAGGAATGGTTTCTTTGGCAACTTTATTGATGTAGGAATTGAGCAAAGTCGGATTGTAAATACCTTCGTTCGGAAGGGCAGGCAGCACACCGTTGTAATCCAATTTGGTGGTGAATTCATTTCCGTCAAAAATCTTCATGGCGCCGTGAACGGAAACATAGGAATAGGCAGTAAGCGGATTTGACGTATTCAGCCACTGATGCCGGTAAAGTGCGGTAAGTGTGTTGTTCAGATTTCCGTTGCCTGACTCTTTAAGTTCCGTGGTCAGGGTAAAGGTTGAAATGAGTTTTGCCTGTTCCTGATCGTAATTCCAGGTAACGATGCTGTTGGTTACAAAAGCGTAAGCCCGTTTCCGGTAGAATTCAAGGGTTTCGGGAGTTTTGTCAGGAAGGATGGCTACAGATAGAAAATCCTTCCCGTTCAGGGTGGATTTTAATGTGGTTGTCCCCGTCCAGACTGAACCGGCCGGACCAAAAATTCCGTAATGTCGGCCACCAACTGTTAGGCCAACAACGCCGTCATTATTTGACCAGATTTGCGGAGCTTCTTTTGAAAGAACCGTTGCAGATCCGCCGGTGACGGTGAAATAAACGAAGGGAAGTCCGTGCCCGATGGTTGCTTTGAGAGTTTTGGTTCCGTTCGTCCATGAGGACGTCACTGCCCAGTCACTATAACTTTCAACGAGAGTTTTGGCGGCGGTTAATCCTTCAATTCCAACCTGAAGTTGCTGCTGATACGGATACAAATAATCGGCGGCAGCAAAAACCGGGTCTTTGGTGTAACCGATTCCCAGGCCGGTTGCATCTGCTTTTACCACCAGGGGGTGAACGTACAGCGTGTTTGAAAACTGACTTTTGTAAAACGGGAAAATCAGACTGCTCCAGTAATCGTTGGTCTGGATCGGCTGATTGAAAGAAGTTGACACTTTCGGAGAAACGGGTGTTCCCTGAAAATCTGAAGGTCCGACCGCTTTTGGCGGAAGAACGGTGGAGTAACTTCCGCTGCCAACGGTAATTTGGGAAAAAACAGGCAGGGAAGTTAGTGAAAGGGTAAAAATGAGCAGAATAAACGCTCTGAGAGAGGTTTTAAGGCGATTCATGTTGGACTCCAGGGGCAGTTAGGTAAACAAGGCGGAATATGCGTAAAGCATGGATGTGGAAAGGTAACCTATTTCTGATAAGCTAACAAGTTGAATGAAGTCAGGTTTTAGGGGATGGTTTAAAAATTCTGGTAGAGTCAGGTTTGATGGAAATCTCCTTTTTAGGTATATTAAAACTTTAGTTAATTCTGGATTTTTATGAACCTTACAACAGAAAATATTCTTCTGATCGGGTCAATTCTGCTATTTCTTTCCTTATTGGCCGGAAAAACGTCAGGACGGTTCGGAGTTCCGGTTCTCATTCTGTTTTTATCTATCGGCATGTTGGCAGGTTCTGACGGCATTGGTGGAATTCATTTTGACAATCCGCATGTCGCACAGTTTATCGGCATCGTTTCATTGAGTTTTATTCTGTTCTCTGGCGGACTTGATACAGGCTGGAGTTCAATCAGACCCGTACTCTGGTCAGGTCTTACTCTTTCTACGTTAGGCGTTTTATTGACTGCATTCCTGGTAGGGCTTTTTGTTTGGTATATAACCGATTTTACCATTTATGAAAGTTTACTGCTGGGTTCGATTGTTTCTTCTACTGATTCTGCTGCTGTTTTTTCAATACTCCGTTCAAAAAACCTGGCGTTGAAAGGCAACCTGAGGCCAATTCTTGAACTTGAAAGCGGAAGCAATGACCCGATTGCCTACATTCTCACCATTATGTTTACGGGGCTCGTGATTAATCAGGATGCAAGTCTGGCCGGTTTGATTCCTTTGTTTTTCAGACAGCTTTTATTCGGCGCATTTTTTGGTTTTGTTTTTGGCAAAGCAGGTGAGTTTCTCATAAATAAAATAAAACTGGATTATGAAGGTCTCTACATTGTTCTGGTGGTTGCTATCATGTTTTTCAGTTTTTCCTTTACTGATTTTATTGGTGGAAATGGGTTTCTGGCCGTGTATTTATGCGGAGTTTATCTCGGAAACAAAGAACTCATTCATAAAAAGAAAATCCTGAAAAACTTTGATAGTTTTGCCTGGCTCATGCAGATTATATTATTCCTTACACTGGGTTTGCTGGTTTTCCCCTCTCAGATTGTTCCGTTTATGGGTTTGGGACTTGCCATTTCAGTTTTTCTTATCGTTGCTGCAAGACCAATAAGTGTTTTTCTCAGCTTATTACCCTTTAATATCAGGTTCAGAAGCAAAGTTTTTATTTCCTGGGTTGGGTTAAGAGGTGCCGTTCCCATTGTTTTTGCAACCTACCCCCTGATAGCAGGAGCAGAAAAAGCACATGTCATTTTTAATGTGGTGTTTTTTATTTCGATCACTTCCGTATTGATTCAGGGAACCATGCTTCCACGGGTTGCCAAATGGTTGAAGTTAACCATTCCTGAAAACCTGAAATTAAGAAGTCAAAGTGATTTGGCCATAACGGATAGTCCCAAGTCAATTTTGAGACAAATTAACATGGGTGAAACCTCACCGGTCATTGGCAAACAAATTGTACAGATCGGGTTTCCAAAAACCGCTTCGATATCATTTATCAAACGGGGCGATCAGTTTCTCACTCCTGACGGTGCCACCGTGTTAATGGCTAATGACTCTCTTTGGGTTCTCTCTGAGGATAAAGCATCGCTTGACAAAATATTTGAAAGTCTTGGGTTACCTAACGAGCCCTGACTGACAGAGTAAGTCTTTTCTTCCGTAAAGGTACCTTTTCAGGGATCGAATAAAGGTTTTCAGAATAGTTGAAACTCGTATCTGAACCGGAATGCAGAAAAACTGAGAAAAGTTGTTACATTTTCACATAATGCACTTGAACAAGCCCGGATTCGTACGCTTTTGAACTCAAGAGTTTTAATTTTCTCTCAGGTCTTCCCGGGTTGAAAAGGGAAATTCCGTCACCCAGTAAAACGGGAATGACGGAAATGATCAACTCATCAATCAAATCCAGTTTCAGCAGTTCAGTTACAAGTTCGGCCCCGCCATCACAGAAAATGAGTCTGCCCGGTTTATTTTTTAAACCAAAAACCAGATCCTTTAAATCACCTGAATAAAACTGAATCTTTCCAGCGGAAGGTTTGGGTGTTCTTGTGATCACGTAAGTTTCTTTGTCTACGTGTGGAAATGTGTCAACCAGCGTCATCACTTTATCGTAAGTTTTACGCCCAAGAATAACTGTATCAACTGTATCGGTGAACGCCTGATATCCGTAATCTTCACCTTCCTTCTCAACAACTGAAAGGAAGGAAAGGTCATCGCCTTTTGTTGCAATATAGCCATCCAGACTCATGGCAATGTAAAGAACAAGTTTTCGCTGATTTTGCATAAATTTCAATTTTAAAAATGAAAGGTTTTTAGATTTGACTGTTATCTCCAGACACCAAATAATTCAATTTCTTTCTTTCTGCCTTTTAACTGAATTTTCCCGAAACTTTTTGTAGGGAAATAGTTTTCAATTAACTCCTGAACATCTTTTGAAATCAGAATATCTTCATCGGCAACTTTACAATGACTCCCGATTCGGCTTGCAATATTTACTGTATCACCAATAACTGTGTATTCAAGCCGGGATTCTGTTCCAACATTTCCAACAATTGCAGGTCCGGTATGAATTCCAATTCCGTGCTGGATTTTGAATAAGCCTTTTTCATTTCTGATCGCATTAAAATGATAGAGTTTTTCCCGCATGGCCAGTGCAGACGTAACTGCATCACGGACATCATGATCAGACTGGTTTGGCGTGCCGAAAGTTGCCATAATTCCATCGCCTATAAATTTATCAAGTGTGCCATTGTGCTCAAAAATGACTGAAACCATGAACTGGTGATAATCGGCCAGCATGGAAATGATTTCTTCAGGCGGATGTGTTTCACACAGATGGGTAAAATTCCGGATGTCACTGAATAACACAACCGTTTGTTGCACTTTCCCGCCGGGCTGAATAAAGGGCAGTTCACTTTGTGTGATCGTTTTTACGACATTTGGTGAAAAATATCGGGATAACTGACTGGTTTTTACTTCGAAGCTTGACGACTCAATAATGGTTTTTCTGGCTCTGGATGAAATCAGAAACAAGACAAATCCTGCCGTCAGGGTAAGCAGAACATTCATAAAATACATGGTTGGATTCACGTAAGCATCCATATAGGGCAACAGAAAATCATCAGAGATCAACACTCTGGGATCCTGAATCGCATAAATATAAAGAACCACGTAAAGCGCAGAAGAGCCAATAGAAAAAAACAGAGGATAATACGGATTTAAAGCCAATGAATTTATCACCAGAAGGGTATAAATATCCATCGGGATTGACGTCTTCAGTAGATACGTTCTTGCAATGGCATCACCGCCATTTGAGTCATACCACAGAAAGGGCAGCAGCCAAACAATTATCAAATCGATAAAAAGGGAAGAATAACCAATAAAATTGACGTCTTTTTTTTCCTTCAGGTGGAAGGCAAAATAAATTAAAATCAGTAAGCAGGGAAGAAAAACAGAAAGTACAATGACAATTTCCTGCATATTGTGAGTAGTAAACAGCATACTCACAATGGTACCTGCCAGAATCAGGATTTTTCCATACAAGGTTACAGAAATCCCCTGAATTTCACGGATTTTAATTAATTCGCATGTTTTTTGAAGCATATTGACTTATTACCAGTATCATTTAATGAATTGACAAAGTTCACCATTTTATGCCGTTTTGGTTTGTGCTTTTCCATACCAGCCAATTCCGGCCAGAATAATTCCTGTCAGACCAAATATCAACTGAAACGGATGAAAAACCTGAATCAGGATCACCTGGACCAAAATCCAGCCTGTGAGTAAAATCCCCTGAGCCAGAATAAACCAGGGTGCTTTCTTATTTTTCAGAATCATGAGAAGTAAAGTCAGAAAACTAAACAGACCATTTACAGTGAAAAGAATAAGTCCTGGAATCAGATACGTCTCAAAGGGGGAGCTTTTAAGATAATCCAGCGGAAGCTGAAGGCTGCTGCCATCCGGGGAAGAGATGAGAAGCCATCCGCCGTAAATAGCACCTGTACCGTTAAGTAACAGAAGAAAAAATGCAAGGGAATTAAGAAATAGTTTCATTCAGGTTTTTCCTTTTTACTTTGACAAATTAAAGAAACCTTGTTTTAATGCAAAAGGACAAATTCTCCGTCCCTTATGGTGCCCTGTTGTCATGCTGAACTTGATTCAGCATCCAGTATAAAAGCTATGGGTGAGCTTCGCAGAACTTCGTTAACCGGATCAAGTCCGGGATGACATCTTTTTCCTTTTGAATCAAACAACCTACTGCTTGTAACAGGGTTGTTCATTTTGAAAATCAATTTTGATTTTCCTGTAGTTTTTTTTCCATTTCCTGAATTGATTGAAAAGCATTTTTTATATCATTTTTAACTGAATCAGAATTATTTTTATCCGGGTATTTTTCTGCAATTTGGATTCCTTTTTTATAAAAGTAAATTGATTTTGAAAATTCTCCCATTTGCATTAAAACATAGGCATAGCTGTCATAAGTATTGTACGATTCCGGAAATTCTTTCATATTAATTTCAAATACTTTTAATGCAGCTTCATCCATTTTATATTTAAACAGTAATTCAATTCCCAATTTATTTAATTCTGATTCCTCAAAATTAAATTGATTATTGTTTGTTTTTTTTAATTGATAATAGTCTGCAATTGCAGTATCAATTCCATTTGTTCCAATCAGAAAACCCATTCGTTTTGCAATTGATTTTTTTGGAATCTGAACATCTGATCCATAAAGAATGGAAAGAATTTCATGTCCGATTGCCGGAGCAAAAGCAGGACTGATATAAGTATTAGATCTGTTGTTTTTCAACACAGCCACAAAAACAGAATCGCTTTCGATTCTTGCAATAAATGAACCAAATCCGTTTATACTTCCCGAGTGTGAGTCAATGAGTATTGAGTCTGAGACTGAAGCATATTTCTTTTTGTAAACTTCCCACCCACACCCATAGGGAGCTGGTTGTGTTGGCGAATACATCAACCGGGTAAGTTCATCGCCCAACAGACTCCTGCCAGAAAGAGCCTGATCAAATTTTAACAGGTCATCAACGGTAGAAATCATACCTCCCGCACCAACTGAGTAGGACGGATCAAAATAGGAAGCATTTTCAAAACCATTTAATAAGGTGTATTCATATCCGGATGCCAGATTTTTTTCGATTGAAATTCCAGAAAATTGGCGGGTATCTTTCATCCCACTGGGCTGGGTGATTCTCTCTGTCAAAAGTTGATGGAATGGCTTCTCAGTAACCTTTTCTGCAATAAGTGAAAGAATGGAGTATCCCAGATTACTGTAGTGATAACCGGTCCCGGGTTCAAAGTATAAGTCGGCGTTTTCTGCATATCCAACTATTTTTCTAAGACTGTGTGGCAACCGCTCCTGACTATTTTCTTGTTCGGCATTCAGACTTTCCAAAATTCCGGAAGTATGAGTGAGCAAGTGATAAACGGTAATTTCATTTCCTTTTTTGCCGGAATAATCCGAAATATAATCCGTAATTTTTCCTTCCAGACGAAGTTTTCCTTCTTCGGCAAGCTGAAGAATAATCAGAGCTGTAAATGGTTTCGAAATTGATGCAATTTTAAATTTGGTTTCTGGTGTGTTGGGAATATCCCATTCTCTGTCTGCCTGGCCATAAGCTTTTCTAACCAGGATTTTTCCTTTTTCTGAAACCAGTACAACCCCATTAAAACTTTCATCTGATGCATAGGCTGCTAAAAGTGTTTCAATTTTTTCAGCTTTGGTTTGTGCCTGGATGAATGAAGCAAAACCAAATTCCAATGTTAAGAGAATCAAGATTATTTTCATGATTGTCCCTTTCTGACCCAATTGGCTTCATTTTGATTTGAGGCTGAAATGGTTTACGGATAGAAAGGTATTTTGTTTGAATTGCTCTGGGATGTTACTCAGTCTTCATTTTGCAGACATCAATCCATTTTACGGGAAGGGTTAGCAGTTCAAGTTCTTCAAAAGTAAGTTCAACTGCAGAATTCCTGCTTCCGCAGGCCGGAAAAACGGTAGTAAAGTTCTGAAGGGATACGTCCAAATAAATATCCAGTTTTTCTTTGAGTCCGAACGGACAAACACCACCAATTTCATGTCCGGTAAAATGCAGAACTTCCTCAGGAGAAAGGAATTTTGCCTTAAACCCGAATTCAGCTTTGAACTTTTGGTTATCGAGTTTGACGTCTCCGGCTGTCACGATCAAAAAAGCCGTTTCATCTTTTTTTAGAGATAGGGTTTTTGCAATCCGCCCGGGAATGACACCCAATGCCTGTGCTGCCAGTTCAACCGTTGCGCTTGACTGATCAAATTCCAAAATCGGGTAATCCTGATCAAGGGTTTTGAAAAAGGCTTTTACAGGTTCAATGGACATGATTTTAAAACCTTATTTTTCAGCAAAAACCAGCATTTCAAAATCTTCGGTGGTCAACTGATCGGCTCTTGAAAATGCACCGAGTTTTGCTCCGAAAATTTCAATTTTCTTAAACCCCACCGATTTCAAAAGCCAGGTAATTTCGCTTGGGACGTAATACCGTTCGTTACAGATCAGTTCTTTTTTGTTGCCTGAATCATCTTCTACGGTTGTGATATTGTGATCTCTGAACGTCATCAGGTCGAAAGTATTGCTTTTATAGGTTGCATTGCCGTCTGCTGTGTTTGACCCGCAGAATTGTTCGACTGAATGATAAAGCGGAAACAATCCGTTCAGGGTGGTGAAAATGAATTTTCCGTTTTCTTTTAATGATTTTGAAGCATTTTGCAGGATTTCATAATTCATTTCATCCGTTTCCATCAGAGGAAATGAGCCTTCACACAGCATCAGAGCCACATCAAACTGGTTTGAAAAGGGAAGGTTTCTGGCATCCTGTTTCTGGAAATTAATGGTTAAGTTTAGTGCAGCAGCTTTTTCTGTCGCCTTTTGAAGCATAGAGTCTGATAAATCTACCCCAGTGACCTGATATCCCCGTTTCGTCAATTCGATTGAATGTCTGCCTGTTCCGCATCCGATGTCTAGAATTTTGAGTGATTTTTCGAAATTGAGTTCACTTTCAATAAAATCACATTCACCCAGGGTTCCCTGAGCAAAATTTTCCTGATCATATTTCTGACCATAGTTTTCAAACAAAGATTCATACCAGGGTTTCATATCAATTCCAGTTTTAATTTCATGATTTTAACTATGCTGGCTAAAGGATCAGAATCTGAAACGCTTATGGTAAACGGTTTAATCTTTCCGGAAATCTTTGCATTCCGGAAGTCACTCTTCAGATTTTCGGGGAGTTCAAGTTTTAAAACTTCAGTTTCATTTTTGAGATGAAAATAAACAGTAACATTGAAAAATCCTTCCCAAACGGAAATCCAGCATATCGTTTTCTTTTTATAAATCACTTTACAAAGCCAGCATTTTCCGTCTTTGTAGAAATTCCATTCAGGTTTTATTTCGGGAAAATGAGTTTTCAGGAGGGATTGAAAATGTTTCCAGGCTTCAAAAGCACCACCAAGTACAGGTGAAAGTTCATTTTCATCAGGGAAACGATCGGGGTTATTCAGGGAAGGTTTTTCCATCATGTAGGTAATTAATATGAAAGTGATTAAAAAGAAGCCTGATACAGGATATAAAGGTAGGATTGTGTGAAATATCAATCAAGCCATTTTCACGAGAGATGGCATTAAGACATCGCCCCGGATAAATTTAATCTGTCAACAACTGTTAGGTTGGGAAAGCAGGTTTAGAGAAGGATTTCTGGATTACATAAAACTTTTTCAGTAAACTTCAATCTTGTATTTATCAAGAAGTCCGGGCAAACCAGCTAATGAGAATTTCGCCTTTTTTAGTTTATTTTTTTCCGGATCAATTGAAAAATGAACGGATGACCGAAAATCAGCTTTTTCAAGATTTGTATTTGAAAAAACGGCTCCGTTTAAATCACAATTATCAAAAAGTGAAGAGGATAAATCACAGTCAGAAAAATCGGTCTCCTGAAGAGAAGAATTCTTGAAAATTGTCTTCTTCAGATCAAGACGGTAAAAGCAGGATAAATTCAAAATACAATTTTCAAAAGAAACGGAGAAAAGAAAATCATTGCAGTTTTCAAAATGGAGCCCAAGACATTTGCAATCTCTGAATTTTACATCTTTAAGTGCAGTTTTGTTCAGTCTGACCATACTTAGATTGCATGAAATAAATTCACAATCTGTAAATGAATTACCTGATAAATCAGAATCCGAAAAATCACAATTTGAAAAGATACAGGCATCATAATCACCTTTCGCAAGCGGTTTGAACCGGTAATCGGCTTTTTCAAATTTCTGATCTTCAAACATGGCAGATAATTATAAATTGGGTTGAAATAAAGGGCAAGAACCCAAGAAATGACTTAGGTTAAGAACGGAATGGAAAGTAGGTGAAAAAGCGGTCTGATTCAAGATGAAGGGATTTGGGAGAAAAAAAAAGACGCAGGTCATGCGTCTTTTTTAAAATTCAGGGGAGCAGGTTTTTACATTTTAATGGTTAGAC
>JAIUNL010000036.1 GCA_020161835.1 Bacteroidota bacterium | reverse complement strand
AACTGTATCATTTCCGGCGACATCGTCAATTTCAGCAACGATTTCTACGTCAAGATAAGCAGAAAGAAGGCTGTTGTCTGACAACTTGTTGGCAGCAACACCAATTGCCTGAAAACCTGCACCGGCAGGATACAATTCAGCCCACTGGGTAATCATTTCACCAGATGGAAGAATTGCAACGTTCGGGTGACGGCCAAATACCTGTGCAAGAGTACCGTTAACTTCTAAACCAGCAGACCAGGTTGCACCGGCATCTGTTGACAGGTGATTAACAACCCGGCCTGAACCGGCTGGAACTGCAGTATCAAGTGATCCACGGCGTTTGGTTACCGCGAGTGTTCCGCTTGCTACATCATAATAGATTTGATTCGTTCCGGCAGCTTGCCATGCATAAGCATTCGCTGAATTTCCGATCAGAACCGATTCGTTAACTTTTGCCCGGACATTGGTTGGCACCGCATCGGATGATTCACCGTTATCCAGTTTTGCAACAGCTTTACCTGTATTGTTACCGGCGTATGCGCTGGCAGCAACCAATGTTAGCGAGGCAAACATGATCACTTTCTTCATTTTATCTCCTCCAGATATACATTTACTTTACTTATTAATACATAAGCAAGTATTCCCCTTGCTTGGAACGATAATATCAACTCAACACCTCAAAAACAAAACAACAAAGCCATCGTGACAAGATTGAGACAATTAAAACGCTTCCATCAATTCGATTTGACATTTTGTGACGTTATTTTCTGATTTTCTTCAACTTCTACCTGCTTTTTTCCACGTTTTTACCATTTTTTCAATTTACACGATTTACTTCCATTTCCACTAACATATTCTATTATGCAATAGACTATTATTACATTAATTTTTACCGTAACATATATACTTATCATTATTAATTTAATTACGCTGTTACCATTATACAAATCAGTCTTCCAGTTATTCAATGGAAGACTTCCAAAAATTGTACCGTTTCGGACGTTTTCACTCACAATATTGGTTGTTACTTCCAATATTTCGACAAATTCATCTATCTTCCACCAATTACTTCATTTTCTTCCAACCCTATTAAACGAAATAAAATGACAGCATCTTCCCGGAAAGTCCCGTTTTTTATCTGATATAACCCAGCTTATAAAATACTTCGCTTACCCCAACCGTTAAAAAATCGTTTGAACTTCATTTTTTCAGTAACTTTGTAAATTATATTATGTTTTTTACGTTTTTAAAGGATTTTACTGTGGATCTGCTTCAAAATTCCCTGTTTCTGCTTCTTCTTATCATCATTCTTGGTGAAGTTATTGGTAAAATTGAATATAAAGCATTCAGTTTTGGCCCGGCTGCCATTATTTTCGTCGCCCTTGTTTTTGGAAATTATGGTTATACCCTACCCCATGAATTTCTTGAGCTCGGGTTGGTCTTGTTTATTTATTCTATCGGTACACAAGCAGGACCTGGTTTTTTCACTTCTTTTAAAAGTTTTGGGTTGAAGTTATCTCTTGGTGCAATGGTTGTAGTGTTTTCAGGCTTTGTGGTTGCGCTTATCAGCGGTTGGCTGATGGGTTATTCTGGTGATATCATTGCCGGTGCATTTGCTGGCTCGCTTACCAGTACCCCCGGACTTGCAGTTGCAGTTGAAATGACAAAAAGCGCATTAGCTCCGGCGGCTTACGGCCTGACCTACAGTTATGGGGTAATTGGGGTTATTCTCTTTATTAAACTTCTTCCAAAGTTGATAAAGGTGGATATCAAGGCTGAAGAAAATATGTTAAAGGAAGAAGTTGCCAAACAAAATCCACCTGTCATCTTCATGCATATCGAAATAACAAACCCGAATATCATGAACAAAAAGGTACGGGAACTTGGCCTCAGCCGTATTGCACCCGTTGCGTTAACCCGCCTTTTGAAGCGTGGGGCATCTGAACCGATTTTGGTTTCTGCAGATACTATTATAGGAGAAGGCGATCAAATCAGAATTGTTGGAATTGAGGAAGATCTGAAACGTGTCATTTTGTATCTGGGTAAACCTATTGATGCAAAAATGGAATTCAACGGGAATCTGTTAAAAAAACGGATTATTGTTTCCAAGAAAACTTTTGTCGGCAAATCAATCGGGTCAATCAATTTCAATGAAGTTTTCAATGTTTCAGTTGCGAGGCTTACACGCAATGGAATGGATATCCCTGCAGATCCGTCAACCCGCCTGCAAATGGGTGATGTCATTCACCTGGTCGGTATGGAACCTTCTCTGGAGAATATGAAGAAACTGCTCGGAAATGATGTAAAGAAGGTCTACACGGCTAATATCATATCAATTCTAACAGGGATCTTTATCGGATTTCTGATTGGCAAAATCCCCATTTACCTGCCACTTATCGGTCAAATTACACTCGGAACCACCGGTGGCGTTTTAATTATGGGTTTACTGCTTTCAGGACTTCACCGTACCGGACCTATCATTTGGGCAGTACCAGAAACAGGAAGTGCATTTATCCGGGAAATGGGATTGGTTCTGTTCCTTGCTACCGTCGGGACGCAGGCAGGCTCAACGATTATAAACACAGTTGAAACAATGGGTATTAATTTGTTTGTGGTGGGTATTGCAATCACAACCATCACCATGATATCGGGGTTTTTATTTTGCCAGTATGTTCTAAAAATTCCGTTTCTGAGAACGCTTGGGGTAATTACCGGCGGGATGACCAGCACACCTGGTCTGGCAACAACGACATCTGTTTCAACAACTGCTTTTGCCGCAACAGCCTATGCAACGGTCTATCCGGTTGCATTGATCAGTAAAATTCTTGCAATTAAATTATTGATCTGGCTTGCATAGCCTTTTTTTAAATTAAGGATTTGTACAAAACAAAAAACCCGTTGAAAAACGGGTTTTTTGTTTTGTACCGAGGGTCGGAATCGAACCGACACGGGTTATTCACCCACTGGATTTTGAGTCCAGCGCGTCTACCAATTTCACCACCCCGGCAGGTTGGTTTTATTTCAGTCTTAAACTTTACCAGTTCTCTTGGTTATTCACCCATCCCGAATGTGTTCGGGACGCATCTACCAATTTCACCACATAAGTAAGTATTCAAACATCATCAAATATAAGTAATCTCTGTTTTATTTCAAAATCCGACAACCCCAAAACCAGTTCGGGATCTTTGCTTCCCCCGACTTACCACTTGTAACTTACAACTTACCATTCATTTTCAGTTCACCCTTCCGATCAGCTTTGATGGAACCCAACCTGTATTGCCATTTTCAAGTCTGACAAACAACCATCCTTCATAGTCATTTTCAATAAAAACAAGGGTTCCCATGTGCAATGAAAACAACGTTGCACCACTTTCAACCGGTTCACTTCTTGCCTCTGCAACATTTGAAACAATGACCCCAGTAAGTGTTGTTTTTTCAAGATAGACCCATATTCCGGCAAGAACCTGAATGGCAAGAGTAAACACTAAAAGCGTAACAAAAGCATACTTCTTCCATCCTTCAAATCGATTCTCAATCCATTTAAAAACAATAAAAAGAGTACTTACAGATATAAGAATGAGAAAAGCAATAAATGGCCATGTTTTAAAAAATGCCAGACCTGATAAAAATGCCAACTTAACAGAAGTTTGAGGGAGAACAGTGATTTTATCAGGACTATATGACCTTACGAGCTCAAGGTTAGAAAAACTATCAGGATTTAACGGATCAATATGCCTCGATTTTTCATAATAAAGCCTTGCCCAACCGAATTCTTTCAACCTGAAGCAGGTATTTCCAAGATTCAGGTACAATTCAGAACTTTCAAATCCGCTTGAAATGATTGATTCATATAAAACACGGGCTTCTTTAAACTTCCCTGCTGAATAGGTGGCATTTGCCTGGGCAAAAAGACTGTCAGGGTTAGCTTGAACTAACACGGGCAGGCAAAAAATAAGAAGTAAGAAAAGGAGTTTTTTCAACATTGTTGCAATAAGGATTATAAATAAGTTGATAAATCGGTTAGGTTTTTCTCTGCATCCTGGATGAGTTCCTCTTTTGATTCTGAAATCATTTGGATGGGTGCAAACCGGTATTCATTCAACCGGGTCAGGTAATTCCGGAGTGATACCAAAATTTCATCCGGTACATTTTTCTTTCCGATAACCTCAAGGACCTCATCAACCGTCCAGGCAGATTCCGGCAATTTTGCACGGTTGGCAATAAACTTGTTGAAAACCTTCTGAATTTCGGCAAGAACTTCTTTTAAATCTGAAGTTTCTGCAACCTTTCGCACATGTATAAAGGACTTTCTTGCAAATTTTTCGGCATTTTTATGAGCATAATTCAACCGGTCAGACTGGTCTGCAGCAAGTTTTTTTCTAACAAAAACAACTACAAAAAAGCCACCCCATGCAAGAATTATACTTATAACGGCAATCTGTAAGGGTTCGAGGGACTTATTACTGGTTTTTGAAAAGGAAGTGACAGTTTGAATAAAAGTGATATCTCTGCCCAATGATCTAAAATCATATTTCTCACCAGAGCCTGTTCCCGCTGAAGAGTTACCTGTTACCTTGATTTTTTTTGCATCAAACACAATCTGATCAAACTTACCAAGTGATAAGTTATAGTAGGAAAGTGAAACGGCAGGAATAATCAGTTCACCGGATACTCTTGGAATCACCACATATTCAACCGTCCATTTACCAGAACCGCCTCTGCTTTCGGCGTTAATTTTAACAGTCTCTTTCGGTGGGTAGGTTTCAGCATTTGATCCAAATTCAATTTTGGGAGGAATGAAG
>JAIUNL010000025.1 GCA_020161835.1 Bacteroidota bacterium | reverse complement strand
GATTTCTTCTATAGTCCATGGGGATCTTACACCAAGGGCAAGGGCAAATAGTTCTGTTTCTGTCAACTTATTCAAACCCTTTCTTTTTCCCTAAATTAATCCTACCCACTCATTTTCACAAAGAGCCGTTATTTTGAATACTATCTTTAATTTTAAATTCCATTTCTTCAGTATTAAATGTATTATATGTTAGAATACTATCAATTCCGTCAAACGTACATATTTTTTGAATATATCTTAACTTTATTTTTTTGTTGTCTGCGGTTGAAATATTTTGTATTACCTTCCATGAATACTTTGCCCCTGCTTGATGAATTATTTCAAAACCATTTTCTGTTCTGTAGATACCACTGTAAAACGACAATAAATGTCCCGTATTCAATATCAAATCCGGGTAAATATCTCTTATTTTTGACTGATCTTCATAATTAAGTACCTCAACTAAATAATTGGGAATCTCATCGTCTAAAAAAAGAATTGAATCACCCCAATTATTTGAATTATATTGGAAAACAATTAGTGAATCCACTACCTTATCATGATTTAAGTCAATTGCAATTTCATCTATTGATTTCAGTGCGATTGGAATATAAATTCCATATTTGAAATAATATTTATTTTGACTGCAATAATTGATTTTATAATTTACTTTGAGTGTATCAAATTCCAAGTTGGTTTTTTCAGAATAGGTATTTTTATTAACATTTACACAACCCAATAGAATAGTAATCAGAAATAAGGGTGCAATATATTTTGTCATTTTTTGCCGATTCTCCAAAATATTGATTTCCCTATTGCCGCGGTTGAAGTTGAATTGAATACTTTTTTTTGTATTTCCAACATTTGAAAAATCATCATTGAGATATTAAAAATAATTTTCGTCTCTAAATACCCATAAAAGCGGGAAGAGATTTTAACTCATTATTCCAATAAACATGGGATTCCAAAGACGAAGGCAGTGTCATTGGTAACACTAAAATAAATTCGTTTGTTGGAAACTATCAAATCCAATTCAGATTTTTCAGGTAAATCCAATGAAAATGGGATAGTATTTGACCACTTGCCATTTAAATGTATCGTTCGGCTCTCTATCGTATTATCTGAGTCAGCAGATTCAAAATAATAGGTGTAATCCAAAGAATAATTTTCATTTTCAAAAAGAGTAAGCGCAATTTGAGTAAAACCACCCGTGTACCAATCTGAGCTTTTGTATTTTTTTGGATATGTGCTACAGGAAAAAAATAAAAGCAGGATTAAGAAAATAAATCTCATAATTATATTTTATATTATTTCTCTGTATTTATCAGCTTAATATCTGAAAATAAATACTTTTAATTAATTTCCTAACAAGAGATAATTACCCAATGGTATAAAATTCATTTCTTAGTATTATATGATCGAACCATTTTAAAAGGAAAAGAATAGTTGTAAGAATAACCCTTGCCAACATGGGTGAGTTTTCCCGAAAAAATGCCCAATGAATCAATATTGCCATCTATTCTAACAAATCTTGTCGAGTCAATATCAAAACGTACATTTAATCTTTCAGACGTCATAATATAGGACTTGTCATGGTCATATTTATAGATTCTTCCTGAGGCACTATATCAACCAAATATTTGGCTTTTTTTGATGTCAAATAACACTCTTGATCTGAAAAGGTTTCAAATCCTGAGGTAATTTTGTAAAGAAGATATCTGTTTAATGAATCCTGAGGGAAATCTTCTGTTTCAAATGTAAATTCAGTTGTTGGAAAAGCTCCAACAACTGAACTTATTTTTCCACTATCAACCCTAATACTAAAAATATCCATCATTCCTTCACCCTCTGGGTAAAAGAAATCATAACTAAATCCCGTGTTGATTTTGGGGATAACAGATGTTATAACCTGATTATTTAAATTTTCTGTGCAGGAAGCACAAAACAGAATAACCAGGATAACAATCATATAATCGCCGAAACTATTGAGTTTCATGAGATACAGTAACATTTACTGAAATTCTTCACTTTCGTCAACCTTAATATTCCCGACGCCAAAATATTCTTTCGCAGTTTCCGTCAAACCGAACCAAGTATCAATTTCATGTAATATTCTGGGATTTGAATCTCCCTTTTTCACAAACACAAATAAAACATAACTATTTGGGAAATAGGTTAATTGTTTTCCAAAAAATATTGGTTCTTTGTTCTCAAATATTTGAACTTCAATATTGATTCTATTTTTTAACTGCTTAGAATGAAAATAATAATCTGAATATATCTCCTCAATTTCTTGATTCTTATCCTTTTCCATGTCAGTATTTATCTTATCGCTTAAAAAGCAATATATTCTATTTTCGTCATTTTTGATTTCAACAATATTGTTCTTTATTTCTTGACGATTACAACTTATGCACAAAGCCAATAATAAATAATAAACAAAAATGTTAATCATTTAATATTAATTATCCTTACATTTTAATTGAAACATATTTGAAATGAAATAATTAATATCGAGAATTAATTCAATATTATTACTTCTAAAGTAACGTAAAATAGCATTTTAATAATTTATAAAGACCTATTCGAATCGATAATTCTCAATAAATTCAAGTATTTCATTGGTCTTTTTATTTTCAACAGTAATTTTAATTTCAATTAGCATTGAATCCTTATAATTATAATTTCGTTTTAAAAAATAATTTTCGTAAGTAAATGAGTCATCAATAATCCAATTTTTTTCATTTGACTTAAAATTAAAATTCAACAATAATTCTTTCTCTGGTATTCCATATTTTAAAAATATTAGGGGTAGGACTCCGTTTTTAAACCCGAATTCATTTCCAACTTGATTTGGGCTCAGACTCATTAAATAATTCAATTCAAAAAGATAGCTTTTTGCTAATCGAAAGTTATCATCCTGTTCGAAAATTACCGTATTTAAAATTGGTTGGAGTTTAGATTCAGAAAATGAATGTTTATAGCCGATAATTATTTGATTTTCAAAATCATAAACCGGCTTAAATACATCAAATAACAATTTTCCTTCAATTTCTTTAAAGCTTATTGAATCAACAATTTGCCATCCATTGTTTGCATAATCAATTTTCCAAACAGGAGTATTGCCTTTGAAAGCAATCCTTTCAGCAATCGTTTTCTTTTCTGGAAACCCGTTAATTCCCCTAAAATACACCTCTTTAACAAGTATAGTTTCTTGCCAAATACATGAAATTGAAATGCCTGCGAGAAAAAGGGACTTTTTCATTTGGGATTCCTCGTTTTATACTCGGGGTTCGACGATGTTTGAGATACTCGGGATCAAAGCCGGTTTCGTAAGTCAGAAGCCGGAAACAGTTTATTTGGGATAAAAACTGCAGACTTCAGATTTACTTATTTAGGTTTTGTTGTACCTTTAAATGCAAAACTAAATACCCGTTTTTCCAGAATCAAGTCATGGTTATTAACGGAACTTATTATTTGTTGCAACATGTGTTATCATTTTGATATTTTTTAGCAAATGTAAACGTTTACAATTGCCGTTTTATCTCCTTTTTTTACTTTTTTACCGGGAAAGATTCCCTATAATTAATTTCATTTTTTTCTTTATTTCATCAATTTCTAATCAACCGGCAGAAAAACTGCAGTTGTTTCATCAACAGTAAGCAGTTCTGCCAGCAATTTTGAATTGCTCCCAGTTAATTTAATGGAGTGAAAAGAAAATTCTGAGAGTTCAAATCCATTTTGAAAGGATTCAATCAAATCAATAAGGGAAGGTTTTTTTCTGTGGTACTCATGGATCACCTCTTTTTTTACAAAGATGAAGGTGCCACTCCATAATGGATGGAAGGAGAGAAATTTTATCTTGACGGGAAACAGGGTGTTTTCATTGTCAACACCAGGAAATGATTTGGTTTCGGGAAATTCAGCAAGAACAGGTCAGATACCCAAATAATAGCATAACGTCCCTCATTTCAGCCGGTCAACGGCTTCAGAAAGAGTAACGACCCGCAGTTTTTTTTGTTTTAACCGGTTTAAAAACTCTGAAAAAACAGTCATATTAATTTCTGTCAGAAAGGTTGACTGAGCTTCAGTGAAAGAATGAAATCCGAAAATAATCAGACATTCGTTTTCAAGAATTCCATGCGAAACCCGTAACATCAGCGAATTGACATCATCATTATTCTGAACCTGAAAATATCCAAGGCGGTCAAGATTCAATGGGATTTGATACCGGTAATTCTGGCTTGTACGAATTATCGGAAACCAGTCTTTGATGATACTGATCACTTCATCATTAGCATGTCCGGCCGGAAGTGCAAACGAATGATGTAGCAATCCCATCCGCACCAAATCATCATAATTTCTCCTGACTTCAGACCGGGCAGAATCAAGTGTAATGGTAGTAAGATTGGCATGAGAGACCGTATGTCCGCCGGTTTCCCAGTCCAGGTTTTCCATTTCCCTGCACTGAGCCAAAGAAAGTGATCCTGGATGATCAATCAAACCAGTTGGAATGTAGTTTACCCCGGGATAGTTAAAACTTTTCATTACCGGAAGGGCAAGATCGTAAATGGTATGGTTTCCATCATCAAAACATAACACGATCAGGGGGAGTTGATTTTCCGTTTTTTCTTCCGGAAAACTGCAGGCTGAGAAAAAAAAGAAAAGGAAGAAAATGTACTTCATCTATCTATTCCTTCAGACCCAGAACAAAATGACAATCCAAACCCAAATAACCAATATCCGGTCCGCTTTCAGGAACAATATACCTGAATCTGGGAACCATTCTGATTCCGTTTCCATATTTCAATTCAGCGAAAATTCCGTATTGGATTTCAGCAAACCCAAGTTTTTCAAAAAATTCAAGCTGAATACCGGGAGAAAACAGACTTGTGAAATGAACCTGTACATCAGAACCGGCACGAATTTCATCAAAGGTTCTGAACTTATCTGACATTCTTCTGAAAAACCCAGCTACACCTGTTTCTAAATACTGCCCCAAAAACCGACCTTCTGCAAAAGCCGTTATTTCTTTAATCCGTGACGGATCTTGATACATATTTTTATATCCAATCAACTGATATCCTCTGAAAAAACCCGCTGATTCTTCAACTTCCATACCGAATCCAGGTCCGAAAGCAGCATATTGATTATCACGTGCCACATAAATCCCTGAAAAGCGGGTAGTGAATCCATCCAAAAGATAAAGCGAAAGTTTTCCGCCCCAGAGAAAAAAGGAAGTCTGGCCGGTCCCGAAGAACAATTCGGTTTCAGTCTGGGTAGTCAGAATAGTAGAACGGGTACCTCTGAACAAGTAATCGTAGATCATTGCCCGATCCCAAAATGGTCTGTCAAATGCCTGGTTCAGATAATAACTGTGATTCCCTGCCTGAAGCCGGGTTTGTCCGTAAAGCATGTAACCCCAGGAATGTGTAGTTTTTAAACCAGCTTCATACAAGGAAAAACTACCGGTTTGCGGATGGTCATCATCACGGATGGATATAAAAGAAGAAACGTTTTCAGCAACCTTCTGAGAAACACCAACCCGTACGTCAGTTTTCCAAAGAGGAGTTCCCGTAACAACCGTTTTTTCATTATCAAAAAGATTGGTCACTTCCCCGCCAAACAACAAATGAGCTTCAGCGTAAAGTTGAGGAGTATTTAACAGGGTTGAATCAGTCAGGTTAGACGAAATAAAGGATAAAGTGGACGGATTTTGAAAAGGCAAAAATTGGGCAGAACAGGTTTGATAATCTGTAAAAAGGATATAAATGAAAATAGCTACCAAACCCGGAATTGGTTTCATTCTCAAATTTAGAAATTCAATTAGTTATGATCAAGAGGACAAAACTATCTCTTTCTCCAAAACCATAAATTTAATCCGGAAGCTGTTCAATTTTGCATGTGCCGGGCAAACCTTTCATTTATTCCCTGAATTTTTTCATGGTTTCCTGCGCCCAGGTGATTGACTTCATTCCCGGTTTTTCCGGAAGGCAAACAATGCAGGAATGATGAATAATGTCAGAACAAGGGCATACATCAATCCGCCAATGATTACAATTCCCATGGCAACCCGGCTTTGAGAACCGGCGCCAAGAGCAAAAGCAATCGGAACGGCACCCAAAATCGTGGCCAAACTTGTCATCAGAATTGGACGAAAACGCTGAGTCGCAGCTTCGACAGCAGCTTCAAACCGATTGTAACCAAGAGCCAGTTTCTGGTTGGCAAATTCTACAATTAATATCCCGTTTTTCGTAACAATTCCGATCAGCATAATCATCCCGATCTGACTGAATATATTTAAAGTCTGGTCCGTGATAAAAAGGGATAAAACTGCCCCTGCAATTGCCAATGGAACGGTTAGCATGATAATCAGCGGATCTTTGAAACTTTCGAACTGAGCAGAAAGAACCAGATATATCAGAATCAACGCCAGTAAAAATGCAAAAAGAAGTGTGTTCGTACTTTCCATAAAGTCACGTGAAACTCCAGATAAACTTGTCGAAAAACGATCATCCAAAGTAGAATCTGCAATGGTCTCCATTTGCTGAATGGCTGCACCCAATGAAACTCCTTCTGCCGGTGAAGCTGAAACCGTAGCAGAAACGTATCGGTTAAACCGGAATAGTTGAGGCGGATTGCTTCTGTACGAAACCGTGACCAGATTATCCATCGGAATCAATTGTCCCTTTGAATTTCTGACTGAAACTGATTTCAGATCAGCCGGGTCATCCCGAAATGACCTTGACGCCTGACCAATCACCTGATATTGTTTTCCGTTGAGGATAAAATAGCCGAACCGCTGTCCGCTGAAAAGAAGCTGGATAGATTCTGCAATATCTTTTACGTTCACACCCATCGTCCGGGCCCGGTCACGGTCAATTTCAATCACCATTTCCGGTTTGTTGAATTTCAGATTCAGGTCTGCAATTTGAAACGTTTTGTCACTCTGAACTTTTGCCATAAAGTCGGGAATGACTTCACGGAGTTCATCCATATTTTGTGCTTGAATCACAAACTGAACGGGAAGTCCGCCACCACGGCCGCCACCGGTTGAAATTGTTTGTTCCTGGGTGACAATGGTTCTTGCAAAAACATCTTTTCTAAGAGATTTTCCCAAATCGTCGGCGATTTGTTGCTGGGTTCTGGTTCTTTTTTCAGGTTCTACAAGGCTAAGCCGGATAAATCCGGAATTCACTGAGCCCGATGAACCAAATCCCGGTGCGGTAATCCCAAAATAGGCGTCTGTTTCTTGTAATGTATCTATTTTGCTGATGAGTTGTTTCATGTACTCATCCATCATTTCGTACGAGGTGCCTTCCTGAGCTGTTGCACTGATCTGAAGCCGGCTTTTATCTTCAAGCGGAGCAAGTTCGGCGGGTATGAACGACCACAAACCCACAATCAGGGCAACGGAAAATAGCATGAGTGCCGGGGCCATCCACTTCCGTTTCATAAATCCGGTCAGATATCGGGTGTAACCGTTTGCGAGATTGGTGAATTTTTTCTCAGACCATTCAAAGGCTTTATTTTCATGATCATGATGACGGAGCCATTTGGTACTCATCATCGGCGTCAGCGTCAATGAAACAAATGCGGAAATGATCACTGAACCAGCCATTACAATTCCAAATTCTCTGAAAAGCTGTCCGGTTAATCCCTGAAGGAAAATGATCGGGAGAAAAACGGCAGCAAGGGTTATCGTTGTTGAAATAATGGCAAAGAAAATTTCAGACGTTCCTTTGTGACCGGCTTCAATCGGATCCATCCCGCCTTCTATTTTGGAGTAAATATTTTCAAGCACGACGATAGCATCATCTACAACAAGCCCTGTTCCCAGTACAATGGCAAGCAGAGTCAGAATATTGATGGAAAATCCGGCAAGGTACATGATAAAAAACGCACCGATGAGAGAAATCGGGATTGCAAAAACGGGGATGAGGGTCGTTCGCCAATGCCTGAGGAAAATAAAAATGATGAGAATGACCAGGGTAAAGGCGATCAGAATGGTTTCACCAACTTCACTAATCCCCTTTCTGATGGGAATGGTTGAATCGAGGGCAACACCCAGGCGAATATCTTCAGGAAGGTCTTTTTTGATCCGTTCAACCCGTTTGTAAACTTCATCCACAATCGAAATGTGATTTGCTCCCGGTTGAGGTGTAATTGCAACCCCAATCATCGGGATGACACCCTTTCCACGAAGAATGCCACGTTCATTTTCAGGAACAAGAAGTGCCGTGCCCACATCTCTTAGGCGGATCAGACTGCCATCAACTTCCTTAATAATCAGATCATTAAAGTCATCTTCAGTAGAAAGTCTGCCAAACGTCCGGATGGAAAGTTCGGATTTATATCCTTCAATCCGACCGGAAGGAAGTTCAATATTTTCGTTATTCAGGGCCGTTCTTACGTCAGCAGGAGTAAGTCCGTACCCTGCAAGTTTTTCAGGATCAAGATTCAGTTTGATAGCATATCGTTTTTCGCCCCAGATCCGCACTTCACTGACGCCCGGAATGGTTTGCAATCTTTCCTTGAAAATATTGTTGCCGATATCAGAGAGTTCAAGCAGAGATTTGGTCGTACTTTGAACGGTTAAGGTGTAAATCGGATTGGCATCTGCATCTGATTTGGTCACTGAAGGCGGGTTCACATCGGGTGGCAACGAACGGATTGACCTGGAAACCCGGTCGCGGACGTCGTTGGCGGCAGCTTCCATATTGGCACCAACTTCAAACTCAACGGTAATATTACTTGCTCCGTCACGGCTGGATGAAGTCAGGGTTCTGATGCCTTGAATCCCATTGATTGATTCTTCGAGCGGTTCAGTGATCTGGGATTCAATAACGTCTGCATTTGCACCCGGGTACGAAGTTGAAACTGAAATTACGGGCGGATCAACACTCGGATATTCCCTGACTCCCAGAAATAAATATCCGATGATTCCAAAAAGAACAATGGTAATTGATAGAACGGTTGCCAGTACCGGACGGTCGATAAAAACGGAAGAAAAAGTTGCCATTTTGATTTACTTTCCGTCTGCAGGTTTTACAGGTCTTGCCACGACGGATGATCCTTTTCTGATTTGCATGAGTCCGGAAATAATAACAGAATCTCCCACCGAAAGTCCGGACGTAATCTGAACCTGAGTTTCAGTTCTGACTCCGGTTTGAACCGGAACGGGTTTAACTTTTCCGTTTATAACCGTGTAAATCAACTGACCGGTAAGATCAGGGACAATGGCGTTGGAGGGAACAAGCAGTGCATCAGTAAGACGGGAGAGTCCGATTGAAACAGAAACCAGACTGCCCGGAATCCAGCTTGAACCGGCACCGGTTACCAAAGCTTTTACGGTTAGACTACGGTTAACCGGATCCACCCTGGAATCGGTTGCAAAAACCTTTGCAGTTAATTGTTCACCGGTTGAATTCAGAGTCAGAGAAACCGGAGTGCCCGACTTCACCACAGAAGAAAGCCGTTCAGGGACAGCAAATTCTACCTTCAGCGGATCGATATCGACCAAAGTTGCAACAATAGAAGCTGTTGAAAGAAACGAACCCGGACTCACCAACCGAACACCAATTTTTCCGGTGAAAGGTGCACGGATTTCAGTTTTGGCGATTTGAGCTTTTAGTAAATTCTGATCTGCATTCAACGATTCAAAAGCCGAAGCCGATTTATCGTATTCTTCCTGAGAAATCATCTTTTTTGCCAGTAATTCTTTTTTTCTGGCTTCATCTTCGCGGGCCAGTTTTTCCTGAATTTTATTTTTTGCCAGTTGAGCCTGCAAATCGGCATCGTTCAGTTTAACAAGAAGATCACCCGATTTAACCGTCTGTCCTTCAGAAAAGGAAATGGAGACAATTCTCCCGGACGTTTCAGGGTGAAGATCAACTTCTTCATTGGCCTGCAAAACTCCTGATGTTTTATACAAATCGGTCAGGGTGGATGGTTCTAAAACCAGAACCTCAACAGGAATTTTAGGTGCAACTCCGGCCATTTTTTGGGTTTTATTTTCTGAGCAGGAAAGAAAAAGGACGGGTAATAGTAAAAGCAGATATTTCATAAGTTCATTCATTAAGTAAAGATTGACCGGTTTAGATTAAGTAAACAGTTCGATGGTTTATTCTGTTCCGGTAACGAATCTGTAAAGATAAAAGAGTCTTGTGAAAGAAACTTGGTTTGTGGTGGGAAAAGAATATTTGATCACCATCCTGAATGCCTTTTTGTATAAAAGAACCCCTTTTTCTCTATGAATAAAAGAGGTTTCTCTTTCCCCTTTTTCTTATTTAGGTAAAACTGGCATTTCTTTGCGTCTTTGGGTCTTTGGGGTCTCCTTCTTGTTCCCTTCCCTCTTTTCATTTATTTTTACAGTATCAGGAAAAGGATGCGCATGGAAACTGTACCCGAAATCCAACCGGCAGAACCGGCAAAGAAAAGATTCAAAATTACGCTGCAGATTAAGTATACTCTTGTGTTCGGACTGGTTTTCCTTTCCGTTCTGCTGTTCATCGTCACGACCATGTTTGAATCTGAAAAACAGGATCTTGAAGATCTTTCACACAAACAGTTCAACGCTCTTTTTCAAACTCTTTCAACGTCAGCCGCCGAAGCCCTTTCAGTGGGTGAAACTGATAAAGTGGCACTTCGTTCGGTCGTTGCTGAACTGATTGCCCAGGACATTCCCGGACTGGAATCCATCATAGTTGTTGACCGAAACCGGAATTATTACGTTTACGCCGATTCTGACCAGCTTCATTTGGTCGATTCGTCCATGGCTGAGGCTAAATTTTTAAAACTTGATACACTTTCCAAAGGCCGCCTCATCAACGATGTCCGGGTTTTCCTTACCAGAAAGGTTGAATATGAAGCAGGCGGGAAACTTATTTTTCTCGGATACACGCAACTCACTTATTCCCTCACGCCAATCAGAGAACTGATCGCAGCGAAACAGGAAAAAGTGTTTTACACCGGTCTGACCGGATTTCTTCTCGCCATTCTGATTATCATCACTGTAACAGCTATTCTCATCCGCAGAATCCGACTGTTGTATCACGCTGCAAAAGAAGTTGCTGACGGCCGTTATCCTGTCGTTCCGGTCTCAGGCGGTGATGAACTGGGTGATCTTACCGAGGCTTTCAATCAGATGACCCAATCGGTGAAAGAACGGATTCTCATGGGGAAATATGTATCAGAATCCACCATTGAAGCTATCAAAACCGGAGATCCGGGTCAGCATGAATTGGGCGGAACCAGAAACGAACTGTGTTTTTTCTTTTCGGATATTCGGGGGTTCACTGCATTTTCTGAAGGCACCACTCCAGATAGAGTCGTTCAGTTTTTGAATCAGCTTCTCGATATGCAGGTTGGCTTCATCAGGAAACATAAAGGTGACGTCGATAAATTTGTCGGTGACGAAATCATGGCCGTTTTTCAGGGTGAAGGGAAAGAAGAACGGGCCATCCAGGCTGCCGTTGACATCCAGATTTACTTCAAAAAATTGGCAGAAAAAGATGCCGAATTTAACCGGCTGAGACTCGGAATCGGCATTCATTCGGGTGAAGTCGTCTCGGGAAATATCGGCAGCCGTGACCGGATGGATTACACATCAATCGGTGACACGGTGAACACCTCTGCACGGCTTTGTTCTGCTGCAGCCGGTGAGGAAGTTCTGATTACGGATGTGGTAAAAAATCATCTCAAACCGGAAACGTTTAAATTAAGTGAACCGTTCACCGTTCCAATGAAAAATAAACAGGTTCAGCTTCAGATTTTCAGGGTGATCTATGAATAAACTTCTTTCTTTCTTTTCCTTATTGATGCTTCTCTGGGGATTCTCGGGATGTGCACCAACTTCAGATGAACTTTGGGCGGGCAGATTCAGCAAAGATCAAAAAATAGAAATTTCGATGACCCGGGCTGATAAATGGATTGCTGATGGAAAGAAAATCCCCGATCCGGCACTTTTGGCTCAGGCCAAACAGGAACTGGTGTTTTTATCCGAAAAATTTAACCATCAGCCTGCCAAAGATAAACTGATGGAACTGGACAAATTTCTTTCAGATTTTACTGCCCTGAAGGAAAAAGCTGCCCGTGATGCTGCTTCTAAAAACAATATTTTCACCGCAGCCGGACATTACAAAGCTTTGTTGGCCCTGATTCCCGATCATGCAGAAGCTAAAACTTATTTATCTGCAAATGAAGCTGAAATCACAAAACGCCTGCAGAAAAATATCCTGGATGGAAATGCTGCCGTAAAAAGCAAAGACTTCCCAACGGCAAAAAGATGTTTCACCCGGGTTTTGGCATTCGATTCACAAAATCAGGAAGCACTCGACGGTTTGAAATCAGTGAAAAAAGGTGAAAAAGTCGTCACCAAAACCGAAGACAAAGATCAGATTTATAAAAAAGGTCTTGATGCCTACGAAAAGAAAGATTTCCTGAAAGCCTACGAATTTTTCAATGCCATCGACGACAGTTCCTATAAAGATACAACACTCTATATTCAACGGACTCAGGATAAAATCGAAACGCTTGGGTTGGATGGAAAAGAAAATTAGGGTAAGGCGACTGGTGAAGAGCTAAAAAGGTTCGAAGCCTTTTCCAAAATATTTTATTAAAATTTCATGGATTTGCTTCGCAGAATTATCATTTCCCGCCTTCGCGGGAATGACAGTCCTCTTACTACACTAAAAAACAGGGAAATTGTCATTCCCGCGAAGGCGGGAATCCAGTATTTCTTCTTTCCGAACCAACTGTTAAAAAAACCTTTTTTACCTTCGTGGTAAATTCCCTCTATGAAAAAAAACCTTTCCTTCCTTGCTCTTGGTGATTCTTACACGATTGGTGAGGGTGTTTCTGAATCTGACCGGTGGCCGGTTCTGCTGGCTTCAAAACTTTCAGAAATTGGAATTCCCGTTGATCTGCCCGTCATCATCGCCAAAACCGGGTGGACAACAAATGAACTTTCAGATGGCATCCTGGAATCAAATCCGGAAGGTCCGTTTGATCTGGTTTCTCTTTTGATTGGTGTGAATAATCAATACCGTCACCTTGACCCTGAAACGTACCGGACTGAATTTGCCGGACTTCTCGATGAAGCCATTTTTTTTGCGGATAAAAATCCGTCTCATATTCTCGTGCTTTCAATTCCAGACTGGGGCGTGACTCCGTTTGCCAATGACCGGAATCCCGAAAAAATTTCCGAAGAAATCGACCGGTTCAACACGATTAACCGGGAAGAATCTGAAAAACGGCAGGTGAATTACGTTGATATCACCACCTTCAGCCGGGAAGTGAAAAATGACCCTTCTTTTCTTGCCGGCGACCTGCTTCATCCTTCCGGTAAAGCCTACGAAAAATGGTCAGCTCTGGCTCTTTCTATCCTTTTACCGGTTTTAAAAGAAGAATTCCAAAATGAAAACTAAATGGATTGAAAAAGCCCGTAAACTTGATCAGAACGATCCGATTGCCTTCACCCGGCAATGGTTTGTTCACAGTCCAGAAAACCTGATTTATCTCGATGGAAATTCCCTCGGCCGTCTTCCAAAAGGTACCGCTGACCGGCTTCAGCAAGAAATTCAGGAAGCCTGGGGAACCCGGCTGATCAGAAGCTGGAATGAAGGCTGGTACACACAAACTTCAGTAACCGGCGGAAAAATTGCGAAACTCATTGGTGCGAAATCTGATGAAGTTGTGGTGACCGATTCCACTTCACAAAATCTGTTCAAACTGGCTTGGGCTGCCGTTTCTGCCAGACCCGGACGAAAAGTCATCGTTTCTGATACCCTCAACTTCCCTTCCGATCTGTATATTCTTCAGGGGATTATTTATCAGCTTGGACCCGATTACTCGCTTCGGCTGATCCAAAGTCAGGATGGCATGACGGTTTCGGATGAGGACATAAAAAAAGCACTTTCTGACGACGTTGCGCTAGTCGTTCTCAGTCATGTGACGTTCAAGTCTGCCTTCATGTATGACATGAAAAAAGTGACGGGTTGGGTTCACGAATCTGGCGCTTTGATGCTGTGGGATTTAAGTCATGCAGCCGGTGCAGTTTTGATTGATTTGAACGGATCGGAAGCTGATCTAGCCGTTGGGTGCACCTACAAATATCTGAATGGCGGACCTGGTTCACCGGCTTTTTTATATGTTCGGAAGGATTTGCAGGATCACCTGACTCCGCCTGTCTGGGGATGGTTTGGTGATGCCCGTCCCTTCGATTTTCAACTGACTTACAAACCATCAACTGGAATCCGTAAATTCACGGTCGGAACGCCACCGGTTTTATCCCTGGCAGCCGTTGATGCCTCGGTTGATTTACTGGTGACAACCGGAATGGAAAAACTCAGAAAGAAAAGTCTTCAGCAATCTGAATTTCTGATTGAAATGTGGAAAGAAGTTTTGTTGCCACTCGGGTTTACACTGGGTTCACCTGAAAATCCGGATCAGCGCGGATCACACATTTCCTTCCGTCATCCTGAAGCTTATGCCATTTGTCAGGCTCTGATTGCCGGCGTTGATGGTGGTCCGGTCATCATTCCCGACTTCCGTGAACCTGATCATGTCAGAATCGGGATTACTCCGCTTTATACGACTTTTGAAGATCTGGCAGTTGCCGTTCTGAAAATGTCGGAAATTGTGAACCGGCAGCTTCATCTGAGTTTTCAACAGCGGTCAGGGGATGTAACGTGATGGTTTTGTTGAAATCGACCTTTATATTATTATATTTTCATTCTAAATTGATTTTTTCTTTTCATTCAACGACATTCATCTGATTATCCTCTCCCCTCAGCTACTGAGTTACTTCATTTTAAACAAAACCGGAATTTAAATGAGACATTTACTTTTTGCCGGGTTGATTGCCCTTTTGGTTTTGCCGGGTTGCGAATCAACAGATACACGTGAAGAAGATCAGGAAGACATCAGGGTTGTAAGCTGGAAGAGTGTGACCATGAGTCCGGCCAATGATTCTGATGTGCCTGCTGAATTGAAGGAAAGTTTTGCCAATGATGCTTTTCTGCTTTCCCTGCGGGAAACAGAAGAAGACAGTACGTTGGATTCGGTTTTTTATATCCCTGAAAAAATGCACGGTCTTTTTTATAATGGATTGGTTCATCTTTACCACGCCGTTCAATATCCGGAACGTGATTCTGTTTTTTCGAACAACTCCATTCACCCCTGGCTATGGTACACTTCAACTGAAATTCTTGTTATCGGTGATACCACGGTTTCGTGGGTAAATAATCTTTATCGTGGAACCCTGCCAACCGGAAACACCTATGTGGACTCTCTTTTTGAAAAGTACAACATTGAAATTCATAACGCTCCTTCTACGTTTTTAGTCGAGCTAAGAATCCACGAATCCAATGTTAACCTTCATGGTCTGATTTCAGCTTTAAAAAAACAACCGGGTATACAAATTGCTGAAGCAAACGGAATTTCAATTTTTCCCGGACATCACCCATCCGATATAACTGTTCAGATTAAAAATACATGGATAACCTATAAATTTATTCCATCAGGCTACCTTAACTCCAAAGTCAAACCTTCGTACGAATTCGATGTGAATTATAAGGGAACAGTCGTCGCCGTCAGAAAGAAATAAGTATTTAATTTTCCTCCAATTGTCCCTAAAGAAAGGGCACGGCGTCCCTCGATAATATTTTTCACATTGTGAAAAATCACTCGGGATGACACGCTCAGTGACCTTTCTTTACAATTACGAGTTACTTGTTCCTGTTTTTCGTGACCCGTGATTATTTTTTCCTGCAATTTCCGTCACTTGTCCCACGTCCCCTGTCCCTCCGGTGACCCGTAATTTGTGACCCCCAAAAAGCTTTCGGTGCAGGCAGTAACCATCTTGACTACTGTTTTTTTATACAGTATTTTTACTGCATGAAACAGATCGGTCACCTCAAAATCAAGTCGCTTTATACCCGGCTCATCGAGCAGCGCCATCCCGAATGGAAGGGACACCCCATTGTCATTGTTGGCGTTTACCAGCAGCGTTCACCCGTTCTGGCCGTCTCAGATGAAGGTAAACGGATGGGCATCGTTCAGGGACAGCCCCTGCAGAAAGTCCTCAGCCGGATTCCCGATGCAAAAGTTGCCCTGGCTGACCGGAAATTGTACGATCAGGCTCTGGCTCAGATCAAAAAACGGCTGGCTTATTATTCCCCGGTGATAGAGCAACCGTCGTACTCATCCAGTTACATTGATCTTACCGGAACCCGCCGCCTGTGGGGACAGGAACAGAACGTACTCTACAAGCTGGAAAAAGAACTGGAATCCGACCTCGGGACGCCGGCTTTCTCGGGACTTGCCATCAACAAGCTGGTGAGTAAAACCGCCGCCGATCAGGCTCTTTTTTCCAACGAAAAACTGATCATCGTTCCTGAAGGTGAAGAAAAACCGTTTCTGTCGCCGAATCCGACTCACATTTTACCCGATATTCAGCAGGATATGCTCATCCGTCTGCGTGATCTGAATCTGCTGATTGTGGGCGATGTGCAGAAAGTCGACGTTTCATACCTCAAACAAATCTTCGGACTCCCGGGTCAGTCGGTTCACCGGTACGCCAGCGGAATTGACGACCGGCTGGTCACGCCAAATACGGCATCAACGGCTCTCACCGAGAAAATTGTGTTTCAGGAACCCACCAATGACGGCGAACTTGTGCGGGGTTATCTGTTCAACGGACTTCACCGGCTCTGTCAGACGTTGCGGTCACGGAATTTGCTTGCCGGAAAGTTTAAGATTTCGCTTCAGTTTGCTGATCATCAGACTGATTACCGGCAACTGAACTTTCCCGGCGGGATTCATGCTGAACGGCTGGTGTACGAAAAACTGGAAAGACTGCTTGCGGGAATGCTCATCCGGCGGGTACAGGTTGGACTCATGGTCATCACCGCCGACCGGTTATTCAGAACCGTGGAACAGCTTTTGCTCTGGGATACGAAGGAAGAAACCCGGGAAGACAAAATCTTCAAAGCCATCGACCGGCTTGAACTTAAATACGGACATCAGCTGGTGAAATTTGCGGGCGTGGCGTGATACAAATGCTTTAACCACGAAAAGCACTAAATACACGAAAGAGGAATAAGGCAGGGACCTGGTTAAACTGGGCATTCGCCGGAATTTCCGGCAGAGCAATCCGTAATTCTGGTTTTTTTTCTGTTTTTATTACAAATGAACTTCACTTTTCAAATTTAAAGTTATTTTTGTTCCCTTCTTTCATATTTTTTCCAGGGATGAGATAATGGGCAGTAGGTACCAAAGCCGAACCGGAATCCGGATCAAGCAGGCAGCAGAACTTTTGTTCTGGAAATTTAAAAAGGCTCTTGCCGGAAAGCTGGGAAATTCACACTATTTCTGGTTTTACACCACCTACTTTTCTCTGAGTACAAATGATTACCAGAATAAGTCAGTTCTGGATATTGGCTGCGGTCCCCGTGGAAGCCTGGAATGGGCTGAGATGGCTTCCCTTCGGGTTGGTTTGGATCCCCTTGCAGACCACTACCTCAAAATGGGGGCAGCGGAACACAAAATGACTTATGTCTGTGCCGGGTCAGAACAGATTCCTTTTCCTGATGACACCTTTGATTTTGTCTGTTCCTTTAATTCCATTGATCATGTTGCCGGACTGGATGAAACTTGCCGGGAGATCAGGCGGGTGTTAAAACCGGGCGGACTCTTTCTGCTGATTGTGGATGTTCATGACTATCCAACCCTGACTGAACCACAGGCTATCCCCTGGAATTTTATCCAGACCTATTTCCCTGATTTTGAAATTCTGGAAAAATGCCATCTTGCGACCTTGCACCGGGGTCATATTTACCGGAATCTGCGGGCAGGCGTTACCGTTTCTGATTCCGACAAAAAATCGGGTATTCTGACAGCAAAACTACAAAAACCTATCTAGGGATGGATCAGTTTACATCACTTCCTTCAGCTTATCAGCTATCCAGACTTTGATAATGGATTGACGGGTGACGCCGAGTTTTTTAGCTTCCTGATCCAGTTGCTGAACCATCCAGATAGGAAAATCAACATTGACCCGTTTTTGCCCCTGGTGCAACCGGGCCGCCTGTGATAAATCAAGATGCCCGGAAATATCTTCACCCTCATCAAATTTTGTATCAAACTCAGAAGCTGTTATAGACTTCTTCTTCATTTTGTTACTCTTTTGCAGAAATTTTCAACTGTCCGATTTTTTCGGACAGTTCACTGCCTTCCTTTTTTAATTTCCCTTTCAGATCATTCCAGTATTTTCGCGGCCGGTCGGTGCCGGTTAGAACTTGAATAACATCAATTATTGAAATAAGCCATTTCTGCTGATTCTCATCCCAATGGGTACGAACCTGCCGGGATTCAAATAACTGAACCTGAGTTACCATCTGTGCTCCTGATTTAATCGGGCTTACTGTTTCAAAAAGTTAATTAAAGACCAGAATAAATCGGAAATTACCAAAAAGGGATGAGCAGTTTTATGGTAGAAAAAACGGGGTTTATGCTCACCGAACCCCTTAATTGAAATTCAAATAGACAAATCAGCCGATGGCTGATCCCGTCCCCAATGCTTTCGGGAGCCTCACTGAACCACCCTTTCCCCTTGCTCTCATTAAAATATTACTGTATATTTGTGCAGTTATGCTTCCACTATTAAACTTACATTCCAATTTTTCCTTCGGATGGGGTGCTTCTGATATTGAAGGACTCTGCCGCCGGGCCCGTGATCTGGGTTATGACACCATTGCCCTCACGGATATCAATAATTTGTATATCCTGTTTCTCTATTACGAGACGGCCAGAACGTTCGGACTCCGGGCCATCACCGGTGTTCATCTGAAAGATTCCGTTCAGGAAATATCAGCTTACGTGAAAAATGCAGAGGGATTTGCCAATCTGACCCAGCTCGTTTCCCGGCTTCAGGAAGATAAAAAAGCCAATCTCCGGCTGCTTCTTCCCCTTCATGCGGGCGGACTTATTTTCATGACGCCATCGGTGGAACTGGCAGAATTCCTGAAAGTGGAAGGCGGAATCCATGACGTCTACCTGCAGATTGATTCGTTCCACATTCCCCTGATCAAACTCCGCCGTGCGAAAAAAAGCGGTGTCCGCCCTATTGCAGCTCACCCGGTTTACATGGTCAAAAAAGACAACTTTCTGCGTCATCAGGTGCTGAAAGCCATCCGGGATAATAAAACCCTGTCGCAGCTGAGTCCCACCGACCTCATCAGCGAAGAAACGTATTTGCTTCCCCCTGACGAACTGATCCGGCGGTTCGAGATTCTCCCCGAAGCGGTTGACAATCTCACCGCAGTTGCCCGTGACTTAACCTGGTCGTATCCCCCGAACCAGCTGTTCAAGCCCAGGTATCTCGGACCTGCCGGCAGTTCCCCCTTCGATCATCTCAGAAAACTGACTTATGAAGGAGCCGTGAAACGGTACGGCCGCCTCAATGAAGCCATCGTCAGCCGGATCGAAAAAGAACTGACCATCATCGAAGCCAAAAGTTTTTCGGAATATTTTCTCACCGTCAGTTTTATTGTGAAGCAGTCGTCGTCGCACTGTGGCCGTGGTTCCGCCGCCGCCAGCATCATCGCCTATTGCCTGAACATCACCGATGTGGAACCCATCCGCCATAATCTTTTCTTCGAACGGTTTCTCAACATGCGCCGTGACGATCCGCCCGACATTGACGTGGATTTCTGCTGGGATGAACGGGATGACATCATCGACACACTTTTCCAGACGTACGGAACCGACTACTGCGCCATGGTCTGCAATCACGTGCTCTACAAAGACCGGATGGCCATCAGGGAAGTGGCAAAGGTTTTCGGCATCCCCGAAATGGAAATTCAAGCATTTTTTCACCGGATTCCCATGTTTTCGCAGTATTACGGCTCACACGGCGTTGAAACGTTCATGGCCTCGCCCCAGGCAAAAGGGCTATCCAACCAGTGGAAGTCGGTGCTGCAGATTTCGTCGGATATTCTCGGGTTTCCCCGGTACATTTCGGTTCACGCCGGCGGATTTGTCATCACTGAAGCGCCCATCCGCACGCATGCTCCGCTTGAACCGGCACCGAAAGGCATTCCCGTTGTTCAGTGGGAAAAAGATCAGACGGAAGATTCCGGACTCATCAAAATTGACATTCTCGGCAACCGGTCACTGGCCGTTATCCGTGACATTAAACGGTCGGTTTACCAGCATTACGGACATCTCGTCGATTTCGAAACGTTCGATGTGTTCACCGATCAAAAAACGCTTGACATGCTCGGAAACGGGAAATCAATGGGCGTTTTTTACGTGGAATCTCCCGCCATGCGCCAGCTTCAGGAGAAGACACGGCTGGGCGATTTCGACCATCTCACCATCCACAGTTCCATCATCCGGCCGGCGGCCAACAAGTTCATCACCGAGTACGTGCGCCGGGTGAAAGGCGGCGACTGGGAACCGATTCATCCGCTTCTGGCCGATCAGCTCAGCGAAACGTACGGCATCATGTGTTATCAGGAAGATGTGATCAAAGCGGGAATGACGCTGGCCGATATGGATGAGTACGATGCCACCAAACTGCTGAAGTCTCTCAGCCGGAAGAATGACAATGAAATGAAAATCCGCTACAAACAGCTTTTCATGGACGGATGCCGGAGCAAAGGACTGACGCAGGCCAAAACCGATGAAATCTGGGACATGATTCACAGTTTCGCCGGATATTCCTTCAACAAACCGCACAGCGCATCGTACGTGGTGGTTTCCTTCCATTCGGCCTACATGAAAGCCCATTTTCCAGCGGAATTTATTGCGGCGGTGATCTCGAATCAGGGCGGATTTTACTCGCCGTTCGGTTACATTTCAGAAGCCCGGCGGATGGGCATTTCCATTCTCCTGCCCGACATCAACGACAGCATGTACGAATACACCGGCTACACGTTTTCTCCCGGCACTTTCCACCCTGAAAACGGAAAAACAGCCGGACTCGATTCCCTGCTGAACGAAAACCGGATCAGCTACGAAGTCAAAAAACCAGAACGACCGAAACAGGCTTCACCGCAGCTTGTCAGCCGGGATTTCCCGTATCTGCGGGTCGGATTCATGCAGATTAAAAATCTCACGAAGGACTACATCGTGCGGGTTCTGGGTGACCGGCAGAAACGGGGAAAATTCACGTCAATGTCCGATCTGATTAACCGGACCAGTCCGCAGCTCAGTGATTTGCAGATTCTGATCAAGTCGGGCTCCCTCGATTCCATCAATCAGGGGAAAACCCGTCCGGAGCTCATGTGGGAAGCCGAACTTCACTATTCCCGGTCATCCGTTCAGGTGGGTGATTGTTTTGATCTGTTCGAAACTCCGGCTTTGCCGCCGCCGCCGGTTCCCGATTATCCGTACGAAAAAGTGATTGAAGATGAAATGCTGACGCTGGATTTTGTGCTTTCCGTTCATCCGCTGTTTTTATTTAAGAGAATTACCGACCGGCTGAATCACATTCCGGGCAGCAAACTCCATTTATTTGTGGGGAAAAGAGTCAGAACCATCGGCTGGATGATTACGAGAAAAGTGGTTTATACCAAGAATGATGAACCGATGCAATTCGTGAGTTTTGAGGATACGACCGCCATTTACGAAACGGTTTTCTTCCCCGAAGCGTATGCGAAATTCTGCACGATGCTCAGCACGGTAAAACCGTACAAACTTTACGGACTCGTCATGGAAGACTTCTCAGCCATCACGCTTCAGGTGGAAAAAGTAGAATTTCTTGACGGATAAAATTCAGTGACGAGGGACATGGGACAAGTGACCGTAATTTTGAATGTTAAATTGTAATCCCTGTGGTAGAGACGCCCAAATTGGGCGTCTCAGGTAATTCGAATCAAAAAAAATCCAAATCAAAATACGGAGACGCCCGAATCGGGCGTCTCTACCTGGACATTTAACATGGAAAAATTCCTAAATAAATACAGAATACCCTCTGCACGGGCGAATTGGTGGGATTATTCTGCCGGTGGTGTTTATTTTATCACCATTTGTACCGCACAACGATTACATTATTTTGGTGAAATTCAAGATGGTAAAATGATTTTATCTGAAATCGGTGGAATTGTGGAATCCTGTTGGAAACAAATCCCCGATCATTTCCCGTTCGTGAAATTGGATGCATTCGTGGTCATGCCAAACCATCTTCATGGCATTTTGATAATTGATCCCGTGGTAGAGACGTTGCACGCAACGTCTCATCATAACGCCGGGGATATCCAATCACCCAAAATCATTCCCAATCCCCTACCGGAGACGTTGCATGTAACGTCTCTACAAAATCGGGAAAATGAAACAATGGCACAAATTTCACCAAAACGGGGTTCTTTGGGTTCGGTAATCCGGTCTTTTAAATCCGCTGTTTCCCTTTCCGCCCGAAAAATTCATGCAGATTTTTTATGGCAATCACGGTTTTACGATAAAATTATCCGGCATGAAAATGAATTTACCCAAATCCGGTTTTACATTGAAACCAATCCGGCAAATTGGGAAACGGATGAATTTCTGAACTGATTTTCCCGTACGTCAATTTTTTGGACGAAATTCAAAATAAACAACCCCGCCAAACGCTGGATGCAATCTGATTCTGGAAGATAAAACTGAAATTAAATCCCAACTAAAACAAATCAATTCAGGAGCGCTTATGTATCCCGTTGTCCACTTTGAATTGCCTTACGCTGACGGAAAAAGAATTGCCGGATTTTATCACGATGTGTTCGGATGGAAGACCCAGCATCTTGGCGAAGAAAGCGGACATTACATTCTTGTCACGACCACCGAAACCGATGCCAAACCCGGACTTCCGGCCGGCGCCATCAATGGCGGACTTTATCCCGTCAAACCGGACTGGCCTGCCCAGTTTCCGTCAATCGTAATTGGAGTGGATGATATAAATAAAGTCATTTCAAAAATTAATTCTCATGGGGGAAAGGTTCTCGGGGAACCGATGGATATTCCCGGATTCGGACTTTACGTCTCGTTTCTGGATACGGAAGGCAACCGGAACAGCATTATTCAGCCAAGCGGAATGTGAGATCCGGCCTTTGGCCGGAATGATGAAGGTTAAACTTTGAATGTTAAATGAAATTGAATTTTAAATTCCCCTCCCCCGATAAAATCGGGATTTTCAACTTTTTAAGGAGGGGTGCCGCAGGCGGGGTGGTTTGTATTTTGTTTCAAATGCGGAGACGCCCGAATCGGTCGTCTCTACCCGGTAACAATGGAAACCGGGTTCAAAGGGCACTTTAAAAAATCCAGGTCAACCCACTGTTTACCCTTTCCTTTGAAATACAAAATTTTTAAAGTTACCTTTATCTGATTGGTTTTCTGCACCGATAATCCTTGAGTAATAAAAGTCCGATCATTTTTGGAATGAGATGAGTATGACAGCCGTAAAACCTTACCTTCTGTTTGTTCTTTTTATTTTTTCTATTGTAACCGGATGTGGCAAAAAGACAGAATCCACTTCCGGGGGAAATTTCATCGAGAATCCAAATCCGGATTCATCTTACACATACAAAAATGTATTTGATATTCCCGAGCTTTCAGTTTCAAAGTCACCTGACTCAGCTTTTAGTCTCGATCTTTCAGGATTAAGCCAGGTTGTTGACTATGCAGTTTCGCCTGCCGGTCCTTTCGTTGCTGTTTTGAACAGGGAATCTGAAAACAAAGGATCTGTCGGGTTTTGGGAGATCGGAAAATCAGAATTCTCAGAGATCCTTCAACTACCTGAAGGGTTTAAACCCCTTGAAATGACCTGGCATCCCCGTGCAGATGCTCTTTTTATTTTGGGTTATCAGAAAAAACTTTACACAATTTACCGGTTTATAAAAGAGAATGAAAAGTGGAAGGAAACGCTGATTTTCTCAAGCAGTTTATTACTATCAGACTTATTGTTTTGCCCGAGACCTTTTATAACCGAAGAAAAATATGAGCCCCGGATAACCTACTATCAATTCCGACTTTTTTTTGGAATGGATAACGGAGATGGTTCATTTCGCACCTGCACAATTACGGAATCAGGTAAACGGTTTTATCAGGTGGCGGGTCCTGCAAAAACTTTTACGGGATTAATTGATTCTATGGATTTTGAGCAGCCAAGTGCAAACGAAGCTGATTGGATTTTACCTGTCGCATTTCACCCTGCCGGACATGAACTGCTCTTCAGGAATAAGAAAAACGAATTTTTAAAATCCAATTACTACAAAGCATTTTATGATCTTTTGCCTGCCGGTTTGAATCTTGAAAACAAGGGAGTTCTTCTTCCAACACCAAATGGTCTTGGACTTGTTCATTGGACCAAAGATCAATCTGGAGTCGGAATCTATTATCCTTTTTCAAAAATGGAAGAAACCCAATTGCCAGAATACCGTTTTTCTGCAGAACCGGCGTTGGTTCCTGACGGGAAAGGTCTTGTAGCACTAACTGAAACAAAAAAAGGCCAGCAAACACTCAACTATCTGCCAATAAAAACCCCGCTTCCCGATGTAGTAAATGCATGGATGTTTATTTCAACCGGGGAAGAATTAGCATTGTTCCAGAAACAACAAGGTCTTTTCAGAACTGAACAGGGTGAGCAACTTTATCAGCTTTATGAAACTGAAAACTACTATTGCGACAGTTATGACCGTAACGCACCAACCCGCCCTTATCTGGTAACCACAGATATTTTCTGGGAATTGGTAGGAGCAGCATTTCAGGGGTTATTCATTGTTCGTGAACGGGATCTTGCAATACCTTCTTTCTGGAAATTTGTAAGTGAAGCGAATTCGTTTTATTCAAAACCTGGAGCGGATCCTGAATGGGCTGGAGTTTTTTCGACGCTTGAAGATTTGAAATCCGGCAAGGATTCAAATAAGGAAGTATTGAAGATTTTAAAGGCAGACGATGCATTCTCAATTCAAACCGGAAAATTATTTGATTTTTCAAATCTTAAGCCCAGAGGACATTATTCGTCTGATCCTGAATTGACCAGGTATTTTCAGGCATTTAAATATTTGACCTCAATCTATTCGCATGATCAGGCTGTCATAAAAAAACTAAACGGTCTTCCACCTGAAATTAAAAAACTCGCAGAAACCTGGACGAACAGTTATGCTGGATTTATTGCTCCATCACGTTCACCCATTGTCTGGGATCTGGCATCTTTTTCAGCTCCAGATTACTGCCGTTTCCCAGGTAAAAAAACTGAACTTTTCCCACTTTCCTGGGGATTTGACAATGAAGCACTCTTCTCTTCAGTTTTTCAGCGAGTAGCTCCAAAAGACCTTCAGGTTACCGGAGCCGAAGGTGAAAGACTGCTTCCATCCGGTCTCGATTTTGCAGCAAGTTTAAATAATTCCTTGGCCACTACCCTTCTTGATCCGGAAATAAAAAAGTATCCGCCCTTAAAAAAAGTGATGGATGGTCTTAAATCAAACTTTTCATCAAGAAGTGTTGAAATGGATAAAAAGTCACTTTATCCACTTTGGATCAATACACTTGCCCTTCAATGGGCTGATCTTAAACCATCAAAGACTATTGAGCCCTATCCGGATATCATGAAAGTAAAACGACTTCAAACCGGACTTGCAAGCTGGGCAACACTTCGTCATGCAACAGTTCTCGTTAATGAAAGGGGTGTTGCAGAATGTGGTGAAGGTGGATTCGAAGAACTTCTGATGCGTGCACCTAGAGGATATGTAGAACCAGATCCAGCCACTTTTGGTGCAATTGCAGGAATTTTCGAAGCCATGACCGCTTTTGTTTCCCCAACAATGCAGGGGAAAATTGACCCGGATGATTTATACTCAAGAGAGCCAAATTCATTTTATGATGGAATACTCAGACGATTAAAAGAAACTGCAGCCGAAGCCAGAAGCTTTCAGGTTATGGCCGAAAAACAACAGAAGGGTGAACATTTATCTAATGCTGAATACGAGAAAATTCTATTTGTTGCAAGAATTGCCGAACATAATTTCCTGATTTTCAACAGTCTTGCAAACAAGGAATATGCCTTTTCTCACCCTGATCCGATTAGCAAGATTACGGATGTTTTTGGATCTGTGGAAACAGGATATTTACTATCAGGGGTAGGGAATGCTCTGGAATGGGATTTCACAGTTCCCTTTTACGGCAGAAAACAACTCGTGAAAGGATCAGTTTATTCTTACTATGAATTCACATCAAGAAGTTTATTGAATGATGAGGAATGGCGGGAAGTCATGCCCCGGAAAAATCAACCGGCCTGGATTCAACCTTTTACCACACAATTAAATAAAAAGGATGTACCATTAACCGGATATTGATCTGCCTGACTATTGGTTCTCTTTTTTTTCCCGGGTGCCAATCAGATAAGGTTGAAGTCAGGATTATTGTAACCGGTGATATTCTCCTTTCGAGAAATGTCAGAGAAGAAATACGAGACCGGAAATCTTTTCCCTGGCAATTTATGACTGAAGAATTTAAGAAGGCCGATCTGGTTTTCGGAAATCTTGAAGGTGCAGTCGGTTCACCAAAAGACAGCCTTGCAAATGGAAATGCATCACCTGTTTTCGACATTGACAGTTCCGATTTAAAGTTGGCAAAAAAAGCCGGATTTCATGTTTTGACAATTGAGAATAATCATAGTTATGACCTTGGCATAAAGGGAAAAGATCAAACTGTCAAATCAGTTTTCTCTCAACAGATTTCCCCGGTTTCACTTCAAAATTCACCCCGGTTTTTCACCATTGGTAATCAGGTGATTTCACTTATTGCCCTCAATTTGGTTCCTGACAGAAGAGGATTGAAAACTCAATTGCCTTCTCTAGAACTTGAACAAAAACTTTCTCTGGCCCGCACGTTGTCAAATCTTGTTATTGTTTCTGTTCATTGGGGAACAGAATGGCTTTCCTGGCCAAACCAAAACCAACGGGAGGCTGCAGACTGGCTTACCAGAAATGGTGCCGACGTTGTTATTGGCAGCCATCCGCATGTCGTTCAGGAACCGGAACTGGTTAACGGAAAACCGGTCTATTTTTCACTCGGAAACCATCTTTTTGATCAGAAATATGCGGATAGCAAATCAGGTCTGATGGCTGAATTGATTCTCAAAAATGGTCAGTGGATATGCAGTGGATTAAGAACCCATACCAGAACCTCATCATTTTTCCCGGAAGTAGTAACGGGGGAGCCGGTTCCGGTTTTCAGGATACCAAATAGGAATTCCCTGCTTCAGTCAAACGGATTTGAATTTAAACCCGTTCAATTTGATTCACCAGAGGATAACCGGGTTATTTTAAAAGCGTTTAAGAACGGAAAGCCGGCATGGAAATCGAACCCGATGAAATTAATTACCATTACCAACGCAAAACTGGACGGAAAACAAGATTTTCTTTTCGCACTTGAAAACCATTATTCAAATCTCGATAAAGAAATTTCGCTTAGACCTTACGTTTATTTTGCTGATGAAGGGGGTTTGGTTGCCAGATGGAGAGGCAGTGCTTTTTCCTGGCCCATGCTTGACGCCCGGATCAATCCGGAGAATCCTAAAGAATTGATCGTCCTTCATCGTGGTGATTCTTTTATTCATCCTGATAAATCCAATACAAAAACAAGGCGTGCTACTTACATATGGAACGGATTTGGATTTACCGGGATTAAAGATTCTGTTGTAAATTAATGCAGATTTTCCATGGCAATCCCGTTTTCACGATAAAATTATCCGGCATGAAAATGAATTTTACCAAATCCGGTTTTACATTGAAGCATATCCAATAAAATCAACCATAACTCCACACTGCAATGAAACTGGAAGACCTCGGGTACAACCCCAAATTTGAAAAATTCAGAACTGAAAATAATCTGACCGGATTTGAACCCGGGCGGATTATCGCAGAACACAAAGAACGGTATATTGTGAGAACAGCAGATGCTGAAGTTGAAGCAGAAATCACCGGTAACATGCGTTTCACTGCTTCCGGACGTGAAGATTTCCCGGCAGTAGGTGACTGGGTTGCCCTTTCAGTTTATGACACTGATTTCGGTATCATCCACAAAATCTTTCCCCGATATTCACTTATAAAACGGCAGGCGGTCGGACAGTTTGGGGAAATTCAGATTATTGCCGCCAACATTGATTTCGCTTTTCTGGTTCAGGCGGCTGACCGTGATTTCAACATCAACCGGCTGGAACGATACCTCACCCTTTGTCACTCCTCAAAGGTTTCGCCCATCATCATCCTCACCAAAACGGATTTAATCGAACCTGAAAAAGTTTCTGAAATTGTCGATCAAATCAAAATCCGGATTGCCGACGTCCCCATTTTTGCCATCAGTAACGAAACCCGTGACGGATTTGAGGCCATCATTGCAACGCTTCAACCTGGGAAAACTTATTGTATGCTGGGTTCTTCGGGTGTCGGGAAATCTTCCCTGCTCAATAATCTGTCCGGCAAATCAGTAATGCGGACTGATGCCATCAGCCAGAGCACTCAAAAAGGCCGGCACATCACCAGTCACCGGGAATTGATTCTGTTGGAGAATGGCGGACTGCTCATCGATAATCCGGGTATGCGGGAAGTCGGTATTGCAGATTCTACCGGCGGACTTGAACAAACCTTCGACCGGATTCTTTCCTTGTCTGAACAATGTAAATACAAGGACTGCCGCCACATCAGCGAGGTGGGTTGTGCCGTTCTTGAAGCCATTGAAAAGGGTGAAATTGATGAATCGTCCTACAAAAACTATCTGAAGCTGGAGCGGGAAAAAGCCCATTTCGAAACGTCCGCTGCAGAGAAAAAGAAGAAAGATAGAATAATGGGCAAAGTCATCAAGAAATTTTATCAGCAGGATTTTAAGAGGAAAAAGTAAACCCCATGTCTGCGGAATTCGAACAGGTTTTATTGTCGTTCCACAAAGATGGAATGCTTGATTTTCTCCGGGCTCATCCTGAGGAAATCCCGGAAGCACTTTCCCTGGCTTTGGAGGACCGCCAACCTTTTTCGTGGCGATCTGCCTGGGTGTTGTGGAGTTATTTCAGTGAGGGATTTCCCTTTCCAGACGGTGCATCAGAACGAATCCTGAAAGCCATCCCCGGCAAAAAAGACGGACATCAACGGGAGCTGCTTAAGCTGCTCTGGATTTCAGGGTTGGATGAGGAAGGTGAAGGTGAGGTTTTCGATTTGTGTGTCACACTTTGGGAAGACATCCGGAAAAATCCGTCCATCAGGGTTACCGCCATGAAATGGATGTTCCGCATTGCAGGTCCGCATCCAGAACTAGCCCATGAACTTCCCTATTATCTGCAGGATAAATTTGTTGATCCGCTCTCTCCCGGCGTAAAACGGTCGTTACAAAGGTTGGCAAAGGCATATTTGCCGGATTAAAGGGAAAACATCCAATACCCGAACCAACCAACGTTCGATCCTTTTCATCATTTCTGATACTCTGCAAAAAAATATCCCCATAAGTTAAACTTATTTTTATTTTTGCTATATTACCGGAATCGAGGGTAAATCCACTCAAGTTGAAATTCAGGAAAACAGATTTATGGCCATTTCCTTTCAGAAATCGTTCAATAAAATCAGGGAAATTCTTACACTTTCCCCAGCTGAAGAACTTGCGAAACGTCTTGCTCCGCGTTTTCCGGAGGATTTCCCACTGCCCGAAGAGTTTAATGATACCGGAAACTGGTCTGCAGACGCTTTTCAAAAACGTCTTGATCATATTCAATCTTTCCGGTCGATTCAGATTTCTGCGCTGCCAACCGGTCTGGGACAGCCTCAGGTTGAAGATTTAAGGGGAAACATTGAAAATTTCATCGGGATGACTCAGGTTCCGACCGGAATAATCGGCCCGGTAAGAGTAAATGGTTTATATGCCAAGGGTGATTTTCTGGTTCCGATGGCGACAACTGAAGGGGCCCTTGTTGCTTCATACCACAGAGGAACACGTGCAGCAGGTCAGGCAGGAGGAATAACAGCACTGTGTGTTTCTGAAGGCATTCAGCGTGCTCCGGGTTTTGTTTTCACTTCCATTCAGGAAGCAGGATTATTTCTGATCTGGCTGATGGATCAAGTACCCGCTTTTGAACAAATTACAGGACAACATACCTCGCATGGTAAGCTTGAAGAAATCAGACCTCACCTGGACGGAAATCAATTAACCGTTATATTTGACTATCAGACAGGAGATGCTGCCGGTCAGAATATGGTAACAATCTGTACTCAGGCTATCTGTGAATACATCATTTCGAAATCGCCCATTCAACCCCGTTACTGGTTTGTCGAAAGTAACCTTTCGGGTGACAAAAAAGCTACGGCGATTTCGTTCTCACAGGTCAGAGGAAAAAAGGTTACGGCAGAAGTTCATTTACCACCTGCGATTGTCTCAAAATATCTCCACTCTACTCCCGAAAAAATGATGAATTACTGGAAGATGTCTATTCTAAACGGGATTCAAAGTGGATCTATTGGTGTAAACGGACATTTTGCAAACGGTCTTGCTGCCATTTTCCTTGCAACCGGGCAGGACATTGCCTGTGTTTCAGAGGCTTCAGTCGGTACCACCCGTTTCGATATCCTTCCTGATGGAAACCTTTATGCCTGTGTTACTTTGCCCAATCTTGTTCTGGGAACTGTCGGTGGGGGAACCCGTTTTCCCACCCAGCAAGAGTGTCTTGATCTGATGGACTGTAATGGTACTGGTCATTCAAAGAAAATGGCAGAAATTGTAGCTGCCTCTATTCTCTGTGGTGAACTTTCGATTATTGCTGCACTGTCATCCGGAGATTTTACCCGGGCTCATCAGTTTTATGGCAGGAAAAAGAAATGAGTGAACCTACCGAAAACTCAAAGTCCTTCGCCAAAAGGTTCTGGATCTATCAAAGAGAACGATTCCCGGTTTTTCAGCATGGCATTTTGATCATTGCCTTCACCTTTTCATCCATTAACTATTCACTCAATGCCCGGGCAGGAAACGGCGTTCCCGATCTTTCTGTATGGATCACCGGCGGAATCACCTCATTTCTTTTTTTCTTTCTGCTCAGACTATTCGATGAATTCAAAGATGCTGAAGAAGATGCCAGATTCCGTCCTTACCGCCCGGTTCCCAGAGGATTAATTTCATTTGGTGAATTGAAAATCATGATTCTGGTCTCACTTTTCATCATCCTTGTACTGAATGGACTCTTTGCAGTCAGGATGCTCCCGATTATTGCCATCGTTCTGGTCTACCTTGCTCTAATGACAAAAGAGTTTTTTGTTTCGGATTGGCTGAAAGCCCATCCGGTTATTTATATGGTGTCTCACATGTTCATTATGCCACTTTTTGATTTGTACACAACTGGACTTGACTGGCATCTTCAGAATCAGGAACCCTCCCGGTTTCTTCTTTTATTTCTTATTATTTCCTTTTTCAACGGTATGGTGATAGAAACCGGGCGGAAAATCAGGTCTGCAGATATTGAAGAGCCTGGCGTTGAAACGTATTCAAGAATCTGGGGTGAAAAGAAATCAGTTCTGGTTTGGAGCATAATTTTAACCAGCGTTTTTATCTTTTCATTGGGTTGTATGTTTTTCCTTTCTTATTCAATACTTGAAATCAGTTTACTTCTGGTGATGTACGGACTTTCCCTGTTCTTCGGATACAGGTTTTACCAGCATGCAAATGCAGCAAATTCGAAATCCATCGAAACCCTTTCGGGAATATGGACACTTTCAATGTACTTACTTTTAGGCGGAATCTCTGGCTTATGGCGGCTGATCAATTTATTCTGATTCCAGGGATTTCCCCGCTTCCCGGGTTAAAGTCGGCTGGCGGAAAAGGACTTTCCCTGTGGAAACTGATTGAACAGAAATTTCCTGTTCCACCTTTTTTCATTTTATCTGCAGATTATTTCCGGCAGGAAAAATTTAAAAATGAACACCCTTTTGTTTCAGATGGACTTTCAGAGCAGATACTTGAAACAATCAGAATTCATCTGGGAACTTATGATTTATTTTCCGTCAGGTCATCTGCAGTTCAGGAAGATGGGTCCCATTATTCCTTCGCCGGTCAGTTTAAAACCGTTTTAAATGTTAAAGCAGCCGATGTTCCCGCTGCCATTGAAGAAGTCATGAAATCGGCTTCATCTGAAACCGTTCTGGCCTATCTGAACCACCAGAAAAAGGAAGGTTCCGGTGCAGAAATGGCCGTCATCATTCAAGCCATGATTCCATCAGACAAAAGTGGAGTCGGTTTTTCAATAGATCCGGTAACCGGCAACCGTAACTGTCAACGGATCTCTGCTGTGACAGGATTAGGTGAACTTCTGGTTTCCGGAGAGGTGAATGCAGACGAATATACCGTTTCACGAAATCAGGAAATCCTTTTTCTGCAAACAGGAAAGCAACCCCATTCAGCCATTGATTCTGGTGTTTTAAGTGAAGGTGAAATCAAACAGGTTTCAGAACTCATCCGAACATCAGAATCCTTTTTCGGCCGGTATCAGGATATTGAGTGGACATTTGCCAAGGGTAAGCTCTATCTGTTGCAAAGCAGACCTGTAACCACCTTTTCTGCTTTGCCTGACAGATCAGATCACCTTACCCTCTGGGATAACAGCAACATCACTGAAAGTTACCCGGGAATGACCAGCCCTCTTACTTTTTCTTTCATTGAAGATATTTACAGGGAAGTTTATCAGCAGTTTTGCAAGGTATTGGGAGTTGAAACAGAACTTATTTCTGCAAATCACGAAGTTTTCTCCATGCTTGGACATCTGAAATACAGGGTTTATTACAATCTTGGAAACTGGTACCAGGTTTTATCCCTGCTTCCGGGTTATGAAATCAATTCCGGATTCATGGAACAAATGATGGGGGTAAAAGAAAAGGGCGGAGTTACCGTTAAGACCGTTCCTTCCCGTCAGAATAAGTACGTCAGACTGATCAGGATGGTATTTCATCTTCTCCGGGAATGGATCCGGATCGAATCATCCATCCGAAATTTTTACATTCGTTTTCAGGCTGCTCTTGATAAAGTACCCGATGAATTTCTCAGAAATCAACCACCCTCTGTTTTGAAATCAGCCTACCAGAAACTCGAGAAAAATCTGATCACCCGCTGGGATGCCCCTCTTGTGAATGATTTTTTTGCGATGATAGCTTTCGGGCTGCTTGTTAAACAGCTTGAAAAGCTAAATATTGACCAGCCCAAATCTACCGCTAATCTGCTTCTGATGGACGAAGGCGGAATAATTTCAACTGAACCTGCCGCAGACCTGAGGGTTCTTGCAGAGAAAATCAGGGAAAATCAGGATCTGACTGATAAAATATTGGCCTGCAGTTATCCAACAGAATGTGTTCGCCTGATCCGGTCTGAACAGGAATCTGCACAACTTTTTGACCTTTATCTCAAAAAATTTGGAAACCGATGGGCAGAGGAACTGAAGCTGGAAACTATAACTCCTGCTACTCAGCCTGAGCTCATCATTCCGCTCATTAAGGTTTACCTGACGTCCGGATCTTTCACAAAATCGGCTGACCTGTCAAGCGATAAAAACAAGGCAATCGATCAAATAGAAGGAAAATTGGGACCTTTTATTCTTAAAAAAGCCGGCTTCAGGTGGGTGTTGAATCAAGCCAGAAACCGGGTGAAAAGCAGGGAAAATCTTCGGTTTGAAAGAACCCGGCTTTTTGCAAAAATCAGAACTATTTTTACCGAATGGGGTGAATATTATTTCCGGAATGATATAATCAGTTCTCCTCGTGACATTTTTTTCCTGACAAAAGAAGAGCTCTTCAGATTTTCGGAAGGAACTTCACCCGATGTGGATCTTAAGGCACTGATTGAATCCAGAAAAAAAGATTGGAATGAAGCTCAGTCGGTCAGATTGCCGGAGCGGATAAAAACATTTGGGAGTCCGTTTTCATTCAACCAGTTAATCGGTGAAGAACCGCCTGTTCTTTCTGGAGATCTTTCAGGGCTTGGGTGTTCAAAAGGAAAAATACGGGGTAAAGTCAAAGTTGTTCATTCACCCGGTGAAATTGAGGGTCTTTCTGGTTGTATTCTTGTTGCTGAAAAAACTGATCCGGGCTGGACACCGTTATTCCCGCTGGCCAAGGGGCTCATCATTGAACGGGGAAGTTTACTCAGCCATGCTGCTATTGTGGCACGGGAAATGGGAATCCCTGCTATTGTGAGTGTTCCTGGTGTTATGACCGTACTGACATCCGGCATGTGGGTTGAAATGGACGGATCAACAGGAATGATTGTAATTCTTGAGGGAGAAAATCAGCATGAGTGAAATCAGAAACCGTGCAAAGTTTGATTTTATCAGGTATGCTAACTGCTGGGAAGATCCTGCCCTTTTACTCAAAGCTCTTCATCCGCTTGAGGGTCAGGTTGTTTTATCCGTTGCCTCTGCCGGAGACAATTCATTCAGCCTCTTAACAGGAAATCCCGAAAAGGTTGTGGCTGTTGATTTTAATCCCGCTCAGCTGGCATGTTGTGATCTCAGAAAAGCAGCTTTTTTAACTTTAAATTATAAAGAAGTCCTTGAATTTGCCGGTATCCTCCCTTCCAAAAACCGGATGGAAGTTTTTCAAAACCTGAAATCCGGCATGCTGCCTGAATCAGTTTCATTTTGGGATGCCCACCCTGATTGGATCATGAACGGATATATTCACTGCGGAAAATTTGAAAAGTATTTGAAATTTTTTGGAACCCGGATCATTCCCTTTATTCACAGCAGAAAGACCATCACTGACTTGCTGGCTGAAAAATCAATCCAGCAGCAAAAAGAGTTTTATTCTAAAAGGTGGAACAGTGCCTTATGGCGGGGATTGTTTAGACTGTTTTTCAGTAAATTAGTGATGGGAAAAATGGGTCGGGATGCCGAATTTTTTAAATATTCTGAACAATCACCGTCCGACATGATACTTGAAAGAACCCGGCATGCCTTCACCGAAATCTCAACTCATAATAATCCCTATTTAACTTATATTTTAACCGGCAATTACAATTCAGCACTTCCCCACTATCTGCGGGAAGAAAATTTTAATATCATCCGGGGTAATCTGCATAAACTGGAGTTCTTTCATGGTGGCGTGCAGGATGCCATTGAAAAATACCCGGGTGCGTTTACCCGGTTTAATTTATCAGATATCTTTGAATATATGTCGCAGGATGAATTTGAAAATCTTTCTGGCCAATTGCATCAATTTTCAGGACCCGGGGCAAAAGTTGCCTGCTGGAATTTACTGGCTTACCGGAATCTTGACCGTTTCACACCCAACTGGAAAACGGATTCAGTTCTGAGTGAACAGCTCCATCGGATAGATCAGGCCTGGTTCTATTCTCATTTTTTTATTTCGGAAAAACAGAATGGCTGAATTTTCAATACCCAATCAGGAATGGCTCAGAATTCTGATCATATCTGGAATTTTTATTTCCATTTTTGTCACCTCTGAACTGATTTCGGTTCTGCTTAAACCTTCGGTGGAAGTAACCCGGAAGTTCGTACATTTCTCCGGCGGAATGGTTACCCTTTCATTTTCTTACCTGTTCACGTCCCACTGGTCGGTTTTGATATTATCTCTCGGGTTTGTTGGAATCCTTTACTCTACAAAGAAACTCAATTTACTGAAATCGGTTCATGGAATTGAAAGACCTTCTTCAGGGGGGATCTATTTCCCTTTTGCGGTTTATCTTACCTGGCTGGCCTCCAATTTGAACCATCAGCCAGATTATTATCTGATTGGTATGTTGATTCTGTCAATTTCAGACTCAATGGCGGCACTTGTTGGGACCACTTACGGCAAGTTTTTATTTCTGATTGAAAAGGAAAGAAAAAGTGTTGAGGGAACCGTTATTTTTTTCCTGACAACGTTTCTGATTACCGAACAAAGTATGCTTCACCTGACAGAAGTTGGGGCAGTAAAAGCGTCACTTTGCGGCATATATGTTGCCATATTGGTTACCGGATTTGAACTGATTTCCCTGAAAGGATCTGATAACTTTTTCATTCCCGTCGGCACGGTTTACATCCTGCTGAGATATCCCAGACAGACTCAGGATGAAATGATTTTCCAGCTTCTTCTGCTGATCGTGTTACTTTTTTCTTTCATTTTTATTGGAAAACTAACCAGGGTGTTTGGGTTCAGTGCTCTTGTCGGGATTGGACTGATGGCGTATGGATCGTGGGGACTTGTTGACTATCCCTGGTTTATTCCGGTTGCCACAGCATTTTGTCTGGCCACTTTTGGATTCGGATTAAAAAGAACATCGCAACAGGATCCAAAACGATTCCGTATCCGAACGGTTTTTTACCTTTTAGGAATCATGCTGATCTGGATTCTTATTGCAAATCTGTTTCTTGATTTTCAGTCAATTTTTATTGTGCCTTACATTTTTTCTGTTGTTTCCGTTTTGGATCTTTTCTGGCGCAGGCACATTATTCTGCTCAAAACCAACGGAATTCAGGTTCATCGGTTTCTTCAACCGAATCAGATTCTCAGGCTGCTTATTCTGTTTCTTGTTTTTTACCCGGTTCAGCAACTTTTTTACCCGGATTTAAACCTGCTGGCTGCAGCAATAACGGTGATTCCGCTTGGTTTCATTTATACGCTGATTACAGAAAAGGTGTACGCCAAAATTCATGAATCTTACCACCGGATTGACGTCATGATGTACAATCTGGTCATGAGTATTGGATTTTCAGTTGTTGTTCTCGGAACTTATATGGGTCTTACTTACGGAATATTAAAATGATAATTTCCCGTTTTGGATTGGATGACTTCCCGGCAGAGGCCTTCAATAAACTAACCGAAAAACTGTATGCCTGTTATCCGGTAAAGCCTGAATCTGAATTGGCCATTCAGCATCAGCCCTGGTTTCTGACCTGGATTGCGGTCATGGACGGAATGGACTGCCTTGCAAAAACTGCCCTGTTAAAAAATTCAGACATCAGCGATCTGGGTGAACGGGATATCATTGCCGGGTACTTTGATTCGGTAAATTCTGAAGAAGTCATGATGCTTCTAACCTCAGAAATCCAAAAATATGCGAAGGAAAATGGATTTCATTCTGTAACAGGTCCGATGAATGGTACAACTTGGGATCAGTACCGCCTCATAAAACCACCCGTTAATCCACCCTTTTTTCTTGACCTGCTCCACCCGCCCTTTTACCATTCTCTTTGGCAGAATTCCGGATGGATTCCAATTGAAACTTATATTTCCACAGAAGGAGAAACTCAGGTAATTGCCGGACACCTGGGTAATTCTTCAGATCGTTTTTACAATCAGGAAATTGAATTTGCCGGTTTTGATATGGATAGGTTTGAAACCGAGCTGAAATCAATTTTTGATCTTTGTCTGATCAGTTTCAGTGGCAATAAATTTTATTCTCCAATTTCCTTTGATGAATTTCTTGGGAAATACCAGAAAATCCGGGGAATTATCAATTCAGATTATGTTGTAGTTGCAAAGCACAAAGGAGAAACTGTCGGGTTCATTTTTTGTATTCCTGATCTGTTTTCACCTCAAAAAAAACGACTCATCATTAAAACACTGGCAATTAATCCGCTGCCGGAATATAAAGGACTGGGTAGTTTTCTGACCCGGATGATTTACCGGAAAGCAGCCGGAAATTATGAGACTATGATTCATGCTCTGATGCATGTTTCAAACAAATCAGCTAACATTCTGGCAAAAGATCAGAAAACTATTCAGAATTATGACCTGTTCCGGATATCATGGTAAATCAACCTGGCTTAAACCTTGTCTCCGTTCTTGAAAAACGTGCAGAACGTCATCCTGACCGGATTGCGATCATGACCGGAAAGGAAAAAGTCACGTTCCGGGAACTCCTTGACCGTGTTAAAAACACTGCCGGTTTTATAAAAAATCAGGGACTGAATGAGGGCGATTGTATTCTGGTTTACATTCCAATGTCTATTCAGCTATACGAAATTCTGCTCGCCATTTTTTACTCAGGCATGACAGCAGTTTTCACTGATGCATGGACAACACGGAACCGGCTTTCAGAAATCACCGTTTTTATCAGACCCAAAGCGTTCTGGGGAATTCCTAAATCCCATTTATTGCGATTGTTAAACAGGGAAATCAGACAAATACCCTTTCACTGGTTTCCCGGATCCGGAACAAATATAATCTCCCAAAAACCAGAAATTGCGACTCCTAAACCTGTTTCACCCGCTTTAATCACCCTCACAAGCGGAAGTACCGGATTTCCGAAAGCTGCCAGCCGGAGTCACCAGTTTTTACTGGCACAGCATTCAGTATTAAGTGAAACGTTAAATCTTTCTGAAGGATCGGTTGATATGCCGACTCTTCCTGTTTTCGTTTTGAATAATCTGGCTTCCGGGATTACCACTCTTCTTCCTGATATGGATTTCCTGAAAACAGAAAACGTGAATCCGACCAGAATTCTTGCCCAATGGAATAAACAAAAAGTAAATTCTGTAACAGGTTCTCCGGTTTTTTTCCAAAAATTGACTGAGCATATTTTGAAAGTCCAACCGGCATTTCCTCCACCGGAAATGATTTTTATTGGTGGAGCTCCGGTTTTCCCTGCACTGGCAAAAAAGCTGAAAGCGGCCTTTCCAAAAACTCAGATAACAATTGTTTATGGTTCAACAGAAGCAGAACCTATCAGTGAACTTCCATTGGATGATTTTATCAGATTTAATGAAACCAATTCCGTCAGCGGCTTACTTGCCGGTAGACCGGTTTCACAGATAGAACTGGCAATCCTGCCTATTTCAGAAAATCCTATTTCCTGTCAATCTGATTCTGACCTGAGAAACCTAAAATTAGGATATGGCCAAACCGGTGAAATTGTAGTTAGGGGCAGCCATGTGCTTACTTCTTATTTTAATCAACCGGAAGAAGAAGTAAAAAATAAAATCAGAACGGCAGAATCTGTCTGGCACAGAACCGGAGATGCCGGTTTTTTGGATGATCATGGTCGGTTATTCCTGACAGGCAGGGCTAATTCGGCAATCCGTTGGAAGAATCGGATGTTGTTTTCTTTCCCGGCTGAAATTATTCTTTCATCTTTTCCCGAAGTAAAAAATTCAGCGCTGATTAAAAAAAGTGATAAATTGTATCTGGCTCTGGCACTTGAAGGAACCAAATTTACTGACGACCTGAAAACTGAAATGGAAACCAAATTGTCAGCTTATTTACCAGAAAAGCCAAACTTCCGGATTTTCAGTAAACTCCCAACTGACCCACGTCACAATTCAAAAATTGATTACAGTAAGCTTCTTGAAATGATAAAAGAAGATTCTGAGTAATATCCAAGTACCATTTACTTCGGATGACAAATCCGGTTTTCGTGTCATAATCACAAGGAAATGCATCCTCAAAATATTAGGTAAGCAAAAATGAAAGCAATCATTTGTACGCAATACGGTCCGCCTGAAGTCCTCCAGATAAAGGAAATTGATAAGCCGATCCCGAAGGACAATGAAGTTTTAATTAAAGTTATGGCGACAACGGCACACATCGGTGATACCCGTATCAGAAGAGTTGATCCGTTTTTGGTCCGGCTTATGTTCGGACTGTTTAAACCGAAAAAGAATTTGATCCTGGGGTTAGAGATTTCGGGGATCATTGAAAGTGTTGGTAAAAAAGTGTCCCTGTTTAAACCGGGTGACGAGGTTTTTGCCCTGACAGGATTCGGACTGGGAGGCTATGCCGAATACAGGTGCCTGCCTGAGAAAGTTAAGGATGGAACCCAGGAACGAAAGAGTTTGGTTACCCTAAAGCCTGAAAACCTTTCTTTCACAGAAGCAGCTACAGTTCCTGCTGGTGCACTTACCGTTCTGAAAAACCTGCAAAAAGCCAAAATCAGTAAAGGACAAAAAATCCTGATCAATGGTGCATCAGGAAGTCTGGGCACTTACGCCATCCAACTTGCAAAGTATTATGGGGCGGAAGTAACTGCGGTATGCAGTTCTGCCAATTTTGATTTGGTAAATTCGATCGGCGCCGACCACGTAATTGATTACACAAAAGAAGATTTCACCCAACATCAGGGTCAGTTTGATATTGTCTATGATGCCGTGATGAAATCAAGCGCTTCAGCCTGCAGAAAAATTCTAAAAAAGCATGGCGTTTTTCTAAATAACTATTTCCTTCCGAAAATAATGGCAGAAGATTTACCGTACCTAAAAAAACTGATTGAGGAAAATAAACTGAAGCCGGTTATGGACAGAACCTATGCCATGGCAGAAATTGTTGAAGCACACCGATATGTTGATTCGGGTCATAAAAAAGGAAATGTAGCAATCAGAATAGCTGAAGAATAAAGCATAAGTGATCCAGACAATAATTTTGTTTTGCCATGCCCGTGAAGACGGGCATCCATCCCACCTAGGTAATTTGGATTCCAATTTAAGACCCTACATATTGACTGCTTTTCTTTGCATTTTCTTTTCTCTTCACCCAGAATGGGTGATATGTTTATAGCCACGGTCACCGAGTTCAGCCGCAGGCTGAGTATCGAGGTGACCGTGGTAAACGAACCAACAACATAGTCCGAACGGCCACAAATCTTTTTTATTTCTAAATGTTTATTCTGTGCGAAAGGAGAAACACTGCATTTGTACCTGTTCCGCCCGGAAATAGGTTATGCCAAGATTCCAGATTTGCGGTCGGGCGGTTGGGATTTTTATTGTTCAACATTCTACAAATAGGTCACCCCGATGGGGTTTCGAATAGCAGTTTCTCCTCACCCCAGAAGGGTGATATGTTTGTAGCCCCGGGTTTTAAACCCGGGGTAAATGATCCATCAATAAAAACCGCACGGCCACAAATCTCCTTTATTTCTATTCCCAGATTCCGTGCGGAAAATAGGTATCATTCTGCATTTTACCGCCATTCTTTCCATCGGCGCCAATGACAAGTGCAATATCGGTCAGAAGCCGGCGTGTTTGAGTCAGGCGAAGCCTGATGAGTTCGCCGGGTTCCGATATGAAACGTAGTCATAAGCCAAAGATGGAAAGCGGCGGAAAGGCATTTTGCCCCCTTTTGTGCCGTCAAAAGGGGGTCGTCGAAGACAAAGGAAGTTTGGGGAAACGGTGGGATGGATGAGCTTTGCAGAACTTCGTTAGCCGGATCAAGTCAGGGATGACAGCCGTTTAAATACTGGCGAGATGGATTAGCTTAGGATTACAGGGGTGAAATGGATCCCTCCCGCTGGAGGGACGGGAATGGCAATACAAAAAACAAAAATTGAATCAGTCCTCTTTTCAGCTTACTTTTAGCCTGGTCATTCAATTGACCTTCCTTAACATCCATCTTACCAATAAATCATCGTTTATGACCACACCAACTTCCCTTTCCCGTCTGTCTGTTGTGGATGCCCTTCGTGGATTTGCCATCGTTTCCATCATGCTGCTTCACAATATCGAACATTTCGATTTTTACTATTCACCCACCGGTCTGCCAGACTGGATGCTGGTTGTTGACAAAGGCATCTGGGAAACCCTGTTTTTTCTGTTTTCAGGTAAATCTTATGCCATTTTTGCCCTTCTGTTCGGATTAACGTTCTTCATCCAGTCGGATAATCAGGAGAAAAAAGGGAACGACTTCCGGGCTCGTTTTGCCTGGCGGCTCGTGCTTTTACTCGGTTTTGGTCTGGTGAATTCTGCTTTTTACCAGGGCGATATTCTTACAATTTATGCGATGATCGGTTTTTTTCTGATTCCGGTTTCCAAACTCAGCAACCGCCTCGTTTTTGGGATTGCCCTTTTCCTCATGCTTCAGCCTTATGAATGGTTCAACCTGTCGAGGGCAATTCAGCATCCCGATGTGCACCTGGGTGATCCGGTTTCCTGGTCGTACTTCGGCAAAATGGGCGAGTACATCACCGGAATTTCCTTTTTTGATACAGTTGCCGGAAATCTTACCAACGGGAAACCGGCGGTCCTGCTCTGGAACTGGGAAAACGGTCGTGTTTTCCAGACTCTCTCCTTGTTCATGTTTGGCATGCTGGCCGGACGGAAGTCGTTTTTTGTTCTGAAGGATGGAAACAAAAAGTTCTGGAGGATGGTACTTTTCTTCGCCACCCTATCCTTCCTCCCACTTTTTCAGGTTAAAAACGGACTTGATCTCTGGATTGAAAGTGAAGCCATCCGCAGACCGTTGCTCACGATCGTTTCATCGTGGTCAAATATGGCATTCATGATGTTTCTGGTTTCCGGGTTTGTACTGGCGTTTCAATCGTCCTTTTTTCACCGGGCACTCAACCTGCTTTCCCCCATCGGCCGGATGAGTTTATCCAATTATATCATTCAGTCGGTGATCGGGTCAACCCTTTATTACGGATTCGGGTTTGCCTTATATCTGTACACCGGAGCAACCTATTGTCTCCTAATCGGACTTGCTCTTGCTCTTTTGCAAGGCATTTTCAGTACCAGGTGGATGAACAGGCACCCTCAGGGTCCACTCGAAACTTTGTGGCATCGGGCAACCTGGATCGGTTCCAAATAAATGGATCCGAACAGGATTAACTCAAAAAGCTGGAATGCCGTTGCTGGTGCTTATGACCGATTCGTCAAAGACATCCGGATTTATGACCGGACTTACGATTTCATTTGCCATGAAGTAAGCAAACCATCAGCCCGTCTTCTGGAAATTGGTTGCGGACCCGGTAACGTCACGCAGTATTTACTTTCCAAACGCCCGGATTTTAAAATTGAAGCCATCGATATCGCTCCGGATATGATCAGTCTGGCAAAGGAAAATAATCCGTCAGCTACATTTTCGGTGATGGATTGCCGTGATATTGACCGGCTTCCACCAGGATTTGATGCTGTGATTTGCGGCTTTACCCTTCCCTATTTATCAAAAGAAGATGCATCAAAGCTAATCGGCCATTGTGCGGATTTGCTTAATCCCGGTGGACTATTTTATTTCAGCACCATTGACGGGGATTATGAACAATCGGGTTATGAATTGGGAAGTACCGGTGACCAGATGTTCGTGTATTATTACCGGGAAGCATTTCTGAGACAGGAACTTGAAAAAGCAGGGTATAAGCAAATCCGATTGGAAACTGCTGTTTTTCAAAGAAAAAACGGGCTAAAGGAAACTCACCTGATCTTTTTTGCAAGGAAGCCGTAGAAGGTGGGTTTGGGGTTTTGGGGTGCCTTCGAGTGCCTCAGGCACCGGGTCGGAAGTTTGTTTCTCCGATGTCATTCCCGCGAAGGCGGGAATCCAGAATTAATTACCTGAACGGGGGGATGGATCCCGGATCAAGTCCGGGATGAGATTGTAAAAAAATCCACACTTTAAACACATTTATTTTTATCAATAACCAAAAGAAAGCAGCAACCATGAGTAAAATAGTTAATTTCGGTGAAACCGTTGAAGGATATTCCATTCCGGTTTTGAACGAACGTGAAATACGGGCAGCAGCGGGAATTTTATTTTTAATGATGTTTATTTCGATTCAGCAAGTCATCTACACAGGTGATTTCCTGATGCTGAAATACGCAACCATGCTTTTTCTGGTGGATATTTCAATCCGTGTTTTTATCAATCCGAAGTTTGCTCCAACTCTCATCATGGGTCGGTGGATCGTTAGAAATCAGACTCCTGAATATGTGGGTGCCAAACAAAAAAAGATTGCCTGGATCATTGGCGTTATTCTGGCACTGACCATGTTCATCCTTTTAGTTGTAGTGAATTCCTTCAGTCCAATCACCGGAATTATCTGCATGATCTGTCTGATTTTTCTGTTCTTCGAAGCAGCTTTCGGGATTTGTCTTGGATGTAAATTTTATGCCATGGTTTACAAAGACAAAGCACAATACTGCCCGGGTGAAGTATGTGATGTGAAATCGAGACATGAAATTCAGAAATCCAATTTTGGTCAAGTCCTCATCGTTCTTGCCTTTATAGGATTTGCTTTCCTGCTTGTTTATCTGTTTAACGATATTCTGAGCATCAAACCGTTTGATTTGTTTGGGTTGGAACAACCTAAATAAGTCTGTTTTATTACATTACCGTCTTTCCTTTTAAAGAAGGAAAGACGGTAATTCCTCCCAAAATCCCCTTCATTTCAAACATCCTTTTACCCATCCTGTTCAGACCCAGTTTCCCATTTGAAAAAATACAAATTATCTTTAGCCATTTAAACCGGCAAATCCGTTATCCATTTTCCAGCTAAAATCCATGAAAGGACACTCCAATGCTTTTCCTGAAAAAAACCATTCTGCCCATTTTAGCAGCTGCTATCTGGATCAGTCTTTCAGAATTTGTCAGGAATCAGTTTATCCTTTTATCTTTTTGGACAGACCACTACTCAAATCTTGGTCTTACCTTCCCCTACGAACCTATCAATGGTGCAATGTGGGGCGTTTGGTCTTTATGTTTTGCAATCGTCATTTTTATCCTGGCTAAAAAATTCTCACTTACAGAAACGTTCATGATTTCCTGGGGAATCGGTTTTGTATTGATGTGGCTCGTAATCGGAAATCTGGGTGTGTTACCCTTTGGAATTTTACCGGTTGCAATTCCGTTGAGTTTATTTGAAGCTTTTCTGGCCTCCTTTATTATTAAAAAACTAAGTTAAAACCAGCTTTCATGCAGGATTTACTCGCAAAAAATATTCTCAGAGCCATTGGTCATACACTCACAGATGAAGAATATGCACTTTTTTGCCGGCATTCGTTTGTAAAATCCTTTGAGAAAAAGACTATTCTTTCTCAGGAAGGGGAACATTGCAAATATGTTTATTTTCTGGTAAAAGGGTCGGCCTATTCCTACTTCGTCAATGATCAGGGAGACAAACATGCCATTCAGTTTGCTCTGGAAGGTTATTGGATAACCGATCAGTATAGTTTCTTCTCAAACAGGCCGGGCATGTATTCCATCGAAACCCTGGAACCCACCGAAGCATTGGTTGTGAACAAGGAAAACTTTGAGAAAATATGTCAGTCGAGCCATATGTTTGAGCATTTTTTCAGGATCCTGATACAAAATGCCTTTGTTGCTCTGCAATACAGACTTGCCCGAACCAACAGCACCGATGCCGAACACCGGTATCTTGAATTTTCACAACTTCATCCTGAATTTGTTCAGCGGATTCCACAATACCTCATCGCAACTTATCTGGGTATCAAACCGCAATCCCTCAGCCGTATCAGAAAAGAACTGGCTGAAAGGAAATAAAACACCTTTTCACTTATTAACCTATGTGAACGTCTTCCAAAAATAGAATCCGGAACTTTGTAGTGTTACAAAAAGAAAACAAAAACAAAGCAAAGGATAAAAAAATGGAAAATCTTCAAACCTGGTCACTTGACCCGTCACACAGTGAAATCGTTTTCAAAGTCAAGCATCTCATGATCACCAATGTAAAAGGTGAATTCAAATCATTCAACGGTACCATTGTTGCTGCCGGAAATGATTTCAGCAAAGCAAAAATCAATCTCACTCTTGATGCTGCTTCAATTTTTACCAACAGTACCGACCGTGATGCCCACCTTCGCAGTGCTGATTTTTTTGATACGGAAGTATTCCCGGAACTGGTTTTCGAAGGAACTGCCTTTTCACGGCTGGATGATGAGAATTTCAAATTAACCGGAAATCTCACCATGAAAGGGATTACAAAAGAAGTCACCCTGGATGTTGAATTCGGCGGATTGATGAAAGATCCATGGGGAAATGAAAAAGCAGGATTTTCAGTCAGCGGGAAACTGAACCGCAAAGACTGGGGACTTAACTGGAATGCAGCCCTTGAATCAGGTGGCGTATTGGTCAGCGAAGAAGTAAGAATCAACGCAGAAGTCCAGTTCGTTAAGCAAGTTGCTGTTATTGCATAAAGGGAATTCATTTTCAGATGTCATGCCCGTGAAGACGGGCATCCATCCCTCCGAGTAATGAATTTATCTTTTGAGTCGAAGGAAAAAACATGAAAACGATTTTGCACAAAGCCGAAACCCGTGGTCACGCTAATCACGGATGGCTGAACAGTCACCACACGTTCAGTTTTGCAAATTATTATAACCCTGACCGGATGCACTTTGGTGCATTGAGAGTTTTGAATGATGACACTGTTGCAGCCGGAATGGGATTCGGAACCCATCCTCATGACAACATGGAAATCATTTCAATTCCGCTCGAAGGCGATCTCGAACACAAGGATAGCATGGGAAATACCACGGTCATCCGTCATGGTGATATTCAGGTGATGAGTGCCGGAACCGGAATCAGGCACAGTGAGTACAATAAAAACACCGACAAGCTGGTAAAATTTTTGCAAATCTGGGTTTTCCCAGACAAACGGGGTGTTAAACCCCGATATGATCAGATTTCGTTGAATCCAGCCGACAGACAAAATAAGTTGCAGCAGATTTTATCTCCAAATACAGATGATGCAGGCGTCTGGATTCATCAGAACGCCTGGTTTCATCTGGGAAAACTGGAAAAGAATTTCACCACCGACTATGCGCTGAAGGCAACCGGAAACGGCGTTTATGCATTTGTCCTTTCCGGAAATGTGACTATCAACGGACACCAACTCTCATCCCGTGACGGACTTGGTATTTGGGAAATTGATAAGTTCACCCTTCAGGCAGATTCAGATGCGGAAGTTTTATTGATGGAATTACCAATGGAGTGATGATTGTAACCTTTTTCTTTTTTCGCTTTTTGTGAGAATTGTCATTCCCGCGAAGGCGGGAATCCATCCCTCCGGTCTTTTGAAATCCAAATTAGTACCAACCGTCAGACAAATCCTTCCAATCTGGATTGGATGATTCAATCAAATTGATTTTCCATTGTCGGTTCCACTTTTTTAATTGCTTTTCCCGAACAATTGCAGATTCCACAGAATTAGTTGAATCAAACCAAACTAAAAGATGAACCTTGTATTTCTTGGTAAATCCATCAAGTGTTTCATTTTTATGGTCAAAAACACGACGTATCAAATTATTGGTTATTCCAATATATAGGGTTCCGTTTGGCTGTGTTGCCATGATGTAAACATAGAAAGTGTTCATAAAAATTTATACAAACATTGTTAAAGTTATCGGGAGAGGGTCAAAATTGGGAATCAGTCTAAATAATTCAAATTTCAGGTAAAATTTTGGAAGGATCGGTGGGATGGATTCCCGCCTTCGCGGGAATGACATTGTTTTTTTCATGACTCGCCTTTCAGTCAGTTGACAGATATGCAACGCGGGAATGACATTACTTTTTCTTCCCGTGTTGAAAATCCCCTCCGAATCCCGTTTTGTTTTCCAATAAACTTAACTGTCAGTTCATTGAACTTGAAACCAATATCAATTTGAGGTACATTAAATTCATCAGTCCATAAAATGAAACAGAACTATCTCCTACCTAATGATGACCAAACAAAATCTATATAAAATAATTTTTGAGAACGATACCAAACCCGGTAAACAATTTGATGTTGTTCTTCTCTGGACCATTCTGGTTAGTATCGTCGTGGTCATGCTCGACAGCATTCCTTCCATCAATAATCAGTTTAAAGCTGAATTTTACATTTTAGAATGGATTTTTACTCTTTTATTTACACTCGAATATGGATTCCGGATTTTCGCAAGTCCCAAACCTTTCAAGTATATCTTCAGTTTTTGGGGCTTTGTTGATTTACTTTCAATTCTGCCAACCTATCTGAGTTTGTTTTTATATGGATATCAATATCTGCTAATTGTCAGAATTATCAGATTACTCAGGGTTTTCAGAATCTTAAAACTCATCCGGTTTACCAAAGAGGCACAGTTTCTTATCAATGCACTTAAAGGAAGTTCTTACAAAATCGGAATTTTCCTTGCCACAGTTGTAACCATTACGGTCATTCTGGGCACGCTGATGTATGTGGTTGAAAACGGTGAAAATGGGTTTTCAAGTATCCCGCAGAGTATTTACTGGGCCATTGTAACCATTACAACAGTTGGGTACGGTGATATTACTCCACAAACCGTTTTAGGAAAATTCTTTGCCTCCATTGCCATGATAATCGGTTATGCCATTTTAGCTGTTCCAACCGGGATAATTACATTGGAAATGACAAAATCCAATGATCCAAAAACGTCATGTCAGAAATGTGGTTTTAAAAACCCTGAGGATGCAAATTTCTGTTCTTCATGCGGAATAAAAATAAACGAGAAAGTTGGATAACTACCAATTTACTACTTCGGTTGTTACATTGAGTTGAAAGTCTTCGATACAATCCTGCAAGCAGGATTACTCAGACTGGCAAATTTGGGTTGTCGTGATTCCTATTTATCCGTCGGAGTAATACCCAAAGGCAAAACTCCCATCCCGAAACCTTTTTTGCCGTTTACCGCATAACTGGTTTTCCAACCCCAAAAGGAAACCAGAATGAAAGCCATTGTTTACACCGAATACGGATCTCCCGACGTTCTACATCTAAAAGATGTTGAAAAACCCACCCCGAAAGACAATGAAGTCCTCATCAAAATCCATGCAACGACAGTAAACCGAACCGATTGCGGATTCAGACAACCCGAATATTTCATCGTCAGGTTGGTTGGCGGACTTTTCAAACCAAGGAAAACCATTTTAGGAAGTGAGCTTGCCGGCGTTGTGGAAGCCATTGGGAAAAACGTCAAATCCTTTAAACCGGGTGATGAAGTATTTGGACTGAGTGCGTACAATTTTGGTGCCCATGCCGAATATATTTGTATCCCTGAAAAAGGTTCAATCGCCATCAAACCCTCAAATGTGTCATTCGAAGATGCTGCAGCCGTTTGTGACGGACTTTTCCTTGCCCTTAACTACATCAGAAAAATTGATTTCAGCAAAAATCCAACCATCTTGATTAACGGTGCTTCCGGTTCAATCGGTTCTGCCGGGTTGCAACTAGCGAAATATTACGGTTCACACGTTTCTGCTGTTTGTACCACAAAAAATATCAGTCTAATGAAATCATTGGGCGCTGATGAAGTCATTGATTATACCAAGGAAGATTTCACCCAAAACGGGAAAACCTATGACGTCATTCTGGATTCAGTTGGGATGAGTTCATTTTTCAAATGCAGAGCCAGTTTGAATCCGGTCGGAATTTATTTTTCTTCTGAACTTGGATATATGAGTCAAAATCCGTTTCTCGCACTGATCACACCTTTACTGGGCGGGAAAAAGGTTTTATTCCCCATCCCAAAAGACACCAAAGAAGATATTGTCTTTTTTGGTGAACTCCTGAGTTCAGGCAAATACAAAGCCGTCATTGACAGAACCTGGCCACTTGAAGAAATCAAAGAAGCCACCCGATATGTTGAGACCAAACAAAAAACGGGAAATGTGGTGATCAAGGTTGTCTGAACGTTTAATAATAAGTCTAATTCGGATACAAAAAAGTATGGCACCCGCCCGTTAAAGGGGGTTCATCCCGCAGTTTTCCCCACTTCTTTTTCCTTCGGAGAGGTACTTTTCATGGGCTAAAAGTACCCAACCCTTCGACTCCGCTCAGGGTCCGTTTCCGCCGCTTTCCATCTATGGCTTATGACTGCGTTTCATATCGGAACCCGGCGAACTCATCAGGCTTCGCCTGACTCAAACACGCCGGCTTCTGACCGATATTGCACTTGTCATTGGCGCCGATGGAAAGAATGGCGGTAAAAGGCTAAATGACTTTTTTATTCAACTGTTTGATTTTAATATTCA
>JAIUNL010000024.1 GCA_020161835.1 Bacteroidota bacterium | reverse complement strand
TTGACAGCTGGACCTATGAGTGGGATATGGTAACAGATAAAGACGGTAACTGGCACATGTTCATTCAAGGTTATCTTGACGGAACAGAAGCTACCAACCTGGGTATCTATGAATTATATTCAAAAACACCTGGTCTGACTGATCTCGGAATCAAAAAAGTTGCAGATATGACTCTGCTTTCCTGGACCTACGGAACTGATGCTCTCCAAACTCTTGGCGATATTCATGCTGCCCGTGATGCTGAAGGCAAGTATGTATTTGTGAAATATCTTGACTGGGATCCGACCGATGCACCTGAAACTTCAACAGAAGTATTTGTAAGTGGCCGTGCTATTTCCAGCGAAGCATTTGTTACCCCAATTGCTGCAAACGATAACGATCTTGGAGTTCAGTATTTTTCACAAGCTGCACCCCGTGTTTCTGCTAAAGGCGCTGGTGATGTTGCCGGAACTAAAAAATTCCAGATTCACACTTCCTGGGTCGAGTTTGGCGGAAATCCTGCTGCCGGAACTGCTGCTGCAAACGTTTACTATAACGGACCAACTCTTGATGTTGCTGAATATACAGGCGGTTCGACTCCTACTGATGCTAAACTGACCTTCGTTGTCAACACAGCATTTGTTCAGGATACGGTTACTTTCTGTTCATCTGTTTTTATTTCGGGTGGAGATCAGCTTGGTAACTGGAACATTCCAAATGGAATAAAATTAAAAAATAGTGAAGGTGATTATTGGGAAGGTTCAACGTTAGTTAAAACCGGAACAATGGTAGGTTCTTTTAAACCCGTTACCCAAACCGCCAGTGGGATTGGCTGGGATCGTCATGAATACACGGGTTTTACAGTCCGGAATGATACCACGATTTTTCTTTTTGCAACCGGCTTGAAAGACGTTTATCCAGATCCCATTACAGGTCAGGTTATCCATCGGGATGATCACTGGAATCCGCTTGAACTTGCCAAAACCGGAAGAACAGATGTTTATGCTGTTCACTTTAGGGTAAATATGGAAGGAATAACAGCGTTTAATTCTGCAAACCACACGGTAACAGTACGTGGAGGATTTAACGGTTGGTCTACGGCAGATACTCTGAAGCCAGAGATCCGTCACGACGACATCGGACAAACTCCTTTTGAAGCCGAAAAATATTTCTTCAGTAAAACCATTCTCATTCCAAAAACATCATCAGGACTTTTAAAATACAAGTTTGTATGGAGTGATGCTGGTGGAGTTTCAACCAACTGGGAAGATGCCATTGGTGGGGATAGAACCTTTCAATTGGGAAAAGATACAACCCTTGCCTGGAAATATTTTGATGGTGGACCTAAACCCACTGCTTTTCAAAAAGTAGGTTGCGGTGGAAATGGTGGTGGCAGCGGGGATTCAAAGGAATTCAAAATCTCACTGACTGCCGATTTGGATAAAGCAATCAATACCAATGGATTTAACAAAGAAACCGACACATTGATTGCCCGGATTGGTTTTCTGGGTACGGCACTGAAAACAGTTGATGTGAAATTTGAAAGTCCTTTTGTCGGAACAGAATATATTGGTGATACTGGCTCAGATAGTCTGGATTCTGAACATGGCAGAGTTGTCTTTTATCGTTATTACAAAAAAAATGCTGGCGGCGAATTTGAAGAGTTTTATTGGGATAACTACAATACAGAACCGGGAGCATCAGCACCCAAATTCCGTAAATTAACCCTTCCGCAATCCGGAAATTTAGCTTCATCTGAAGATATACTCCATGATGCGGTTTCCAGTCACCGCCAGCCATTTTTTAAGAATATGGACAAATTAGGGGATTCAACCTTGTTTACTTTAGAGGTTGATCTCCGCCCTGCTTTATTTTATACAGAAGGTCTCGGCGGAATACTCTCTGACATTCAAGGCGGACCTTTGGTTGTTGATTCCAAGAATATAAGAAGCTTACCGATTTATATTAATGGACCTGCCACAGGAGGATGGAAACCCTGGAATGCTGATAGTTTAGGCGACTCCCGAAAATTGCAATATAATGGCAGAGGACAATGGATAATAAATATCAAATATTCTCCTGATGCGACGGTAAGTCAGGAATTTAAGCTAAGTATTGGTGGTGCAGATAATGAAGCAGGGTTTGGAAATCATCATATTGCAAATTTGTTTCAAACTGCAACGAATGTTGCAACAGTTCAGTTTGGAGATATTCAACCACTTCGTTATAAATTGGATGATAATAATTATTGGGATTTTGAACGACAAAACTGTGTCAGATATGGTATTGAATGTCTCATTCCCCATGTTGGTGAAGGTGAACTACCAGACAAACTCTCAATCTCTGCCTGGCCCAACCCGTTCAATCCGGCAACACTAATTTCGTATTCAATTCCCCAATCCGGGAAAGTGAGTCTGAAAGTTTTTGATTTGCTGGGAAGACAGGTTGCCATCCTTTCAGAAGAAATTAAACCTGCCGGAATGCATCAAATCCCATTTCGTGGCGATGATCTGGCATCGGGTATATATATCGTCAGAATGGAATCAGGCAGCAAAACCGAATCAGTGAAGGTCATTTTATTGAAATAGTAGAGACGGGTCTCAGACCCGTCTCCGATATTGCATGACAATGCATTAATCGCAAAGACGCCGGTAAAAACGCAAAGGAATTCAAAGCGGTGGGAGTTTTTGGGGTTAAATGCACAGTGGGAAACAACGTGATCGTAGAGACGCGATTCATCGCGTCTCCTAAATTGAAATGTGCGATTCACCCGGTCCCTGTAATCGAAACGAATTTCAATTTCATTTTAGACACGGAATTTTTTTTGCCTCTGTGAGGTTTCAGAAGAAATTGTTATTTTTCTGTCATCCCGTAGCTATTTCGGGATCTGTATTTCGTTCGACTTGTTCCAGAAAATTAAATAATTTGTGATATGTGACTTGTAACCCGTAATTTCCCAAAGGTACCTATGTCTGATCTGAAACATCTTTTCGAAAATAACCGGAATTGGGCAAAGAAAATAGAAGAAAATGAACCGGGATTTTTTAAGAAATTATCCCGCCAACAAAATCCTGAATATCTTTGGATTGGCTGCTCAGACAGCCGGGTTCCGGCCAATGAAATCGTAGATTTGCTGCCCGGCGAACTTTTTGTTCACCGGAATGTGGCCAATATTGTGGTTCACACTGATCTGAATTGCCTCTCTGTTATTCAGTATGCAGTTGATTTTCTGAAGGTAAAACACATCATTGTCTGCGGACATTACAGTTGCGGTGGCGTGAAGGAGGCTTTTAAGAACTCCCGTCTCGGTCTCATTGATAACTGGCTCAGGCACACTCAGGATGTCGCACAAAAACACAAACACTTATTATCCGCAAAAACCGATCAGACTCAGGCCATTGAATTGCTTTGTGAATTGAATGTGATTGAACAGGTTCAAAATGTCTGTCAGACAACCATTGTTCAGCAAGCCTGGGAAAGGAAACAGGATTTAACTGTTCACGGCTGGATTTACGGATTGAATGACGGGTTGATCAAAGATCTGAATATCAACGTAAAAACTGCCGAAGAACTTGATTCAGTTTACGATCTTGCAATCAGATCACTTGACTAGTTTTTGTCTTTTGTCAAATACCTAATAGCTAAAAGCTAACAGCTAATAGCTATAATCCCTTAGCTTTTTTCTCAAGCTCAGCACTCCACTTTGCCTTTACCTGTTCAAAACGAGTACGGTCTTTCACAAAAACCGGTTTTTCCACCGTTCGGAATTTTGCCATGGCCGGGTTGACCTGCTGTCCGTTTCTGATGAGTTCAAAGTGAAGATGGGGTCCGGTTGAAAGTCCGGTTGAACCGACGGCACCGATTATTTCTTTCGCTTTAACTGATTTGCCGGCAGTGATTCCGGATTCAATTCTTGATAAATGTCCGTACCGGCTTTGCATTCCGTTCGTGTGTCTGATTTCAATGGTTTTGCCATATCCGCCCATCCATCCTGCATGGGTGATTTTACCCGGACCAATTGCCCACACGGGTGTTCCGGTTGGTGCCGTGTAATCAATTCCACGGTGCATTCTTGACGTTTTAAGAATGGGATGGCGCCTCATACCGAACCGGCTTGAAATTCGGGTGAACTTCAGCGGAGATTTCAGAAAAGCCGAACTGATTGACCGTCCTTCATCATCAAAATAATCGGCCTTTCCGTCTGAGTCAGTAAACCGGATCACGGTAAATTTCCCTACAGCACCGTCATATCTTGCCGCCTTGATTTCGCCAAACCCAACCTGCTTCCCACCGACAAATAATTTTTCAACCATGATCTGAAACCGGTCATCAACTCTCGGATCCACATAAAAATCAACATTCCATGCAAACATTTCTGCCACTTTTTCGATCAGTTCCGGGTCTTCTCCCTGATCTGCAATAGCCTGATAAAGTGACGTTTTCAAAGTCCCCGAAATCGCAGTCAGAACTGTATCCACCTTAATTTCAATACGTTCAGACATCAAACTTCCGTTTTGACCGGAAATCCGGTACTGCTCGGTTACAGAACGGATGTAATCGAAATGAAGAATTGAAGTATCGGTTTTCACGTAAACCAGTTTAAACCGGTCACCCGGACGGCATTTTCTCAGATCAAAAACCTTTCCCGTTTCAGCAATGAGCTGGCGGGTGATTTTCATGGGTACCTTTTTTGAAACGAGCATCGAAGAAAAGGTTCCTCCGGTTGCCATTTCACCTTCAATAAAAGCAAGACTGGTTTGTTTCTTGTCTTTGGGTGGATTGTAATGCCGGTAAACGGGTTTTACGATCCAGAAAAACAGGGCAAGGGCTGAAATAATTAAAATGAACGCTGAAATAAGGCGGGTTGCAAATTGGTGGTGGGTCATAGCTACAAATCTGTTTTTTTCCTGATAGGAAATTCGTTAAATTTATAAACTTGCAAAGTTACGACATTCTTTCCCCTGATTCTGACAAAAAGGATGGTTATCTGACTTTATCATCTCTGAAACACCTCAGGTTTTACCTGGTACATCTTATTTACTGGTATGTGGTATTTTTTACTGCAAGACTGGTTTTTCTGGGATGGCATTGGGAAAAAACAGCTCAGCTTTCCTTTTCTGATATTCCCGGACTTTGGATTCATGGTTCTCACATGGATCTCTCAGCAGCCGGATATCTTCTTGTTTTTGTTGTATTTGCAGGTTGGTTTCGTGAGTTTTTTCAGTTTAAAGCTTTTAGTCTTGTTCTGAAGATATATTATTTTCTTCTGCATACTGCAATCTGGACCGCCGTTGCCGCAGATCTTGAAGTTTATCAGGCCTGGGGTGTTAAGCTGAATGCTGAAGTGGTTTATTACTGTCAGTATCCGGCTGAGGCACTGGCCTCTGCATGGTCATCGCCGGTTATTTTACTCACCGGAACAGGAATTGCTTTTGGTGTTTTTTTCTGGCGGGTTTCCTTTCATAGAATTTTCAATCCTGATTCTTACCCCGGATGGCGGACTTTTTCTGCCTGGAAAACCATCCCCGTTTATCTTGTTCTCTTGATAATTGTGTTTCTGATGATCAGAGGTGGTACCGGTTTAACGCCCATGAATCCCGGATTTGTCTATTTTTCTGAAAATTCCTTCGCAAATCATGCAGCAATCAATGCAACCTGGAATGTGGTTTATGACCTGAACAGCAGGGAAGAAAGCAGTGACAAAGAGGTTTCCTGGTACCCAAAAGAAATCGTTTCTGCTAAACTTGACAGTTTATATCATCGGAATCAACCAACAGAAAATACCCGTTTGCTTTCAACCGAAAGGCCCAATATTGTTCTGATTATTCTTGAAAGCTGGACGGCAGATATGGTTCCGGCGTTGGGTGGTGTAACCGGGTATACCCCAACCCTGGATTCAGTTATCAATAACGGACTTCTTTTTGATCAGTTCTATGCAAACGGCAAACGATCTGCCTACGGAATTTCATCTCTGTTAACTGGTTTTCCTTCAATTCCGGATGGAGCAATCATTAAATTTCCAACCAAATTCGAGAAATTGCCATCTATTAGTGAAAGATTGGGGGAAGTGGGTTACACTTCCTGGTTTTTTTATGGAGGTGATGTCAGGTTTGATAATATGAATGCTTTCCTTCTGAAATCGGGCTTCAGTAAACTGGTTGATAAAAGTCAGTTCAGAAAAGAAGATCAGAATTCAAAATGGGGTGCTTTTGATGATGTGGTGCTGAAACGGATGAATCAGGATCTGAAAACGATAGCAAAGCCGTTCTTTTCAGTCATGTTTACCCTGACCAGCCATGAGCCTTTTGAAATTCCGGTCACGTCTCCCTATCCTTCAGCGTCAGTTGCAGATCAGTATAAAAACTCGATCTGGTATTCTGATCTGAGTCTTGGAAATTTTTTAAAGGAGGCAAAAGCTGAAGAATGGTATGAGAATACACTTTTTATTTTCGTTGCTGATCATGGCCATCGTTTCCCCCTGAACCGTACCCAGCAATTTGTCCCTGAACGGTTTCACATTCCATGCGTCTTTTTTGGTCCGGTTCTTAAATCAGAATGGGTCGGGAAACGTATTTCTTCACTTTCAAGTCAATCTGATCTGGCGGCAACTCTATTGAATCAGTTGAACCTTAGTTCGACAGATTTCACCTGGAGTAATGATCTGGTCAAGTCACCCCGGCATGATTTCGCTTATTTTAATCTGAATGATGGTTTTGGGTGGATGAGACCTGGTTACCAGGTCAGTTTTGATTTCGTATCAGAAAAGGTCATTCTCGAAACTGCGCAGGATGGTATTTCTGCTGAAGAAAAGGGAAGATTACTGATTGAAGGAAAAACGTATCTTCAGGGTTTATACCGGTATTTTAACCGGATTGAGTGGGAAGGGAAAAAGAAAAACTTTCAGCCGGTGATCAAGGAATCGATGTCCCGGTAAGGAACACCAAACAGATCAGTAAGTCCTGATTGGGTACAATATCCCCTGAACAAGTAAGTACCCGTTTTTAGCTGATGGTTTTTTGTTAAAGCGGTATTGATATCCGGATGGTCGCCCAATTCCATGATAAATGGGAGAAGGGCATTGGTAAGCGCACTCGAGCTGGTTCGTGAAACAAGTGATGCCACATTTGGAACACAATAATGAGTTACACCGTGTTTCACAAAAACCGGATTTGAAGGTGTTGTTGTTCTGCTGGTTTCAACACATCCGCCCTGATCAATTGAAATATCAATAATGACAGAGCCGGGTTTCATGGCTTTTACCATTTCCTCTGAAACGATATACGGATTTTTTTCACCTCTCACCGAAATGGCACCAATCAGAACATCAGCAAATCTGACGGCTTTGTTCAGGTAATAGTGGTTTGAAATTGCAGTGATAACCCGCCGGTCAAGAGCCTGTTCAATATGTCTGAGTTTGGCAATATCTCTGTCAAGAACCATGACCTGAGCACCCATACCCAAAGCAGCCCGGGCGGCTGATTCTCCCACGGTTCCGCCACCCAAAATAACAACAGTTGCCGGCGGAACACCCGCAATTGAGCCGATCAGGATTCCCCGTCCACGTTTATCAGATTCAAGATACCTGACTGCAATCTGAACACTCATCATTCCTGCAATTTCACTTAAAACTTTTACAATTGGACGGTCTCCGTTTAAATCTTCAATGTATTCAAACGCAATTCCGGTTACTTGTTTTTCAGTGAGGCTTTTGAAATAATTCTTTCTCAGCGTTCCAAGATTTAAAGCAGAAATAATGGTTTGCTTGTCACGGATGAAATTACATTCTTCTTCAGTAGGAGGTTGAATTTTTACAATCAGGCCGGCTTTGCTGAACAAATCTTCCTGACTGTAAACGATGAATGCACCATTAGAGGTGTATTCTTCATCAGAGTAATGACTTTCAGCTCCGGCGCCCCGTTCAACAAAAACTTTATGACCCCGTTGAATGAGTGTTCTGATTGCACTTGGTATCAGACTTACCCGTTTTTCTTCCTGAGCACGTTCTTTTGGGATGCCGATGGCGAGTTCATTTCTGGCGGGATCGAAAATCCGGATTTTTTCCTGGGGAGTTAAAACAACTTCTTCCTGAATATTCAGGAGATCCTGATACATCATAATTTATCGGAGCCGGGAGCTTGAATCAATTTTTTTGATGTCAGATTGAATAAACCAGATTGCGGCAAGGTTGAGTACAATTGCACCCGTCATGATGCCCAACCCATAAGAATCAGGTTGAGAAAGAAGGGAAAGATCACCATTGGTGGTTTCACCGATATAGCGGGCCGATGTTCCAAGAATCGTATTCAATTGTCTGAGAATCTGGTGTATTTGCAGGAAAAGAAACACAAAAGTTATTGCTCCGCCGGCAAGGGAGAGATAACCCCAGCGTTTCTGAATAAGCAGTTCGTTTCTGTTTCCTTTCCTGTTGAGATGCAGAAAGGTTATTAACAGGCAACCAATATAAATTGCAATGCCAAAAGTATTTAAATACCAGATTGAGGGTTTAAGTCCATCAAATGAAAAAATTGATGAATCAATTTCCTGTTCAACAATAAGGGAATATCCTCTTAACTGAAATTTCATCGGGTTGTCAGTTTCACTGGTAAGTCCCAGAGAAAAATGCCAGGAGGGAATCCAGATCATCAGAATAAGCAAGAGAGCAGCAAGCAGAAAAAGAAAGTGCTGTTTTCTGATCATGAATTTCGTTTTGTTTTTAAGAATAAAATGTGGCCCGGGTAAATTGAGCCGTTTCACTATCTGTTATTTCTTAAAGTTATGAAATTGAACAGGAATTTCAAACCTTATCCGGTTTCTGATCAGAATTGTTAAGAAAATACTAGGTGATCGGGTGGCTGAAAAATAAGAAAGTCCACTCAAAGAATGGACTTTCCCGACAAATTCAAATCAGTAAGAAATCAGAAACTAACATTGACCTGCAGGTAAGACCAAAGGGCGATATCCTCATTTTTAGGTCCGTAGACATCTTTCATAACATCACCGGGAAGAAAAACCGAAGTTCCCCAGGTTGTTTTAACGCCGGGAAGCAATGGACGGGAAAGCGTTAAATCAATTTCCTGACCAATGATTGAATGATCAGCAGCATTTTTTTCGAAACTGTTGAAATGATGCAGGTCACAGGCGGCAGTTAAATTCCACAATTCAGTTTCTGCTTTCAGTTTCAGGTAAAAGTCCTGAAGGCCGCCATCGGGAATAAATCCTGCATAGAGATAATCCATATAGCCGTAAAATTTATGGTTGGTACCGTAAGACACATCAAAAAGAGTTATTTTTTTGCTTTTTGGATCCTGACCGGAGAGCAGATCGGCACCGGCTGTCATTGATGATTTTTCACCCAAAAGATTGGGAACCATGACTGAACCTGAAAACATCCAGGCTCCAATTTCAGTCATTCCGCTGCTTCCCATCTGATAGGCTCCCTCAAAAACCGTAGTCAGGGCATCTGCTTTAAAAGTATGGGTTGCACCCAAAGTTGACCGGTAAAGTTTGGGGCTGGTAACTGGTCGTGAGTTTTCATAATATCCGAAAAGATCAAGTTGTTGGTTTTCGATTTTCTGGGTAAACCAGGCGCCGTAAATATCGGTTCCGGTATCCCGTTTATGTAAAAAAGGGGCACCAACTGATTGAACTTCTTTCAGATTTAAAGCGAAAGCATCCAGTGTCCAGCCGTCTGAATAACGGAATCTGAATCCGTCAAAAGCACGTCCGATCGGGCTCCAGCCTACAGCACCGATAAATCGTTCTGTTCCATAAGCCATTTCAAACCGGCCGGCCTGAAGGGTGAGATTTTCTTCGGTAAGCGGAATTAAAATAAAAGCCTGATGGGCATCAATATTTTTATCATTGCTGATGGTGGAACCTGAAGTTGCGCCAAAGGTTCGGGTATCCTGAAGTTCAAGGAACACTTTACCGATTGCACCAAGTCCTTTTTCTGCTGAAAGCCGGGTTCTCATGGTGGTAAAAGTGTTGGGTGCTGAAGCGTTTTTGAAATCACGTCCGTCAAGTTCTGATCGAAGCTGAACAGATCCGCCAAATTTGATTGGATTGGGTTGTTCCTGGGCAAATAAAATTCCGGTTGAAAGTAGTAGTCCGGAAACAAAGAGTACTTTTTTCATGGTGTTCCTTTTTTTGGAGAAGTAGATAGAAGTAAGAAGATGGAAGTTAGAATGATTTGGGTAGGGGCGACCACCAGATCGCCCGCAAGTGCAAATCTCAGTTTCCAGTTCCTGTAGAGGGGGTTGCTTTCGGATAGGCAGCTTCCCGTTCTTTGGCTTTTTTATCCCACTCAGGAACGACAGTTTTCATGAACTCAGCTTTTTCGGCTTCCAGTTTTTTCATATCCAACCCAATGAAAGCCTGAGCTTTTGCTTTGGTTGTCAGGTCAGGGAGGGCAACCACATCAGTTTTTCCGTGTTTGGCTAAAATCCGGTAAATAGCAAGACGGGCTTCCTGAGCTTTGTCGATGGCAGTTCCGAGAATCCGTGCAGATTCCTGTGGGGCATGGAAACCAAGTCCGTTGGAAGCGCCCACATAATCCCATCTCCATTGTGCGTGACGGATGAAGGTTAACGCTGGTTTCATTTCGGCTTCAGTTGCACCGGCATCCCAGGCAGCTTTGGCTTCAATATGAACCGTGGCCAGCAATCTTTCAGAAATCAGCCGGAGTTCTCTGATTTTATCCTGACGGTCGGTAACATTTTTAACCAGAGTAGCTTCGCTTTCACGGTGACAAACCTGACAGGAATTGGAAACATTATTCAGAGGGGATTGAATCTGGTGATCAGTAAATTTCACAGCACCTTCAGATTTGTACGGCATGTGGCAATCGGCGCAGGAAACGCCACGTTGCGCATGAATTCCTTGCTGGAAAAGTTCATAATCGGGATGCTGTGCCTTGATCATCGGGGTTTTGCTGAGCGTATGCGTCCAGTCAGAAAAAGCAATCGAATCGTAATAAGCTTCAATGGCTTCTACACCGGTTCCCTTTTCCCACGGGAACGTCAGATATTTTCCGTCACCTTTGAAATAATACTCAACATGGCATTGTGCGCAAACAAGTGATCTCATATCCTGATGGGAAGCTTTATTGATGTCTTTTCCCATTTTCTCAAATGCTTCAACCAAAGCCGGACGTGTGATTCTGAGATTCATAGTTTTGGGATCGTGGCAATCCTGGCAACCAATGGCATTCACCACTTCGGCACCTTTATCTTTCCACTTTCCTTTATAAAATTCTTCGATTCCGTTCATCTCCATCAGGCGGGGAACATCAGTGCTTTTACACGTCCAGCAGGTTGCAGGAAGCGGTGCAGTGGTTCTTAACGTCGTCCGGATGTCATCAATGGCGTAAAAGTGTCCGCGTGACTGCTTGTAATCACGGGAAAACGGATATCCGGCCCACATGACAACCAGAGCCGGAGAATCTTCGAGATAATCGAGTTCTGCGCCACCACCAAATTTGCTTTTGAAGGTGGTATCGGCCGTTTTGAGAAAGGTTTCATATTCTCTCGGGAAACTCTCACCCCAGACTTCATTTCTGGGTTCATTGTCGGGAAGTGGTTTGATTGGCAGATAGGCAAATTTGGCTTCTGTCCGACGTTCAACAATAGTTGACGCCAGAATTGAAAGGCCGAAAACAATGGCAACGGTACCCAGAAAAAGCACCCAGCCCACCCATGGACGTTGCTGAATAAGATCGATCATTCGTTTCATAATAGTTCCGTTACTTAAGTGTTGAATCTGGTTTTGATTTCTGATTTAATATCGTGTTGACCTGATTGGAAACCGGTGAATTGAAAACCGGCACTCTGGTATAGGGAACAGATGATAAACTGTTGACCCGACCGTGCGGAGTTTGCTGATGGCACGACCAGCAATTCCGGTCTGCATTTTCTGGGGAAATGTGGAAGTTATCAGCTAAAAGAGTTGAGTGACATCTGATGCAGTTTTCCTTGATGACGCCAATCCCGGCTTCCTTCACATGAATAACCTGAGGTTCCATTCTGAGGGTGAACATTGTAGCATGACGAAGGCCATCCTGAGCTTTGAAGTAATATTTTCTGAACACATTGTCGTGTGGGACGTGACAGTCGTTGCAGGAAGCAACCCGGCCATGGCTCCCTGTTTGCCAGGTTGCATACTGAGGTGCCATGATGTGGCAGTTGACACAGGCTTTCGGGTCATCTGACAGGTAAGAAAGGGCATTCGAAATGTAAAGTGTGTACATGCCGATTCCTACAATTCCGGCAAGCAGAACAAGAACAACAGGCCGCCATTCAGGGGGAGGATAAAAAGTATTAAAAAATTTATTCATGGACTATATAGGATATAATTAATATCTGCAAGATCGGATGAATAAGAGTAATTTGTCTATTGGTAAAAATTAGAGATGGATTAGAAATTGGGCTACCCACCAATGGAAGTCATACTTCTTTGAGTTGTTTGGACAGAAAAATCATGTCCGCCGTGTTTGGCCGGTTTATTGATCAGATGACCGGCAAGGTGAGAAAGAATCTCCTGTTTTTCTGCTCCTTTCCGCAGGGGGGTGAGCAGATCAACTTCACCATCATCAAACAGACAGGAACGGAATTTGCCGTCAGCCGTTAAGCGGATACGGGAACAGGAACTGCAGAAATGATCGGTTATACTTGAAATGAATCCCACTTTCAGCGGATGATTTTTGATTTGGAAAGAATCTGAAACAGAATCATGAGCTTCGTTTATTTTTTCGTGTTCAAACTGGTTACTGATGAGAAGCCGGGTTTCTGCGGATGACACAAACTTTGAAAGTTCCCAGTGGTTTCCGCCAAAGGGCATAAATTCTATAAAGCGGAGTTCTGTTTTATGGTTTAAAAAATACCGCACCAGATCGGGTGCTTCGGTTCCGTTGATTCCACGCATAAGAACTGAGTTGATTTTTACTTCAATTCCCGGCGTTTGCAAGGCCAGATGAATGGAGTCCAGAACGCGGGAAAGGCCGTTTGTTCCTGAAATTTTCCGGAAAGTTGGTTCAGAAAGTGAATCGAGACTGATGTTGACGGAAGTCAGGCCGGCATCAACCAACCGGGGTAACTGCTCACCCAGAAGAAATCCGTTAGTTGTCATTCCGATTTGTTTGATTTGCGGGATCTGGCTAATTCCTTCAACTATTTCAACAAGATCTTTCCGGATTGTGGGTTCCCCGCCGGTTAATCTGACTTTGGTTACGCCTTCATCCGCCAGCCAGGAAACCAGTTTTATGATTTCCATTGCAGACAATAAACGGGATGAAGAAAGAGCCGGATTTTCGCCATCCGGCATACAATACGTACACCTGAAATTGCAGGCCGGGGTCAGCGAGATTCTGAGATAGGTGTGAACCCTGCCAAACTGATCGGTTAAAAGGGCAGACATTTAGTTGTTGATCGTCAGGGTTTCATTTTCAATCCGGCGGCTCAGAAACGGAGCTTCACTTCTCATCATTTTCTGAACAACCATGTGGAGCCAGACCAGACAAATCAACGTGAACAAAGCGAAAAACATCCAGCTTGTCGTCCAGATTCCGGTTGCCTGCAGTAACCATCCGAAGATAATGGGTGTGAAAAAACCGCCAAGACCACCGAGAACGCCAACCATTCCGCCAACAACACCCACATCCTCAGGAAAATAGTCCGGAATGTATTTGTAAACAGCAGCTTTCCCGATTCCCATGGCAATGCCGATCACAAAAACGAAAAAAGTGAAAATATAAATGTTCGCCTGGAAATAAATCTGGGTCATTCCTCTGGCAAGTAACTCCCCTTTTTTAACTTCGTCGCCAACTTTAAAAGCAGCATTTTCGCCGTTTGAATTAACGGTTCTTTCTGTCCAGTATTGCCAGGTGGTGGAAGTTGGCCAGATATGGCTGTCACCCTTCTGGGTATCCAGTTCCATGTTGGTTGCGGCGGGTGCCTGTCCTGAAATTTTGTAAGTAATTTTATTGCCTGATTTGGGGTTTTCGACAATCATTTCTTTCCCTGAAAGTGAAATGATTTTACCGGGTTCAGAAGCCGTAATTCCGTTTCCGGGAGAAAGAATCGTCATTTGGGGAAAGAAAAGCAGAAAGCAGAAAATCCCGATGGTACTTAAAACCCAGTACATCACTCTTCTTGCACCAAAGTGATCAGAAAGCCATCCGCCCAACGCCCGGATGACTCCGGATGGAAAGGAAAAAATAGCTGCGAGTGCGCCCGCAAAAACAAGTGAAGCACCGTATCCTTTTACATAATAGGGTACAAGCCATTGAGACAAGCCTACAAATCCGCCAAAAACGAGAAAGTAATAGGCACCAAACCGCCAGACTCTCATGTGCCGGAGCGGAGCCATCCGTTCAGAAAAGGTTTTGCCCGCACCGTGAGGCGTGAGTTTATGTTCGGTCAGGAACCAGAAGGCAATCGCCATCAGTACGATAACGATTGCGTAAACAATCGGAAGCCAGCGCCAACCTTCCAGGTAAGTTCCGTTTGCCGTGAAGTAATTGAGCAGTTTGGGTGCCCCAAGTAAAGTAATGGCTGAACCGGCATTTCCGGCACCAAAAATCCCGAGAGCAAATCCCTGATGTTTTTTTGAAAACCAGACTGAGGTGTAAGCAATCCCAACCGCAAACGCAGTTCCGGAAAGTCCGAAAATGAGAGAGGCAACTACGAAATCAAAATAAGTGTGGGCGACATGGAGGTAAACCAGTCCGATGGCAGAAGCAATTAAAACCCAGAAATAGACAATCCGGCCACCGTATTTGTCTGTCCAGATTCCAACCGGCAACCTGATGAGTGAGCCGGTCAGGACGGGAATGGCCATGAGAACGCCAATTTCAAGAGGACTCCATTTATAGACGCCGTTTGTGGTGAGGAAGGTGACCAGAACACCGTTGAGCATCCAGACTGCAAAACACAGACTGAAGGCGAGGGTGTTCATGATGAGGATTTTAATGGCTTTCGGATCTTCTGTCATGGCTGATTCCTGAAGTGATTTTTCTCCCGCTCCCAAGCAAGTTTTCTTGCCGGGTTAAAAGATCCCACGGATTGACGCGGAAGGGATTTTTAGTTTGTTACTATTCCCCTCCTTTTTTAAAGGAGAGCCTGCCCCGAACGCTTTCGGGGGGTAAGGAGTGGTTTGGCTGTTTCCCCAAAACCCAAGATTGGACACCACCCCAATCTGGGCACTTCGACTCCGCTCAGTGACCAGATTTTCCCCTCCTTAATAAGTTGTAAATCCAGATTTTATCGGGGGAGGGGAATTTAATCCTTTAACCTGTTACCCGTAATATGTGACCCGTAACCATTCTCAGCATGGTTTTTCTGCATTTTTTCTGGCATAAAACCACCAGCAGAGAACCAGACAGAGTACGTAGAAAATGGTAAATCCGAAAAGTGCATATTCCGGAGTTCCGGCCTTGACCTGCTCCCCGAATACTTTTGGAACAATCATGGCGCCATAAGCTGCTATGGCAGACGTCCATCCTAAAACCGGACCTGCCTGTGCAGGTTCAAAAATGACGGGAATCATCCGGAAGGTAGATCCGTTGCCAATTCCGGTTGTTACAAATAAAAGAAGGAACAGTAAAAGGAACGGCATGAAAAAATCGACCGGTGAATCGCCTTGTCTGGCCTGAATGACCGTCCATGCAACTCCAAGTGCGGCAAGGATCATGACAACCGTATTCCATAAGGTTACTTTTGCGCCGCCGACTTTATCGGAAAGCCAGCCACCAACCGGGCGGATCAGTGATCCAACCAATGGACCCAACCATGCGTAAGCAAACGGATTTGGTGCATCGGGATTTGGAGTTCCGTCAGTAAGCGGGGCACCGAAGACAATTTTAATGAGCAAGGGAAGTGCTGCAGAATATCCGATAAAAGAACCAAACGTCATGATGTATAAAACGGTCATGACCCAGGTGTGGCGGTTTGAAAAAATGGCGAACTGTTTCTTTAGATTTTCCTGAACTTTTCCGGGAATCAGTCTCATGAGGCCGAGGGTAAACAGAATCGTGATTGGCAGAACAATCCATAAATTCCATTTCATAAAAAACATCAGCCAGATACCGAGGGAAGCACCAATAAATCCGATCAGAATGAGTCCGGTTGCTTTCATCACAGCAACAAAGGTTGAACTCGTGTCAGAAACCGGAAGATTATTCATTCCTGCCCTGGCAAGAAAAAATAAAACAATTAAAACCGGCACCCAGATCAGTCCTGAATTTTGAATGTAAACCAGAGAAACCACTCCATTTTTTGAGAGTTCATATCCGGCACCGCCGGCAGCCCCAAAAAGTCCGACCGTCATGGCCATTGGCACGAAAACCTGCATGACAGAAACTCCCAGATTTCCTATTCCTGCATTGATACCGAGTGCGGCACCCTGCATTTTTTTCGGAAAGAAAAAGGAAATATTTGACATTGAGGAGGCAAAATTTCCGCCACCGATTCCTGATAAAGCTGCAAGAATGACAAAAGTGAGATAGGAAGTATTCGGATCCTGAAGAGCAATTCCAATTCCAAGCGCAGGAATCAGAAGTAATTGTGTAGTGTAAGCAATCACATTTCTTCCGCCGGAAATGGCGATCAGAAAGGCGTTGGGAATCCGAAGTGTGGCGCCGGCAAGTCCGGCAATGGCGGAAAGATTGAAAAGTTGCTGATCATCAAACGGGAATCCCAGATTTTTCATCTGAACGGTAATAATGCTCCACAACATCCACGTCGAAAAGGCCACCAAAAGTGCCGGAACTGAAATGAAAAGGTTTTTTCTGGCGATCGATTTTCCGGTAGAATTCCAGAAGGCTTCATTTTCGGGCTCCCAGTTTGGGATGTTGGTTTTCATGTTTATTCCTTTGTTGGATTATTTTTTTTGTCATCCCGGACTAGATCCGGGATCCAGTATCGATTTTTCCATGGTTCCCCTCCTTTTCCAAAGGAGGGGTTAGGGGTGGTTTGCATTTTTATGAGTTTCAGATAAACCACCCCGGCTTCGCCACCCCTCCTTTACAAAAGGAGGGGAATTTTACATGTCCTCTTTAGACCAAAAATCCGGGCACTTCGACTCCGCTCAGTGACCGGATTTTCCCACTGACCACGTATCACATACCACCTACCACGTTTCCTACTTCCTTCTATTCCAGATCACCACTTGCGGTGGCCGTGTGAAATACCGGAAGGGCAGTGAAAAGGCGTGAACCAACCGGCTGAACGGAATCAGTAAAATGATCACCCAGGCAAAAATCAGGTGAAGTTTTACGATGATGGGCAGGTTTTCCACGAAGGCGATGTTGGGTGAAAAGGAAGCCAGACTCCACAGATACGGTGACATGGTTCCGGGTGCCCATGAAGAACCCCACGGGTATAAAACCGCAGTCAGAATGCCGAGAACAATCTGAACGAGAAGTAAAAGCAGAATCACCAGATCCATAGTTGAGGTTACTGCCTGAATCCGGCTGGTGAAAAGTCTGCGGATAAACAAAACGAGCAAGCCGATAAAACACGCAACAGCTGCAGCGAGTCCTGTAATCTCAATCAGAATCACCATCGTTCCGCCGGAGGTTAAATCCTGCCAGAATCCCGGAAAAAGGAAGGCAATCAGGTGTCCGAAAAACACAATTCCAAGCCCAAGATGCCAGGGAAGCGATCCCCAGAACACCTTGTCATTTTCAAGAAACTGAGACGATAACGCCGAATAACTGAACCGGTTTGAATTGAACCGGTAAATGGAACCCACAACCATCGTAAAAACGGCAACGTAGGGAAGCCCGGCAAGGAAAAATAAATCAAGCATGATGAATCTCCTGGTGAATTTCTGTTTTCGTCAGGTGAAGAATGAGTTTGAAAATGGCTGCGTACGGATTGTTTTTTTCTTCCAGTTTCGGCAGCATATCGGTTGAGGGTTTAATCAGACAGTCATCGATGAAGCTTTTGTACCGTTCCTCCTCAATGATATAGGGAGCAAACCGAAGCAAAGTCGGGATGGAATCGGGAAGTTCACCCGGATGCAGACAGAATCCGTAAATGTTGAAAGCATCAATCATCCGGGCCATGAACAAACTCCGGTTGAAATTTTCCTCGCCAAACAATCCGATCGAAATGAAGAGCGGGCAAACCGGGTTCAGATCAAAAGTTGACGTGTAAATTTCCTGCATCCCTTCCATTCTGAACTTTGTTGCAAGATTCACAAAGGTTTGCCAGTCTGCATAAAGTTCAGAATGAGTCCGGATATCTTCAGGAAGGGCAAGACTTACCTTTTCGATAGTTTCCATCATCGATTCAGTAGGGTAGTCAAGAAGATCAGCCAGCAACGGAAACAGGCTTTCAGCTTCGACTGAAGCGGCTTTGGTCAGGTTTTCCATCTTAATTTCCTCTCGCCGGCGGATTTACAGTTCCGAAGCCGGTGCAGCTTTTGCACACTTCCGGATCCATGGTGGGTTCGATAGCCATTTCTCTTTGCATGGGTGCAAGAACAAACCGTTCTTCAACGGTGGGTAAACTGGTCATTTCGTAAATGGCATCGGCCTGTTCGGGTGTGCAGTCTGCGGCAGCCAGAATTTCCTTTACCCGGTCATGATCGAAATCGGCAACTTCTCTGAACCGGCGGTAATATCTCACAGCCAGCATTTTTCTGACGGAATACGTGATGATTTCCTTGTTCCCGGCGCTGAACAGATTCGACAGATAATCCAGCGTCATCCGTGCCCTTCCCAGGCCTGAGAAAAACTCGTCAACGGTGTGGTTGTATATTCCGTTTTCAACACGGCCCATCACGGGCAGCAAGGGCGGAACGTAAAACAGCATGGGTGCCGTCCGGTATTCGATATGCAGCGGAAGGGCAAGTTTCCATTCCATCACATATTTGTAAACCGGTGAATGCTGGGCTGCTTCAATGGTTTCAGGGGTAATCCCGTTACGTTTTGCCGCTGCAATAACCTCCGGATCAAACGGATTTAAAATCAGACTTCTCTGTGATTCAACCAGATCGTGATCTTCAACTTTCATCGAGTCTTCAATCCGGTCGGCATCATACAAAATCACACCCATGTACCGGATTCTTCCAACGCACGAATGAAAACAGGCGGGAGCCTGACCGGTTTCAAGACGTGGATAGCACAAAATACATTTTTCTGATTTACCGGTTTTCCAGTTATAATAGATTTTTTTGTACGGACATGCAGCCACGCAAGCCCGCCATCCCCGGCATTTATCCTGATTGATCAAAACAATGCCATCTTCTCCCCGTTTGTAAATCGCACCTGACGGACAGGCGGCGACACAAGACGGATTTGTACAATGGTTACAGATTCTGGGCAGGTACATCATGGCGATGTTTTCAATTTCCAGCAACTGTTCTTTTTCCTGATCAGTCAGTCCGCCAAAATTGGGATCGTTTTTCGCATAGATTGTGGAGCCTGATAAATCATCATCCCAGTTCGGACCGGCTTTGATATCAATCGGTTGACCGGTGATTTTTGAAACGGGAATGGCCGTTGGCTGATCAGTGCCGGCAGGTGCATCAAACAAATCCTGATATTTATAGGTCCAGGGTTCGTAATACTCATCCAGGCCGGGTTGATTTGGGTTGTAAAACAAGCTGAACCAATGTCCGGATTTGGACTGTGACCTCAGTTTGAGCTTTTTCCCGTCGAGCTTCCAGCCACCCTTGTATTTTTCCTGATTTTCCCACTGAACAGGGAAGCCGGTTCCGGGCTTGGTTTCCACATTGTTCCACCACATATATTCCGCACCTTCACGGTCGGTCCAGATGTTTTTGCAGGCGACTGAACAGGTGTGACATCCGATACATTTGTCAAGATGAAAAACCATCGAGACGTGCGATCTTACATTCATCATTTTCTCCTTTTTCTGTACCGGCTCAAAATTCTTTTTTCGCTAATTTTTTAATCAGAACCTGGGTTTCACGGTTTACACCGGTCGGACCCCAATAATTAAAGGCGTAGGTAAACTGGGCATATCCGCCAATCATAAACAGCGGTTTCAGACGAACCCGTGTCAGACTGTTATGTCCGCCGGCTCGTTTATTTCCCCGCTCGGGTGATTTCGGCACTGAAAGTGTCCGTTCCGGTGAGTGATAAATCATGCACATTCCCCTCGGAACCCGGTGCGTCACACAGGCTCTTGTACAAACCACACCGTTGTCATTGTACACTTCAACCCAGTCGTTATCCACGATGCCAATGAGTTCCGCATCTTTATTGTTGATCCACAACGGTTCAATTCCGCGGCTCAGTGTTTTCATTCTGAGTGTATCGCCATAAGTGGAGTGAATGCCCCATTTTCCGTGAGGTGTGATATAATTCAGGCTGATGGGATCGCCGTTCAGCGACGATTTAACCAGATCGCCATAGGTTACGGCATCAACGGCCGGTTTATGTGTGGGAAGGTTTTCACCGTAGGCCACGTAGGTTTCGTGATCGAGGTAAAAATGCTGCCGGCCGGTTAACGTTCGCCAGGGAACCCGTCGTTCATTGTTTAGCGTGTAGGCCGAATACGTTCTTCCCTGTGTGGTAAATCCGGTCCAGAACGGCGTGGTGAGAACCCGGCGCGGATTGTTGGCGATATCTTCAAAGGTGAATTTGATTCCGCGAGTGGGTGAAGCCAGATCGGTGAGATCAAGTCCGGTTTTCTGCGATTCGTATTCAAACGCCCGGTAAGCCAGTTCACCGTTGGTTTCGGCGGCAAAAGCCAGAATAAATTCACAGACTGATTTATCCTGACGAAGCGAAATATACTCGTTTCCGCCCCATTTTTCTGTTGGATACTCTTTCATGTGCTGATCATGAACGTCTTCCACATCAATGTGAATGCCGTGCATGCCCAAACCATTTTTTCTGATCGCAGGGCCAACAGAAATGAATTTGTTGAAAACTGCTTTCGGATCCCGTTCTACAACCCGGAAGGACGGCATGGTTTTTCCCGGAATCGGTTCACATTCTCCGGTAATCCAGTCTTTTACTTTTGGCTGTGCCATTTCACCCGGCGTGTCGTGCATAATCGGCGATGCAATCAGATCACGAACGACGGGAAGGTTCAGGTCCTGAGCCAGTTTTGAGGTGGCTTCGGCGATTCCCCTGAAAATATCCCAGTCGGGTTTTGATTCCCAGCACGGGGTAACGGCGGCCTGAAGCGGATGAATGAACGAGTGCATATCGGTTGTGTTCAGATCATTCTTTTCATAGAAGGTCGCTGCCGGAAGTATGATGTCAGAATAAAGGGCCGATGTATCCATCCGGAAATTCAGATCCACAATTAAATCCATTTTACCAACCGGAAGTTTATCGTGCCAGGTGACTTCCTTCACGTCTTCTGGTTCAATTTCTCCGGCGATGGCGTTGTCATGTGTTCCCAGATAATGCCGTAAGAAATATTCGTGTCCTTTTGCGGAAGACATGAGCGCATTGCCACGCCAGATGTAAAAAGTTCTCGGCCAGTTTTCTTCGGCGTCAGGATCTTCAATTGAGAACTTGAGTTTTCGTTCTTTCAGTTGCTGAACCACGTAAGCAATGATGTCTTCATCGGTTTTTGCGCCGGTTTTCACAGCTTCATCAATCAGGTCGGCATTGGGCCGGTTGAATTGCGGATAGCAGGGCATCCAGCCATTTCTGACGGCCTGAATATTCCGGTCAATGGTGTGCCCTGATGCCATGGAGTGTGAGTTGTCTGAAACGGCACACATATCCTGAAAAGGTTTGTCGTACCGCCACTGATCGGAATGAATGTAGTGGAAGGAGGGCGCATTTTGCTGCCGGGGCGGAGCACCCCAATCTGCACCAAAGGCAACCGGACCCCACGATGTCTGCGGAACGAGTTTTTCCTGACCGACGTAGTGATTCAGTCCGCCGCCGTTTACACCGATGCAACCGGTCATCATGAGCACTGAAATCGGTGCCCGGTACATCAGGTTGTTGTGATACCAATGGTTGGCGCCGGCTCCAATAATCACCGAACATTTTCCATTGGTTTGCTGGGCGGTTGCTGCCCATTCCTGAGCAAATTTTATGACGAGTTCACGGTCAACCCCGGTGAATTTTTCCTGCCAGGCGGGGGTATTCGGGGTTTCTTCATCCTGATAGGACGATGAAAATCCGCCAAATCCACGATCAACGCTGTATTGTGCCAGCATCAGATCAAAAACAGTGGTCACAATTTCTTCGCCATTGACCGTTTTTACTTTTTTTGCCGGAACCGGACGGGCAACAACCTTATCATTGGTGGATTCCGAGAAATCATTGAAGGTAACCTGAATGGTTTCATCTTCCATCCCGAGCAGGGAGAGAACCGGATCCGTTTCCTTCCCTGAAACGGCATCTTCTGATTTCAGATTCCACTTTCCCTTTTCCTTCTGCCATCGGAAACCGAGTGTTCCGGTTGGAAGGGCTAGTTTTTTCGTATTTCCGTCAAAAATGAAAGTTTTCCATTCAGCATTGTCTTCTCCGGCGGTGGATTTTACTTCAGAGGCACGAAGCAAGCTTCCGGCGGTGAAGGTTCCGTCTTCTTTTTTTGTCAGTTTGACGACAAATGGCATGTCGGTTTTCTCTTTGACATACTGCTGGAAGTAGGGAACCTGACTGTCAATGAATTTTTCTTTCAGGATGACGTGACCGACGGCCATCCAAAAAGCTGAATCCTGACCCTGGTGGATGGGAATCCACTCATCTGCGGTTTTGGCGGTCATGTTAAAATCGGGTGCGAAAACGACAACTTTCGAGCCATTGTGCCGGCTTTCAACGAGAAAGTGAGCGTCGGGTGTGCGGGTCATGAACACGTTTGAACCCACAACGGCGATAAATTTGGAATGGAACCAGTCAGCACTTTCAGCAACGTCTGTCTGCTCGCCCCAGATTTCTGGTGAAGCCGGCGGAAGGTCACAGTACCAATCGTAAAAACTCAGGCAAACGCCGCCCATAAGTTGCAGAAACCGGGCTCCCGAGGCGTAGGAGACCATAGACATGGCCGGAATTGGCGAAAACCCAATGATCCGGTCTGAACCCCATTTCTGTGACGTGTACAAATTCGAAGCGGCCATCAGCTCATTGGCTTCATCCCACGAAAACCGGCGAAGCCCGCCTTTTCCCCGTGCTTGCTGATATTTTTTTCGCAAAACCGGATTTTCCTGGATGGATTTCCAGGCTTCGTAAGCATTTCCGCCGGAAGCGACTTTTGCAGCCTTCCAGATGTCATACAGCATTCCCCGGATGTACGGATATTTCACCCGGATGGGCGAGTAAATGTACCAGGAATAAGAAATTCCTCTCTGGCAGCCACGGGGTTCGTAAGGCGGAATGTCACGGGCAATTTTCGGATAATCGAGCGCCTGCATTTCCCAGGTGATGATGCCGTTTTTGACGTATATATTCCAGCTGCAGCCACCGGTACAGTTCACGCCGTGTGTGCTTCTTACGATTTTATCGTATTGCCAGCGGTTCCGGTAAAATTGTTCCCAGCTTCTTGCATCCGGATTTAAAATATCTTGTATCCATGACATGGTCGTGTTCCTTTCCGATCAGGATTTCAGGGTTTGGCGTACGCTGATGAGCCGGTTCCGGTACAAAACGCCCAGAAGTCCGAATAAAAAGGCACCGCCAATCAGTGAAGAAAAAATCAGGGTGAATGAATTGGTAACTACAGGTTGAGCATCAACAGATTGCAGGTAGGCAGCAAGATGTTCAGCTTCAGTTTGGGTGATTTCGTGATTCCGGTAAGGTTCACGCATGGTCGGGAAGGCTGCATTTTTGATGGCGGAAGTTAAACCCGATCCGCCAAATTTTGAAAATGTGCCGGTTAACGGTAGTCCCAATTTTCCGCCACCGGGACCTGAATTTCTAAAAGAGGAGTGACAGGATACACACGACATGCCACCATTAGTCAGAGCTGTTTCACCGTAATAAAGGGATTCACCGGTTGCAGGATCTCCGGGAAGTTTTTCAACAATTCCTTCTGGTACCGGCGGATTTAATATCGCATCCGGATTTTCTGCATGGATCAGGGCAAGAAGCTGATTTCGCTGATCAACAGAAATCGGACCCACCATTGCCTCCATCCTATCAAAGGCCAGAATCAGGTCTGCATCCGTTTTTGTTTTTGATAGACTGAGATCAGGACCTACCAGAACTTTCCCGAACGCATGGCAGGAGATACATTTCGATTTGAAAAAATCAGCACCTTTTCCCGCCAACAAACTGTCTGTTTGTGCAAAAGTTGGGACGGCAACCGACAGAAGAATGAAACCAGCAAACAGCTTTTTGAAGTTCATAGTTTTCCTATTGTAGACTAATAAGTCCAAAGATGGTGCTTATGGAATAAATAGTCCATTCTAGGAATATTAGATGAAGATTAGAGAATTTTTTAGTGTTAATTGGGGGGAGAAATATGGTTTAGGTTTTGGTGGAAATAAAAAGTGGGATTCAGGGAAAAGGAACTCCAGAGCGGTGACCCGTTTGTAGCAGTTGGTTATTTAACTCGTCAACGCCCGGCCATTGAATTAACGGAAGGTGGTGAATTTTATTCCGGGCGGAAAATGATGGTGGACCCAAGGGGCATCCCCAAAACAATCCCAACGAGATTTAACATGAATAGCCCCGGGTGAAACCCGGTGGAAAGGCGATAAAAACAATCCCAACCCCAAGGGGGTTGAATGATTTTTGCCATATTTCGTCCGAAAACAGAATCGTTTTTAACAAATTTGTGGCCGGACGAAATGGGATTTTTGAAATTTATTTACTACAAACAGGTCACCACGCTGTGGTTACAAATTCAATTTCAGCCTGTAACAATGTCATTTACTATGGCGTCATATAATTCGTATTGCGACACCCCCGAAAACCACCGAACATTCAAGCACATTTGGTTTCTAACCGCCCAAAGCAATCACACAAAACAAAAAAACTTGAATTTCCAAAAAACTCGACAAAACCAACAATAGAAAAATTGCACTATTCAAAATGACAACTTATATTTGACAAATCATGTCAAGTGAAATTATTCATATGGTAACGGTCGGACAAATAATTAGAGCAAAAAGAGAAAGTTTGGGCTTGCTACTTCGGCATGTAGCTTCCTATCTCGACATTGACCAGGCAATTTTGAGTAAAATTGAACGAAACGAACGTAAACCAACAAAAGACAACATCATAAAACTTGCAGAAATCCTAAATCTTGACAAAGAAGATTTATTAGTTCAATTTATCAGCGAAAGAATTGCTTATGAAATCGCAGACGAAGAATGTGCAAGCAAAGTTTTGAAAGTTGCGGAAGAAAAAGTGAAATATCTAAAGTCAAACCTTGTGAAAAAATAACTTATGCATACAGAAACTTTAGAAGCAGAATTAAGCGTAGTTAAGGAACCACAACTGGAAATTTTATATTATCCAAAATCATCGATTAAACCAACAATCGAAAACAAGAATGAAACATTGAAGGTGCTTTCTCTTTTTTCTGGTTGTGGTGGAATGGATTTAGGTTTTGAAGGTGGCTTTGCGGTTTTGCAACAATCAATAAATGAAGTATTAACACCACATTTCATTGAAAAGGAACTAAAAAACGGTTTTGTACAACTTAAAAAAACAAAATTTAAAACTGTTTTTGCCAACGATATTTTGACCGATGCCAGAAATGCTTGGGTCAACTATTTCTCAAAAAAAGGACATAACATAGAAGATTTTTACAAGGAAAGCATTGTTGATTTAGTAAAAATGAATAGAAACGGTGTAAATGTCTTTCCCGAAGATGTTGATATAGTTACGGGCGGATTTCCTTGCCAAGATTTTAGTGTCGCTGGAAAAAGAAATGGGTTTAATTCTCATAAAAATCACAAAGGACAACTCATAGAAAAAGAAACCGCTTCTGCTGAAACTCGCGGAAAACTTTATATGTGGATGAAAGAAGTGATTGAAATTACCCAACCTAAAATCTTCATAGCAGAAAATGTGAAAGGCTTGGTTAATCTTGGCGATGTAAAATCAATTATTCAAAACGACTTTTCATCCGCAAATGGAAACGGATACATTGTACTTGACCCACAAGTTTTACATTCGGCTGATTATGGTGTTCCTCAATCGAGAGAAAGAGTGATTTTTATTGGAATTAAAAAATCTGCTTTGAAAAAATCTGCTTTAGCAGAATTAGAAAAAGAAATAATTTCAAAACAATATAATCCCTATCCAAATCCGACACATTCTTACACAGTTGAAGGAAAAAATTTGAAACATTTTGTTCAACTAAAAGATTTGTTTAAAAATTTAGAAGAACCAGAAAACACAGAAGATTTATCCCAACGATTTTATTCAAAAGCAAAGTTTATGGGTAAGCATTGTCAAGGACAAACGGAAATTAAATTGGAGGGAATTGCGCCAACAATCCGTTCTGAACATCACGGAAATATTGAATTTAGACGGCTATCATCTGCTAATGGCGGAAAAATAGAAAAAGAATTAAAAAAAGGACTAATTGAAAGAAGATTAACGCCAAGAGAATGTGCATTAATCCAAACTTTTCCACCAGATTATGATTTTGTAATAAAAAATAAAAATGGACGGAAAGGCGCATATTTAGTTAGTCCATCACAAGCATATAAAATTATTGGTAACGCTGTTCCACCACTTTTAGCTTACAATTTAGCAAAGAGAATTGAAGCGGTTTGGGACTTATATTTTAAGAAGTAGAAATGATTGTTTCAGTAAACTCAGACCAGAATAGAAGCGAATTTGATTTATTACTCGGCTCAACAATTAGTGAGTTGAATGACCACGCTAAAAATTCATCAAAGAAAGTTGCGACACTTTCAGGTAGAAATCTTGAGCCGTATGTTAAAGATGTAATGACACATTTAGCCATAGGAACAGTTTTTGAAAATTCTATTGAATTAATCGGAGGTCAAAAATTCCCAGATATTGTTGCGAAAAAATACTACGGGGTAGAAGTAAAAACGACTACACAAAACCATTGGAAAACAACAGGTAATAGCGTTTTAGAAAGTACGAGAGTTGATAATGTAGAACGTATTTTTATGCTCTTTGCAAAATTAGCAAGTCCGATAGAATTTCGTTGTCGTCCATATGAAGAAGTACTTTCAGAGGTTGTGGTAACACATTCACCTCGCTATTTAATTGATATGAATTTAGAACAAGGCAAAACCATTTTTGACAAAATCAAAATGCCGTATGATACTTTGCGAAAAAATGAAAATCCAATAAGACCAATTATAGATTACTATAAAAGCAAACTAAAACCAGGCGAAGATCTTTGGTGGATGGATGCCGAAAACAACAGTAAACCAAGTAGTTTAGTCATTAAAATTTGGAATAACTTATCCGCAAAAGAAAAGCAAGAGTTGAAAAATCGTGCAATGGTTTACTTTCCCGAGCTTTTCGGGAACAGCAATGACAAATTCGGAAGATTAGCAATTTGGTTGGTAACTCGTGAGACTGTTGTTTGTCCAAATGTTCGGGATTTATTTACAGCTGGAGGAAAAAGAGATTATGTAATTGGAAAAACTATATATCAAAGGGTTCCGAGAATATTTCTGAACTTGTTTGACAATTTCCCAGATATCGTTGAAACCATTTTGCAAACATCAGCTTTTGAACTTTCGGAATATTGGAAAACCAAAACAACAGATAAAACGAAATTGTTTGATTGGATTCAATTAGTTGCAGAACACGCCAACAAAATTCAAGATGCAAAACATCTAAACATCACACAAATATTGACAGAATTAAACCATTAACCATTTTGAATTTATCCTGGCCATCCTGATCATCACTGTTAAAAGACCTAAATTCTTCCCAGCAATTTCTTCAGTTCTTTCCGGGCGCGAAGCATCACTTCTTTTTCATCAGCAACGGTCAATTCTCCGTTTCTTTTTACCAGTTTTGAATTCACCCAGACATCCGTCACATTTTCCCTTTGTGCCGAATACACCAGGGCAGAATAAAACTGATCTTCAGTTTCAGGCTCAACCGGATTCCAGATCCGGTTCAGGTCAACGGCCACGAAATCAGCCTTAAACCCGGCAGCAAGTTTTCCGGTTTCCTTTTCCAGTCCCAGAGCTTCAGCACCACCTGACGTTGCCATTGTAAAAACAGTTCTGGCAGGCATTGCAGTCGGACCTAATACCGGCTTTTGAATCAGCGCCGCCAATCTCATTTCAATAAACGGATCCAGATTGTTATTGCATGGCGCACCATCTGCACCCAACGACACTGAAACTCCGGACGCCATCAATCCCGGCACAGAAGCAATTCCGGATCCGAGTTTCAGGTTGGAAGACGGACAGTGAAGAATCCGGGTTTGGGTGGATTTTAGCAATTCCTTTTCATGATCACTCAGCCAGATACAATGGGCGAGAAGGGTTTCCTTCCCCAGCAATCCGAGTTCATCAAACACTTCAACATTATCCTTGCCAAATCTTTTCCTCACTTCTGCAAGTTCAGATTCCTGCTCAGAAGAATGGGTGTGATACCGAAGGGTTGTATCGTTTTTTACCCGGTCATGCGATTCCTGAAGCAAATCTGACGAACACGAAAGTACAAATCGTGGCGTAATTGCATACCGGATCCGGCCGGAATCACGGCCATGCCATGATTTAATCTGATCATCCATCGAAGAAAGGGCTTCAGATTTGGTTTCTGATAAACCAGGGAAAAGTGGATTTTCATCCATCAGGGCTTTCCCGAAATAGCCCCGGATTCCCAATCTTTCGGCGGCTTCAAGAACAGAATCATAATGACGGATCGAACCCATATCCATAAGGGTTGTAGTTCCGTTTGAAAGCAATTCAAGAAGTCCGAGTTCAGCAGAAACTTTGATCGATTCCGGCGAATGGGCATTTTCAAAAGGGAAAATCCGGGTTTGAAGCCAGTCAAGCAGATTCAGATCATCTGCTAGTCCGCGAAATAAAGTCTGGCAGAGATGGATGTGGGTTTGAATAAATCCCGGGAAAAGGATTTTGTTTTCCAGGTTAGTTACCTGAACTCCTGGATAGTTCTCTTTTGGGAAGTGAGACCACTCCCCGGTTTCAAGAATACCACTTTCGTTAAATACAAGAAATCCATCCTTAATAAACGACGGATCAGAATTGGTGAGAATGGCAGAAGCCCGTAAAATCGTGATCATGAAATCCATTTTTGATCTGAAAAACATAAAATCCGGTAGTTTTTATCAGATTCCAAACCAGATTCCGTGAATGATGCCCGTTTTTTTGCTGACAAGACTGTAAAATAAACACAGGGTTGTCTATTTTTGCGCCGTGTGTAATGAGGGGGTTTAATGTTTTTACGTTATTTGCCGGCAGTTCTTCTGCTGGCTGTACCTGTTTTTTCTCAACCTGTGCCACCTGTTGCTCAGGTTCCGTCTCAATTTTCTGGGCTGACCATCGATATGCAATGGTTTTTGGCTTACCAGAATGGAAAGCTTTCTGATAAAGTAAGAGATGAGTTTGCCCTGAAGCGTGGGTATGTTGATATCAAAAAGAAAATCAACGATACCTTTTCAGGAAAGATCACGACCGATATCACCGTTGATAAAGAAGGCGATGGAATGGGTGATGTTGAAATCCGCCTGAAATATCTGCTTCTGAAAATGAATCTGCCCGAAATTGGTTTCCTCAAAAAATCCTTTATGGAATTTGGTATGATTCATCTGCCCTGGATCGATTATGAACAAGCAATAAACGATTACCGGGTTCAGGGAACCATGTTTCTCGAGCGAACAAACGTGATGAGTTCCGCCGATTTCGGGTTGGTTTACATGACCCAATTCGGCGAAAGTCTCGATGAAGACTATCAGAAAAAGGTCAGTTCTTCCTTTCCCGGAAAGTATGGCAGTATGGCGATTTCCCTAACCAATGGTGGTGGATATCATGCTCTCGAATATAACCGGAATAAAACAATTCAATCACGGCTTTCGCTCAGACCGTTTCATGAAATGCTTCCCGGGCTTCAAATCCATCATCATGGCGCAGTTGGTAAAGGAAATATTCCTGAGGCGCCCGATTGGTATTATCACGCAGGAGTTTTAAGTTATGAAGCTGATGGTTTAATTGTAACCGGATCAGGATTTCTGGGTACAGGAAATTATTCGGGTACAGCAATTCAGGATACAGTTTCTTTTTCACCGGTGGATCAGAACGGATTTTCAGTTTTTGCTGATGTCAGGGTTTGGGATCCGGGTATTAATGTTTTCGGGCGATATGACCGGGTGACATCAGAGTATGCATCGGGTGATAAACTTGCCGAACGTTGGATTGGCGGAGTAGCCTTTTATATCACCGATCGAAGTAAGCTGGTGTTAGACTATGATTACTATAACAGAAATACGGCTGGAAAACCCAATGACGGACTTTTTGAAGCTGTGATTGAACTTCGGCTTTGACCCCTTCCTTTCTCCCATCCTGATTTGTTTTCAAACAGTCAGGATGGCCTTTTTTTTCATTTTCCCTAAGTAATCACCAACCATTACAGACCGATCAGTTTTTGACTGAATCACATTATGGGTAATTAATTTGACACTTGTAAGTAAAATTGGTTATTATTGTGAGTGAATATTCACTAACTATATGTATGGAAAATGAATCCAGAAATAACAGACCGACAAAAAGAGATTATCAACGTATCACTTGAGATCATTGCAGAAGGCGGCATACAGTCTCTTACTATTAAAAATCTTGCGAAGAAAATCGGTTTCGCTGAGTCGGCAATTTATCGCCATTACGAGAATAAGATTCAGATTCTGCTGGCCATTCTCGAGTTTTTCAGACAAAATTCAGAGTCCTTTTTCGCCAGCCAATTGAATTCAACCGAGCATGCCTCAGCGAAAATTGAACATCTGTTCCTGAATCATTTCAAAAAATTCTCTACCACACCCTCACTGGTTGCCGTCATTTTTTCGGAAGAAATTTTTCGCAACGAGGTAGAACTTACCGATAAAGTGAAAGAAATAATGAGTAAAAACCATGCAAGCCTTAAAGCTATTATTGAAAGCGGGCAGAGCAAGGGTGAGATCAGGGCAGATATTGATGCCTCTCATTTGGCCTTTATGATCATGGGGTCATTGAGAATGTTTGTTAAACAATGGCACATGTCTAAATATGACTTCAACCTGATTGACAGAGGTTGGGAGCTAATGAATTCAATTAAAATAATGGTAAGAAAAGACTAATAATATGAAAATTACAGTTGTAACAGAGACTCCGATTGCAGAAACGCCACATAAGCTTGATGTTCGGAAATTGTACGACAATGATTCGGCACAGGTCATGCACATCACCCTGCAACCGGGCGAAGCACTGAAACCACACATTACTCCCGTCGATGTATTTTTTTATATTCTGGAAGGCACACCCGAAGTGACGGTTGCTGATGAGAAAATTCAAGTAAATGCTGATAGTTTGGTAGAAAGTCCTAAAAATATTATTCACTGCCTAAGTAACAATTCTACGGCAGTGGCTCGTATTTTGGTTGTAAAGGCTCCCAAACCTGCAACTCAAAAAAAATTATTGTAAATCAAAATGAAAAAGAAAACAATAACCGTATTTCGTTATACGATTGCTCTATTTATTATCGTCTTTGGATTGCTGACACTGTTTTTAAGCAGTGGGTTGGTTTTTGATTGGTTCGGCGTCAGAGCTCAGGAAGGAAATTATGTGCAATTTGTGGCCGTTGCAAATCTTATTTGCAGCCTTCTTTACCTTTTCGCAGGATATGGAATTATTACAAAAAGACTCTGGACAACAAAAGTGCTAAGCATTTCTGCTGGTATACTTATCATAACTTTTGCTATGTTTTTATTACACATAGATACCGGTGGCATCTATGAAACAAAAACTATTGGTGCACTGATTTTCAGGATTTCCATAACTTTTTTATTTGTAACAGCTGCCTTTTTTCTTAATAAAAGCATGAAAAATGAACACTGAAAAAAATTTACTTCGGATGTTTGTGAATATTCACTCTAAGGTTGGTTTGTTTTCATTTGCCTTAATAATGAGTATTGCCCTACCGGGACAAGCACAAATTTGGTCTCTGCAAATGTGCATCGACACTGCACAAGTGCATAATAAAAGTCTCCAGATAAGCAGAAATAATGTTGCTATAGGCGAACAGAAACAAAAAGAAGCCATTTCAAATCTGTTACCTAAAGTCAATGTAATTGCCGACTATAAGTATTTCCCCGATTTGCCCTATCAACTTATGCCTTTGTCTGCCTTTAACCCTGCTGCTCAGGAAGGCCAATTCAGGGAAGCTCAATTTGGTGTTCCTCACAATATGAGTGCTTCAATTCAGGTTACACTGCCTTTATACAACCCGCAACTTGTTGGAGGTATCAGATCCTCGGCAATCGGGGCTGAAATAGCAGAACTTCAATACAGAAAAACAGAAGAACAGGTTTATTTTGAGATTTCGAATCTGTATTACAATGCTCAAATTCTCAGTCACCAGTTGGCGTTTATAGACAGTAACCTGGTAAATACATCTAAGCTTCTTGAAAGCCTGGTGCTTTTGCATCAAAACTTAATGATAAAAGGGACTGATGTTCAAAAGGTTGAACTCCAGCTGGATCTGCTAAAAACGCAGAAAGATATTGTTGAAAATAATGCTGAACAGGTCTTGAGTTTGCTTAAATTGTCACTTGGATTGCCTTCCTCACGCGATCTTCTTATCGAAACTGAAATTTTATTCAACAGCACACCTGTATACACACCTGCAACTACGGTTGATTTGCTCCTCGTCAATTCCCAAAACCGGCTTCTCGATAGCGAATTAAAGACCTTGAAACATTCGATGTTGCCAACCATTTCACTGTTTGGAAGTTACGGACAAACAGGATTTGGGTATGATAAACAACCGAATGAATTTTTGAAATTCTTCCCATTCAGCTTCGTGGGATTGCAATTCTCTTATCCACTTTTTAATGGAACCGTTACCTACCGGAAAATTATTCAGAAACAGTTAGAGTTAGAAAATAGTCAGTTGCAAATAAAACTGGTAACCGACCAAACTCTCATGCTCATAGAGAACGGTAACCGGCGGAGAGCAGTAACTCAAAAAAATATTTCGCATTCTATTTCTCAAATAGAGTTAGCTAAAAATATATACGAGCAAACACGCCTGCAGCAAAAGCAGGGAACTGCAAACCTTACAGATGTTTTAATGGCAGATAATGCTTTACGGGAAGCACAACAAAACCACTTATCGGCCATTGTAGACTTTCTGAAAGCTGATTTGGAATTAAAAAAATTAACAGGGAATATAAATAAACAGCATTGAGATTTTTAAAAAATGAAGGGTTGGATAAAATTTCATATAACTGTTTTAAATGACCTGTGCAGTAACATTTGTTAGTTTGGGTTTGTAAATCCCGGTTTTATTTCCTGATGGATTAAAACATGGGAAATAAACAGCTTGATTGGAATTCAAATTGTATTAGTGCTTTTACCTGTTTTTTTGAAGGAATGTGGCAAAAATCGTTCGAGAGTAATTACCTAAAATCGTGAAACCTATGAAAAAGAAAATTATCTACATTGTTATTGGTCTGGTTCTTGTTGCTGCGGTTGTTTTACGTCTGATAACCAATAAAGAAACTACACAAAACAGGGTCTATCAGTACGATAAAACAACTCCCATTAGTGTTCAGGTCGATACGTTGAAACTTGAGTTTTTAAATGCTGAAAATTCTTATTCGGGTTCGTTTGAACCGAATAAAGAAACCAAAATAAGTGCCGAAGTTCAAGGCAATATCAGCACATTACTGGTTGATGTAGGGAGCCAGGTAAATTCAGGTCAGGCACTGATTCAATTGGACAACTCGTTACTGAAGTTACAGCTTCAGTCGGTCGAAATTCAGGTTGAAGGATTGGAAACCGATGTGAAAAGATACACCATGCTTGCCAATGCCGATGCCATTCAAGGGGTACAACTTGAAAAAACGCAATTGGCTTTGAAATTGGCAATCGTACAAAAAGCTACACTGCTCGAACAAATTAACAAAACCACAATCAAAGCGCCGTTCAATGGTATTGTAACTGCAAAAATGACCGAGGAAGGTGCCTTTGCAGCACCAGGAATGCCCTTATTGCAAATAACCGATATTTCGAAATTAAAATTCACCATCAATTTACCTGAACAAAAAATCAATCAGTTTACAGTCGGACAATCAACACAACTCAGCGTTGATGCATTTCCCGAAATTTTATTGAAGGGCAAAGTTTCTATGATTGGCAGTAAGGCCAATATGGGAAATAGTTTCCCGGTTCAATTTTTAGTTGGAAATACCCCAGATTTGAAAATAAAATCTGGAATGTCGGGTAATGTACGTGTTTTAAGTGAAAACGAGAAGAAACACCTTGTTATTTCGTCATCATCAATTGTGGGTACCAATATTAGACCACAAGTATATAAAATAACGCAGGGTAAAGCATTGCTAAGTGATATTACCCTATCTGAACGAATTGGAAATAAAGTTGTAATTGAGAAAGGATTGGCAGAGGGCGACGTGATTGTTACGAACGGGTTTATCAATCTATATGACGGTGCCAATGTTACAATTAAGAACTAAAATATCATGAATATCACAGAAATTGCCATAAAACGTCCATCGCTGATCATTGTTCTTTTTAGCGTATTTACCCTTCTGGGAATTATAGGCTATAAAAACCTAAGTTATGAGCTGTTGCCCGACTTTAACCAACCAGTAGTCGTAATCAGGACAATGTATCCGGGAGCAGAACCCCAGGAAGTTGAAACATCAGTTTCAAGAAAAATTGAAGATGCACTTTCAAATTTGGAAGGTGTAGATTATCTGGAAACGAAGTCAATGCCCAATGCATCGGTAATTATTGCCAACCTGAAATATGGGACAAATGTTGACAAAGCCATGCAAGATGCGCAACGATATATTGACAACATCAAGAAAGATTTGCCTGCCGACATCCAAAGTCCGGTGATGAGCAAAATCTCACCCAACGATTTGCCAATTATCTCCATCAGTGCTTCCAGTCGTTTGCCGGAAACCCAGTTTTTTCAGAAAATGAAAGATGAATTTCTGCCTCAGATTCAACAATTGAAAGGGGTTGCAGAAATAACTTTGCTCGGTGGCGAAGAACGTGAATTTCAGGTGAAGGTGAATCAAGAAAAATTGGTTTATTATAAAATCTCACTTAGTCAGGTGGTTGATGCCATTAATCGGTCAGGATTAGACCTTCCTGCCGGAAAAGTTCAAACACAAAAGGAAAATAATTCGGTACGGATTACCGGGAAATTTACGACAATCGATGACATCATAAACGTGCAGGTTGCAATGCCAATGCCCAACAGCCCGGTGTATGTGAAAGATATTGCCAATGTTATCGATGGTGTTAAAGAAATAGTATCAGTAAGCAGATACAATGGTGTAAACGGTATTGGGCTGATGCTAAAAAAACAAGGTGATGCGAATGCTGTAGAGGTTTCAAAACTGGTTCGTGAAAAGTTAAAGGTGATTGAGGAGCAGAATAAAAATGCCGGCGTAAAATTTATATTAGCCGATGATTCAACCGACAAAACCATTGCAGCAGTTAATTCTGTTGTTCTGGATCTATTTTTGGCCGTCATTCTTGTTTCTATTGTGATGCTTTTGTTTTTAAGAAGTTATCGCAATTCCTTAATTGTATTAATTTCAATCCCAACTTCCCTTGTAACTGCATTTGCTGTGATGTGGCTTTTGGGCTATACCCTGAATTTGATGACTTTACTTGCAATGTCATTAATCATCGGGATTTTAGTCGATGATGCTATTGTGGTGCTCGAAAATATTCAACGCCATTTAGATAAAGGAAAAGAAAAACGCAGTGCAGCAATGGACGGTCGTATGGAAATTGGCTTTTCTGCCCTCTCAATTACCTTGGTTGATGTGGTTGTATTTTTGCCGATTTTATTTTTGCAGGTTTTTGTTGCGGATATGCTTAAACAGTTTTCAGTTGTTGTGATCACCTCTACGCTAACCAGTTTATTGGTAGGATTTACGCTTACACCCTGGCTTGCCTCCCGTATCGGAAAAAAAGAAGATTTACAGCCTACAAATTTTATGAACCGTTTTTTACTTTGGTTTGAGCATCAATTAAACCTATTTATTGAATGGTACGGCAAGCAACTGGTTTGGGTGCTAAAGCACAAACTTATTTTTACCGGCATTGTTTTGCTGCTTTTTGTGCTGACTTTTGGAATAATGAAACAAGGCATCATTGGCAAAGAAATGATGTCAACAGGTGACCAGGGAAAATTCAGATTGAACCTGGAATACGACAAAACAATCACCGTTCAGCAGAATAACATCGTCTCCCAGAAAATTGAAAACTACATTCTCCAGCAACCCGAAGTTTCGACATTATTCAGCAATATAGCCGGACCCAGCACCGGAATTGGAAGCCTTGGTGTGGGTGCTGCAAATAAATCAGAGTTTACAATCCAGTTGAAATCAGCAAATGAAAGAAGCATGAAAACAGAAGATTTTATGAAATATCTTCTTAAACAGTTACGTTCTGATTTTCCGGGAATTAATTACTCGGTTGCTGTAATTGGTTTGCTGCCAAAGGGAGCTCCCATCAAAATAACATTGAGTGGTGGCGATATTGAGTTGGTAATGAAAACATCACAAGAATTGAAATCGGTTATTGAAACCATTCCCGGAGCTGACAATGTTCAATTATCGGTTGTGGAAGGAAGCCCCGAATACAAAGTAATTCCCGACAAAGATAAAATGCAGCGTTTAGGTCTAACTACTGCTTTTGTAGGATTGAATTTAAGAACTGCATTTACAGGCAATGATGATGCTTCCCTGACCGAAAATGGTACGGAATATCCAATTAGAATATGGCTTGATGAGTTTGATCGCAAAAATTTTGAAGATATCACGAATCTTACAATCATCAATCCAATGAATACTCCAATTGAATTGTCGCAATTTGCAACTGTTGTTCAAGATAACTCACCCTCGCTCTTGGAACGGCTCAACAGACAAGCCTCGGTAACGCTTACCGCAGAGTCATTTGGACGTCCATCCGGAACAATGGCAGATGAAGTGATTACCTATTTAAAATCAAAACCACTGCCCGAAGGTGTTAAACTGAGCTGGGGTGCAGATATTAAAACACAAAACGAAAGTTTTGGTGCGCTGGGTTCTGTTTTACTTATTTCATTTATTCTGATTTATTTGATCATGATTGCGCTGTACGACAGTTATATTTATCCGTTTGTAGCGTTATTTGGTATACCCGTTGCGGCAATCGGGGCATTTTTAGCCCTGAATTTATCATTAAATCACCTGACACTTTTTGCACAACTTGGACTTATTATGCTCATGGGACTCGTAACAAAAAATGCCATCCTGATTGTCGATTTCACCAATCAACTGAAAGCTGATGGCAAACATTTCAAGGAAGCGTTAATTCTCGCAGGCAAGGAACGCATGCGTCCTATTTTAATGACAACATTGGCAATGGCCATAGGCATGTTACCCATTGCGCTGGGAAAAGGAACCGCAAGTGAATGGAAGAATGGGTTGGCTTGGGTAATTATCGGTGGTTTGCTTTCATCATTGATATTAACCGTATTCCTGGTTCCTTTAATCTATGACGTGGTCGATAGTATAAAAGAAAAATTTTCAAAAAAGAGAGAAGTTGTTAAGTGAAAAATCTAACTCTGGTTATTTTTACGTTCTTCCTTTTTCTACCATTTACAATATTCGGTAATCAGGCAGATAAGACCGTTTCATTAACAATCAATGTCGAAAATCTAAGAAATTCAAAAGGAATAGTGCAATTTGCTTTATACAATAAAGACGGCTCAATTCCTGATGAAAACTTTAAGAAAAGCTATAAAATATTGAAAGGAAAAATCATAGAGGGATCGTCTGTAATAACATTCAGAGACATCCCAATTGGTACCTATGCGGTAAATATTTTTCACGATGAAAACAACAACGGTGAAATTGATAAAGGATTTATTTTCCCTACCGAAGGGATCGGATTCTCAAATTTTGAAACAATTGGCTTTTCAAACAAACCTTCATTTAAAAAGGCCTCATTTAATTTAAATGCAGACAAGGTGATGAGTGTTAAAATTATCTATTTGTAAGAGACGCTCCATTTAGAGCACCTCTGAAAACCCGCCAAAGGTCCCCCTTTTCAATGTTCATTTACAAACCACTGATCTTCTGAACCCTGAATCTGAAACCTTGTAATTATCTTCACTTCCCCTTCAGTTGTGCTCTGAGTGCTTCTGCTTTTTCTTTTGAGGGTTTGAAATCAGGTTTCAGTTTTAACGCTTTTTCAAAGGCCACAAGTGCTTCTTTGGGTTTTCCTGCTGCCTGAAGTCCATCTCCCAGACTATCCCAGACATTCGGATCATTGGGTGCCAGTTTTGCCTGCTTTTCGAATTTCTGAACTGCCTCAGCGGTCTTTTTCCGTTCGAGAAGGAAATAGCCGTAAGTATTGTAAAACTGGTAACCATCTGTGGAATCAACGAACGATTTGTCATAGGCCTTAAACTCTTCTTCAGCTTTGGCCGTTTTTCCGTCCCTGGTATAAATCTGAATGAACAGCAATCTGCCTTGTTTTTCTTTGATTTTGGAAACTCTTGCGGCAAAGGTTTTTGCTTTTTCAAGATCACCACCCGCAACTGAAGGTGCCTGGGTATAAAAGGTTGTCAGTCCGATCAGGCCGCCAAGATGCTTGGGGTCAAGTTCAACAGTTTTCTCAAATGCTTCAAGAATATCGGGTGCAAGAAACGCCTGCCGCACAACATTCACTTCCCTGATTTTACGTCCAAGAGCCTGACCCAGCCAGAAATGGTGATCAGCCACTTTCGGATTCAAGTCAACTGCCTTTTCACAGTATTCAACTGCAAAATCGTATTTATCAATCATCAGGTAAGACCGGCCGAGGTAATAATTTGCAGAAGCATCGTCCTCATTTTCTTTTACTTTAGCTTTAAAAAACTGAATTGCACCTTTGAAATCCTTTTTTTCAAGAAGCTGGATGCCTTTATCGAGGGGAGTTGCAGAAAAAAGTTGTGGAGCAGCAAAAAGGGAATAACAGATAGCGAGTGCCAGAAAAACGATTTTCATCTGTTTGGATACTTTCGATTAACTGATAGAATTTGGTTTGAACCGGAAAGAGCCGGTTATATCCAAAAACAACTCCAGTTTAAAATTTCTGAAGTTTGTTTTTGGCGTTTTGAGGTATACGGCAGGAAAACAGATTGGATTCGAAACAGGTGAGCAAAGCAAAATGGGATTTAATAAACGAATTGTCGTACGGCGTAAAACATACCCCGTACCCCGCTGACCCTCATTCCTTAAACTTCGTAATGATGATAACCGAAAGCACAATAATTCCGCCGCCGATCAGCATATTTAAAGTTAAGGGTTCCCCTAAAATGAAATAACCCAGCAAAACCGCCACAATCGGATTGACATAAGCATAAGTTGAGACTTTTGCCGGCGTGCTCCATTTCAGCAAAAATACAAACGCAGAAAAACCAATCACTGATCCGAAAATAACCAGATAAGCCCAGGACAGCCAGCCTTCAGGAGTAACAGAAGTCAGAGAAGCAGAGGCATATTCACCTGAAAGCACCGAAAAAATCAGCAGAAACAGACCGCCAAACAGCATTTGAAGGGCTGAGTTCAGATTCTGATTTACCGGAAGGGGGTTGTGTCTCGAGTAAACCGAACCGGCAGCCCATGATGCCGTGGCAAAAATCAATGCAACGATACCGGTAAGATTCAGATGTTCATAATCCACTAATTTTTCAGGTCCGATCAGAAAAATGATACCCAGAAAGCCAAGTAAAATTCCACCCATCACCGGCGGATGTAATTTTTTCTTTGCCGGACCCATCCGGTCAATCAAAACCATGAAAAGAGGAGTTGTCGTGATAATCAAAGCTGCAAAACCGGAATCTACTTTCTGCTCAGCCCAGCAAACGGCACCATTTCCGCCAAGCAGCAGAAGAAGTCCGATGACAAGAGTTGACCTGACTTGTGGCCAGGTTGGAAGCTTTGCCCCCTGATACCAGGCCCATCCGCCAAGAATAATAAATGCAGTGATAAACCGGGTGCCGGCCATGAAAAAGGGCGGGAAGCTGGTAACGGCAACTTTAATGGCCAGATAAGTGGATCCCCAGATCAGATAAATGGCAAGAAACGCCAGGATAATTTTCGTTCGGGATGGATGGGTTTCGCTCAAAATGTCAACCTATTTTGTTGTTGATAAGCCGTAAAAACGGCGAATGAATCGCCCCCAAGCTACGCACGGGTCTAATGAAAGTCGCAAAATAAATACAAAGTTCGAAAGAGGGGTTATGATAGATGTTTATGTATTTTGGCACCTCTAAAAACCTTCTTATTTCCCTTATAATGGATCCCCAATCAAGTTGAGGATGACATTGTTGAGGTTTTTAGAGGTGCCCATTTCATTCAACCTTTAACACTTAAAATTTAACCTTTGTAATTTGCCTGTCCTGAAGTTTTGAGAAAATCAGTTGCCCGGCAATTGCCCCAACGGTTGCCAGGAACATATCCCATTGGGTATCCCACTGATCGCCCTGGGTTCCGAGAAATTCTTCAGCACCCTGACCCAGAATCACCGCCGTCCACCATTCAATAAACTCATACAAAACACTGATGCTCATGCAGATCGTGACAACAATGATAAAAAGCCAGGCGCCGGGTTTCAGTATTTTTTTTCTTAACAGGATTTCCCGGGCAATCAAAGCCGGAATAAATCCCTGAGCCAGATGTCCGATCCGGTCATACGGATTTCGTGAAAGGTCAAACCAATCCTGTATCCAGAAACCAAGCGGAACCCTGGCGTAAGTGTAATGTCCGCCTGTCATTAAAATGACAGCATGAAGGAAAATGAGAAAATAAAGCAAATTGGTCAGCCGGAAGTTATCGTAAGTTGCCCACAAAACCGGGAGTGCAATCAGGATCGGGAAAATCTCTAGAAACCAAGTCAGTATATCAAAGGGCTGAATGGCGGTTACACCCAATAAGGCCAGTAGTGCCGTTGAGTAATAGTAAAAATGTGCTTTTGTTGTCATTTAAATTTGTAATTTGAATTTCGTAGAGACGGGATTCATCCCGTCTCCGGCATTTTTCCCGTAATACGTGAGATCCCGCAGTAGTGGGACAGGCTGTATTACGTCCCCCGTGATATGTGACCAGTAATCCGTAATTCCCTAAATTTCCGAATTAATGAGACAACATCCAAAGAAGGATTATTTTTTTCACTGATCTTGACAAAATCAAACAAAGTCACGAATATTGACTAAACGATCGGTCAATGATAAAATGTCACCCAGAACAAAAAAACAATTCGAAGCAATCAGGTCACAGAGCCAGACTCATATTATCAATACGGCGTTGGGCTTATTTGCCTCGAAGGGATTTGCTTCAACTTCAGTTGCTGATATTGCCCGTGAAGCCGGTGTTTCAAAAGGATTGATGTACAATTACTTTCCATCCAAAGAAAAGTTGCTTCTCGCCATTATCGGACAGGCGTTGGCTGAACTTGGACAAACAATGGAAAAGGCTGTTGAAGTTGAGGATCCTGCAAAACGGCTTGAAGCTTTGGTGCGGTCAACTTTCGATGCAGCAAAAAAGGATACTGAACGGTGGCGTTTGTTTCAGATATTATCATTGTACCCAGAAACCATCGAAGTTGGCGGACTTGAACTTCAGAATGGACGGATGCAGATGATCGGGATTTACCAGTCAATTTTAACAGAACTCAACTTCCCGAAACCTGAACTTGAAGTCTGGATTTTAGGTGCTCTTTTCGAAGGGATTCTGACTCATTTTTTTGAAGCACCTGAAGACTATCCGCTTGATGAAGTTCTTGATGAGGTCATAAAAAGGTATTGTAAACCGTATTCGGGGTAGTCTTATTGATGTCATTCCCGCGTTGAAAATCCGGCTAACGACGGAAAGGCGGGTCTTGACATGTGCGAAGCAAATCCATGCCTTTAATACTGGATCCCGGATCAAGTCCGGGATGACAGCAGGGCTACTAAAAGATTTATTGAATTTACTCCAAAAGATTTTAAACCAATCAAAAATTGCCCTATGAAAACAACACTTTCACTTTTCTTTTTGATGATGTTTCCTTTGCTGTCCGGTGCACAAACGGTCACCGAAATTGTAAAAAAGGCAGATCAGGTTGTCCGTGGAAAAAGCAACCGGGCAGAAATGACCATGAAAATTGTGAAACCCGACTGGACACGGGAGTTTTCAATGAAAACCTGGGCTTTGGGTGAAGACTATGCCCTGATTTACCTCACTGCACCGGTAAGAGATAAGGGAACAGTTACCCTCAAACGGAAATCGGAAGTCTGGAATTTCCTTCCGACCATCAATAAAGAAATTAAAATCCCGTCTTCCATGATGATGCAGTCCTGGATGGGATCTGACTTTACCAATGACGATCTGGTTAAGGAATCTTCGTTTGTTGAAGATTATGATCATGAAATCACCGGTGATTCAACAGTTGATGGACGGATTTGCTGGAAGGTTTCATCAGTACCAAAACCCGATGCGGCCGTGGTTTGGGGGAAAATCATTTCCTTTATCAGTAAAGAAGGCTACTTTCAGCTTCTTGCTGTCTTTTATGACGAGGACGGAATTGCGGTTAGAACTATGAAAAGCACGCAAATCAAAAATGCAGGAAACCGGGTTATTCCAACCGTAATGGAAATTGTTCCCTTGGATAAACCCGGGAATAAAACAATCATGACTTACCAGTCTATTTTCTTTGATGAGCCGATTAAACCTGATTTTTTCAGTCAGCAGAATATGAAAAAGGTGAAATGATGCCAGATTTTGGGTTTTACCTGACGTTAGCCTGGCGGAATTGCTGGCGAAATAAAAAACGAACGCTGATTGCGGTTTCTTCAATTTTGTTTGCTGTGGTGCTTTCGACTTTTACGACTTCGGTTCAGGAAGGTCAGCATGCACAAATGATACAGGGAACGGTCAAACAGATTTCGGGTTACATCCAGGTTCATAAAACCGGCTATTGGGAAAATAAATCCATTGATGATGCCATGGTTTTATCTGAGGCTGACCGGATTTCAATCCAAAATAGTCCTGAAGTAAAAACCCTGTTGCCCCGTTTGGAAACCGGAGTTCTGGTTTCGAAAGATACCCTTACCAAAGTTTCTCCGCTGATCGGAATTGACCCAGAAGCAGAAAATAACATGTCGGGTTTGGCTAAAAGAGTGATCGCCGGGAAATTTCTGACGGATTCATCCGAGGGGATGCTGATTGCTGAAGGTTTGGCAAAACGTCTTGGTGTGACCGTTGGTGATACGCTGATTTTATTCGGCTCGGGTTTTCACGGCTCAACGGTTGCTGCAGAAATCCCCATTGAGGGAATTGTAAAATACCCGCTCAAGCAACTGAATCAGGCGATGATTCTTTTGTCTCTCAATCGTGCAGAAACTTTGCTGGATTGCGAAGGATATCTGACTTCGCTGGCAATCGATCTGGCTAAACCTGCAAGTATGGATGAAGTAAAAACTCAGATTGATACGCTTCTGAATTCAGGTTTTGAGGTCATGACCTGGAAGGATCTGATGCCTGAATTGGTACAGGCAATTGCTGCAGATGATGCCGGAAGTTATCTCATGACTTCCATTTTATATCTGGTTGTTGGGTTCGGGATTTTTGGAACCATCATGATGATGACGCAGGAACGCATCAGGGAATTTGGAATTCTGGTCGCAATCGGAATGAAAAAGGCAAAACTTTCAATTGTGGTTTTAACCGAAATTATTTTCATTTCGCTCACGGGAACGCTTGCAGGATTTTTGGTTTCTGTTCCGATAATGGTCTGGATGTATCTCTTTCCTATTCCAGTTTCAGGGGATATGGGTGAAGCTATGCTGAATTATGGTATCGAACCCTTCCTTTTCGTTTCGCTGGCTCCGTTTGTATTTTATTCTCAGGCCCTGATCATTCTCGTTTTCGGGATTCTTGCCGCCGGTTATCCGTTCAATGTCATCAGAAAATTGAAACCTGTCGAAGCGATGAGGCGATAAGATGATGCTGAAACTGGCCTGGCGAAATTTATGGCGAAATAAGAAAAGAAGCGGGATCATCTGGACGGCGATGGTTGTGGGATTATGGTCAGGTCTGTTTGCTTCGGGCATCATGCTGGGCATGTCGGATTCCATGGTGAGAAATGCCATTGACCGGGACTTGGGTCATGTTCAGTTTCACCTGCCTTCATTTACTGAAGATGAACTGTTGACTCAAACCATCCCGGATGCCCATAATGTGCTTGAAAATCTCCGGTCAAAAAAGGAAGTTGCTTCAGTGACTGACCGGATCTTAATTGATGCCATTGCAGCATCATCAAAAACCTCGGGAGTGGTGAAATTGACCGGGCTTGATGAAATCCGGGAAAAAGAAGTCAGCACGCTGGATCGTCATCTTATTAACGGAAACTGGTTGGATGATGACTTGAAGTCACCCGCAATCGTAGGCAAAAAACTGGCTGAAAAACTGGGCTTGAAGTTGAAAAGTAAACTCATTCTGAGTTTCCAGGGATTTGACGGTTCGGTTGTCTATGCCAATTTCAAAGTTGCCGGAATAATTCAAACCCAATCTTCCGTATTTGATGAAACCCATGTCTGGGTTAGGGGTAATGACCTCAGAAAACTGACTGGCAGGGATGATTTTACACATGAAATTGTCGTGAAGCTGAATAAGTCAGAACAAACTGATTCCCTTGAAAAAGCCTGGACCGGTGAATTTGCCAACCTCAAAGTCCAAAGCTGGAAAACCCTTGTTCCTGAACTTAAACTTACTGCAGATCTTTCTGGCATGATGATGAGTATTTTCATGGGAATTATTCTGTTTGCCCTTCTTTTTGGGGTTACCAATACCATGCTGATGTCGGTTTTGGAGCGGTACCGGGAATTTGGAATTTTGATGGCTGTCGGGATGAAACCTGCCCGGCTATTTCAGTTGATTTTAATTGAAACCCTGATTCTGGCTTTGTCAGCCGGAGTTTTTGGGACCGCTTTCGGACTTTTAACCGTTCACTGGTTTGGGCTTCACGGTATCAATCTGGCGTTGTTCGCAGACGGACTTGCAAGTTTTGGAATCAGTTCAAAATTATATACCACCATCCCACCCGATATGGTTTGGATTCTGGCTCTGATGATTATTTCAACTGCCATCATTTCGGCCATTTATCCTGGCTGGAAAGCAACACGGCTAAAACCGGTTGAAGCAATCAGAAGCCTTTAATGCAGGGACAGGTGACGTGTGACATGGGACTTTAAATTCGAACGGACACTGAGCGGAGTCGAAGTGCCCGGTCGAAAGAAAATTCAATTATAAAAATCCTTTTAAAGGAACTAACAAATGCCGATTATTTCAGTTGAATCAGTTACCAAAATCTACAATGGCGGAGCTGTTCCGGTTCAGGCGCTATCCGGTGTATCTTTTTCGGTAGAAAAAGGTGAATTTCTTTCGATCGTCGGTCCTTCAGGATCGGGGAAAACTACCCTACTGAATATTATCGGCGGACTTGACCAACCCACCTCCGGAAATGTTGTGATCAGTGGAGTTGAGGTTACCAAAGTAAATCCCGGTGAATTGATTGACTTCCGTCTGAATCATATCGGTTTTGTTTTTCAGGCTTACAATCTTATCCCGGTTCTGACAGCCTATGAAAATGTTGAGTTTATCATGCTTCTTCAGAAACGGTCGTCTAAAGAACGGAAAGAACGGGCAGAATTTCTGCTTGAAGCAGTTGGACTAAAAGACAAAATGCACGTTAGACCGTCCCAGCTTTCCGGTGGTCAGCAGCAGCGGGTAGCCGTCGCCAGGGCTTTGGCATCAAATCCAGCCTACGTTCTCGCCGATGAACCGACTGCCAATCTGGATTCCGTTTCAGCAGAACAATTGCTTGATCTGATGGAAGTTTTGAACCATCAGCACGACACGACATTTGTTTTTTCAACTCACGATCACCGGGTGATTGCCAGAGCACACCGGGTTATTACCCTGAGAGACGGACGGATTGAATCTGATGTATTGCAGGAACAAAAGGAAGTTACAAAGTGATAAGTATAAGTCGAGCAAAACGAAGATCCCGATTCATATCGGGGTGGAAAATTGAATTAAAAATTGAAAAACGAAATGATAGCCCCCTCCGACGGAGGGGGAATGGGGGTGGGTCATTGATAGGCGTTTTCAGGTTTTCTGCAATCATCTTTCTTCTCCTTTTCTCCCTCCCCGCCTTTGCACAGCCGGAATTTTCAGGAAATCTGCAATGGATGGGGATTTCAGTCAAACCCGGACGAACAATTTTCAGCAGGAATACGGATTTAAAACAGTTAAATCAGGGATCCCTTTACCTCAATGCAGGATATTCTTTTTCTGAAAGATTGACTTTTCAGTCAGAATTCCGGACGAGATTTTTACATGGGGAAACTTCCAGCTTCAGCAAAATGATTTCAGACGGAAGTACCGGTTCAACTGACCAGTTTTTAATCAATAAAACCTGGAAATTGAACAAAAACAACACTGCTGATTTTAGGGTGAACCGGTTTTATCTGGATTATAATGACGGACCTCTTCTGATTACCGCTGGTCGGCAGCGGATTAACTGGGGAATGGCGATGATCTGGAATCCAGTTGATATTTTCAACGCTCGGAACGCCGTCACGTTTGGCGATGATCTTCCTTCTTCAGATGCCGTCAGAATTCAGTTTTACACCAGCGAAACCAATTCGTTTGATTTGGTAGTAAAAGGATCGGAAACCCGGGCAGGCCGGGCCTGGGCTTTAAGGTTTAAGGGAAATATGAGAAGTACAGATTTTCAGGTTTTCGGCGGTCAGCGACATGATATTCCTGTTGCCGGATTTGGCTGGTCGGGTGAATTTCTAAAAGGGGGATTCCGCGGGGAAGTTTTGGGCCAGTTTAATAGTTTCAATAGTTCATATTATCGATTTTTCCCATCAGAAACAGGATCCATTTATGTTAAAACCAGAGAAGAAACTCCCAATGTTCAGGCTGTTGTTTCCTATGATTATACATTTGAAAATTCCCTTTATCTTCTCACAGAATGTTTATGGAGTCCATCCGGTCAGAAAGAAAATGTTTTGTTTAACATTCTGAATGCTGCGGATAATCAGTGGTTGTCTCCCGGTGTATTAAATCTGGCACATCAGGCCGGCTATGATCTGACTCCATTGGTTAGAATTGGAGGTATTTACCTCTGGAATGCAACTGATTATTCTTTGACTGCCGGTCCAACTTTGAACTGGAATTTATCAGACAATCTTGACTTGAACGGAATGCTTTTGTTTTCGGATGGAAATAATACCAGTGAATATGGTGGAATTGGAACGATTGGTTTTATGAGGGTGAAGTGGAGTTTTTGAGTCTTAAAAAGTGTTGAGAGTTCAACCAAAGGAAGTTCAACCCCGTTCGAGGTTGCATTGTTTGGGGACACCCCAAATCCACCGGGTCACGACCCGGGGCTATTCACATTTTACCCCGTTGGGGTGAAAAAATTCCAAATACCTTTTCAAAGCTTAACCCGGGGATGAATTTTAAATCTTTCCTTTGCTCAACTGACCTCCCCGAAGTAAATTCGGGGTCTTTGTTTCACTCAACTTGTCACTTGTAACTTACCACTTATAACTTATTCCTACAATCCCAGATTTTCTTTATAACTTAAACTCACTGTCAATTCAGATTTTTTCTGATCTTTCATCCGGGCTTTGTATTTCCCGCCGAACCATTTCACAACTTCAAGCAAATGATCGGTGTTGATGAGGGTAGACCTGTGAATTCGTACAAAACTGAGATTTTTCAATTGTTCTTCAAGCTGATAAATCGTGTCTTCGATCAGATAAGTTTCGCCAACCGTATGGACTTCAACATATTTTTCACTCGCTTCAAAATAAACAATATCAGAATAGTCAACAAAGCGGATTTTATCACCGGTTTTAATTTTGAGTTTTGCCAGTTTGGCCGGAGCCGGAACCAATGATTCCAGCAATTTTCTGATTTGGTCTGAAGGATTTGATTCTGTTCCCGGAATCAAGCGTTGAAGCTTTTCAATAGCCTGTTTCAGCCGGTCTTTGTCGATGGGTTTCAGCAGGTAATCAATGGAATTGGTTTGGAAGGCTTTCAGTGCAAATTCATCATAAGCAGTGGTGAAAATGATCCAGGGCTGATGTTGGATGGTTTCGAGAACCTGAAATCCGTTCAGTTCAGGCATTTGAACATCCAAAAAAACCAAATCAGGTTTTACCTCATCAATCAGGTTAGCTCCTGACCGTCCGTCGGTTGCCTGCCCCACCAGATCAAGACTTTCAGAATAGGGAAGAAGCAACCGTTTCAGCCGGTCAATGGCGAGCTGTTCATCATCAATTATAACGGTTCTGAATGATTTACCCATGGGAAACTCCGTTTAATTTAGGGATAATCAAACTCACAGTGGTTCCATTGTCCGAAAGCAGACGAATTTCTGATTTTTCACCAAAATGAAGCCTGATCCGTTCAGAAACGCCTTTCAGACCAAACCGGTCATCAGGAAGCGGACCGTCAAAACCTACCCCATTATCTTTCACTGCAAGAATGACCGACTCATCTGTTTCAGTTGCATAAATGCGGATAACGCCACCGCCGGATTTTTTGGAAATGCCGTGTTTGATTGAATTTTCAACCAGCGGCTGAATCAGAAAAGGGGGGATTTTGAAACGCTTCAGATCATCAGAAACGGTCACGGTGAAATCAAGGCGGTCATTGAGCCTGACTTTTTCGATATCCAGATAGTTTTTAACAATCTCGAGTTCTTTTTCAAGATCAATCATATCATCTGATTCATGTTCGAGTGAATATCGGAACAGATTGGCCAGTTTCTGAATCATATCATCCGCAAGATCCGGATTTGAATAAACAAGTGAGGATATCGAGTTGAGTGTGTTGAATAGAAAGTGCGGATTGACCTTTGCCCTGAGGCTTTCCATTTTGGCTTTGGCGTGAAGAGTCTGGATTCGTTGTTCGCTGATTTCCTTTTGTGCCAGTTTCTCGGCAAGATCAACGACTTTAAGTTCATAATACGACCACGTATTTAAAATCGTTCCGGCCACAAATGTGATAAGCATATTGCTGAGCAGCATGACCCAAAAGGGATGGGGCATATCTGACATATTATGGAAAAAAAGCACAATCCCGGTTGCGATAAACGTGCCCAGAATACTTGAAATGGTCAGGGCCAGATAACTGAAAATGACACGATCCCAGAATTTTTCTCTTTCAACGGCCTGAAACCACATAACCGTAAAAAAAGAAAGCGAAGTTAGGATGGTGGTGTAAGTTAAATTGATGAAAAGGGATTCAATACCGTTGATTTTATCATGGTAAATAAAGGCAAGAGTGGTTGCAATCAGTGCAATTGAAATCACCAATGACCAGTAAAATCGTGGGGTTGAAAAAAGCTGAACGGTATCTTTGATTGATCGCATAAGAAAAGAAGTTATTTTTTTTCTGCAATATCGGCAGGATGTCGCGATTTAAACAGGTTTTTTCGGATGAAATGCTGTTTTTGGCGGATGAAACGAAGGAAAGGTTATAAGTTACAAATCACAGGTCACATATTACAGGTCACGAATCACGGGGTCCTTGAATTGAAAACCTGTAACCTGTGATATGTGACCCGTAACCTGCATTAGTGTTTTCCTGCATTTTTCTCACCGGCTTCAATCCTGACTTGCAGGCGGTTTTGCTGAAGGGGAACTGGGCACGTTGCAAATGAGGTGAAAGCACAAGGCGGATTATAGGCCTTATTGAAATCCAGAATAACTTTTCCGTTTACCGGACCTTTG
>JAIUNL010000023.1 GCA_020161835.1 Bacteroidota bacterium | reverse complement strand
TCAGGCAGCGAAGGCTAAGGCAAGAGGATACGGTAAAAATTTCATAACCATGATTTATTTAATTGGCGCTAAACTCAATTTCAATAAAATTAATCCTTATGTTACCCATTCCATTTCATAAAGAACCGATAATATTGTATACCCGCCAATTTGTATTTCTAACTGCAAAATGTCACCTTTTAGTGGTTTGAAAATATCTGCACTTTCTAATTCCGAAGAATTTACAATAAACCTTGCAACTCGATTTAAGTCTGCAAAATCGCAGTATGGTATTTCAATAAAATTTATACCATTCTTTCTTGATTTTATTGAGCTCATCCCCTGTTCAAAAATTAGCACTCTGCCTGGAATATCCTCCCATCCTTTATTCAATAATTGGCGCTGAACTTTTGGAACTATTCTATACTTAAATTCCAGTTTTTCCATTGATTTTACTTCAACAGGTGCCGTTACAGAATAAACATTATCCTGATCATCATCAGAAAGCAACAATCCTTCAGGGTTCCAATTTAGGAAATTTCCACTCACAACAACCTTGTCCCCCTCCTCCGGCCTAAAAAAACCTAATACTTTCTGATTGGACATACCAACAGTAAATTTTACTTGGTACTGTTGTCCAGTGTTTATATTTTCATTAAATTGAAATGTATGTTCATTTATTCTTAATTCAAGAGCACCAACCTTTCGGTTTGCAATTGCTTCCCACCCAGTATTTGCTAAAACCCGTCCATCACCTGCAAATTGCTTGAATTTAAACAGTAATGTATCAAGTCTAAAAGATGAATCGCGGGAATTCGAAAACAACTCGGTTTCAAAAATCCAATCACCATCTGGATCATTTAAAATAATGGAATCAGGTTTCCAATCATTGAAATTACCTGCAATCGAAACTTTGTCACCTAATTCAGGCTTAAAGTACCCAAGATCATGCTCTTTCCTCATATCCAAACGAAAAGTAATTGAATCGCTTTTATCGGAATGACATCCAGTTAACAAGGAAAATATAAAACAAATAAAGAAGATTCGATAACGAATTATCATGACACCGGAATCCTTCGACGAGAAACATCACACAAAATGATTTTAACAATATTAATGATAGTTTATCATTTTGTCAAGGAATTGTAAAAAATATTTTCAGGATCCTGAATGAAACTCCAATGACTTGAAAATGGCACCTCCTCATAATCAATTTGAAATCCCATTTTTTTTATAAGTATCTCAAATTTCCTTACAATAAATAAGGGGGCTTCTTCATCGTTCATCCCATGACGTACAAAAAATTTCAACTTTGGGTAGTTTCGTTTCACGCCAAGCAGTAACCTTGTCATATCAGTTTCATCGTTTGGCAAAACAACACTAATCAAGGCAAGTTGGTGAAGTGGAATAACTTTTTCCTGCAATAATTCCAGAAAGGAGTAACAGTCCTTACTCCAAACAATTGCAGATATATTAGTTGTATCAATATTTTTTTCAGTTGAAAGGTCTTTTAAAATTTCAGGTAACTCTGTTTGAGTATCCCCCATTTTTTTTTGGTCACCCCGTATTTGTCTCGTAACCAAAACCACTCTATTCTTTTGCGCTGAAATGATTCTTGAACTTAACAGTGCATGACTTCCCCCTTCATAGCTTTCAAAAAATTGACTTGAAGGTTTCTGAACACCTGTAGTTATGAAAACGATTGGTAATTTTTCCGCTGACTTTTGGTATGGGTAAAAAACCCTGTAGGGCTCAATCGATTTGTAATAGTTTGAAAAGTAACCCAGTATACGGGTTCCATAATCCGTATTTTTATTATTTATAAGGTCAGAAAGTAATAGGCTCCTCATTTTTGAAGAATAATTTTTCTTTGAATTTCGAATCATAACTTTGAAGCTGGCCAGTTCTGCCTTTTGATCCTTCGAAAGTAGCTTTATTTCCTTTTTTAAAAAATTATTTACTTCCTGCTGGTAATATCTCTCAGTCATTATTGGCATTTTCTCAGAAAAAACTGTTTTTGAAAATTTATCAGTAACAATAATCTCAATTGAAATTGAAGTATCAAATATTTTAGGGAGTGGTACACGGCTTAGTGGCTCTCCACTTTTAATCACAGTTTCAAATAGGTTATCACCACTTTTCTGCCAACGAATTTTCAATTTGTGAAAGGTATCTACCTTTATTTTTGAATTTACCTTTAATAAAATTGAAGTTGCAGTATCTGGGATAATACATGCTTCAATTAGATCCCCATAAATTTCGGGTAGCTGGTTGTTAATTTTATGTTCAACTTCAAATTCAGATATCCACTTTCTGTACAATCCCCAACCACCGCTTGTTTGGTCAATTTTAAATAGAACAATATTTGAACCTTTTTTTAATTTAACTTGAACAACATCATCGAAAGGCAACACACGTCTCCCTTTATGAGAAAATAAAAGCGAATCACCATTCACCCACACTTGAACACCATCATCCGAGCCAATCGATAGAAATCGGGTTTCATCATTTTTACAATCAACCCTTTCAAGAAAATAAACGACTCCATTTGAATCTGGCTTTAACATTTGGTTAAATTCTAATATTGAATCGGGCCTTTCAATTGGAATCCAATCAAGTCCTGTTAAATGTTTCAATTGACCCGAAAAGTTATCACCAAAGATAATTGTATTCAGTGATTTGACATTAAAATCCTTTTTTAAAAAACCCCTACAATCCTCATCATGACCATGCGGTATGTTCGTTGGTCTGTTAGGAAGGGGATCTGAGAGGAATGAATAATTGGGTGTGCTTGCTTCATTTTCTTTGCATCCAAAAGCAAACAGCAGTCCAAATAGGATTATGAATAAGAATTGTTTTCTTAACTTATTTTTCATTGTGTTTTTAAATTCATTTAGGTGAGACGGGTTAATCAAGAAAACGATTTGCTTTTATATCGGACTTAATCTACAAAGCAAATCCTCAAGCTTGTTATCCTTCCAGAACAAAAATGTTAAGAACAAGTTACTATTTTTTAAGTCAATTGAAAAGATCGGAATTGGTATAAACAAAAAAGTCCGTCAGATGACGGACTTTTTTAGAGATCAAAATCAGAAAAGCTTATTTTCCAACTTTAACAAGGATCTTAATGGAACCGTTGGCATTCTCTACCAATGCGGTGACATTTGCAAGTCCATATTTTCCAGCAGCAGTTTTAAAAGCAACCACTTTTCCAATCGCCAATTCTTTGGAAAAGCTATCGCCAGTTCCTGCAACTGCATCAAAGGCTGCCATTAATTCTGTATCAGTTGTAACACTTGTAAACTGGGCAGCGGTCAGAGTTGTCATTTTAAACTTGGTTGCATTCTTTGTTGTCCATTTTTGCAGACCAGTAGTCGCATTGTTGTAAATAGTTGCAGCGTCATCATCATTTGGCGCAGCTAAGGTTGCCTTGTTGGTTGCACCAAAATAATACAACATATCAATCTTGGATTGATTGGCTGTTTCAAAAGCAGTTGCTTGAGTATAAACTGTACCTGTGACTGTAGCAAGGAAGCTACCAGCACTTGTATTTAGGTAAGAGCCAAGTAATTTTTCCTCAAACGCACTGATATTTCCATCTTTGTTCAGGTTAAAAGGCTTGGTAGTGGTTTTATCATCATCATCAGTTACATTAATGGTAATAATGACAGAAGAAACTAGATTGTAGGTTACGGTAACACTTTTCTTGTCGGCTCCAACCTCTTTGGAATCAAGTGAAGTACTTCCAGCCAATACGGTGTAATTTTTGATTTCACTGTCATCAGCCAAATCAAAGGTAATGGTCACTTCGCCGGCTTTTGCACTAACAGCATCAACAACAGCAACGCCGTTAACTTTAAGATTAGAAATGGTTGGTGCTTCATTGTCTTCAGCATTATCACAGCCAACGAGGCCGATTGATGCAATAAGAAGTGCAGATAGCAAATAGGTTAATTTTTTCATAGACAGGTTTCCTTTTTTTGGTTGTTGGTTTACAAATATATCATAAATTGAACTGCAAAGATACAGACATTTTTGTTATTTTCTTTTGACGGATGTCAAAACATCAGCCGCATTTCCGTGTTTTCCTTTTTGGGTGAGATCAGCCATTTCATGCATGATTTCTTCATCATCAGCAGAAATACGGCTCACAAAGTGCTGTACCACCACATCTGAAGATTCAAAGAGTCCGGCCGGCGTTCCTTCATAATGAACATGACCTTCATGCAGCATGATAATTCTGTCTGCGACTTTCTGAACCGATGCCATATCGTGGGTAATCACAACCGAAGTTACTTTCAATCTGGCCGCCAAATCATTGATCAGCGAGTCAATGGCATCAGACATCACGGGATCGAGTCCGGTTGTAGGTTCATCGTAAAGAATCACATCGGGGTTGGTTACAATGGCACGGGCAAGCCCGACCCGTTTTTTCATACCGCCTGAAAGTTCTGAGGGTCTGAGGTTTTCTATCCCGGGAAGCCCAACCATTTCAAGCTTTTCTGACACCAGCCGTTTAACTTCCGAAATTGAATAATCAAAATTTTCGACAAGAGGCAAACCCACATTATCACCCACCGACATGGAATCAAACAAAGCAGCTCCCTGAAACAGGTAGCCAAATCTTCGCCGGGTCTCAAATAAATCTTGTTTTGAAATGGTGGCCAGATCATTTCCATAAACGGTAACAAATCCCTCATCCGGAAGAAGCAGTTTAACCAGATGCTTGAGTAAAACAGACTTTCCGCAACCGGAACGGCCGATAATCACCAGCTTTTCACCCTGATTGACATCAATATCAACACCACGGAGAACCGGTTTGTTACCGAAAGATTTTTTGAGATTTTTGGTTTGTATAATTTTCATAAAAAAAGAGAATTTTCCACTGCACAAAGGGGATGGTTATTTCCAAAAAGGAAAAAATACTGGATCCCCGTCTTCACGGGGATGACAATATCCCCTTTTTAAATAATCTGAAAAAGTTGTCATTCCCGCGAAGGCGGGAATCCATCCCTTTCTTAAAAAATGTATTAAAAAAAAACGCCGCCCGGAAATCCGGAACGGCGTGTAGTTAAGAACCTTCAACCTTAAATTCAACTCAAAAGCTTATTTTTTCTTTCTTTCATCGAGCTTTTCAACCGCCTCATCCAGTTCCTGATAAGCTTTTGTGGCCTTGATGGCGGTATAAAGATCATTTTCTTTTTTGATCTGATTCAGAAGATTTTCTTTCATGGCGCCCATTGGCAGCTTTAAAAGCACGTAAGCTCTGAAAACGCCTTCTTCATTCCGGATTTCTTTTTTATCTTCAGAAACCCCGATTAAAGCCTGACGGCTGAGTTGTTTGCTGGTTTCAGAAAAATCGGTCAGGATTTTGGAATCGATGTTCATTCCGGTTTCCTGGCTGAATCTTTTGGTCAGCACATCAATGTTATTTTCCATCTGACGGGCCAGATCAGAATTGGCAGTGGCTTTTGATTTATTAACCGCCATCTGAAGATCCCGTGAAGTTTCAGATGCGGTTGCCCAGAGGTAATCGTCATCATTCTTCGGAGGATCCATGTACCAGGAAGGAATATTTTCCATGATATCATCATTGGCCTTCTGGTGAATATTGGTGGTTTCTTTTCCACCGCCGCAGCCGGTTAACCAAAGGGATAAGCCAGCCAGTATCGTCAGCATGAGTAGTGTGCGTTTCATGTTACTCTCTCCTTGTTCGTTGATGAGAAATCAAAATAATAAGCCAAAGTGAATGCTCGTCCGTGATTCTGACCATTTATTTCCGTCATAGGGGAACCAGGACAGTTTAAAAAACGGTGTTGACCCTTTATTTGACAGATAAAAATTCAAATCCAGTGAAGGTGACCCGTTAGCAATTGACACCTTTCGGGTCGTTCCGGCAGTTTTATCCAGAAAATACAAATCCAGTTTTTCCATTCTGAATCCGATCGAAGGAGAAAACCGTTCGGCCAGCACAAATGGGGTGTACGTGAACGAAAGAAAATAGTTTTCAAAACGAAAACCACCCGACAATTTTTTCCCGGATTCAGTTACCGGGTTGTAGCTTGAATAATACGTTTTCTTTTCATTTATTCCGTAACCGATGATAAATCTGAAGGGAGGGGCTTCAAGCGGAATTTCAATATTGTAACTATCCACACTGAAATTTCCCACTTCATTTTTCGTGAGATCAGACATGAGTTTAGATTTGAAAACCTGGCGAGCCCACACAAAACTTACACCAACACGGTCATCATAGAGATTATAAATACGAGGGTTGCCAAAGGCAGTAAATCTGAAAAACTTACCATCAGTTTGTGTCAGATCAAAATTCAAAATTTCATCCTGATCATCTATTGTAAAATCACGGCTCTCTTTTTCATAACCCGGATAGTTAAAATAGATGGTATATTTTCCCGGATTGAGATTCATTGAAAAAACAGGAATGGAACCCTGAAAATCTACCGGATTTGAATCCCTTGAAAAAACCCGGAAAGTTGCGCCAGGTGTTCCTGTAACAGTTAACCGCCCTTGTCCTTCGAGAGTAGCAGAACGGGAAACCAGTTCATCTTTTCTGAGATTTACCGGGTAGTCGGTGTTCCGGTAACGTTCCTTGCGGATACTGAGGATATAACTTCCGGTTGGGATATTGTCTGAAAAATAGGGTGTATAGCCCAGCAGTGAATCACCCAGATAAACTTCTGCTTCATCAGGTTCACTAGAAACCTGAATCCGGCCGGTCTGCCTTCTCAGATTGAAACCGGCAACCCGGTTTTCGAGACGTCTTACATTCTCAGTAAAAACAGTATCTTCATATCCGGTAGCCTGAATGCGAAATTTTCGTTTCCCGGCAGGAATTTCAACGGGTGTACCATCTAAAAACAGAAAAGTGTCATCCAGATAAACTTTTGCAGAAGCAGGTGAAACTTTGAAATCCCAGACACCAAAATCAGGAATGAGTGAAGCCTTTAACAGGATGGCATTGGCCGGGTTATCATTCGGTCCGATTTCCAGAATTTGGGATACCGGAATATATTTTGGTTTTGAAACCGTGACTTTTCTTTTTCCAACCGGAATTTTAACCGGAATTCCGTCTTCAAAGGGCACCAATTTGTCATCAACCCTGAGTTCATTTCCCTGTGCAGTTTCAACAAGAAGTAGCCCGAAATGCGGGGTTAATTCAACAATTTTACTTATTTTTTCGCCCTTTTTGATTTCCACTCTCACCAGAACCGTATCATAGTCCTCTTTGATCAGTCTGATTTTATAGGTCTTTGCTTCAAAATTATTCAGGGAGTATGGCGTGTAATGATCAAAATCCGGCAACGAGTCTATCAGGATTTTTGCACCTGCCGGAACCGTTCTCAGAACCAGATCCCCCTTTTCCGGATCAAACGAACGGGCAGTTGATTCAATGGAGTAATATTTAACATCCTTGGCCTGCATTCTCTGAATTTTAAGTTTTGCTTCCATGAAGCCGGGAGATTTAACCGTAAGCGTTTGTGTTTCAGTACGGAGGATCAAAACGTATTTATTCTCACCTTCAACTGATTTGTTGGCTAAAATACCATCTGTGTTTGATTCGAATACAAGTGTGGGAATCGAAGAATAAATAATAACTGCAGCATCTTTGGGATACTGGGTAAAAACGGGGATTGATGAGGGTCGGGGTTCTTCTTTAACTTTAAACTGCCTGAGTTCCTGTGCAACCGCAAGTGAAGCAGAAAAGATAACCATCAGACTTAGGATAAAAATCCGTTTCATTCTGAATCCGGAAAAAAGTGAATGTCCTGTCGGCAGTTTACGGGATTAAAGTATAAAAGGTTTCTTCATTCGAATATTTCGAAATCACCGAGTGAAATGACCGAGTCAGGTTCGGTATATTTTTCAGGCTGCCAGCTTCTGACATGAATTAAAGGTTTTAGCTCATCTCTGAAATCAATCATCAGGAACAGATATCCTTTATCAGAATAGGCACTTGAATTCCAGTATTGAAGCAGGGTAACCCCATAAATGGAATTGTATTTGCGATGCTGAACAATCTCAATTTCATCAAACCCGACTTTAATGAACTGGTTTTTCTTAAAAACCTGCTCCAGCGAGCTCATGTATTCCTGCTTATTTTGTCTGATAAATTCTACTTTCTGCTCACCCAGATTATCATTCAGAAAATCAGTATTGTCCTTCTGAACTTTCACCACATTCCCGACGATAATCAGGGCATTATCACTGAAAACCGTTTTCAGATAAGAAATATCTTTTCGATTGTAAGCTGTTCTGAAATTTTCAATAAAATCAAGAATAATTTGCCTGCGGCGGATGTCACTCACCGTAACGCCCTGACTCAGCAGAACTGTATATTTTTCAGTTTCTACACCAAAAAACAAATTGGAAAGTTTTCCTTCCTGAGAAAAAACAAGCACAAGTTCTTCACTCGCCAGAGAATCACCGTCAGTTTTCATTTTTACGGGAATGCCCCGTATTTCAAAGTCACTATTGCTTCTGCGGATTAAATGGGTACGGATTTCAGTTTCAGGAGAAAAAAATGGTCTGAAATTCCAGACTTCCTTCATGATTTTGGCAGCATTTTTTGTTGTCCATTCAGCCGGGATTTTGGGTGCTGTTTTTTTTGATTCAGCCAGATTCATTGCCGTCAGGATTTTCGATGCCCGCTCTGAAATCAGATCTTCAGTTTCACCCGAAGCAGAAAGAATGACTGTTGTCCGGTTTTGGGCAAATGAAACTGACCCCAAAAGAAGGCAAGAGGCAGCCAACAGAATAAAAATAAAACGGGAACAAAAACTCATGAATGACTCAAGAATATGTTTGGACGAAAATGGCATGGATCCTGAATTCAAACGGGCACTTCGACTCCGCTCAGTGACCGTTTGAATTTCGTAATTTGTACAAAACCTATTTAAATTCTACCCAGATTGCAGAAAGTCCTTTGTAGGCATCTTTCAGATTTTTTACTGTTTTACCAGATTTTACTTCACGGTAACCTTCAGAAACCGGTTCAAGCCAGGTGCTAATTTCTTTTGTTTGTGCGTGATAAACAACGACCCAGCATTTTTCAGGAAAGAGAAAGTCTTTTTTTGCTCCAAAGATCACACGTCCGGTTGGTTTTAATTCCTGAAAACGGGATAAAAGCACATCAGCATGAGTTACCTTTAACAGACTGACTTTCAAATCTTCTGATGACTTAGGGACAGGACTCAGGGAAGGTGACGATGATCTGGCAGATTTTTCATCGAGCCATTTTCCGTCAGCACTCAATTTTTTTGAAATGGAAAAGATTTTATTCCGGTTTACAGTCAGTTTGACGTCATAACTTTTGTCTTTTTCAAGATAAATCTGACGGGGCGATTGTTCAAAACTTTTCGTTCCGTCACCAAAATCCCATTCAAGAGATGAAACACTTAGGTTTTTTACGGCTGGTTTAAATACAAGAATATCATTTCCGGAATTGGAGACTGAAAAATCAACCGAAATGAGTCCTGAAAAATCAAGGATGACGGTCCGGATTTCTTCAATGGGGAAAAGAGAATGAATTTCCTCGAGATCAGCCGTTGAAATCTGGCTGTCAAATTGAGGTGCGAGTCTAAGTTTAAGTGTTTTTCTCAAATCAGACGGGAATGAATGGCTTACAAGCAGGGATTGGCCATCTATAACCAGCCTTGGCGTTCCGTTATCGAGATCTTCCCTGAAGGTAAACCCGTTAACCGGCTGCCGGTTCCACGAAAACTGCAGCGGAATAGAAACTGACGGATCATCAGTTCCGTCAACGGAAAGGTCACCCTGCACGATAATCACATCTTTCAGAAATCCTTTTATTTTTCCTGAGATATATGATTTCAAATCCTGAATGTCACCAAAGCGGACAGGTTCCGGTGAATACCAGGATTTCAGGTAAATCAGATAATAATCGGGGATGACAGAAGTGAGTCCGGTTACCTTTTCTCTGTCTGAAGCAATCTGAAAAGCCGTAGTCAGTTCTGCAGCAAGATCATCCATTGACTTCCGGTAATCAGCTTTTGACAGGTAAGCAATCACTTTAATTTTACCGTCAGCAAGATCAAAAGTAGAAAAACTGATTCCTGAAATTTTAATCCATGACCAGGAATTTATTTTCTGTTTCATTGAGGAATAAATTCCTTTTTCAGTCTCAGAAGTTGATGAAGATGACTCAACTGAAAGAATATTCTGAATACTGAGAATCAGTTCCTTTCTTGCTTCCATTTTTACTTTACCGGTTTCAGTGCCGATTGCTTCTCCCATGAAGAAATCATCCTGCCGAGGGGCATCCTGAGCACCAGCCTGCAAACCTATGAGGATTGCAACCAGAAAAACCGACAGTTTTAATAAAACGAACGGGTGTATCAGTTTCATTTTTCGTCCTTTTACTGGTTTCATTTCAGAATCTGATATTTCGGAGTTTTGTCACGGTATCCTGAGATCAGAGATTTTATATTATCCGTCCGGATAAAAGTAAATAAATCAGCCGGAATCGTGATCTGCTCAGTTTGATTAAAAAGAAGTTCTGGTTTCAAGGTCAGAATCAGCAAATGGTGATGAGCAAATTGCCTGTCAGCGGCAATTACTGTCACAACCCACTCACCCGAAAGTGAATCGGCTGATTCCAATGCGACAAAAAGGTCGGAATTTTTTCCCAGATTTCCGATCAGAGATGAAAATTTAATCGGGTAACGGGCCGTTTGTGCACCATATGTGTGATGAACCAGACTTAATTTTAAGTTTGGAGCCTGTCCCGAATAGGAAGAAAATAATGTTCGGAGGGTGGCTTCAGGCTGTGTTGGATCCCAGGCTGGTAAAAACCCGGCCGAATTTTCAAAACCGAAACGGTCAGAATAAAAACCCGGGAACAATTCCTTCCCGGCAAACCGCTGAATCTGGCTTCCAGATGACAAATCAGGATTGGAAAAGGAAACCGGAACATTTAACCGGCGGGCAAGATCGTTATCAAGCTCTTCTTTAGTTCTACCCGAAAGCAAATCAACCCGGTTCGGTAAGCTAACTAAAACCAGTTCACCGTTTATTGCTCCGGCAGAAAAGGATGTCCGGTTTTGGGTTACCGATAAAATGATTGGATCAGATTTTGAGAAGACTGAAGCTATTTTGAAAATTTGATTTTGGTTTACAGAGTTCAAAATGACTCCGTTTACGCTGATTTCAATTTGTTCAGACCGGATTTGGGCAGATGTTTCATCTGAATCCATCCTGATCCATTCCAATAAAAGTTCTGACAAACTGAACAGATACCAGTTTTTTAAAGAATCTGAAGTTAAGTGAAGTGAAACTCCTGCTACTAGTACGCCGGAGTTTTCTCTAACCATCAAAAGCGGAAGAACAGGTAGTGAAGATTGACGGAAGGAATAAAAAACCAGTTGCTTTCCATCTGTAGTCAGGTTCACAGAATCAGGTTCTGATGTTTTCTGGTCAATCCAGATTTTGTTCATCTGTGTTCGGGACGAAGAAAAAATGTCTTGCGCTGAAACGGGTTGAATCAGACTAAGAAAAACAAAAAGGAACCGGGGAATTTTTACCAGCATCAGTTTTCAGTTAAAGGTTTTTCGAAAAAAAGGTATTAATTTTGACAAAATCTAAAAAAGGAGGCTTCATGTTAAAAAAGATACTATACGTTGTTGGTGCATTTGTGGCTGTGATTCTTATTATTCCAGTCTTTTTATCAGAGTCATACACCGTTTCAAGAAAAATTGAGATTTCAAAACCAGATTCAGTTGTCTTTCAGATTCTTGGCGATTTCAATGAATTCCCAAAATGGAGTCCATGGAATGAAATGGATTCTACAATCACCTTTACCGTTTCAGGAACGCCGGATTCCATTGACCATCTTTATACCTGGAGCGGTCAGAAGATGGGTGAAGGAAGTATGCAATTTCTTGATGTCATCCCAAATAAAGTCATCAAAACCGATCTGATTTTTATTTCCCCGAATCCGGGAAAAGGGTTAAACGAATGGCTTCTTGAACCCACAGAAGCCGGAACTCAATTTACCTGGACAGTTACCGGAGAACTTGGATATTTCGGCCGGTATTTCGGTTTAATAATGGACTCGATGCTTGGCAAAGACTTTGAACGGGGTCAGTCCAAATTAAAAGCACTTGCTGAAAGTAAATAGAGTCTTGGGAAAAAGGTATGGATCCCGGATCCCCGAAAGCGTTCGGGGCAGGCTAAGTCCGGGATGACAACCCTTTTCGATTTGCAAAAACATTGATATTGTCATCCCCGCGAAGGCGGGGATCCAGTATTTCTTCTTCTTTGACAGCCCCGAATTTTCACAACACTTGTCACTTACCACTTGCCACCCCGATATGAATCGGGATCTTCGCTTTGCCCGACTTGTAACTTCCCCTCCTCTTACGGCATTCAACCCAGTCAGTTTCAAAATCTGCCTGAACCGCTGTTTCAATTGTCATTACCAGCGAATTTTCCTATTTTCTAACCGTTTAAAACTTACAGGAAAATCAAGTTGAGTTCAATTTTAGTACCGGATGCCGTCAGGCAATTAACTGAAGATAAACAATCTGAATGGATTCAGGAAAAGCTGCCTGAATTAAAGAAAAAAACAGAAAAACTGATATTCAGACAAATGCTCATTTCGATTGGTGGGTTTTCAACTCTGGTGGTGATCCTAGAGATTTTGCTTGGCATCATCGGTCGGTTTGATTTTGCAGTGAGAATGACCCTCTATGTCATCCTGATGATCTGGTGGCAGTTTACCCCATATACCCGGAAGCGGAATCTGGAAATCAGAGAAAAAAGAAAAATGATCAGAGAACTTGAACTTTACAAGGTGTTTCTGACGGCAAGGCAGATGAAAAAATCAATGAAAGAACCGAAGATTTAACCATGGCAACTGAAAAATTATATTTATTGGATGGAATGGCCCTGGTTTACCGGGCTTATTATGCCCTGCTTCAAGCCAATTTAAAATCCCTCAAAGATGAACCAACCGGTGCTGTTTATGGATTTACTGCCACATTAATCAAACTTTTAGATGATCATAAACCAGATCATATTGCCGTCGTTTTTGATACGGCAGCACCCACCTTCCGCCATCACAAGTACGAACAGTACAAGGCCCAGCGGGCTCCGATGCCCGAAGACATGAAACCTCAGATTGCCTATATCAAGCAAGTGGTGAGAGCTTATGACATCCCGGTTCTGGAAATAGACGGATTTGAAGCAGATGACATTATCGGGACACTTGCAAAAAAAGCTGCCGGTGAAAATGTGAATGTGGTCATGGTCACGCCGGATAAAGATTATATGCAGCTGGTTGAAGACCGGATAACTATTCTGCGTCCGTCATCAAAAAATGAATCAGGATTCGAGTTTATATCCTATGAAGGCGTTCTTGAAAAATTCGGGGTAACCCCAGATAAAGTTATTGATGTTCTGGGATTGATGGGAGATGCATCCGACAATATTCCTGGCGTTCCCGGAATCGGTGAAAAAACTGCCATGAAAATCATTCAGGAATACGGATCGGTTGAAAATGCGCTTGAAGCAGCAAAAGCAGTTCCGCCACCCAAGAGTCTGAACAAACTGGTTGGAAATGAAGAAATTGCACTTGCTTCAAAAGATCTCGTCACCATCGAAACCAAAACTCCGATCGACCTCGACTGGAAAACACTAAATGTCACCCAACCCCACTTTGAAGAGCTGATCAATTTATTTCAGCATCTGAATTTCAAGTCATTTAAAGCCAAAATTGAAAATAGCCACAGATCCAGTTTGGCGGGAGATCACCCCGGAGATTTATTTGGTTCCCTTCCGGAAGCTGAACAGGGATTTAAAAGAAAATCAATTAAAACGGCTGCCCATCATTATCAGATTGTGAGAACGAAAGCAGAACTGAACGCCTATCTAGGTTTACGCCAAAGTAACGTTCCACTCTGTTTTGATCTTGAAACCACCAACGTCGATGCCATGCAGGCCGAACCGGTTGGGATTGCACTTTCGGTTAAGGAAGAAACCGGAATTTACATTCCTGTAAATTGTGACAACCCGGCCGATATCAAAGAAAAATTCAGCTGGGTGCATCCTTTTCTTACCGATCCCGGTATTCCAAAAATTGCCCAAAATGCCAAATACGATATGCTGATCCTGAAACGTTATGGCATTGAAGTCGAACCGATTTCATTCGACACCATGATCGGGGCCTTTGTAGTGGATTCCGGACAGGCCGTCAACATGGATGATCTGTCAGAAAAATATCTTGATTACAAACCGGTGCCAATTTCTGATCTGATCGGATCAGGGAAAAACCAAAAAAACATGAAGGATATTCCGGTTGAAACGGTGGCTGATTACGCTGCCGAAGATGCAGATATCACGTTCAGGTTATGGCAGGCTCTGTTGCCCGAACTTGAAAAAGTGAACGGACTTCCCTACTGCAAAGAAATTGATTTTCCGCTGATTCAGGTTCTTACTGATATGGAATATGAAGGGGTAAGTATCGATTCTCAGTTTCTTGCTGAACTGTCAAAAGAAATGAATCAGAAACTGATCGACCTCAGAGAAGAAATTTACGGTCACGCCGGTTTTGAATTCAATATCAATTCGCCGAAACAGATGTCGGATGTTTTGTTCAGTAAACTCGGACTGCCCCCATCCAAAAAAACACAAACCGGATTTTCAACTGACGTTTCAGTACTTGAAGGACTCCGGTTTCATCACCCGATCATTGAATCCATTCTCACTTTCCGTCAGGTTGATAAACTGAAAAGTACTTATGTTGATGCACTTCCGACGATGGTCAATGCCAGAACCGGGAAAGTTCACTCAACTTTTGCACAGGCAATTGCAGCGACAGGACGATTATCATCAAACAACCCGAATCTGCAGAATATCCCGATCCGTTCAGATATGGGACGTGAAATCCGCCGTGCGTTTATTCCTTCCAAACCAGAAAATGTGCTGATTTCAGCCGATTATTCACAAATTGAGTTACGGATTGTAGCCTCGGTTGCCAAAGATGAAGCGATGGCAGACATGTTCAGGAACGGGATGGATATTCACAGCGGAACGGCTGCCCGGGTTTTCGGCGTACCGGTTGACCAGGTTACCCGTGACATGAGAAGAAAAGCAAAGGAAGTAAACTTTGGGATTATTTACGGAATTTCTGCTTTCGGACTTTCTGCCCGGCTTGGGATTCCGCAGGGAGAGTCACGTGACATTATTCAGAAATATTTTGCCACTTATCCATCCATCAAAAAATACATGGAAGATATTGTGCTGTTTGCCCGTGAAAACGGTTATGTCGAAACTCTGAAAGGTCGCAGAAGACTCATTCAGGACATCAACAGTTCAAACCGTAACATTCAGCAAAACGCCGAAAGAATGGCAATCAACACCCCGATTCAGGGATCAGCGGCTGACATGATCAAACTGGCAATGATCAGCATTCATCACTGGCTGAAACACTCAGGACTTTCGTGTAAAATGGTGCTTCAGGTACACGATGAGTTGATCTTTGACTGCCCAAAAGAGGAAGTAGAAATTGTGATGCCCAAAATCAAGGCTTTCATGGAAAATGCACTTCCGTTGAATGTACCGGTTCTGGTTGAAGCAGGAACAGGAACCAACTGGCTGGATGCACACTGATGCATGTCACCACGATTCAATGGCTTGATTATACCGGGGTAATTGTTTTTGCAATCGCCGGGGTTTTTGCTGCCGCCGAACGCAAAATGGATGCTTTTGGTGCTTTGGTTATTGCCTATGTAACCTGCCTTGGCGGTGGTACCATCCGGGATGTTCTGATCAACAAATATCCCATTTTCTGGATGCAGGAACTCACTTACCTCTGGCTGATTCTTATCACCAGTCTGGTCACCTTTTTTCTGATCAGAGATGTGAAAAAAATTCTTCCTTATCTGATGATTCCGGATGCAATTGGTCTTGGAATCTACACCCTGATTGGTTTGCAAAAAGCTGCTGCATTGGGTTTCCCGCCTGAAATTTGTGTGATCATGGGTGTGATTACGGCAGTTGGTGGCGGGATGATCAGGGATATTCTTTGCAACCAGCCACCCTTGATTTTCCACAATCAGGAAATTTATGCAACCGCTTGTCTGATTGGTGCCGGTCTGTATTTTCTTATGCTTCGTTTTGACTGGAATAATCAGGTCATCAGCATCATTACCGTCCTGATCATTTTCTCAATCAGACTGATTTCAATCCGGATGAATGTAAAAATGCCGAGAGTAACCACTGATAAAGGACTAAAACGACGATAACCCCGTCAATTGATACCTTATTTTAGCCTTGTTTCCCCATAAAAAATGAACTAACCTTGTAGTTCTGGTTGTCCTGTAACCTTATTTTAGATATTTTTGGGGTCTTTTTACTTAAATCTCCCCCAAATGGAGCAAATTTATCGGCTGATTGCTAAAGAAAACGAACCGGAAATGACTGTTTTCAAAATAAAATCCACCGGAGCAGGGGATTTTATTGTTTTCCGGAATAACCAATTAACATGAAAACCGATAGGCCATTCTGATATTTTGAATAAGCTGACCCCACTTTCTTTTTCCGGACTACTCACCGGAATTTTTGCCGGAATGATTATTCTGCAGTCTGGTTGTACCGGAATTCAGCGGCAGACAGCAGAATCAGCAAAAATTCAATCTGGTATCGAACTTACACCCGAAATTTTTCAGGCAGAACGGAAATCTTCTTTCTTTCTGGCAGATTCAACACCCCCGTTAACCAAACCTGTTTCTCCTGAAACACCTGGAATACCTGTTTCAGAACCCAGGCTAATTCAACCTGTTCAGCCTGATTCCCTTCCGGCCAAAACAGTTCTGACCTCTTTGCCGCCTGACAGCTTAAGAATAATGCCTGATTCTTTATCAAAAGCCAACCAGACAAAACTACCTTTGCTGCAAGCTGACTCAGCCTCTGCCCGCCCGGTCAGAATGCTTCCCGACAGTCTTGCCCTTGCTGATTCATTAAAAAAGGTCAAACCCAAAACACTTCTTGAAAGACTGGCTGATTCTTTACAGTACACGTCTGACTCAACGGCAAGACTGGAACAGTTCACCTACAAACGCCCAACCCAATTCGTACCCGATGCAGGTCTTGATTTAACCTACGGACTTTTTCTTGCCAACCCAACAGCAATTAAAAAGGACATAGCCATTGACAGCACCCTTCAAAATGTGATTATCAGTGAAAAAATGGGTGATCTGATTTTGCGTGGACCCATTGCCATGCCCTATGATGATTATGTTGCCGGGCGTTTTGAGCAAAACGTACAGGGTAACTGGCAATCTTTGATTGGAACCCGGGTTTTACTGAAAAGAACTGATGCTATTGAAGCCCTGTTCTCAAAAATCACCAATGTTGATATTTATGTTCCCGGTGGTGGCGGAGCTTTATTCAGAACAATTTTTGGTCCGCCCAGAATCAACATCAGGGTAAACGGAAGTATTGATGTTAAAGCTGGATGGGCAACAAATTACAACAGTAATGCTTCATCCTTTGGCGGAACCGGCAGCCAGAATGACCCGGTTTTTGACCAGCAGTTTCAGATGAATGTGCAGGGTACTGTGGGTGATAAACTTCAGATTTCGGCTGACTGGAGTACCCAACGGACGTTTGAATATGAAAATAGTCTCCGCATTGTTTACACCGGTTATGAAGATGAAATTGTTCAGAAAATTGAGGCCGGAAACGTAAGTATGTCAACGCCTGCCCGGTATGTTCAGGGGTCATCTGCCCTTTTCGGCTTAAAGAGTACGATGCAGATGGGACCCTTAACCTGGACATTTCTAGTCTCTCAGCAAAAGGGAAAAACTGAAACCAAATCAGTTTCGGGAGGCTCTCAGGAAAGTGCAATCAACATCAAAGCCTCTGCCTATGATTATGACAAGCACTTTTTTATTTCTGCCTTTTTCCGGGGCAAATACGAAGCCGTTTTCACCAATCCGCCTATTTTTAACGTTACCCCTTATGAAATTTTTCAGTTTGAAGTCTGGAAACAACGTAACAGCACCACAAAAGATCAAAATGAAGTATCGGCAGTTGCACTTTTGAAATTAGGGGAAAATCAGGTTGGTACTGAATACCAGGTTCCGGGTGGAATAGGAAGTTTTTATGATGAAGGAATCATCAATAAACTCAGAAGTGGTGATTTGAATGGTTCAGACGCCAGTCTTCCCATCCCACGTACCGAAATTGTGGATGGTGTTTTTTATAAACTTCAGCAAAATAAAGATTACACCATTGACACTTATACAGGCGTCATCCATTTTCTGATACCCAGTGATGCCACATCTGCACTTGCCATTTCGTATTCAATTAAAGCAGGTGACTCACCCACAATCAAGGTTGGTGACTTTGCCATTGACGGTAACACAACCGGGGAGTCAAAAACCAAACTCATTCTCAAAATGATCAGACCGGCTGAAAACCCGAATCCCAATAACAAATACGCCTGGGATCTGATGCTGAAAAATATCTATAAACTCCCAAGCGGTGATTTTGAGGAAGGCGATCTTGATCTGGATATTAAATATGAATTTAATAACCAAACCCAGTCGTTTCTGCCCGGAAGCAGCACCACCCTTCTTGAGGTTTTGAATCTCGATCGACTGGGAGCAAAAAACCAGGGCACTAAGGACGGAAAATTCGATTTTATCAGAGATTATACAGTAAACCCAAGCCGGGGAGATATTACCCTTCCGTTTTTACGTCCGTTTGATTCAGACAAGTTACGAGCCGAAGTTGCCGCACTTGACACCGATGAAAAAACAAAAGCCAATCTGCTTTTCCCCCAGCTTTATGATACCACCTATCAGGCAGCCAAAACACAAACAAGTAAAGACAAATATATTTTCAGCGGAAAAGTAAAAGGAAATGTAAAAGACCGTTACACACTGGGTTTCAATATTGTTGAAGGTTCAGTTAAAGTTCTGAACAATAACATCCCCCTGGTTCCCAACGTTGACTATGAAGTTGATTATCAGCTTGGCAGCATCCTGATAAAAAACCAAACCTATCTGACCGGTGGAAGTAACCTATCCATTCAATATGAAAGCAATGATCTGTTTACTCTTGCCTCGAAGAACTTTGTTGGATCACGCTTTGATCTTGATTTAACTCAGAAACTGAAACTCGGCTTCACCTGGCTTCGTTATTCAGAAAAACCACTAACTGATAAGGTTAGAATTGGTGAAGAACCCAAGTTGAATAACATCATCGGCATGGATATCAAGTGGGATACGCAATCACGGTTCCTGACCAAAATGGTAAATTATTTACCGGGTATCAGTACCTCACAGCCTTCTAACTTTACGATTACAGGTGAGGTTGCCCAAATCATTCCAGGGCACCCCACCGAATTGAATACCACACTTGATCCGGGCGGTGTGGCTTACATTGACGACTTTGAAGGCAGCCGTAAAAGCGTAACCCTTGGAACCAACTACACCAACTGGTCACTTTCAAGCGCACCTGACAGTGTGGGAAGTTTAGCCTTTTTTGATGCCCGGAAACCGGATTCATCAATCACAAATTACAGGGCCTTACTTCGGTATTATAATGATCTTTCAGCACGTGTACCCATTCAGGATATCTGGCCGGAACGATCAGTATCGTCAAGGGATAATACCATTTCAACCTTTTCTTTGGAATATTTTCCGAAAAAGCGGGGTCCGTTTAACTTTTCTACACAACTCGAATCAACAATTTACAACAGCAACGGAGAAACCTGGGGAGGTATTCAGCGGGCACTTCCATCTTATGTTAATGATTTGGTATCAGAAAATATTGAATTTATTGAATTCTGGGTACAGGTTTCAGATTCAAAGGATAATCCGTTTACGCTTTCGCCGTCTAACAGCGGATATCTGAATATTGATCTGGGATATATCTCTGAAGATATTCTGGCAGATGGCATATTCAACACGGAGCTTGGCGTTTCACAAGATCCGTTACAATCAACGTGGGGACTTTACCCGAAGAAATCATCTTCTTTTGTTTTTTCAAAAGGTGATGATAAAGGTCTTGACGGACTTTCAAACAGTGAGGAGACGACATTTTATAAAGATTTTGTAGCATCACTTGAGACACAAAGCATCCCCGCAGAAGAAAAAACAAGGATACTTGCCGACATATCAGGAGATAACTATTCGTATGGTCAGGGTTCATTTAATTACACGGGAATAAATGGCTCTGAAGGCAACTCAAATACCGAAGGCGGTAGTCTTGACCGACTTTTCCCTGACACAGAAGATATGAACGGGAATATTTCGCTGGATCCTGTCAATGATTATTTCAGTTACCGTGTTCCGATCAGTTTAGATTCGCTCAAGGCTGGTAAGGGGTATGTTGTCAGCAGCAATGAACTCACAAAATGGTTTCAGGTTAGAATCCCGCTGAAAGATTTCTACAGGAAATTTGGGTCAATTAAAGACTTTTCTTCGGTTAAATATATCAGAATGTGGCTTGGCGGATTTAAGCAAGACGTTTATTTTCAATTTGCGTCACTCGATCTGGTTGGAAGCCAATGGTTGAAAGATTCTAAGGACACAACGCTTTCAATTGCAGTCATCAACATTGAAGAAAATCCTGATAAGTATGACTCTCCTCCAGGAATTGAAAGACAAAAAGACAGAACCCGTCCTGATGAGAATATTCAGATGAATGAACAATCTCTTGAAATTAAAGTGAATAATCTGAAAGAGGGAAAACAAAGTACGATAACCAAAACCCTTGCACAGGCTTTAAATATTACCAATTATGATCGCCTTAAGATGTTTGTACATGGTCCTGATATTGACCCGGCGGGAAATGAAACTGCAGTCACCTTTACAGACACCACAAATTACGATGCAGAAGTATTCATCAGGTTCGGATCTGATTCAACCAACTACTATGAAGTTTCACTTCCGCTTCATCCTGATAAACGAAAAACGGCGGCTTCAAATGCAACATGGGATCAGAATAACACCTTTGATATCGATCTGGCAAAACTCACTGCTCTGAAACAATTAATACTACCGGGCAACACCATTTATGTTGAACGAAACCCGGTCGGATACCCCGATGGTGCCCGGATAACCCTGAGAGGGAAACCAACACTTACTCAGATCAGAGAGTTTAATATTGGTGTAAGAAACCCCAGAAACAAGGGAACCATTTTACCGCTGAGTTTTTCAATATGGGTTAATGAACTTCGTGTTTCCGGTTTTAAAGAAGAGACCGGTTGGGCTGCAAATACCTCGGTTGGAGTTAAACTCGCTGATGTTGCGAACGTAAGTTTTGTAATTGAAAAAACTACAGCCGAATTCAGACGGGTGAGTGAAGAAGTGAGCACCTCAAAATCAAATACAACGTCATGGTCAGTTCAAACTTCCCTTGCAGCAGACAAATTTTTGGGTGAGAAGCCAATCGTGAATCTGCCTCTTTCTTTTTCACATACTGAGGCCATAAGTACACCCAAGTATCTCTCAGGTTCAGATGTTCTGTTAGACAAAGCAGCAGAACTGGCCGGTGATTCAGGAGATGAACTTATTAATCTGAATAAATCGGTAACTGTTACGAACGCATTCAGTCTTAACCAGGTCAAAAAACTGACGCCCTCAGATGTCAGTTTACTTCAGGTAACCCTTGACCGTCTTGCTTTTGATTTTTCTTACTCGAATACTTTTACAAGAAACCCAACTGTTGAGTGGAGCCGTTCATGGTCATGGAAATCGGGACTCAGTTACTCTTATCAGTTTAAACCTGATTTTTTCATTCAGCCACTTGCAGCACCCCTTTCTGTATTCAAAAGCGAATCTTTTTATTTGAGTTCGATTTTTGAACCTGCTACATTAAAAGACTGGTCTGATACCAAATTGTTTTTAAAACCAACTAATTTTAATTGGAATGTATCATTTAACCGGTCACGTTCCCAAAACAAAAACCGTGACCAAACAAAACCTGGTCTTGCAGCCAGACAATTTACAGCAAACAATAGTTTTGGGTTAGGGTATCAAATATCAGACAATTTATCGTTGACAGCTACAGGGTCAGTAAACTCAGTACTAAGTGATCTTCTGATCAATGGGAAACAGGAAGAACGTGCTGAATCTGACATTATGGGTGACCTGTTTGCAAAAATGATCCGCCTTGATTTTGGGAAAGATCAATCTTACAGTCAGAATGTTGCTCTCAATTATAAAATCCCATTCCTGAAAACATTGAATTTGACCTCACAATATTCTGTACAATACGGCTGGACTAACCCAAATGGTTCGTCTGACCCAACAAAATACACGGGAAATAATGCTCAGTGGGCATCGTCCATATCTCTGGGCTCCTCTTTTAGAATGAGTGATTTTTTTGATGTAAAAAAACCGGCAGCAACACCATCAGGAGCAAAAGGTTCAAAAGCTGACACTCTTTCCATGAAGGATAAAATGGTGAGGGACCTGACTTCAATTGCAGCTGCATTTTTAAGTCTGGATGCTATCACCATCCGGTTTTCACAAACGAATACATTTTCGACTCAAGGCGTCGCCGGTAATTCGGGAATGCTCAATTTCTTTCCGTTTAATCAGGATTGGTGGCCAGATCCGTTCAGATTTAAACGCCCGGGTGAAATTCCCGGTCCCGGACTCCTTTTTCAGTTGGGATTAACGCAAGATCCGGGTCAGAGAATTGTTCCGGATGCTTCACTAACCTTAAATGCATCCAATAAATTTTCTCAGTCAAACACCATTGACTGGAAAACTGGTTTTCAGCCTGCAGAAAAGGTCAAAGTAGATCTTTCATGGAAGGTACAATGGACGCTGCAAAAAGAAACCAAACTCGATTCTAAAACTTTCCAACCGACCAGAACGGCATCATCCGGTAGTTATTCACGATCCTTCATTGCCATCATGGGTGATTTTGAATCCATCAGAAAATCTTTACCGACAAACCCATCAACCGGTAACTACATTCTTGGAAATAATGAAATTACCAATGCATTCAGAGACGGACTTGAGTTATTTCAACTGTCAGACCCTATTTCTAAGGGGTTAGGACTTGGAATATGGAACACTGCAGGATGGCGTGATCTGGTACCGCTGCCGAACTGGTCAGTTCAGATATCAGGACTTGAAAAATTTCCGTTATGGACAACTTTCGTACAAACCATGTCATTATCTCATAATTACACCGGTGATTACAGTACATCGTTTGTCTCAAGACCAGATGCCGGGCCGACCGGAAATAATGATCCGGAAACCGGAGATCCGATTATTATTCCAAAAACTGAATTTTCAACACCCCGTATTTCTGAACGCTTCGGACCTTTGGTTGGAGTCAGTGTAAATTTTAAAAAGCCATTTACAACCCGTATAAACTATAATATGGGCAGAACCATTTCACTTTCAACTGTAAACCGTCAGGTAACAACACAAAAAACATCAGAAATAACGGCCTCGGTGAGTTATATGCAAAGTGGTTCGACCTTATTGACCTTCTGGCCATTTAATGGAAACACACTTAAAAACGATATTGATCTTTCAATTACCGGATCTTATGCCGTTGATGAAACACTTATCGAATCACTGACAGGGAAAACAAGTCCGCCGGCACAGGGTATAAATCGGGTTACCTTTGAACCCCGTATCGGGTATGCAGTTTCTACAAGGGTAAATGCAAGTGCGTTTTGGCGATATACGCAGTCAAAACCAATTACCGGTTCGCTTTCTGCCGCAGAAATTTCAAGATCAGAAATCGGATTGAATGTACACATCAGTATTCAGTAAGAATCTGTCTTTTCTGATTTTAGAATGTACATATAAAACATCAATTACCCGGAATCTGGGGAAAACTAAAAAGGGTCTTTGCAGACCCTTTTTTTGTGGAGGTCAGGAGGATCTCTTCAGACCCGTGGAACTGAAAGTTCCTTGGGGAACTCCTGACCTTCCCGAAAGCTTTCGGGACGCTCTCCCAAAAGAAGCTATTTTTGTATCAGGTAGTCAATCATTTTTCTGATTTTCCAGGATTTTACTTCCATCTCACGTTTTCTCGCACCTGAAAGTGTTTTATAACTTTCAGAATAAACCAACTTCCAAGGCCTTTTTCCCCTAGTTGAAACTGATTTCCCTGAATTGTGTTCTTCAACTCTATTATCAAGATCCTGACTCGAACCAATGTAATAGGAATCAGTCTTTTCTGATTTTAGAATGTACATGTAAAACATCGCCAACCCGGAATCTAGGGAAAACTAAAAAGGGTCTTTGCAGACCCTTTTTTTTGTGGAGATAAGGAGGATCTCTTCAGACCCGTGGAACTGAAAGTTCCTTGGGGAACTCCTGACCTTCCCGAAAGCTTTCGGGACGCTCTCCCATTGTGAGTCACAAAGTTATTAAACTAAAAAGCCCTTTAGATTATTCCAAAGGGCTTTTTAGTTTGTGGAGATAAGGAGGATCGAACTCCTGACCTCTTGAATGCCATTCAAGCGCTCTCCCAGCTGAGCTATATCCCCAATTTTGAATTGCAAAGTTAATTCATTTTTCCTGTGTTTGCAAGTAGGATCCAGTCAGGTAAATGCTACCAATAAAAATATTGGATTTCGAAATCTTTTTGTATTTTTGGTGATGGGAATCACATTTATTTATTTTTTACAGGCGCCTTTTAATGAAACCTCTTTATAAATGGGGACTTTACACTCTTGCTGCCGGAATTATTTCTCTTAGCATCTGGCTGTGGTGGTGGCATTTTTCAAATTCTTTGTTCCCACTTTCCGCAGAAGTTATTGGAAAAAACGGTAAATATTCACTTTCAGCAGAATTACCAATTCCACGAACTGAATCTGGTGGAACGGTTTGCAACGGTAAATTTGTAGTCATCGGCGGAATAGATGCATTTGCACAAACTCTTACTTCAGTCCTGATTTACGATCCGGCAACAGATTCCTGGGAAACAGGTCCCGATCTACCTGAACCAATCAATCATGCTGCAGTCACTGCAATCGGTGATACCATTTATGTTGTTGGCGGATTTGGTCCGCTTGGCATCAGACTTCGCTGGTTCATGTTTGCACGATGGGATCCGCTTTCAACAGTCTACAAACTTCACCTTCCATCTAAAACCTGGTCAAAGGGAGCCGATTTACCCTTTCCGAGAGGTGCTGGTGGTGTAGCCGTACTTGATTCAGCAATCTGGTATGCGGGTGGAATTGATGAAAACAGACAAATCACCAATACCGTTTTTAAGTTCGATCTCAGAACCAACACATGGTCTGAATCTCTTTCAATGCCAACCTTACGTGATCACCTGCGGGTTGAAGCAACCAACGGAGAGCTTTTTGTAATCTCAGGACGGAAAGATGATCTGAGATTCAATCTCGCAACGGTTGAATCGTTTAACCCGAAGACTCTGACCTGGACAAAACGTGCTGATATTCCAACTGCCCGTGGCGGATTAGGATCAGCAGTATTAAATAATAAGATTTATACCTTCGGTGGCGAAATGGTTTGGACGTGTCTCGACCAAATGGAGCGGTATGATCCAGTTTCTGACACCTGGGAAGTGCTTGATTCTCTTCCGGAAGGAAGACATGGAATTCTGGGTGGTGTTATTGATGGGAAAATTCACCTCATCGCTGGTGGGCGTCATCCGAGAGTTTCAATCAGTGGCATACACCGTGTATTTTCTCCGGATTCTTTACCATGAACAGTCTAAGTCTGATCGTTTTATGTTACAACGACAGTCAGTCGCTGCCAGGCCTTGTTCTTGAATGGCTTCCTGTTTTGCATGAACTTTTCCCTGTTTATGAGATTATTCTGGTTAATGACGGAAGTCTGGATAAAACCGGCTCAGTTTGTGATCACCTTGTTGAAAAACATCCTCAGGTCAAGGTTGTTCATCATCCAAAAAACCGTGGTGTTGGAGCTGGAATGGCAACCGGAATGGCACATTCTTCGTTTGATTGGATTGCCTATACAGATGGTGATGCGCAATATGTTGCTGAAGATTTAAAAGTTCTTGCCCCCTTACTTTCCCAATGGGATGTTATTTCAGGACATCGGGTAAACCGTGCTGATCCAAAAATCAGAACGGTTGTATCTGGTGTTTACAATTACCTGGTCAGACATCTTTTTCAGGTTTCTTTCAGAGATGTAAATTCCGGGTTGAAAATATATTCCCGTAAAGTTATTGATGAAATTGGCCAACCGATTTCAAGAGGACCGTTTTATGATGCAGAAATGATGGTCAAATCTGTTAGGAAAGACTTCAAAGTTATTGAAACGCCCATCAGTCACCGTCCAAGAAAATATGGTCAGCAACAGGGTGCCAGTTTAAAAAGTATCATGCGCACGTTCCGATCATTACTCAATCCGGAAGTTAAACATCTTCTGAATCCAGATTTTAAAGGGAAAATTGTTCTGTTCTTATTAAGGGTATTTTTCCGTTGACATTAAAACTGAAACACCACCTGCTTGTTCTTGCCATTATATCCGGAATTTGTTTTAGCCTGTTCTACCATCATATTTCAAACTCATCAACAACCGGTTCGGGAATGGCCACTGATGCGGTCTATTATTTAAAAATGTTCAATGGTGAGCCCTTAGATTCTATTCCCAAACATTACCGCTATCGCATTCTTCATACCGAACTGGCAAAATGGGTTCCTGAATTACCACCCGGTTTATTTTTTCTAACAGCCGATCAGCAACTCCTCTTTAAGTTTGGAATAATTTCATTGTTCAGTCTGATACTTGCTGGTTTCTCACTTTGGTTGCTTCTTCTTCACTTTAACTTTTCTCGGCCGTGGGCACTGTTGGGTACTTTTTTATGGATGACCGGGTTTTATGTTTTGAACTGGGCATTTCAAATCATTCCGGATGCAATCTCCTATGCAGCTATTGGTCTTGGTTTGGTTTTGGTTCAAAGGCGTTCATTTATTCTGCTGGCAATTTGGATGATCCCGGCAATGCTTGCAAAGGAAACTTCATTTCTCATCCTTCCCTTTTCAATCTTATTCCTTGATGACCGAAAATCATGGATCAAACTTGGATTGAGTCTCCTTCCGGGACTTTTCGTTTATTTGGGTTTCAGAATGAGTTTCCCTGCAGATTTTGGTGCAGTTATTTCACCTGATAGATTTGCAGACGGAATGATTTCGGTTGTGACCTTAAATAAAATGACCATTTACCGGTTTTTAAGTGCAATCTGGGCTTTTCATCTGCTTTGGATTCCACTGATTGCCGGTTACCTGGTTGTAATGAAAACCAAACCTGAGTTTTTGAAATATACGCTTATCCTTGCCCCAATTCTCCTGCTTCTTCCGTTTGCAGTCAATGCATCCACAATCGGGCGTCTATGGCAATTGGGTTTTCCGGTTTTTATTCCGCTTATTTTGACTGGAATGCAATCCTTACTTTCCAACTCAAACCGCACCTGAAAACTAATCAGTAAAATTAATTTTTCATTTGAGCTAAAACTATTACATTTCTATTATATACTATATAGTCCATATTGTGTACTTTTGTAATAAACAAACCAGAGGTAACCTATGATTGACAGAAGTATTGGTGAAATAGTCACCGAAAATTTTAAAACCGCACGTGTATTCGGAAAGTATAAAATTGATTTTTGCTGCGGTGGCAAGAAAACACTTGAAGAGGTGATTTCAGAAAAAAATCTGAATGCTGCTGACATACTTGCTGAACTGGAATTGGTTCAACATGCAGCAGGAAGTGATTATCAGGTTCTTGATCAGATGAATCTGTCTGACCTGATTGCTTACATCACCGACCAGCACCATGCCTATATCCGGAACCAGGGCCCAATTATTACTGCCCGTCTGGAAAAACTGGTTCGTGTTCATGGTGCAAACCATTCCGAGCTTATGGAAATCCAGACTCTATTTGCAACTCATTATGGTGCGCTGGTTCAGCATCTCATGAAAGAAGAATTGATCCTGTTCCCTTACATCAAGGCTATGGCAGGGAATTTTGCTGACAAAGGTCCAAAACCTTCAGCCATGTTTGGATCAGTGAAAAACCCAATCGGCATGATGGAAGTTGAACATATTGACGTTGGCCGTGAACTAGAAGAACTCAGACGCCTCACAAACGAATTCCAATGTCCGCCAGATGGTTGTACGACTTACCGGACGACTTTTGATGAACTTCATGCCTGGGAGATTGATATTCATACTCATGTTCACCTGGAAAATAATATTTTGCATCCGAAAGCAATGGCACTGGAAGCAAGCTGGAATTAAATAATGAAACGCCACAATGGCTTGATTCCGCTTTCTTGGGAACATCATACCGGATTGGTTTTTGCACGGAGGATTGAGAAGGGAATAAAACTAAATACAGATTTAGATGTCATTAAATCTTACCTGGTATCAGGTTGGGAATCTCATCTTTCTGTTCATTTTGGGTTAGAGGATTCCATTCTCAATCCGTCGATAAAAGACGAGCACAGGCAGCATTCTTTTTTCCTCCGGCTTGAATCAGACCATAAACAAATAACTGACCTTTTTACCCAAATTAAAAATAGGACCCCTGATTCAAAGGATTTGTCTCATTTCGCATTTTTGCTTTCAGAACATATCCGATTTGAAGAAGAATGCCTTTTCCCCTGGATAGAAGGTCTGCTGAACGAAAAAACGCTGAACCAGATTGGAGAAGATCTTCGGGAAGGAAGTATTGAATTTCATCCGGACTGGCCAGTTAAATTCTGGGCTGAAAATAAGTAACAGTTTTGCCAGGATTAGCGTTTAAACAAAAAAAGCCAGTCGTTTGACTGGCTTTTTTTATTTCCAAAGGAAAATGTAAATCAGGAAAGTGTTGCAGCAATATATTCACGGTTGAGGCGTGCAATATGCGGCAAATCAATTCCCTTAGGGCAGGTGGCTTCGCAGGCTCCGGTGTTGGAACAGTTACCGAATCCTTCAAGATCCATAGCTGCAACCATGTTGAGAACCCGTTGTTTTCTTTCTGGCTGACCTTGCGGCAATAGAGCATATTGAGAAACTTTAGCACCGACAAACAGCATTGCAGAAGAATTTTTACAGGAAGCAACACAAGCACCGCATCCGATACAGGCAGCAGCATTGAAAGCTTCATCAGCTTCATGCTTGCCAATCGGAAGGGCATTGGCATCCTGGGCATTTCCCGTTCTCACAGAAACATAACCACCGGCAACCATGATACGTTCGAAAGAAGACCGGTCAACAACGAGATCCTTGATCACAGGGAATGCTTTTGCACGGAAAGGTTCAATCACAATGGTATCACCTTCGCTGAAACTTCTCATGTGAAGCTGGCAGGTTGTAACACCTTTGATTGGTCCGTGCGGACGGCCATTGATCACCATTGAACAGGTTCCGCAGATCCCTTCACGGCAGTCATGATCGAAAGCAATTGGTTCTTCACCCTTTTTAATCAGTCTTTCGTTGAGCATGTCGAGCATTTCAAGGAACGACATATCAGGTGACACACCTTCAACTCCGTAGGTTGCAAACGCACCCTGAGAGTTACAACTTTTTTGTCTCCAGACTTTCAGTGTAATATTCATCATTTGTAACTCCGCTGAGAAGGTTTCACATAGTCAAAAGTGAGATTTTCTTTGTGAAGTTCAGGTTTTGCCCCAACTCCCTTAAATTCCCACGCTGCCACATAGGCATATTTTTCATCATCACGTTGCGCTTCACCGTCTTCGGTCTGAAATTCTTCACGGAAGTGACCGCCGCAGGATTCATTTCTTTCAAGAGCATCGATAGCCATCAGTTCGCCCAATTCAATGAAATCAGCTACACGATGGGCTTTTTCCAATTCCTGGTTGAATTCAGTTTCAGAACCCGGAACCATGACATCTTTCCAGAATTCTTCACGGATTTTCTGGATTTCTGCGATTGCGTGTTTCAGGCCTTTTTCATTTCTGGCCATTCCGACATAATCCCACATGATATGACCGAGTTTTTTATGAAACTCATCAACAGTGGTTTTACCTTTTATGGCAAGCAATTTCTTTGTTACTTCTTTCACTTCAGCTTCAGATTTTTTGAATGCTTCGTGGTCGGTAGTCAATTTACTTGCTCCGACTGTTGCCAGATAATCACCCAGGGTGTAAGGAATCACAAAATAACCATCTGCAAGACCCTGCATCAGTGCAGAAGCACCCAAACGGTTAGCACCGTGATCTGAGAAGTTGGCTTCACCGAGAACGAACAAGCCGGGAACATTGCTCTGCAGATTGTAATCAACCCAGAGTCCGCCCATGGTATAGTGAACAGCCGGATATATTCTCATCGGAATTTCATACGGATTTTCCCCGGTGATTTGCTTGTACATATCAAACAGGTTGCCGTAACGTTCTTCAACTACGGGTTTTCCGAGACGCTTGATTGCATCAGAGAAATCGAGATAAACAGCAAGTTTGGTTGACCCTACACCATGACCTTTATCGCACATTTCTTTTGCACGGCGGGAAGCCACGTCACGCGGGACGAGATTTCCGAAGGATGGATAAAGTCTTTCGAGATAATAATCCCGTTCAGCTTCAGGAATCTGATTCGCAGGACGGTCATCACCGGCTTTTTTCGGAACCCAGACACGGCCATCATTCCGGAGAGATTCAGACATCAGAGTTAATTTGGACTGATGCTCAGAAGAAACCGGGATACAGGTCGGGTGAATTTGGGTAAAGCAGGGATTAGCGAAGAAAGCACCTTTTTTGTGAGCTCTCCAGGCTGCAGTTGCATTTGAATACATGGCATTGGTAGAAAGGAAAAAGACGTTTCCGTAACCGCCGGTTGCAATCAGAACAGCATCAGCTGCCCAAGATTTTACTTCACCGGTATTCAGTTCACGGGTCACAATTCCTTTCGCTTTCCCATCAATAACTACCAGATCAAGCATTTCGTGGCGGGGGAAAAACTTAATTCCACCTTCATGAATTTGTTTGTTCATGGCTGAGTAAGCACCAAGAAGTAATTGCTGTCCGGTCTGACCTTTAGCATAAAATGTACGTGAAACCTGAGCACCGCCGAAAGAACGGTTATCAAGCAATCCGCCGTATTCACGGGCAAAAGGAACACCCTGTGCCACACATTGATCAATGATATTGCCGGAAACTTCAGCAAGCCGGTGAACGTTCGCTTCACGGGCACGGTAATCTCCGCCTTTTAACGTATCGTAAAATAACCGGTGAACTGAGTCACCATCATTCTGATAATTTTTTGCGGCATTGATTCCACCCTGAGCTGCAATGGAGTGTGCACGGCGTGGAGATTCATGAAAGGAAAAAGCAAGAACGTTATAACCCAGTTCAGCAAGCGATGCAGCAGCTGAACCACCGGCAAGTCCGGTTCCGACAACAATAATTGTATATTTTCTTTTGTTGGCAGGATTAACAAGTTTCAGTTTGAATTTATGATCGGTCCATTTGGTTTCGATAGGACCGGCAGGAATTTTGGAATCTAAAGCCATAATTATTTTCCTCCCAGAAATGCGAAGTAAACGGGAATTGAGGCGAAGGCCAGTGGGATGCCAATCCAGAAGACGTAGGCAACCAGATCAACAAGACCTTTGTATTTGGGGGTATTCAGACCAAAAGTCTGGAATGCAGATTGAAAACCGTGTTTCAGATGGATGGCAAGGGCATACATGGCGATAATATAAATCACAGCCCAGGTTGGATCTCTCATCACTGAAAGTGTAAGTTCGTAAGTGTCAGGTTTTGGAGTTCCAAATTTCACCTGGTAGTAAATTCCCTGAAGGTGGATCACAAGAAAAACCAGAACAATTAAACCTAACCAGATCATATTTCTGGATTCAAATTTACTTGATACCGGCTTAGGACTTGTTGTGTAACCAACAGGTTTAGCTGACCAGTTCTGGAACGTAACCAGAATTCCGTAAATAATGTGAAGCAGAATGCCCAGAAAAAGTCCGATTTCCATTACTTTAACAGCCCAGGTGTTGGCCATAAACTCAGCCATTGCTGTAAAGGTTTCGCCGCCATCTGCTTTAAAAAGATGGAGATTTATATACAGGTGGACAACCAGGAAAATGCAAAGAAACATTCCCGTCAGTCCGACCAGCAATTTTTTACCGATCGATGTCGATAATGCTTTCATAAACCAACCCATTTAACTTACCTCGATTAGTGATTTGTAGAAATTCAATGTTTCTGATTCAAATGGAATTTTATCATCAGAATGTTCCCGGAAATGGTAAAAAATTCTTTTTTCCGGGTCAAAAACAGAATGCAAAATTACCTTTACCAACTATTAAAGTCAAAAAAGTCTAATATTAATCGACTTGAATCGAATTAGAATCAAGTTAAAAGGAAAGTGAAGGTTAGCCTTGAATTTAGGTTATTGTGATTTCCACAAAACAAAAAAAGCAGGGTTGACTGCCCTGCTTTTTTTGAAATTAAAAAAATGGGAAATTATGGGTTTTTTACGAACCGGACAGACAAGCCCCAGTGTTTGTTGTAAATTTCACGGGTCACGCTCACCTTGCTGTTGTCAAGCAGACGACCCCATGCAGCAGATTCATTGTCATCCTTTTTGGTGGAAGTCCAATATAGACCCTGAGTTTTTTTACCGACGAACGTTCCGTTTGTCTGTCGTTTTCCGCCAGGAAGGGCATTGAATCCATTAACGGTAGCAGCAGTAACGTTGGGTGACTTCCAGTTCAGAGTATCTGCTTCCTTCAAAATTCCACCGGCAACAGATTCACCACCCAGATAGGTAGTCAGATCAGTCCAGTCAGCATCTGTAGCCACATGCCATCCTTCAGGGGCTAATTTACCTGAATTAACAGCATACCAGTTATATAAATTACCGTAGGTGGTCACCCCGGTTGTAACATTATCATAGCTCGTGTAGGCACCACTTCCGCGGTTTGCCCATTGTTCAGAATCAGTTACTTTATCAATAGTTGTGTTATCAGCATACCGGATGGTACGAAGATTTTCCATCATCCAGGTTCTGCCATGAATGACCATCGTTTTATATGTATTGCCAGAACCATCTTTTACTGTTCCTAAGGTACCATCAGCAAGAAAGGTTCTGATTGTATCCTGCAAGCCGTAGGTAATTCCAACACTATTCTTGGCGTAAGGGCGAAGGTAATAGACCGTGTCAGAAAGTAATCCGGTAAGCTGAACCGAAAATTTACCTGTTGTAGTTTCTGTAAGAAATACTTTTGCACCGGTTACATCAGGAAGTGTCTTATTGCTGAAGCAAACCCCTTTTTCAATCAGGAATTCACCGCCATCAAAGGTAATATCAGCACCTGAAAAAACTGAAACGTCAGTTATTCCGGTTGCTTTAACGGTAATCAGAGCCGGGGCAGTGGGGGTCAACGTTCTCACTTCAATTTCGTCACCATAACCAAGACCCAGTTCGTTGGTTGCCCATGCACGCACATAATAGACCGTATTGGGGAGCAAGCCGGTGAGAGAAAGTTCGTATTTAAATTCTGTACTGCTTCCGACCAAACTATTATCAGTAATAACAGGATTTGGAGCTGTATTCCAGCAAATACCATAAGATTTAATAGTTGAGCCGCCGCCAGAAAACAGATACCCGCCTGTAGTAAAACTGCGGTGACTGATTTTGGTTGCAGCTGTAGTTTTTACAACTGGAGTTGAGTTTACAGTTGTCGAAAAGCCGATTTCATTTCCATAAACAACTTCAGAACCCTTTTTCACATAAGCACGAACGAAAAAGGCCGAATTTGTCTGTAAACCAGCAAGTGTACTTTTATACGTACCTATTCCGGCACCATCACTGGTGCGGCTGCTGGAAATTGTTGGACCTGAAGAAGTTCCCCACACAACACCACGCTCGGTAATTGCTGAAGCAGAAACTCCGGTAATGGTACCTCCGGTACTGGCAGAACTCTGAGTAATCTCGGTTATAGGAGTTGTGGTAAGTTTCAGTTCTTCTGTTGCAGATGATACGCCATCATCATCTTTCTCACAGGAAATGGCAAACAGGGCTAAAATTGGAAGGAAGGCAAGGAGTTTTTTCATGGAATGTTTCTTTTGGTTAGTGATTGGATACTCTAATGTAGAAAAAGGCTGATTGAAATAAAAACAAACATCATTAGAAATTAATTACCCTCTGTCAAACTTTTTCAAAAACAGGCTGGATTTATGCCTGTTATGAAAGTTGAAGTATTTATCATTTTCACGAGTTTAATGAATTAAATACGGAAGCCTGAATAAATTTCTGATTAATATTTCGATAATATCGAATAACACCAAACATATAACTGTTCAAGTTCAATAATTTCAAACCCATACAGAATATAATCACGCAATACGGTTGACAACCGTATATTATTCGCCATATCTTTGCATTAGTTCTTTCAAACGACCTTTTCTTATCTAGAATGGCCGAGGGATAGGCCCTGCGACGCCATGGCAACCCACCGAGGATCATTTCCCCGGTGAAGGTGCCAATTCCTACCTCCAGGATTTTATGGAGGACAGATAAGGAGAGAGCCAGCCTCTTACTGCTCTTGTGGTAATTCTGATGCTGTCTCTTCTTCTTATCAGGAGAAGGGGCAGAAAGACTGTCAACCAAACAGTTAACCATCACGGAGATTACCTATGTCACATCGCTTCGAAACTCTTCAACTTCATGCCGGACAAGCCCCCGATACCGCAACCAATGCACGGGCCGTTCCGATTTATCAAACCACTTCGTACGTTTTCAATGATTCTGAACATGCAGCAAATCTGTTCGGACTAAAAGAATTCGGCAATATTTACACCCGGATCATGAATCCGACAACAGACGTTCTTGAAAAACGGATTGCTGCTCTTGAAAACGGTGTTGCGGCCCTTGCAACCGCTTCGGGACAATCTGCAGAATTTCTTGCCATTATCAATCTGGCTCAGGCCGGTGATAACATCGTTTCTGCCAGCAACCTTTATGGTGGAACTTACAATCTTTTCAAAGTTACCCTGCCACGTCTCGGAATAAATGTAAAACTGGTTGACAGTAAAAATCCGGATGAAATTCTGGATGCCATTGATGAAAAAACCAAAGCCCTGTATGTAGAAACCATTGGGAATCCACGTTTGGATGTTGCTGATTTTGAAACCCTTTCGAATATTGCACATTCAAAAGGAATTCCGCTTATTGTGGATAATACCTTCGGAGCCGGCGGGTATTTTGTAAAACCGATTGATTTTGGTGCTGATGTTGTGGTTCACTCTGCCACCAAATGGATCGGCGGACACGGGACTTCAGTTGGCGGATTAATTGTAGATTCCGGAAAATTTGATTACGGTTCCGGTAAATTCCCATTATTTACTGATCCGTCCCCGGCTTATCACGGACTTAATTTTCAGGAAGTATTCGGGCCAAAAGGTCCGTTCGGAAATATTGCCTACATCATCAGGGCTCGTGTTGAAGGACTTCGTGATATCGGACCGGCTCTGTCACCATTCAATTCCTTCCTGTTGACTCAAGGGCTTGAAACCCTTTCGCTACGTGCAGAACGTCATGCATCAAATGCACTTGAACTTGCAAAATGGCTCGAAGCCCATCCGGCAGTTGCGTGGGTTACCTATCCCGGACTCGAAAGCCATCCTGATCATAAACTTGCAAAGAAATATCTCAAAAATGGCTCAGGCGGGGTTTTGACCTTCGGACTTAAAGCCGGATTTTCTGCTGCAAAAGGATTTATTTCAAACGTCAAACTGGCTTCTCATCTTGCCAATGTCGGTGATGCAAAAACTCTGGTTATTCATCCGACCGCAACTACCCATCAGCAGCTCAGTGAAACTGAACAGATTGCTTCGGGTGTTTCACCTGAACTCATCAGGGTTTCTGTTGGAATTGAACACATCGAAGATATCAAAGAAGATTTTCAGCAGGCAATTGAAAAAGCCACAAAAGGAAAGACAGTTCTAGCGGTATGAGCGGACAACCTGGTCAGTGTATAACTTTGATACCGTCTGTCACGCTCGATTGCGGGGAGACGGTATCAGGAATCCCTATCGTTTATGAAACGTGGGGTTGGGATCCATCGGGAAAAAAACCGGTGGTTCTGCTTATTCATGCCCTGACCGGCTCGTCTCATGCCAGATCAACTCCTGAAGATTCAACACCGGGCTGGTGGGAACCCTTCATCGGTGCCGGACTTGCCCTTGATCCAGAAAAAGTGGCCATCATTTCTCCTAATTTACCGGGAAGCAGTTACGGATCCTGGGTTCCTGATGTCAAATCTGAAATCAGACTCACGATTGCAGATATGGCCCGGATTCTGGAAGAATTGTGCCTGACACTGGGTATTGCTTCCCTGAAAGCTGTTGTTGGCGGAAGTCTTGGCGGTATGGTGGCTCACCAGATTGTCGCAGATCAGCGGATTCCCATTGAGAAAACCGTTCTGCTTTCCTGTGGTGCAAAACAATCAGCCTGGGCCAAAGCCTGGGGACATCTGGGTCTGACAGCTATGGAAAATGCAATCAACCCGCTGGTCGGACTTTCACTTGCCCGGCAAATTGCCATGCTCAGCTACCGGACTCCTTTTGATTTCGGATCGAAGGATGAAGAAGGCCGTTCCGTTCAGCATTATCTCTACTATCAGGGCACCAAATTTTTGAACCGGTTCAACAACTGGTCTTACGAATTGCTGGTCAGGGCGATGGATACTCACCATGTTTCACAAAAGGTGAGTACAACCCGGGCTTTAATTGTTGGAAATCTTCAGGATCTGCTTTACCCGATTGCTGATCAGAAAGCTCAGGCTGAGCTTTTTGATCACGTTACTTACTTTGAATTTGATTCGGACAAAGGACATGACGCCTTTCTGGTTGATCATGACATCCTGAATCCGGTCATCCATTCGTTTCTGGCGGATTAAACTCCCCGTCAACTCAAAACTTTATTGGTTTACTTATGTCAGCATCCAAAATAAAAATAGGACTTGCCGGTTTCGGCGTTGTCGGAAAGCATGTTTATCAGCAGATTTCCGCAGATCATTCAACCCAATTTGAAATCGTTAAAGTCGCCATCAAACATCCTGAGCTTCACACTGAATCAGGAATTCCATTCACCACCAACATTTTTGAACTGGCCTACGACCCTGATATTGATGTGATTATTGAACTGATTGGCGGCATCCAACCTGCCCATGAGTTCATCAGGGAATCGCTCCGTCAGAAAAAACATGTGATCACAGCCAACAAGTTTCTGATTGCCTATCATGGCGAAGAACTCAGAAAGCTGGCCGGTGAAAATGGCGTTCAGTTGTTGTACGAAGCCAGCGTTGGCGGATCAATTCCGATTTTATCCACCCTGAACTGCAACCTCAGACATCATCAGATCCACTCCATTACCGGCATCATTAACGGATCAACCAATTTCATTCTTACCCGGCTTCATCAATCGCCGAAAACATCCGTTGAAACGATTTTAAAAGAAGCACGGGATCTTGGTTTTCTGGAAGCTGACCCCAGTTATGATCTGAAAGGCTGGGATATTCAGCAAAAACTTGCTGTCATTGGCTGGCATGCGTTCGGGGTAAACGTTCTGCCCGGACAAATTCCTGCCTTTTCACTCATGGAACTTGCTGACGGGGATAAATTTCTAACCGGCTACGGAAAGCTGAAGTATTTTGCCAATCTTGAAAAACAGGATGGTCATCTTTCCGCCTGGGTTTTACCTGAACTGGTCACCGAAGATCACCCGTTTTATGATGTCAACAATGAATATAATGCTATCCGGTTGAATACACGGTATTCCGGAAATCAGGTTTTGGTCGGGAAAGGTGCTGGTGGGAATCCGACAGCTTGCTCGGTCATCGCAGATTTGCTTGGGGTTGAACATCAGCTTCCGGAAGTGAAAGAAAATAATCAGATCGTGGTTAATCATAACCGGAATCTGGATCAGGTTTATCTTCGTGCAAAAAAAGGACAATCGAAAAAATTAATTCAGGCTGTTGGCACTCAGGGATTGATTTCACGCCTGATTGGTTCAGACCGGATTGTGGTAAAAAACGTACCTCTGGTTGCCCTGACCGAACTTCAGCCATTTGTCGATCTTGCGGTCAGTTTACCAAAATCAGTTTTTATTGAGAAGATTCAACCATCACTTCAGGCTTTTCATGCAGTGATGTAGAAATATATTACCATGCACTTCTGTTATTGCATGACAGAAGTGCATGGTAACCTAATTTGAATTTCTCGGCGCTCCCGGCGTCTCGGCGGTAAGTATTAACTTCTCAGGGAATACTCTTTTTCACCTGAGCATACCGTTCAACGAAGGTTTCGCCCACTTTTCCACCACTTTTTTGCCAGGCGGAAGTTATAGCCTGAACCCGGTTTCCCGGATCAGGGTGAGTCGAAAGGAAAACAGGTCCGCCACCAGCCTGACCCGATTTAATCATCTTTTCGAAGAACCTTGCAGCCCCACGGGCATCATATTCAGTTGGGTACAAATATTTTACTGATGATGCATCTGCCTCGGTTTCATCATCCCGCCCATATTTCATCAGCGTTAAACTCGCCAGAGGATTGGCAATGCCAGAAATATCCTGCCCGATAAAAATGGAAGCCAAGGTAATCAGAATATTGGCACCCTGAGCTTTGGTCATTTGCTTGGTAGAATGCCGGCCATCAGCATGACCGATTTCATGTCCCATCACACCGGCAAGCTGATCTTCTGATTCCAGATATTTAATAATTCCGGTGTACACGTAAATATATCCGCCGGGTGTACAAAACGCATTCAGAGTTTTGTCATCCTTGATAATCTGAACTTTCCATTCAAATTTATCCTTTAACTTTACCTGCCCCGAACTCAGAATGGTGTTGGTAATTCTTCTGATGTGCTGATAGGCTTCCGGATATTGGGATTCAGATAAAACCGGGTAGGTTGCTGGGTCATCGGCAATTTGTTTACTGATTCTGAGTCCGAGTTGCTTGTCATCATCAACCGAGTAAATATTCGCTGAAGAGGCACAACCAGCTGCAGTCAGCAACAAGCTGATCAGTGAATTTCTGACCCATTTTCTTTTAAAAGTTGTAATGTTCATCGTCTCCTGCCTGAAAATTTATTATTTTCAACAAAAATAGTAAAAAGACGAATAAAGCCAATTCAAATTACCAGTTACTGAAAAGGAAACCTGTTGAATGAGTAATCCGATTAGTAAAATGATGACCACTTTATATACAACCCCATCCGGAGTGAGGCCTCTCTGGCATGTTATCGTTGTTCCTCTTGCCCATCTGATTTTATTTTTCCTTTCTTACACTCTGGTCACCATGGTGATTTATGGTGGGTGGAAATCCCTTCCCGATTTTATCCAGAATTATGGGTATTTGAGAGATGGCATTGAATTGACAGCTGCCATTCTTTCCTCACTGGGAGCCATTTATACCGTTTTCATCTTCTGGAAAAAGTATTCCTGGAGTCAGTCACCGATTATAGATTCTGCCTGGCTGAAAGAACTCTTTCTTGGGGTTTTAATTGGTGCCGGAATTCTGAGTTTGGTTATTGGCATCATGGCCCTTCTTGGTTTTTACCGGATTGATCATTTTATCTGGGAAAACGATTACCCCATTGCACCTTTTCTCATCGGAAATTTGCTTTCTTTTCTGGCTGTCGGCATTTCAGAGGAAGTCCTTTTTCGTGCCGGATTTTTCCATCTGATTGAAGATTATTGGGGAAGCTGGGCTGCTCTGGCCATTTCTTCTTTGTTTTTCGGATTGGTTCACCTGGGAAACCCCGAAGCAACCCTGTTTGGTGCCGTTGCCATCACCATTGAAGCCGGAATTCTTCTCGGTGCCGCCTACATGATCACCCGGAAACTCTGGCTTGTCATTGGTATACACTGGGCATGGAATTTCTTCCAGGGTCCGGTTTTTGGATGCATTATTTCGGGTTCATCCTCAACCCAAACAGGACTCATTCAACCCATTGTTACAGGTCCCGATTTACTAACCGGCGGACAATTTGGTCCGGAAGGCGGTTTAATTGCAGTTGTTGTGGCAACCGGAACCGGTATTTACTTTCTTATAAAAGCAATCAATCAGGGAAAAGTTGTTGCCGGACCGGCAAAGGCAGGAGAGAACGGGGAATTATGACAGGTTTTAGTTTTACATGGACACTGAGCGGAGTCGAAGTGCCCATGTAAAACTGCTGGCTGTTAAATTGGGGAAATTATTTTCTTTGATATGCATCCACTTTACAGCTCAATTATTGCACCCAATAAATTATCACTAAGTCAACCATTTCAATTCGGGCACTTCGACTCCGCTCAGTGTCCGAATTGATTAAAATTCAAAATTTCCATGACCCTCACTCTTTCGCTTCTTATTTCAATTGGACTTGCCATGGACGCCTTTGCGGTTTCCATTTCAAAAGGCCTTTCCTCAACCGAAAATCATGTCAAACTCGGACTCAAACTGGCTCTGACTTTCGGATTATTTCAATCCGGAATGACCTTACTTGGCTATTTTGGCGGACTCTCCTTCCGCAGTTTGATCGAAGGGTTTGATCATTGGATAGCCTTCGGGTTGCTGCTTCTCGTTGGCGGAAAAATGATTTATGAAGCCTTGTTCGGAAAGGAAGAGGAAGAATCTGCAGAAACCGGCATCCTTTCAACCAAAACTCTTTTAATTCTTGGGCTTGCAACCAGTATTGATGCCATGGCTGTCGCTATTTCATTTTCAATCTTAAATTTTTCACTTGTCCTACCGGTTATTTTAATAGGTGTAGTGACAGCTCTGTTTTCTTTTTCTGGTGTTTTTATCGGGAAATGGGCCGGACATTTACTTGGCAAACAAGCTGAAGTCGTTGGCGGATTGATTTTAATCGGGATCGGTATAAAGATTTTGTTTGAACATTTGGGGTAGAAATGATTTACAAAAATTATGAGGCAATTGTTGAATTTGATGATGATGCAGGATTTTTTCACGGAGAAGTAATTGGAATCAGAGATGTAATTACTTTTCAGGGTGTCAGTGATGAAGATTTGAGAACGTCATTTCACCAGTCAGTTGAAGATTATCTTGAGTTTTGCAAAACAAAAAATAAGAATCGAGAAAACCAGTTTAAATAAAATGTTTTCTGAAACCTTGGAAAAATCAGTTTAGGAGGCAATTATGGGTCTGATTTCATTAAAAGTTCACGGTTATATTGACTGGGCATCCATCATTATCATGCTTATTGCTCCTACTCTTTTCGGATATTCAACCGTCCCGGCATTGGTAAGTTTTGGTGCTGCTGCTCTTGAATTGGGATCTGTTTTAAGTACAGATTATCCAGCAGGAAAATTCAAACTGATTCCGCTTTCACTTCACCTGAACGGAGAAGTTTTAATTGGACTTGGTGCCTTTGCGCTTCCCTGGATTTTTGGATTTGCTGATGAGACAGCACCCCGGAATATGACCTTCCTGATTGCCACGATAACCCTGATCAATCCGCTAATCACGAAAAAGGGATAACGAATTTTTCTTAGGTAACGCCGACCTCCCGGTCGGCAGTCTCAGAAAAATCGCCGACCGGGAGGTCGGCGTTACAAAATTCAGGCATTACAAAATCCCCACCACTCGATTAGAATCCCGTTAAAATCAACCAAATAAACGACAATAGTATCTATTATTCAGATTTTTTACATACTTTTATTTCGTAATTAGACGAAATACTAAATATGCAGACCGAAACGGAATCCATCCTCACTGAAGCCCAAATCAAAACGGCCCGGTATGCAAAGGCACTCAGTCACCCGGTGAGACTTTTCATATTGGACTACCTGATTAAAAATGCAGGAAAGTGCTGTTATTCAGGTGACATGGCAGAGCTTTTGCCCATAGCCCGTTCAACTCTTTCGCAACATCTCAGTGAACTGAAAGATGCCGGTCTCATTCAGGGTGAAACCAAGGCTCCGTTTATCAAATATTGTATCAACAAACAGAATTGGGAAGAGGCAAAGCAACTTTTCTCCAAATTTATGATGATCTAAGTCTATAATAATTAAAGGTATATAAAATGAACATTTTTCGGTTTTTACTGTGTTTGGCTTTGGTTTTACCCTTTTTTCCTGTTCAGGCCGGTGAGAATCCCACCAGTTCCAGTTCAGATCAAACTACAAAAATTGAAGTTTATTATTTTCACTTCACTGCCCGGTGCATCACCTGTAAAGCAGTCGAAGCTCAAACCCAGGAAAATCTAACTGCTCTTTTCCCTGATCTCATCAAGCAAGGCAAACTCTCCTTTCAATCGGTTAATCTGGATGACGTTTCCTCAGAAAAAGTTGCAAACAAACTTCAGGTAGACTCTCAATCTTTGCTGATCGTAAAGGGACAAAGCAAAAAGGATCTAACCAATGATGGATTCTTATATGCCAAATCAAATCCTGAAAAGTTCAAAGCAATTCTGAAAAATCAGATTGAAGCTTTTCTGAAACTGTAAAATGGATTTTCTGACTTCTCTTCTTGAACTCAGCTCGATAACGTGGATATCTGCGTTGATTCTTGGTCTGATGACGGCAATAAGCCCGTGCCCGATGGCAACCAATATTACGGCAGTCGGATTCATCAGCCGGGACATTGAAAACCGAAGGAAGGTTTTCCTTAACGGAGTTTTTTACACCCTTGGACGGGGAATTACCTACTTTACCCTCGGTGTCCTGTTTTATTTTGGGGCGGCTACTTTTCGTCTTTCCGGATTTTTCCAGCAGTACGGTGAAAAAATGGTGGGTCCGCTTCTGATTCTGATCGGACTTTTTATGTTGGATATGATCAAATTTTCCTTCCCGGGCTTTTCATCACTCAGTCAAAAGATGGAAGCAAAAAAGGTCTGGGGATTCTGGGATGCGTTGATTCTTGGAATTGTGTTCGCTCTTGCATTTTGTCCATACAGCGGAGTTTTGTTCTTCGGAATGCTGATTCCAATGACGATCGCAAGTCCGTCCGGATTAACACTTCCTTTAATTTTTGCCCTTGCAACCGGATTGCCAGTTCTCATTTTTGCCTGGCTTTTGGCTTTTTCGGTTGGCTATCTGGGCGGTGTTTACAATAAACTGAAATCGTTTGAGTTCTGGTTCAGAAAGGCTATCGCCATTCTTTTCATTGGGATTGGTCTGTATTATTTAAGATTGTTTTTTATTTAATTTGAGGTTGATATGAAAACCATAAAAATTCTGGGTTCTGGCTGTGCAAAATGCAAAACCCTTTATCAGAATACACTCGAGGCTGTGAAACAAACGGGCATTGAAGCTGAAGTCATTAAAATTGAAGACTTTCAGGAAATGATGAAATATAATGTTCTCACAACACCGGTTCTGATGATCGATGAGAAATCAGTTATCAAGGGCCGGGTAGCTGATGTTGCTGAAATCAAAACCCTATTAATTCAATAAAGGAAAAACTGATGCTGATTATTCAGGAATTATGTCCGACTAAAACCCAGGAAAAAATCAAATCGGGTGCTCTTCTCGTTGACGTCCGTGAAAGAAATGAAGTCGCTGAACTGGCTTACGACGTTCCGGCAATCGTCAATATTCCGCTGACAGAATTTGAAGAACGGTTCAGGGAACTCCCAACCGACCGTGAACTGGTGATTGTCTGCAGAAGCGGCGGGAGAAGTCTCCGGGCTGCGGGATTTTTACTCAACAACGGGTATACAGACGTTATCAACATGAAACACGGCATGATCCGCTGGGCGCAAAAAGGTTTCCCGACCATTGGAGACGTTTCAACTGTTCTGGATACAGCACCGGCACACCAATGCTGCGGCGGACACGGACATCATCACGAAGAAAAAAAGGAAGAAGTAAAGAAGTCTGACAGCACCTGCTGCTGATTCGGCCAACTCTTTTCACATCCAAATGAAAACATTTATTTTCCCTTTTTTCGCACTGGCAGTCTGGATTTTGATCTATTTCAACCTCCAGGTTTCTGCTGATTTTCTGGTTTTATCCGTTCTGAATCTTGAACCCGGAACTCATCTCACCGAATCTTTGCGGTTCTTCGTTTTTGAAGTTCCCAAAGTGCTGATGCTTTTGGTTCTGATCATTTTCGGTGTTGGAATCATCCGGTCATATTTTTCTGCAGAAAAAACCAGAAAAGCTTTGGAAGGGAAATCGACTTTTGCCGGAAATATTATGGCGTCATTGCTTGGGATTGTGACTCCGTTTTGCTCGTGCTCGGCCATTCCGCTTTTTATCGGATTTATTGAAGCCGGCGTTCCGCTCGGGGTAACGTTTTCCTTCCTTATAGCAGCACCCATGATCAATGAAGTGGCGGTGATTCTTTTATTCGGATTGTTCGGCTGGAAAATTGCCCTGATTTATGCCTCGACCGGACTTTTCATCGCCATTCTGGCCGGCTGGATCATCGGGAAACTCCGTCTGGAGCATTTCGTTGCTGACTGGGTTTACAAAATCAAATCGGAAGGTTCAGAGGAACCCGAAGAGCAACTCAGTTTTGACCAGAGAATCCGGGTTGGACTTGATTCAGTCAAAGAAATTGTCGGGAAAGTATGGATTTATATCGTCATCGGGGTTGGGGTTGGAGCAGCCGTTCACGGATTTGTACCGGAAAAAATGATGGCTGATCTGATGGGACAAAATGCGTGGTATTCGGTTCCGCTTTCAGTTCTGATTGGCGTTCCGCTTTACTCAAATGCAGCCGGCATTATTCCGATTGTCAGCGTTCTGATCGAAAAAGGCGTTCCCATGGGTACCGCACTGGCGTTCATGATGTCGGTGATCGCCCTTTCACTTCCCGAAATGATCATCCTGAAAAAAGTGCTCAAACTCCCGCTGATTTTCATCTTTGCGGGAATCGTAGCAGCGGGAATCATGATCGTTGGATTTTTATTTAACTGGATTATGTAGAAGGTTGTGACTTCTCGCCATAAACCGTCACACTCAGTAATTCTGCTCCGGTTTTCTTAAATTCTTCCAGTTCGGTTGGTGATACAAAAGCCAGAAGTAATTCATCTGAAATGGAAATCACTTTTTCCTTCTGGATGGTGATATTCTGAAGTCCTGAGTTTTTCATAACAGCCAGGTACTCATTCACTTCCATGGCGCCTGAAACACATCCGGCATATAAAACAGCTGCCTTTTTCAGTTTTTCGGGAAGAACGCCACGAACCACCACATCCGAAACGGAAAGATGTCCGCCCGGTTTTAGAACCCGGTGAATTTCACTGAAAGCCTTTTCTTTATCCGGAACCAGATTCAGCACACAATTGCTGATCACCACGTCCACCGAATTATCCTCTACCGGCATTGCTTCAATATCACCCTGGCGGAATTCTACGTTGGTGTACCCAAGTTTTGCCACATTTTGCCGGGCTTTTTCAAGCATTGCCGGTGTGAAATCGACTCCCAAAACTTTTCCGGTTTCGCCAACCAGTGATCTTGCCACGAAAGCATCATTTCCTGCTCCCGATCCCAGATCCAGAACCGTATCACCTGCTTTGATCTGGGCAAATTCTGTCGGGATTCCGCAACCCAGAGCCAGATCGGCATCGGGATTGTAACCAGCCAGTTTTTCATAATTGTCGTTGAAGGCAATGTCTGCAGTTGGCGAACAGCAGGAAGTCGGTCCGCAGCAGGATTGTTCTTTGTTGGAAGCAACGGCGATATCGCCATAATGTTGTTGAACGACGAGTTTTAAATCTTCTGAATTCATTGTTTTCTCTGTTGTTTATTAATTTTTGATTTTGGGGGTTGGATTAAAAGTTCATTTTGGGAGCCATAATAAAATCCTGAAAGGATTTAACATGAATAGCCCCGGGTGAAAACCCGGAGGAAATAATTGATACCCATTTTCCCAACCCGTCAACCGACGGGTTGAATGTGTAACCGTTTCAAAGGAAAAAATTCTTGTTTTAAGTGAATTGGCCGGACGAATTTACCAAAAACACAAAGTTATTTGGTTTAAAAACCCACCCCCTGCCCCCTCCGTCGGAGGGGGTTTTAAATTGCTTGTGTTTCCACTTATTTCAGGTTTTCTGCGTAGAAATTCCAGAAACCGGTTTTGATTTCATCCCGGACGCGAACGAATTCGCTTTTGATAAATTCGTCAGTTCCAACGGCATGGGACGGATCATCAAAACCGATATGAAGCCGGTGTTTTACTTTCCCGAAAAACGCAGGACAGCTTTCATTGGCACCGCCACAGACTGTGATCACATAATCCCATTCCTCATTCAGATATTTTTCAACAGAATCTGAGGTATGATTACTGATGTCAATTCCGATTTCCTTCATCACCTGCACCGCACCCGGATTTAATTTCCCTGACGCCTGAGTTCCGGCAGAATGAACATCCAGATTGGCATCAAAAGATTGAAGAAATCCGTGTGCCATCTGACTGCGGCAGGAATTTCCGGTACAGAGAATGAGAATTTTCTTTTTCATTGTTTTTCCTTTGTTTATTGACTTCTTCGGGCACCTTAACCCACCCCCATTCCCCCTCCGGCGGAGGGGGTTAAATGCAAATTGCCTTCTCAGCGTCCCTGCGGCGAAAAATCCCCAAACCAGTGCTTCGTTCGGTTGCAGGCCTGGCAGACAGACAGCATGACCGGTACTTCGACCAGAACGCCAACAACCGTGGCCAAAGCAGCTCCGCTATCCGGTCCGAAGAGGGCGATGGCGGTTGCAACCGCCAGTTCAAAAAAGTTGGACGCACCAATCAGTGCACCGGGTGCTGCAATGGCATATTCCACTTTCAAAGCCCGCATCAGCAGATAAGTCAGTGACGAATTAAAGTAAACCTGAATTAAAATCGGGATGGCGATTAAAACCACATAGAAACTGTTTGAGAGAATATTATCCGACTGAAAAGCAAAAATGATGACCAATGTTACGAGTAAAGCAGAAATGGTAACTGAACCGAACTGAGGAATAAAAACAGTTTCGAACCATTCTTTTCCCTTTGCTCTGATTAGAATCCACCTTGAAAAACTTCCCGCAGCAAGCGGAATCACGATAAACGCAATAACCGAATACAATAAAATTTCGAAAGGAATGTGAATTCCGGCTGCACCCGAAACCAGAAACGAAATAATCGGTGCGAACGCAAAGAGCATGATCAGGTCGTTCACACTCACCTGAATCAGGGTATAAGCCGGGTCACCATCAGTTAGCTGGCTCCAGACAAAAACCATCGCCGTACAGGGTGCTGCTGCCAAAATAATCACCCCAGCCAGAAATTCATTTGCCGTTGCTTCGGGAATCCATCCCGCAAAAATCCATTTAAAAAACAACCAGCCAAGAAACGCCATACTGAACGGTTTCACGATCCAATTTACAAAAAGCGTAACCATCAGACCTTTCGGTTTTTTGCCTGCATTTTTGATTGAAGTGAAATCAATTTTCAGCATCATCGGGTAAATCATCAGCCAGATTAAAATCATAATCGGGATGTTGATCTGCGATCCGCCAGCAATTTCCATGCTTCTGACTGAACCTGTAAAACCAGGAAAAAGATAACCGATACCAACGCCAACGATCATGCAAACAAAAACCCACATCGTGAGGTGGCGTTCAAAGAAAGACATTTTTTTAGAGAGAATGGACATGGAAAACCTTTTCAGTTACGGGTTACTGGTCACAAATTACGGGTTAAAATGCTCATGACGGATGATTATCTGTAAGGTATAAACTCTTTTCAATTGGGTTCTGGAATTCAGGTAATCCGTAACCCGTGATCTGTGACCATTGAGTCAGGCAGGGAAATTTGGAAAACCTTTTCGTCAACATTCGCCTTGCAGCAGGAAGATGAAATGAGTGAAATGAGCCGGCTGATGTCATCAGTAAAGTTTTTTTCTTTCGGATTGACGGATTTGAATCCGGCAAGAACCGAAGTCTGGGCTTCAGATAAATCAGATGAAATCCGGTAATAAACCCATTGTCCTTCTTTGCGGTCGGAAACAATTCCGGTCATACGCAGATAGGAGAGGTGCCGTGAAATTTTGGGTTGGGAAAGATCCAGCGCCGATTCCAGATCACAGACACAGAGCTCACCGGCCTGAAGCAGCAGGTTCAGAATTCTGAGACGGGTTTCGTCGGAAAGGGCTTTATAAAATTGTGCGATTGTTTTCATAAATACGAATATACGGATATGCATATATATTTTCAAGACCAGGTCTTATTTTTTTTATTCCGGGGAGAAAGTGGTAAATTTGGGGGCCGCTATGCAGAAAATTCCCCTCCTTTTTTAAAGGAGGGGTGGCGAAGCCGGGGTGGTTTTGTGATTTTTATTTTAAACGGACACAAATTCAAACCACCCCATCCCGATCCCGCAAACGGGACGGGATTTCCCCTCCTTTTGAAAAGGAGGGGAGTTAAAGTCCTAATCAAAAGTACGAAACCCCAACATTATTGAAATCAATTCAAAAATATCAAAATATGAAAACTCTAAAAATCGTCTTCTTTTCAAGCCTGTTACTGTTAACTTCCTGTGATAAAATCACCGAAGCATTTTCTGCTCTGAATTGTCAGTTTCGGGTAAAGAATGTTTCGGATACCAAAGTATCTTCTATCAACATTCAGGGAGCCAATTCTTTGTCAGAAATTTCTGCTTTTAATTTGCTGCTGATTGGCAGTGACCTGACTGCCGGAAAAGTTCCTTTAAAATTCAATCTGAATCTCGAAGCGAAAAATCCGAATGAAAAGAAAGCCTCTCTTGCTGCTTTCGATTGGATACTGGTTGTAAATGATCAGGAGTTATTCTCAGGCAAGATGACGGATGCTGTTGATCTGGCCGGTGGTGATGCTGTGACCGGGATTTCCCTGCCCGTTGAAGCTGATCTTTTTAAATTGGTTCCCGGTGGCGGACTGGAAGATATTCTGAATGTTGCGCTGGCTATTTCAGGATATAACACCAAGCCCGGAAATGTAAAAGTGAAGATAAAGCCAAGTCTGTCGGTAGCAGGTGTTTCGATACCTTACAACGAATACATCACGGTTGGGGTTAGTTTTTAATTCATTATTTACCGCATGGAGAATACGTTGTTGTCATTCCCGCGAAGGCGGGAATCCATTATTTTGATTTTGAATGGAGAATTCTGGATTCCCGCCTTCGCGGGAATGACAGCCTAAAATCAAATCATTTCAGAAATCCCTTCCTTATACAATTTCATTAGAAGTTTACATGATTTTCGCCGGATATTGCCTGCAAACCAAAAATACATTACCTTTGTTCTATGTTAACTTCAATAAACCGTCACTCATCGTGGATTTTGCTCGCCGGAATTCTTTTTCTGGCTGCGGAATTATTTCCCTCCATTCAGCTTTGCAGTATGGGTTTGGGCTGCGAAATGCCGGTTCAGAAATCCTGCTGCGAAAAAGATTCTGGCGAAAAAACGATTTCTCTTGAATCCCAATCCTGCTGCACGTCGATTACCATCAACAAACTGGAAACTGAAAAGCTGACAACTGAAAATTCAGTTTCTGCAGCAGTTTCAGTGGTTTCAACCGAACTTCCGGTTTTGACAATCGCCTCGCTTCCGGTTCAAACACCGGTTCTGGTTCTCCCCGGCTCTCCTCCCCCCGTTTATCTTTCCTGCAAAGTTTTCCTGATTTAAGTCTGGTTTCTTCTGATTATTTGGTCGGCTGAAAGACTGGATCCCCGTCTTCACGGGGATGACAACTTACTGCAAAAACTCAGTTCATTAAGTTTTGTCATTCTCTGGGAGAAGAAAATCCATCATTCATCCTGAATTTATTTCACCGGAGAAACCATGCGCATTTTACTTTTTTTACTTCTTTTTCTTTTAGCCGGAACGGGTCAGGCTCAGACGCTTGACAGTCTGGTTGCTTCGCTCATCCGGAACCATCCTGATTTAAAATCGGCTCAGGCTGAACAGGAAATTGCCCGGGCAAAACAGCTTCAGTCGGGCGCCTGGGATGCACCGAAGGCCGGATTCGAATTTTTCAATGCTCCTGTTTCAGGTTTTCCAAATCCGATGAAAGATCAGCAGGAATTGGATTATTCCATCAGTCAGATGATTCCTTTTCCCGGAAAACTTTCCGCCATGAAGGAAGCTGCCGGATTCAACTCAGATATGATGGGACATGGACTTCAGGTCAGGCAAAACCAACTGATCAGGGAGTTGAAAAAAGCCTGGAATGATCTTGTTCTTGCAGATGAACTGATCCGGATCAATGAAGACTCTTTTCAAAATCTGAAACGGGCAGCAGAAATCACCTCCCGTCAATACGCCAACGGACAATCGTCACTTGCTGCTGTTTTAAGTTTGCAAACGGCACTTTCCATGAAGGAAAATGATCTTGCGATGTCAAGATCTGACAGGATGATGACCGAGGCCATGGTAAACCAGCTTGCCGGACGACCTGCAGATTTATCCATCCGGACAGAATTATCAGACATTCCCCATTTTGCCGGCTGGACTTTTACCAGACTTGCAAATCTGGCTGAGGAAAATCAGCCCGAATTGAAACAGATGTCAGCCGGAATGATGATGGCATCCGCCGAAAAAAAGGCTGCCGAAAGGGAGTATTACCCCGATTTTGAAATCAAAGGTCAGTACAAACAAATGCTGGAAATGGATAAGGATTACTGGTCGCTGATGGTTGGAATTTCAATCCCCGTTGCACCCTGGTCATCCGGTTCTGTTGAAGGAAAAGTTGCCGAGGCATCCGCCCGTGAAAATCAGACCCGGTTTAATAAAGAATCTGCCCGGCAGATGATCAGAAGCCAGGTGCGGCAGTTTTTGGCAAAGGCGGAATCTGAACATCATCACCTGATGGAATTTCAGGAAGTGATTATGCCTCAAGCTGATTTTGCACTTGAATCGACCCTAACTGCCTATCAGAACGGAAATGCAGAATTCAGCATGGTTATGGAAGCCATCCGGATGCAACTTGAGGCAGAGTCTGGTTATCAAACAGCAAAAAAAGCCTATTTAAATGCGCTGACCGATCTGGAATGGATCACGGCAACACCAAAGGAGAGCTGGTAACATGTCACTTTACAGGTTTACACTTTCAACGATTTTTATCGTCATTCTGATCAATGGGATTACTTTCCTTTTGCTGGATTCAAACGGATTTCAATTCGGAATCGTCGTGTCACTGCTTGCAGGCGGCATTGCAATCCGGATTTATTACACTTTTTCAGGCGGAACACGGGATTGCTGCAGTCCTGCCGTTAAAAACAAGGGCTTCATTGCCCGTCTTAAGGATAAATCATGAAAAAAACACTTCTCTTCATTCTTGCCGGTTTGCTTGCCGGACTTGCCCTCGGTTACCTGGTTTTTTCGGGATCAATGGAAATCCAAACCGGAAATAATGAATCAGAAAACACCACTCCAATTGAAAACGTGCATTCAACAGACAATGAAAATCAGGCTGGACAGATCCGCATCGATCCGGCCGTCCAGCAAAATATGGGCATCCGCACAGAACTTGCAGAACTGAGAAAACTGAGTCCGTCTGTAAGAGCGAACGGAGTTGTTGCTCCGGATGAAACGGCACAGACTGCAGTTACTGCCCGGATAATGGGATATGTAGAAAAACTCCACATGGATTTTACCGGAAAACCCGTCAGAAAAGGGCAGGCTTTACTTGAGCTTTACAGTCCGGATCTGGTATCCACACAGGAAGAATATCTGCAGGCTCTGACTTACGAAGCCACCCTTCCAGCGGAAACGCAAAAATTATCAGATCTTTCAAAATCCCGGCTGCTCAACTGGGGAATTCCGGAAAGTGAACTCAAAACACTTGAAACCTCGAAAAAAGTAAAAAGAACACTCACGCTGGTTTCACCGTCAGACGGACTCATTTCCGAAAAAATGGTAGTTGAAGGTCAAGCCGTTGAAGCAGGAATGACGTTGTTCAGAATTACCAATCTGTCCACTGTTTGGGTTTTGGCTGATGTGTATCAGAATGACCTGTCACTTGTAAAAGTCGGGTCACCGGCAACCATCACTTTGCAGGGACTTTCAGGTTCGGACTTTAAAGGAACGGTTTCCTTCGTTAACCCGGAATTAAACTCAGAAACCAGAACTGTGAAAATCCGGATTGAAGTGAAAAATTCATCCGACCAGAAACTAAAACCGGGACTTTTCGCCTCCGTCTCAATTTCCCGGCCAACCGGAGCCTCTGTATTGTCGGTTTCATCCCAATCCCTCATTCATACCGGATCGGCAACCGTTGCGATTCTTTCGCTTGATGGCGGATATTTTGAACCCAGAGAAGTTGAAACCGGTTTTATTTCAGACGGATTTACAGAGATTTTATCCGGACTTCATCCCGGTGAAAAAGTTGTAACTTCTTCGCAATTTCTGGTGGATTCTGAAAGCAACCTGAAGTCCGCTTTACTCCGGATGAGCAGCCATCAGCATGAAACTGTTTCGGAAACTGAAGGTGAAAACACCCCCGAAAAATCCGGCACCAAAAAAGTAATTTATACCTGCCCGATGCATCACAACATTATCCGTGATCAGATGGGGACCTGTCCGATCTGCAAAATGGATCTGGTAAGGAAGGAATTCTGATGCTGGAGAAAATTATCACCTGGTCGGTGAACAATAAGTTCATCGTCATTCTGTTGACAGCCGGTGCCATTGCTGCCGGAACCTGGTCGGCGTTTAACACACCAATTGATGCCATTCCTGACCTTTCGGATGTGCAGGTCATCGTTTACACAGACTATCAGGGCCAGTCACCGGTCACTGTTGAAGACCAGATCACCTATCCGCTCACGACTGCTTTGGTTTCAGTTCCGGGATCCAAAACCGTTCGGGGATATTCCTTTTTCGGATATTCACTGGTTTATGTTTTATTTGAAGATGGAACCGATCCGTACTGGGCAAGAAGCCGGGTTCTCGAATATCTGAACACCGCACAAAAGCGCCTTCCCACAGGAGTCGTTCCAACTTTAGGTCCAGATGCCTCAGGTGTTGGCTGGGTTTTTCAATATACACTTACGTCACCAACCCGATCTCTGGCAGAACTTCGTTCCCTTCAGGACTGGTTTTTGAAATATGAACTGGCGTCGGTGGATGGTGTTGCCGAAGTGGCGTCAGTTGGCGGATTCGTCAAACAATACCAGGTAACTGTTGATCCGCTTCGCCTTGCATCGTATAAAATCACCCTTCCGATGGTTGAAATGGCCATCATGAAAAGCAATCAGGATGCGGGCGGAGAAACCCTTGAACTTGGTGAAACCGAGTTTATGATCCGCGGACTTGGCTATCTGAAATCAGAAGATGACATCCGGGCCATTCCGGTTATGACGGATGAGATGTCGGGCACACCGGTTTTTCTGAAGGATATTGCGGATGTGACAACCGGACCTGAAATGCGCCGCGGACTCATGGAATGGAACGGAGAAGGTGAAGCCGTTGGCGGCATTGTGGTCATGCGCCAC
>JAIUNL010000022.1 GCA_020161835.1 Bacteroidota bacterium | reverse complement strand
CCTATCTTAGCCTATCCTGACAGATCGGAGATTTGTTTGTTACCTCTCAAAAATTTCTTCCTGATTTCCTTCCTCCTGATAGGTTTTTTACTGCATGGTCAGCCCGGTAATCCGCTTGCTCTTGATCCGCAAAAACCTCTTTCTGAATTTATTATTGACATCTGGAAAGTTGATGATGGTCTTCCACAAAATACCATAAAAAAAATTATTCAGACTCCAGACGGATATCTGTGGATTGCAACCCACGAAGGACTTGTCAGGTTCAACGGCATCGAGTTTGTTACTTTTGACAAGAAAAACCAACCCCTTTTTAAATCAAGCTCTATTAACACCCTGATGGTGGGCTCAGACACGAGCTTATGGGTCGGCTCAAATGGTGGCGGACTTTACAATCTTAAGAACCAACTCACTACCCGGTTTTCCACAGAGAATGGACTCCCGTTTGATTATGTAAGAACCATTACTGAAGACAATAAAAAGCAAATCTGGGTTGGCACGCTAGGCGGCGGAATTGGGATTTTAAATCAGGGTTCTTTTAAAATTCTGAATGCTTCAAATGGGCTTGCAAGTGATTTGGTTTATTCCCTCTCCCAGGATCATTCAGGTCTTATCTGGGCTGGAACGGCAAAAGGACTTTCGCTGATCAGAGACGAAAAAGTAATTGAAAATCCATTTCTGAATGAAACAACCGGTCATTTTATCTATTGCATTCTTGTTCGGAAAGATAGTACAGTCTGGATGGGTACTGATCAAGGGGTTCTGATTGTTAAAAATAAAAAAGTGGAGCATATCGGAAAAAAAGAAGGATTGCTAAATCTAGCGATTACAGATATTTATGAAGATTCACATGGTACTGTATGGCTGTCAACATCCGGCGGACTTCACCGGATCGCCAATGGTAAAATTGATGTTCTTTCAAAAAAAGATGGGCTGTCACATACCAATGTATGGTGCACTTTTGAAGATCAGGAAGGAAATCTCTGGATTGGAACCACAAACGGACTTGACCGGCTAAGCAGCCGCCGTTTTGCTTCCTTAACAACCGCAAACGGACTTCCCAATAATTTTATCCGATCCATTTTCCAGGCCCGTTCTGGTGAAATCTGGATAGGAACAGATGGCGGGGGTGCTGTTCGGATTCAAAACGGAAAACTTACATTGCATTCCGCAGCAAAAGGCCTCACAGATGATCGTATTTTCTCTATTTGCGAAGATTCAAAAGAAGGAATCTGGCTTGGAACCGGCAATGGCGTAACTCATATTCAAAAAAACGGAACATATAAAAAGTTCGGTTTAAATGAAGGGCTTTCTGGAAACGTTGTTATTTCAATACTTGAAGATTCTTCCGGTGCTCTTTATTTCGGAACTGCCGGTGGCGGACTTAACCAGCTTAAGAACGGAAAAATAACTGTTTTTACAAATTCCCAGAATCTGAGCAGTAACAACATCCGTTCAATGTTTATCGATAAAAAGGGCAGGTTTTGGGTTGGTACAAACGGAAATGGTCTGCATCAATTCAAAAACAATTTATTTGTTTCCAATTCAATACCTGAATTTGACACGACCTCAACCGTGTTTTCTTTTCATGAAGATGCAGAGGGAATTCTCTGGATTGGCACAAATAATGGGCTATTCAGATTAAAAGGTAACACGGTTACAAAAATTTCAACGGCTGAAGGTTTACTTGATGATCTTATTCTTCAGATTCTTGAAGATGACAACGGCAATCTCTGGCTGACGTGTAACAAAGGTCCGTATCAGGTTTCCCTTAAAGATCTCAACCAGGTTGCTGATGGTTACCTAACCACGTTCCAAATCAGGCGATTTGACAAAACAGATGGCATGAAAACCATTCAATGTAATGGTGGTTCACAGCCTGCCGGTTGGAAAATGCTGAATGGTGAAATCTGGATTCCAACTCCTGAAGGTGTTGTCATTGCAGACCCAAATGACCTAGCAACGCAACCAGGTGTTCCTTCAGTTATTCTTGAAAAAATTGTTGCCGGCAAAAATGAGATTTCTTCTGATACCCCTTTTACTCTCGAACCGGGAAATGACAAACTTGAGTTTCATTTTGTTGGACTCAATTTCCAGGCTCCGCTTAAAGTCAGATATAAATATAAACTTGTTGGATTTGATGATGATTGGACATTAACTGACACCCGCCGGGTTGCCTATTATACAAACCTGCCTCCAGGAACCTATACGTTCAGAGTCCTGGCTTCAAATCCTGAAGGTGTCTGGAATGAAACCGGAGCAAGTGCAACCTTTACTCTTCTTCCCCATTTTTGGGAAACGATTTGGTTTTATTTATTTCTTGCCGGTTTGGTTTCCGGATCTGCTTTATTCTACTATAAACGACGGGTTAGAAAACTGAAGGAGTCTGAACGTCGTTTGCGGGCCGTGATTAAGGAACGGACTCAAGATATCGAAGAACAGAAAAACCGGGCTGAAACTGCCCTTGCTGAAGTTGAAATTGCCTGGCATGAAGCTGAACGGGCTACAAAGGTAATTGAAGAACAGAAACAAAAAATTGTTGAAATGGATCAGGCCAAATCACAGTTTTTTTCGAATGTTTCGCATGAATTCAGAACGCCTCTCACCTTAACAATTGGTCCGCTTGAACATGCTCTGAATGGCGGATATGGCCCCATCCCACCAGGATTAATGACTCAGCTTGAAATGATGCTCAGGAATTCAAGGCGCCTGCTCAGACTCATTAACCAGTTGCTCGATATTTCTAAAATGGAAAGTGGCAAAATGACTTTGAAGGCTTCTGAAGGAAATCTGGTCTCCTTCCTGAAAGATTTGTCAGCGGCCTTTTCAGCTTATGCAGAACGACGGAAAATCAATCTGGTTTTTAATTCGGATGATGAAGAAGCAAACCTGTATTTCGACCGTGATAAAGTGGATAAGATTTTCTATAACCTGCTTTCAAACGCCTTTAAATTCACAAACGAAGACGGTACCATCACATTATCGGTAAAAAAATCAGGACCCGAAGAAGCCCCGGGCTGGGTTGAAGTTTTAGTCTCAGATACCGGTGTCGGAATTCCCGAGCAGGATATTCCTCATATTTTTGAACGATTCCGCCAAACTTCCAATGTTTCTGTTTCAGGAATGACGGGTACCGGCATTGGTCTGGCACTTGTAAAAGATTTTGTTGAATTGCACTCTGGAAGTATTTCGGTTACAAGTTCACCGGGAAAAGGTTCAATTTTCACTGTTAGGTTTTTAACCGGGAAGAACCATCTGTCACCCGACTTTATTATTGAAGAAGCACCTCATGTTTCTGATCTGATGACAACAGAAAATCTGAAACTCGAAATCTCAGACCTTGAACAGGATGACCTGAACAGTCACCCTTCTGTCGCCTCTAAAATTTTACCTGCCCATCGCCGAAAAGAATTGATTTTAGTCGTTGATGATAACCGTGATATCCGAAATTACATAAAAGACATCCTGAAAGAGCATTATCTGATCATGGAAGCTGGTAATGGTGCCGAAGGATTGGAAACTGTAAAAGAACATCAACCTGACCTTGTAATCAGTGACGTTATGATGCCTGTGATGAATGGCTATGATTTCTGCCGTATCATTAAATCTGATCCGTCAACAAGTAATATTCCTGTTATTTTGCTAACTGCAAAAGCAACTGGCGATATGAAGGTTGAAGGGTTGGAGTCAGGCGCAAATGACTACATGTACAAACCATTTTACGCAAAAGAACTGATGGCAAGGGTTAAAAACCTGATTAGTCTTTACCGGCAGGAACTTGAGGTGAAATGGATCAATCAGGAACTCTCAACAAAAAATGAACAACTCAGAGAAGCCAACGAACTCAAGACCGAACTTCTGAATATTGCAGCTCACGATCTTAAAAACCCGCTTCAGGCAATTACCGGCTATGCTGAAATGCTTTCGATTCAAAATCCGGGCAATGAGCTAATCGCAAAACGTACGGGGCAAATCAGTCTGGCTGCGCAGAGAATGTTGCATCAGGTTAATGAATTACTTGTTTCTGCAACCATCGATGCCGGCAAACTTGAATTGAAAAAAGAAAAACTAAATTTAAATTCAACTGTTGAATCAATCGTGCAGGATATGATTCCATCTGCTGAAAGTAAAAACCAGATCATCAAAGTAGCATTGAACGGAAATAAAATTATTAACGCTGATAAAGGGCGGTTTGGTGAGTCAATTGAGAACCTGATAGGAAATGCAATTAAATATTCTGAGCCTGGTTCAACAATTATTGTCTCTACAGAAACACATGATTCTGGGGTAAGAATTAAAATTTCAGATCAGGGACCCGGAATTTCTTCGGAAGATTTGAAAAAAATATTCGGAAAGTTTCAGCGGTTATCAGCAAAACCAACCGGCGGAGAGACGTCAACGGGTTTGGGTTTATCAATCGTGAAACAACTCATAGAATTACACGGCGGAAAAGTTGGAGTTGAAAGCAAATTAAATGAAGGCAGCACCTTTTGGATAGAAATGCCCGTCGTTGACTAATTGCTAAACTATTTAGATTCCAATAATTTTCTGGCAATGACGATCCGCTGAATTTCGCTTGTTCCCTCACCGATCGTACATAACTTTACATCCCGGTAAAATTTTTCTACGGGGAAATCCTTCACATAACCATATCCGCCGAAAATCTGAACGGCTTCATTGGCAACCCTGACTGAAACTTCCGATGCATAAAGCTTGCACATAGCTGATTCCAGCGTTGTCGTTTTTCCCTGGTCTTTAAGAGATGCCGCCTGATAAATGAGCAACCGGGCCGCCTCAATTTCAGTTTTCATATCCGCCAGTTTAAACTGAATGGCCTGAAAATCCTTGATGGCTTTTCCGAACGCCTTCCGTTCATGAACATATTTCAGACAGGCTTCATAAGCACCCTCTGCCATTCCAAGAGCAAGAGCTGCAATTGAAATACGTCCGCCATCAAGAACTTTCATAGCCTGAGCAAATCCGTCGCCTTCACTGCCAAGCCGGTTGGCAACAGGAACTTTTACATTGTTAAAAATGAGTTCACCGGTTTCAGAGGCACGCAATCCGAGTTTATTTTCTTTTTTCCCGTGTGAAAACCCTGGAATTCCCTTTTCAATGACCAGTGCAGTTACGCCTTTTGTTCCTTTTGACGGATTGGTATTCACCAGTACGACAAAAATATCAGCGGAATGAGAGTGAGTTATAAATTGTTTTGAACCATTTACGATATAATGATCACCTTCAAGAATGCCGGTTGTTTTTAGTCCGCCCGCATCTGAGCCTGAGTGAGGTTCAGTTAAACCCCAGGCCCCAATCTTTTTGCCCTGAGCCAACGGAATCAGCCATTTTTCCTTTTGTTCCTCGGTAGAATTAAGGTAAATATGATTTGCACAAAGTGAATTATGGGCCGCAATTGAAATCCCGATAGAACCGTCTACCTTCGAAAGTTCTGCAATAGCCGTTACATATTCCATGTAACCCATTCCGGCACCACCGTATTTTTCAGGGAAAATAATCCCCGCAAATCCAAGTTCTCCCAATTCATGGAAAATATGTGTCGGAAAAGTTTGGGCTTCATCCCAGATCATAAACTCCGGCCGGATTCGTCGTATTGCAAAATCAGAAAGGGTTTGCTGCACCAACTTCATGGATTCGGTCATTTCAAACATAGGGTCTCCGTTTGGTCTTCAATGGTTATTATAAAATTATAACAGCAGTGTTCTTTAAATTTTCAGATGGTCAGCTAAAAACAGAACAATTTTCTCTAATTTAAACAAAATATTCATAAGAACGATAACAGGCTTTGAAATCTAATGATGGATTTGTTATGTTAGAATTCATTTCGGGATTTTTCTTCAGGACTTTGTAAAAAAGACAATAGATAAAAGGGCAACAATGAAGCAAATCAGTACCATTTTCTTCGCAACAATGCTTTTAATCAGTAGCTGTAAAAAAGATGATCCGTCAACCGGACCTGAAGATAAGTCGAATAATTTACCCGTTTTAACCACAACGGAAGTAACATCTATCACGTCAACAACTGCAAAATCTGGCGGAAATGTTACCAATAACGGTGGAGAAACAATAACAAGCCGAGGCGTGTGTTGGAGTACATCTGAAAACCCGGTTGTAAGTGGTAAAAAAACAACAGATGGCAATAGTACAGGTCAATTTACAAGTACGATTACTGGATTAACTGCGGGTACGAAGTATTATGTTCGGGCTTATGCTACGAATCTGGTTGGAACTTCATACGGAAGTCAATATAGTTTTACCACCACAGAAGGTGCCGGTGGAACACTAATCTATAATGGTTACACCTACAACACTGTTACCATTGGAACTCAGGAATGGACAGTTGAGAATTTAAGGACAACAGTTTATAATGATGGAACAGCTATATTAAAAGTTACCGAACCTGCAACATGGACAAATTTGAAAACCGGTGCATATTGTGCCTATAGCAATGATGAAACTACCGCCTCCTCCCATGGCCTCATTTACAACTGGTACGCCGTATTTACAGGAAAACTTGCGCCGACAACCGGCGGGTGGCGTGTGCCAACAGACGCAGACTGGACAAAGTTATCCGATTTTGTTGGTTCAAATGCCGGAACGAAATTAAAGGCAAAATCAGGATGGAATTCGAGTGGCAATGGCACAGATGTCTATGGGTTCAGCGCACTTCCTGGTGGGTATCGTAACTTCGCTGGTAATTTCAGCGATCTTGGCAACTTCGGTATTTGCTGGAGTTCTACTGAAAAGGATACCGATTACGCATGGAGTCAAGCGATGTACTACAATAGTGCCGACGTGATTAGATACGGTTACAATAAGGGGTATGGTTTTTCTGTACGTCTGGTCAGGGATAAGTGACTATTTAACAGCAATTTTTTTGAGGTCACGACCTTAAAATTGGGAAACAAGCAAAAATGTTGTCATGAAGTGCAAATATGCACTCAAAACCTTGGTTCAGCCTGGGAAAATTTACCCTGATAGTTAATTATGACTGGTCAGACCGGGAAAAATAATCAAAGTCAAAATTGATCAGTTGAATTGCAATTAAAAGACTCAAAACCAATATCTGATAATTCCTTCGGTAAAAACTTCTCCAAAAAATTTGGGATAAACAGTTGACCGTCCCCCGGACTCCACGGCAAAATCGATAACCCCGATAGGTATTGATAATCCTGCTCTGATTGACCCGCCAGCGTACCATGAAGGAAACCGTTCAGCAAGGCCTTTCCCCTTTCCTGCAGATTTGCCCCCAAAAGCACCATGTGACCAGTAAAAAAAAATGGTATAATCATCAATCAATCCCCGAAAATGCCAGGAGTAGTTCAAATCAAGAAAAGCATACTCTTTAATTGTATAAGAGAGGGTTCCATCAATTGAATTGATATTATTGGTCCAATGCTTTAAAGTAAACCCATTTAGAGTTCCCCACCGTGCACCAATTCCATTTGGATGTTGCCCAAAAGAAGAAAATGCAAAACAAAAAATGAATATAAAAAGCAGACAAATTCTTGGCATTTGGTTTAATTCGTTATATTTACTTTGAAAGTAGATAAAAATGGGATCAAGTCAAAAATACAGGTGGGTTTCATAAATGACCATTGAAAAACTATTCAGTCACCATATTACCATCTTGAACCGGATTCATGATCACCCGGAAAGATATAATCAAATTGAAAAAAATAATGCTGTTTTAAACGCAAAAGATTTTTTCACTTTTCATTCTGATATTCCGGAATCACACAGGTTAGAGTTTTCAAATTTCCCTTGGCACGATTTACTTTCTTCAGGTTTTCCTGATTTTCTAAAAATGTCAGAAAAAATCGGGTCAGAGCTGAAAAATCAAAACGAAAACCTATAATCATGATAGCCCAATGGGCTTTAAAACAATTCTTAATTTTGAATTTTAAATTTTGAATTGAAGTATTCATATTTAAGGTCTAAAATGTTCTGCCTTCTGCCTTCTGCCTTCTGCCTTCTGACTTCTGTCTTCTGACTTCTGACTTCTGTCTTCTGACTTCTATCTTCTATCTTCTGTTTTCCTCTGCAAAATCATCTGGAAGCCAATTGCATAGGTTTTTATTTTTTTCACCATCGATGCCAATCCGTTTGTACGATTTTGTGATAAATGCTGATCGAGACCAATTTGTTTCAGAAAATCGGGCGGTGTTGCAATGATATCCGCCGGAGATTGATTTGAATAAACACGAATGAGAAGGGAAACCAGACCTTTTACGATAAAAGCATCACTATCTGCCTGAAAAACAATTCGCTGACCCTCCAGGCCAGCCTTGAGCCAAACCTGAGACTGGCACCCATTAACTTTGTAATCATCAATCTGAAATTCAGCGGGAAAGTCAGGCATTGCCTTTCCCATTTGGATTAAGTGACGATATTTATCTTCCCAATCAGTAAATTGTGAAAATTCGTCAATTACCGATTGTTGTGCTTCGAGAATAGTCATAGTTACCCAGAAAAATAATACTCAATTTAGTGATTTTCAGTTTTATTAACGAATGAAGAGTTTGTGGAATCTTGAATTCAGAAACTAATTTCTGCGAAGGAAATTTTAAATATTGAATTGAAGTTTCTAATTTACAAAGCTAAACTGACTACTGAGGTTCCCATTGCTTTCATCCGGCTGGTTTTTTCTCATCATCGCAGGAATTCTTGAAATTTCCTGGGCAATCGGACTTAAATATTCTGAAGGTCTGACCAAATTAAAACCCACCATTTTCACAATCATTGCCATGATTTTGAGTTTTGTTTTTCTTGCAAAAGCAGTTGAAAAAATGCCGGTTGGAACGGCGTATGCAATTTGGACTGGGATTGGGGCAGTTGGGACTGCAATTCTCGGGATGATTTTATTTAAAGAACCGGCAACAGCCATCAGAATGGTCTGTATGCTGCTGATTGTTGCCGGAATTGTTGGACTTAAATTTTCAAGTTGAACTGGCTTATCTTACAAGTTGGTTTTAATCGCTTCAATCAACTTTTTAACATCAGAATCGGTCAGCTTTCCAGCTTTTTGAAAAATAACTTTTCCGGTTTTATCAAATGTAATAACGTGGTAATTGTCGTCAGCCAATCCCCATTTTTTCACCAGAATTTTATCTTTATCCATCACATAAATAGTATGCGGAAAATCCTTTTGTTTTCCGTCAATGACCATTTTGATGACGGCATTGGGTTTCCAGCTTGCATCCATATTGATCATTGCAATTGAACCATATTTATCCCTCGGGAAATTTTCTGCTTTCAATGCCTGTTCAACATGTTCGTTAATGCCTTTCTCATCAGGGTCAACATACATCATGGTGTAAACTTTACCTGTAATTTCAGAACTGCTCCAAAGTTGGCCGTTAAGACGTCCACCATTGTCGCCACTCAGATCAACTTTTGGAAGTACAACTCCAACGGCCACCTGGGCTGATGTCAGTACAGGAAGACAAAGCAGTAAGAAAGATATCAGCAGAGATTTCATCAGTTTTCCTTTTTTGTTGTTGTTGAATTCAGAATATCTTCATTTCAAACGAAGATTTACAATCAGCCCAATGGCACTCAGGGCAGCCATCACAGAAGCAAAAATCCATAATTCAGGGAAAAGAAAGATATAGAAGGTGAACAGGCCGGTTAGAACAATAAAAATTGCAGTTCTGATTTTCCGTTTTTTATTGACTGGGTTAGTTTCATTCGCCATTTAACAGTACTATCCTTCGTTATTTTTCATAAAAATAGGTAAACTTTTCAAATATTCAAGACTTACGCCAAAAAGTAACCTGTTGAAGGAACCAGGGGAAAGGGCTAAATGAAAACACAACGGTTCTTTTGTTTTTTGAATTTTTGGATTTATGTTTTCTGTCATTTAATTTCAGTGGTTATTATTCACTTTTTACAATCCTTCAAATGAAAAAATTCATCGTCTTTCTTTCCTATTTCTTTGTTACAGCAAATTTGGGTGCCCAACCGGTTTATAAAGAATATTCCATTCAGGCAGTCAACTATTTTCAAACCGCAGCTGAAGTTAAAGCCCTTCAAATTCAGGCTTATAATTTTGCGAAAGTCACCCTGGATCTGGCATTAACAACTCAAACTGTCTCTAAACCTTTAGCAGTTATTCTTGATATAGATGAAACCGTTCTCGACAATTCACCCTATCAGGCCAGACAAATCACCAGCGGAGAGTCTTATCCGAAAGGATGGAAGGAATGGATAGAAGAGGCAAAGGCTACCCCGATTCCTGGCTCACTTGAATTTCTTACCTACGCCGATGAAAAACATGTCACCATTTTCTATGTTTCAAACCGGAAATTGGCTGATATTCCTGCCACAATGCGAAATTTATCTGCGACCGGATTCCCCCAGGTTACTGAATCCCAAATGATTTTCAAAGAAAAGGAAAACTCCAAAGAGATCAGAAGGAAAAAAATTCAGGAAAAATATGAGGTAGTCGTATTGGTTGGCGATAATCTGGCAGATTTTTCTGACCTTTTTGACGGAAAGTCAGTTCAAGAACGTGAACAGGCTGTTGACAGTTTGAAAAAAGAATTCGGAAGCCGTTTTATTATGCTTCCGAATTCACTTTATGGCGATTGGGAAAGTGCTCTGTTTAACTGGAATTTCGGTACAACTGAAGCCGAAAAATCAGAAATCAGATTAAAATCCTTAAAAAAGTAAAAATCAGGCGCCTTCTCTTGCCTGTCCATCCCGTTGCGGGTTTATAGGCAGATTGAAAACTTCTTCATCACAAAAACTGCAGATGAAGGCAATACAATCCCGTATTGAAAGCACAGAAACAGGTTTTCCGGTCTTATCTGTGATTGGAATATGGCGAAAACCTCCCACCACCATTTTGTTCATTGCATAGACGACGGGGTCAATATCCATTAAAGACTCAGGGTTTTTGGTCATATAGGCAGAAACCGGAGTGCTGTCGAGCTCCAGTGTAGCACCAATCAGCCGGTTCAGAATATCACGTTCGGTGAAAATTCCGGCAAGCTGATCATTATGAGTAACCAGTAGCGCCCCATATTGTTTATTCTGCATGATGCCAATGGTCTCTGAAAGTGGAGTATCTTCATTAACTAAAGTTGCCGGTACAAGTTTCAAATCCCTGATCGGGCGGGAAAGAATATCAGCAAACGAAACATCAGATAGTTTTTTGGCAATGGGTTCAAGATAGTGTTGCATTTCTTCCTCGAGATACTCAGACATAAAATCCCTCCTGCTTTGATCATCAACTATCAAAGTAATCACTCATAACTGAATTGGCAAGAGTTCGGGGATTTCCGGATAAAAATTTAATATTTTAGGAATATATCTTCAATTCGATTCTTTTATCTGTTTATCATATCAATTCTGTTCAAAAAAAAGAATGGGCATAAAAAAACCCGCTGTTTGGCGGGTTTTTTTTAACACTGAAACAGTTTTCTTAGCCGTCTTTTTTACAGGCATCCACAATTTCTCTGATTTGGACTTCAACATTTGAACCGGTAAGCTGGCAGGTTCCGGCTCCACGATGACCACCACCGCCAAATTTCGACATCAGTGAACCAACGTTGGTATTGCTCGTGCGGTTAAAAATCGAATGTCCAAGTGCACAAACTACCGTGTTCTTATCCTTGCCGTAACTGATCCGAACCTGGATATTGGCTTCAGGGTACATCGCATAAATTTTAAACCGGTTACCTGTAGGAGCATCATCAACATTCCTCAAATCGGTCACAATCACATTTCTTTCAATGACCGAATGTTTTTTCATTGATAATTCGAACTCTTTTTCATGATCAAAATAACGATCAATCCGGGCCTTAACATCAGGCTGTGCCATGATTTCATCCACGGTTTTGGTACGGATCCAATCAACCAGGTTGTGCATCAGCTGCATATTTGAAATTTCATAATCCCGGTATTTTCCAAGTCCGGTTCTCGGATCCATGACGTAGGAAAGCAGAATCCAGCCGGTTGGATTTAAAACATCTTCCTTTGAAAGTTGTGCAGCATCAGATTTGTCAACTTCAACCATCAGCTCATCATATTTTTTGAATTTTGGTGAATTGTAATATTTATAAACTACACGGGCAGCACTGGGTGCTACTTCAAATAACCCACGAAAATTTGCATCCAGATCAAGACGTTCACCTTCACTGGCATGATGATCAAACCACATTCCACAATTTGGGTTGTATGGCAAATTGGTGATAATATCCTGATCGGTGATTTCGATTTTGCCATCCTGCATATCCTTCGGATGCGCAAAAACCACTTCATCAATCTTCTCAACATCTTTCAGCAAAACAGCACAAACGAGTCCATCAAAATCTGACCGGGTTACTAAACGCATAAATCCTCCTCAATTGTTATTTCTGACTAAATAATATCAATATCTTACGATTGCGCTTCCCCAGGTAAATCCTGCACCAAAAGCAGCAATTCCAATCAGGTCTCCCCTTTTAATTTTCCCCTCCTGAATCGCCTCAGACCAGGCGATAGGAATTGAGGCAGCCGTTGTATTTCCATATTTGTGAATATTGGAAATAACTTTTTCAGGTGCAATTCCTAATTGATGTCCAACAGCTTCGGTGATTCTCAGATTGGCCTGATGCGGAATAAACCAATCCAGATCGTCAACCGTTTTTCCCACTTTTTCAAGTGATTCTTTTAATACTTCAGGGAAACGGGTAACGGCGTGTTTAAAAACATAACGTCCGTTCATGTAAGGAAAATGTTTTCCAGACGCAACAGATTCAGGTGTCATCCGAACTTTATCAAGGGGTGTAGGGCCTTCGCACCACAATTCTTTGGCATATTTCCCTTCTGCGTGAACTGAATGAGCCAAAATTCCTTCGTTCGGATTTTCTGAAGGAACCAGAACCGCTGCACCGGCTCCATCACCAAAAATAACGGCTGTATCTCTTCCTGCAGTTGTTTTATTCAGCGAAGTTGATTGAATTTCAGCTCCGATGAGCAAAATACACTTGTAAAGCCCTGCTCTGATGAATGCATCTGCCATTTGTAAACCATAAACAAATCCAGAACACTGTATTCTGATATCGTAGGCAGGAATGTTTCCTGAAAAGGCCATAAAGGTCTGAACCACACAGGCTGAACCAGGAAAAAAATAATCACTCGAAAGGGTTGCAAAAATGACACAATCAACATCCGATTCCTGAAGCCCGGCATGTGCCAATGCAGCTTTTGCAGCCTGAGCACCCATAAAACTGGTTGATTCTTCCGGAACATCTGCCCAATGTCTCTCTTTAATACCGGTTCGCTCGACGATCCAGGCGTCTGTTGTATCCATGATTTTTTCAAGATCAGCGTTGGTAACAACCTGCTTGGGGACATAATGTCCCAGGCCGGCGATTTTTGCATTTTGCATGTGAGATTCCTGTTGATTACGATTCACAAATTTAGGCATTTCCGCAACAAAGGCAAGCAGATAAAAATATCCGGAATCAAGATTGTGGTTAATTTGTGATCTTTTCGTCATAAAATGGGTATTATTTTTTTTACCCATGAATTATTTGTGAGGCTGAAGAAAATTCACTTTTTAAATTATGGTTGCGTTCCCTATCTTTAATTTAATTAGAATCATGAAAAGGAGTACCTTCTTTTGTTTATTGTAACTGGTGGCGCCGGCTTTATCGGAAATGTCATGGTTTGGAAACTGAACCAGGTAGGAATAACTGACATCCTTATTGTTGATAACCTGGGTGATGGCAATAAGTGGAAAAATCTTGTCCGCAGAAAATATGCAGATTACCTTCACCGGAATGATTTCCTTAAACTGATTCAGGAAAACAACCTGGGCGCCAGGGTCGAAGGTATTTTTCACATGGGTGCCTGTTCAGCAACTACTGAAAAAAATGCTGATTTTCTGATGGCCAACAATTTCAGGTATACCAAAATTCTCGGTGACTGGGCTTTGGCCAATCAGGCCAGGTTTATATATGCCAGCAGTGCTGCTACTTACGGAAACGGCAGTCTCGGGTTCAAGGATGATGATGAATCTATGCTGAAACTGGTTCCCCTCAACATGTACGGCTATTCCAAGCAGATTTACGACCTTCATGCGCATCGGCAGCATATTCTCGATAAAATGGTTGGGATCAAATTTTTTAATGTTTTTGGTCCAAATGAATATCACAAAGGTGACATGTCGAGCGTTGTTTATAAATCGTTTAACCAGATCACTGAAACCGGGATGGTAAAACTGTTTAAATCTTACCATCCCCACTACAAAGATGGTGAACAGCTCCGTGATTTTGTTTATGTAAAAGATTGTGTGGATGTTTTATGGTGGCTCTACGAAAATAAGAAAGTAAATGGGATCTATAACCTTGGAACCGGGGTTGCCCGTTCCTGGAAAGATCTGGTTAACGCAGTTTTTTCTGCAATGTCACTTCCGCCAAAAATTGAGTTTGTTGATATGCCTGCATCTTTAAAAAAAGCCTATCAATATTACACCCTGTCAGATATCAGTAAACTTCGTGATGCTGGCTGTCCGGTTCAGTTTCGTTCCCTTGAAGCTGCAGTTCATGACTACATCAGCGGTTATTTAAGTCAGCCTGATCAGTACCTGTAAATGGAATTTGTAGTTATTGGTCTGGTGGCCCTTGTTTCTTCCCTTCTCACTCTGTTCTCAGGTTTTGGCCTGGGAACTTTGTTACTTCCGGCCTTTCTCTTTTTTTTCCCGGCACCGGTTGCCGTTGCGATGACGGCAATTGTTCATTTTATGAATAACCTGTTTAAACTTGGTTTGATGGGAAAGTATGCAGATAAAAAAGTAACTCTGAAATTCGGATTGCCTGCCTTACTTGGTTCGGCAGGTGGTGCTTTCCTGTTGGTTTTTCTTGCAGATCAGCCGGTTTTATATTCATGGTCCGCCGGATCAAAGCTTTTTGAGGTTACAGCACTGAATCTGGCGATGGCGATTCTTATGCTATTTTTTGCACTTTGGGAAATTATTCCCGCATTGGCCAATTTAACCGTAAGTTCAAGATATTTACCTGTTGGTGGACTTTTATCTGGTTTTTTCGGCGGACTTTCGGGTCATCAGGGTGCTTTTCGCAGTGTCTTTCTTGTTCGGGCAGGTCTTACAAAAGAAGCCTTTATCGGAACGGGTGTTCTGATTGCCTGCATTGTTGATGTAACCCGGCTAGGATTCTATTTTAACCAGTTTTCTTCTAACCTTTTCACCGATCATACCGGCATTCTTCTTACTGGAATTTTTTCTGCTTTCCTTGGTGCCTGGATGGGTTCAAGAGCGATTAAGAAAGTAACCCTTGATTCTGTTAAATGGATTGTGGCCGTTTTGCTGATTCTGATTTCCCTTCTTCTTGGAACAGGCATAATTTAAAGGTCAATTTTTTAAGACAAAATTGTTTCTAAAGAATGTTGAATTTTAAATTTTGAATGGCATTCTTTAAATTTCCCTGCTGAAATTTGACCTACCACCTACTACCTATCAATTTCCCCTATCGCAACCATAAAAACTATCAATTGATATTATACCCATTAAAGGAATCAATTATCTTCTGAATTGGTTATATTTACAATGTAAAATGAGAAAAATTCTCTCAGTAGATTTGCATTGATTTGCACCTGTTTTTTTATTGAATCATTGTCTTTAACCCGTTAAACAAAGGAGATAAACCATGGGTCTGAAAAATTCCAAGACCATCGAAAACCTGAAGGCAGCTTTTGCCGGTGAATCACAGGCAAACCGCCGTTATTTGTATTTCGCACGGACTGCCGATATCGAAGGCTATCCTGAAGTTGCCGGTGTTTTCAAAAATACCGCTGATGGCGAAACCGGACATGCTTTTGGTCACCTTGATTTTATTAAAGAAGTTGGCGATCCTGCTACCGGTCTTCCTATTGGTGAAACCGAAGATAACCTCAAAGCTGCTGTTGCCGGTGAAACCTATGAATACACTGAAATGTATCCTGGATTTGCAAAAACTGCCCGTGAAGAAGGTTTCGCAGAGGTTGCAGAATGGTTTGAAACTCTTGCCCGTGCTGAAAAATCACACGCCGGCAAATTCCAGTCGACCCTCGATTCAATGAAGTAAGACGTTCTTTCCGGATTGCCCTGTTCGCTGTTGACATAACACGGTTGGTAATGACAGGGTAATCCGTTTTTTTTCTTTTAAGGCCACTTCTAACCCAACCCGGAGACTGTCAGCATGGCACTTAATCATTCCGACACTTCAAACGCCATTTATGACGTTTACAACCCAACCTACTGGAATAAAACATCCCTCAATACAGAAATCCACCGTGTTTTTGATGTTTGCAATGGTTGTCGTTTATGTTTTAATATTTGCCCCTCCTTCCCAGATCTTTTTAATGCTATTGATAACCACACTGACCTGAAACGTGCAAAAGCAGTTCAATCCGGCCTTGTAGGTGAGCAGGTTGAACGTCATGAGTATGATGATTCACGCCCGGAAGGGGAACATGCCGTTGAAGCCAGCATCGAAGCCACATTCTCGGGTAAAGTATCTGACCTTTCTGAAAAAGAAATCTGGAACGTAATTGATCTGTGCTATCAATGTAAACTTTGCGATCCGATCTGTCCTTATACCCCCGCAAAAGAACATGATTTCATGCTTGATTTTCCCAAACTGATGACCCGGGCTCAGGCCATCAGAACCAAAGAACGTGGAATCAAATCCAACGATAAATTTTTAAGCAATACCGATTTCTCAGGAAAACTGGGAACAACGTTTGCTCCGCTTGCTAATTTTGCAAATAACACCAAATTGATCCGTGCCGCCATGCACAAAATTGTCGGCATTCATAAAGACCGCGAATTACCAGCCTTCCACAGTGAAACGCTTGAAAAATGGTTTAAAAAACATAGAACAACAGTTAAACCCAAAACAGCATCTGGTGAAAAGGTCGTTGTATTCGGAACCTGTTTCACGAATAATAATGATCCTGATGTTGGTAAAGCTGCAATTGAAATCCTTGAACATAACGAGGTTGAGGTGGTTTATCCACGCCAGCAATGCTGCGGAGCACCTTATCTTTCCCCTGGCGACATCGAAGGTTTCAAAAAGCAATCACTCCCCAATATTCTCGAACTCGCTGATTGGGTTGAGCGTGGATACAAAATTGTTGTGACAGGTCCGCCAACCTGTTCACTTACAATCAAAACGGAATATCTTCACTATTTTGAAAAAAATGACAAGGATATCTACGCCAAAATTCAAAGTGTTGCCAAAGCGACTTTTGATATTTCGGAATATCTGATCTGGCTGAAGAAAAATGACAAGCTTAAACTGGATTTTGTTGAAGAAATCGGAACTGTAAATTACCACCTGAGCTGCCATCTCAAAGCTCAGAATATGGGCTACAAAAGCCGTGATCTGCTGAAACTGGTTCCAAATACCAAAGTTAACCTGGTTGATAAATGTTCAGGCATGGATGGCGGATGGGGAATGAAGGCTGAATTTTTTGAAGCCTCAATCAAGCAGGCAAACAAATTGGTTGCCGCCATGAACTCAAAACCATGTGATGTTACCTGCTCAGACTGTACGTTGGCCGGAATGCAGGTTTATCAGGCATCAGACCACAAAATCAAGCCAGAACATCCGGTAATTATGATTCACAAAGCCTACGGCTTAAACAAAAAACAACAATAATATAAAATTCCCCTCCTTTTCATGGAGGGGTGGCGAAGCTGGGGTGGTTTTCTCATTAAATGAAAAATTCCGCCAATAGTTAAATGGTTTCTGATTTAAAAGGAAATTACGCTGTCATCCCCGCGAAGGCGGGGATCCAGTATTTCCCCACAATCATTTTAAAATAAGGACGACTACATGAAAACAATCGAAATCAACGAATTACTCAACATAATCGATTATGAAAAAGTACGGAATACCTACCGTTCCGACATCATTTCTTACAAAACCAACCGCCGGGTTTTACTTGGCAATCAGATTTCTATGGTGTTTGAAAATCGGAAAACCATGAAATTCCAGATCCAGGAAATGATGCGGGCAGAAAGAATGGTTCATAATGAAGCAATTCAGCATGAAATTGATGTTTACAATTCCCTGCTCCCCGCTGAAAATGAACTCAGTGCGACCCTGTTTATCGAAATTACTGAAGAAGAAAAAATCCGTGAAGATCTTCATAAATTTCTTGGATTGACTGACGGTAAATCACTCTGGATTGAATTTGGCAGCAACAAGGTTTTTGCCGAGTTTGAAGCCGGAAGAAGTGAAGAAGACCGTATCAGTTCGGTACATTATATTCGTTTTGCTTTCACACCCGCTCAAATTGAAGAATTCCAGAACAGTCAGGTACCTGCCTACATGAAAATCAGTCAGAACTCTTACCAGCATAGCCTCTTACTCGGAAATGAAATCCGCACTTCTCTGATTTCTGACCTGCTGGAAAAAAACTGATGATTTCCTTTCTTTCCGCAAACAAAGATCTCGGACTACTCATTATGCGTGCCGGCCTTGGAATTATGATGGTTCTCCACGGTTGGCCAAAAATCATTGGCGGTCCCGATCGTTGGGAATCACTTGGCAGGAATACTGAATTTCTTGGAATCACTTTCCTTCCGGTTTTTTGGGGTTTCATGGGCGCTCTTGCTGAATTTCTTGGCGGTGCGTTACTGGCAGCCGGCTTTTTTGCCCGAACAGCTGCTTTTTTCCTGATTTGCACAATGATTGTCGCTGCAGCAACTCACCTTGGAAAGGGTGACGGATTAATGGGTGCTTCACACGCCATTGAAGTTGGCTTTGCATTTTTTGGCCTGCTTTTTCTCGGACCCGGCAAATTTGCCCTTAATCAGAAATGAAAACCTGGCTTCTGTTTATCGATGGATTGGGGATCGCACCTGCTGATTCCCAATCTAATCCATTTTCCAAATGTCCCGATAGCTTCCTGTATAAACTGATCTATGAAAAAATTCCGGGCTGGACTTGCCATTCTGTTGATGCTTGTTTAGGAGTTGATGGTTTACCACAGTCAGGAACCGGTCAGGTTGCCCTTCTGACAGGCCGGAATGCTGCTGTTGACCTTGGCAAACATCACGGACCCTATCCGCATACCAGTCAACGCCCATGGCTTGCTTCAGATTCAGTCATTCAGGATTGTGAAGAAAAGGGATTTTCCTGGGACATGCTAAACGTTTATCCTGACCGGTATTTTCAGGCGATTGAAGCCAGAAAGTTGAGGATGAATACATTTGGATTTCTGCAAACCCTCAACGGAAACCCTTTACATTCAATTGACGATTTGCATCAAGGTTTTGGCTTCCCCCCTTCCCTTAACTTTTCACATCTAAAGCGATTTACTGATCTTGATGATCCAGGTTTTCCTGAAGGTTCTTTTTCACATTTACTTCGGCAGTTTGATAGAATTGATTTTGGAATTACTGATTACTTTTTTCTTGATCATTTGGGTCACGATCAGAACATGGAAGCATCAGTCAGCGAAATTCTTACGATTTCTAAATTCCTCGACTACATTGACGTTTGTGGTAACCCAATCAACGTCATTATTTGCAGCGATCATGGAAACGCTGAAGACAACTCAACGTCATCACACACCCTAAATCCGGTTCCGCTTATTTTCAATTTTCCGGCAAGTTTTGTACCTTCAAGTATACTTGATCTCAGAGTACTCATAAACTTATCTCTTTCCGGAAGAAATGAAAGAACCCTTCAATCCGTTTAACCAACCGGTTTCCTGGCTCGTATATGCCTGTCTTCTGGGGCTGATTGCCGGATTTTTCATTTCCGTAAACCTGCATGTTCTGATTTTTTCGTCGGTGATATGCTTCCTCCTAAGTCTTTGTTTTTTCTACCTTTCCAGGAATAAAACCACTCCTCTTTTTGTTCTTTTCCGCAACATCTTTCTTCTTGGATCTTTTTCATTTCTGCTTGCCTTTTATACTCAGTCTGCTACAAGCCAAAAGCCCCTCCGATTTCCTGATCACGTCATTGGGTTGAAAGGGTATTTCACCAGTATAGACAGAAGACCGGGCTTCCGGGGGATTGCCGGCTTTTTTGCTGACAGTGTAAAAGGATCTGAAGGATGGATGGAAGGAAAGTTCAACCTGCTGGTATTTACAGATTCCACCCTGACACCAGTCATCAGAGAAGGAGTTGGATTTGAACTTGAAGTTAAGGTAACTGCTCCGGCAGAGCCTGATAACTTCGGTGAATTTAATTACCGCGAATTTCTTGAAAGTAACCACATTTCAGGACTTATTCTGCCAGAGAATCTTATTTGGATCAAACCCGATTTTAAATCTGGTTCTGCAACTTCTCAATGGCTTGGAGAGATCCGTTTTTGGATTGAAATGCAAATAAGTGAGTTTATTCCCACCCTTGACGGTCAGGGGTTTGTTCGTGGCCTGTTACTTGGCTACAGATCCTGGATGCCTCCTGAATCGGTCAAGGCTTATTCAGTTACCGGAACTTTACATATTTTAAGCGTTAGCGGGCTCCATGTCGGGTTTGTAACTCTGTTGCTCTTTTCCCCCTGGGTTCGTTTAAGGTACTGGTTTCCTGCACATGGCGAAACACTCAGAGTATTTTTCACAATTTTCGGATTATTTTTATATGGGTGGCTCACGGGTTGGTCAGCAAGTATGGTAAGAGCTGTCGTGATGTCAGCTATTGTTTTGCTGAGTATTCTCAAACAGGGAAAATCAACCGGATGGTCCTCTTTGTTTTTTGCCTTTATTCTCATGATTGCCTACGATCCGGTACAGGCTAGCCAGCCAGGTTTTCTTCTTTCTTTCGGTGCGGTAGCCGGGTTGTTGTTTGCTGATCGCATTTTTCCCGGTAAATCTGAACATATTGTTCTTCAAAAAATAATTTCACCACTAAAGCTAACCCTGTTTGCAATTCTTGCAACTGCACCTGTAACCATTTTGTTTTTTCAAAACTTGCCTGTTACCGGTGCTTTGGCAAACCTGGTTATTATACCTGCAACGTCCCTGGTCATGATAACCGGTTTTTTTTCTGTTCTGTTTTCCCCTGTTTCAGGTTATCTGGCCTCTGTTTTTGGAACTGCAGCTTCCTTTACTGTTCATCTGATGCAGGAAATAACCATTTGGTTTTCTAACCTGCCGGCAAGCGGAATGACGGTTTCATTTCAATCATCACAAGTGCTTTTTTTAATTTCCGGAGGGTTAACAATGATCATTCTTTACGGGATTACCCTCCGTAAGATTATTTTATACTCGGGATGTCTGATGATTTTCTTTGCCTGGTTCTTTCAATCAGAAAAGGAACCTCAGACTGTAGTCTCATTCATGTCATGCGGGCAGGGTGATTTGTGTTGGATTTTTTCACCGGATGGACACCTGACATTGATTGATGGTGGACCAGTAAAGAAGGATGGCAGGCAGGTTTCAGAATTGATTTCAAACCGGTTGAAATACTGGGGGAAAAACCAAATTGATCTTGTTATCATTACCCATCCTCATCTTGATCATTATGGCGGGCTGACAGCACTTTCATCATCTTTACAAGTAAAAACTATTTTGCTTGGAGACACCTCAGGTGCAGCATCACTTTTTCACAAAACAATAAAAGCATTTCAGATAAGAGGAACAGATATTCAGTTTACAAAAAACAAAAACGAATTTTCATTTGGCCCTGAAGAAAAGTTATATGTCATCGATCCTGATAATATGACAAAAAACATGAATGAAAAAAGTTTTCTCATCAGATATCAGTTTTATGATTTTTCTATGCTGTCCGCAGGTGATCTCGAAAAGCCGATCGAACATTTTCTAACCCGGCAGCTTCACCCGGATTGGTTTAAAGCTACCATAACCAAAGTTTCGCATCATGGAAGCAAAACATCATCAGGTGACGAGTGGATGGCTATAACAGAATCAGAATATGCTGTTATTTCGGCGGGAGTAAACAACCGCTACCGTCTGCCGGTAAAAGAAATCGAAGAAAAATGGATTAACGATGGCAGTAAACTGCTTGAAACGCAAAAAAGCGGGGAAATCCGCTTTTTATCAACTGGAAGGAACTTGATTGTAGAAACGAAGAAAAACGGGGGTAAACCAAAAAAGTCGGGGCGACAAGATTTGAACTTGCGACCTCACCCACCCCAAGGGTACGCGCTACCAGGCTGCGCTACGCCCCGAACTTTTGGAGATGCAAAGGTAAGAAAAACAGAAAGCTGAATCAAGGGTTAATCAGAGATGTTCACCAAATTTAGCCTGCTGAACAGTGGCAGATTCAATTGCTGCACCGGCATGATAACCGTAAACGGAAACAGATGAGGGTAACCTGGAGGCAAGTTCTTCAACATCAGCAAGGGCAGTATGAACAGGGTCGCCACTTACTGTTGTATCATGCAATAAAACATTGCAGTCAGAAAACCATTCAGGTACAAGTTTTTCATAATCCTGCTTTGAAACATCACCGGTTTTAAGGCGTGAATCAAGAATTGTTTTCTTGTACAGAATATCACCGCTGATTCCTACTTTTTTCCCATTGAATCCAACTTTAAAACCAAGAGTATGAACAGGGTGATAGTTCACCCGGGTTTCAAAACTTGCTCCATGATAATTTGAAAATGAGGGGTCATTGATATTCTGGAAATCAATTAGATTGGTCATATCACCAAAATTCGGCGAGAAGATCGTTTTAACCTGTTCGAATATTTCGGGTACAGTAATCAGGCTTAGTTTCTTTTTCTGATTAATCTTGCGGGCGAGAATACTGCTGAATCCTTCAATATGATCTTCGTGAACATGTGATATAATAAAATCCTGAACCTGATCAATATTGACCCCAAGCTGAACACCTTTTTCAAAAGCTTTTGCCGGCGGATCAATCCAGGCAAGACGGTTATTCCAGCTTAATATGAAATTAGAGGTAACACCAGGTCTTGTTCCGATGCTGGCACCCGCAATAATTAATTCAAGCTCTTCCTGTTTTGGAGTAAAAAGCCGGGCAGATTTAAGCCGTTCTTCAACAAATGAAGAGGCTTTTCCGTTTAAAATAATATTGGGAAATAATTCAGAATCAAAAACAAGTTTTTTCCGATCATAAACAACCAGGTGACTGTCACTGATGTATTGAAACTTTACTGTTCCCACAGTCATTTCATCTTTGATGGGGCACCATTCAAAAACATCATCAATCCAGCGTTTCGGAACAAATTTTGAACGTTCAGTTCCCAATTCATCATTCACATAGTTGCCGTTCATCGGAATTTCGAGACGGCTGTAAATTTGTTTCAGATTATCTTCAGTGCTGATAAATTTGATCCGGTTCGGATTCATAAAATCCATGAATCTTGAAATCCAGAGTTCAAATTCAAAACCAGTGTAAGAGTCACCTAATTCATTTGTTCTGGGACCACCGGCAAAGATTACAACAGGCAATTTCTTGAAAACCGGAAAATAGGTTTTAAAGAGTTCAGGAACTGTATTTATTTGAACAAGCCCAATTGAGGTCTCTATCAGATAGGCCGACAAAAGACCGTTTTCATCACCGATACGGTGTACACCATTTCCGGTTGTGTAAACGCCTTCCGCCATTTTCTTGAAAGAATCAATAACTTCCACTTCTGCTTCCCTTAGCCTGTTGCCTGTTCAGGTTGTTGGTAAATATGTATTTGTGTAAGATACTATAAATTTACCTTGATTTGTGTTAATTAAATCACAAATTCATTTTGATTGCGAGATAAACAGTACAAAATCAGTTAATAATTACAATTTTTATCCACTACTATAAACTTAATCAGATTTTTATTTGTAAGCAAGCCTTTTTTGTTTTAAAACACTGATTTTATTGCATTTCACTTCAAAACAATCAGGCTTTCATCCGCTCACCTTTTTCTTCATGAATAAATATCCAGGCAGCAACCTTTCCCAGATGGATGTCTTTTTCTTCTTTATCATGATACCAGTAATCTCGGTTACGGGTAATTCTTGAACTTGTATCTTGTAAAGGCAATGATCTGATTTCATCCAGAATCCGGGCTGTGCGGTCTTTCCACTTTTGCATATTTTCAACCCGGAGATCTACCCAACCATCGTGTGCCCACAATTCAATTGATTGTTGTGTAATATCAAATGAATGGGTTCCACCTGGAATTTTAATCAGTTTTCCTCTGAGCAGATTTTTACCGTCTGGCAGTAAAATGGGAATCCCAATCGAAAGGATCCGTGATCTCACATCCTGGTGAGTCGAAATCCAGTGCAACATGGAGGCTGACAATTTTTCAGCGGATTCAGCAGAAATGGCTTCAAAACTTTGATAAATTTCTTTCAGCAGATAAATCTCATACAGTAGTTTTGATAATTTCGGCGGCCCAAGAATTTCAAAGGCAACCGAATCAACTCCCTCTTGTTTTTCAAGTTTCCGAAGGGTATCAAGTGCCCGCTTTCTGAGGTACCCGGCTCTGTAAGTTGGACCCATTGTTGCATTATCAAGTGCGTTTACAATATCACTTCCGGTATTTCTGCCCGTAATTTCCCACAAAATTGTCTGGGCAATTTCTTCTGGTGTAATAAACTCCATCTGGCCATCATCAGTCAGGGCTTCAAACTCACCCAATGAGAAAAGTCCGTTTTCGCCGGTGTCAATAAAGGGTGCTTCAAGTAACCGGGGTTTTCCGTCTATCTTCAATTGAGTGATTTTATCAGTCATGCTGATCGTGGATTCGAGTTGACCCGTGAGCAAAAACGCATTCTCAGGAAGACAATCTTCCATTATCAGTTGCCTGCCTCTTACTTTGATCGGACCAAACCCAATTTTTTTCCAGGCAATGGCCGCTGTCGGCTTCACTTCTTTGATGATGGGAGAATCCGGCGTCCTGGCCATTAAAAACAAGAGCAGAGTATGAGCACCTGCCATTGCAGCTTTTGCCAGCAACATCCGGCTTGGCTTGTCTTCTGAATGTGTGTATGGAATATTCAGTCCCATTCCGCCAGTACCAGACGTCCCGACCTTCAGGTACATTTCACATCCGGCAAGTTTCATTGACTGCTGCATGATCTGAACATGACGGATAAGCTGAGGAACGTAAAGAGATCCAAGCAATAATTCTATTTCAGATTTGAGATTTTTTGTTTCAGAATTTTCAGATTTAACTGTTGAAAATACATCTGAAGCAACTGAAAAAATATCCTGATAGGCAACTGCAGTTGCTGTGTTGATGCAGTCTACCAGAACATGGGGCTTAAAAGTTGTGATGAGCTGATAAAGTGAGGAATGGGTAAGAATTTCGGGTGATAATGGCTCAAGAATGTCGCTGATAAACTGGCGTCTGTTGTGCTCATCTGCAAATATTTCAGGTCTTGAAAAATATTTTAATTCCGACCTTACAAAAAGATTTCCCCCAAATACTTGAAAGTCGACCTGGGAACCCGGGTATTCGTTTTTTAACTGACTGGTGAATTCCTCTGCTTCTGAATCAAGAAGTGAGGTTACCATCAAGCCCTGAATGCCCTCTTCAACCAATAAACGGCAAACTGCCCGGCCAACAAGACCGGCCCCACCTAAAACTATGGCACGTTTTCCCCGGATTTCCATAAGTTGCCCCGCGGATTATTTTTAATTGCGATTAAAAGTCCTCTACAAAGAAACAGATATTTTTATCTTAAGTGAATTATAATCGGGTTAGAATGAGGATGGCTTTAATTGGAAGAAGAAATAAAAACTGAATGAGAGGGTTTGTTTTCAGTTTTATACGAACTGATAAACAAGGCAATCAGTAAAATACTGATTACCAGCAGGAATGAGATAAAAGTGGGTGAAAGTAATTTTCTGAACATTTTGGTTACCATTGAAACTTGTACAAAAGTACCATTTTGGTATCAATTGGGTGTTGCCACAGGTCACAAAAATGGAAATCACGCCTATAATCAACTAAAAAGCCGTTCTGCATGACTGCAGAACGGCTTTAAAAAATTGAAAAAGTTACTTATTTCAAAAGGGTAAATTTGCTGGTTAAATGCTGACCAGAAAAATTCACGACTGCAAGATAAACTCCTGATGGCAGACCGTTTCCAGAAATTTCAATCCGGTTGGTGTGGTTTTTTCCACCGTCCAGAACACCTTCAAAAGCAGTTGCTACCTTTTGTCCGATCACGTTGTACAGACTCACAGAGACAAATCCTTTATCAGGAAGTGTAAACTCCAGATTTCCGTTCGGATTGAACGGATTTGGATACATGCCCATAATTTTAAATTCAGCTGGAGTTTCAAATCCAGGCTGAGCTGGTTTACCATCTGTGGGGATGGCAGAAATAACAGCATGTTCTGTGCGATTTCCATCAAGTGCAACGTCAACCAATTTATAAAAATAGGTCAGTCCGTTATAGACTTTTCTGTTATCAACCAGAGAATATTTTGCTCCGGTTTCCCCTTTTGGACGGAGAGATTCTTCGTTACGATAGCTTGCAATCGTTTGAAAAACACCGTCTTTTTTTGTTGACCGAAGAATTTCAAATCCGGCATGATTCAATTCTGAGGCAGTTTCCCAGTTCAGAGTTACTTTATTATCGCCAGGAGTTGCGGTCCAGGTTAAAAGTTCAATCGGGAGAGGTGTATCGTATCCGCCCTGATAATAGGAACGAAAGCCGGTATAAGTCACACTTGACGGAATTTCAGGATTACCACTACCAATGCCATCACCAATTGCTTCATCATATCTGTAACCTGTAAGGGGGTCAATCAAGGTAACAACAAATCTGAAGTTTTCACCGCCTGCTCCGGTAAGACCAATGGCAGTCCACGGAAAATAAACAGTAAAAACAGGTTCAAAAGGATTGGTTGTTGAAAGGTTGGCCCCGACTGTAAGAAGGTGAGTCGGAAAAGTTCCGTTTAACCGGTAAACCTGACCTAACCCTTCAACTGCAGAAAATGAAATGGCATAATCGGCAAGAAAACCCGGTGAGAAATTAACCAAAGCCTGATTGGGAGTTAATAATCCTGATGCAGCCCGGCGAACGCCACTTGTTTCATCAGTAAAAGTGCTTGTGTTTGGAAAATCTCCGCTGTTGTCACTATCAACATAGATTACAACTGCGTTAAAAAAGGGTCCGGGACCGCGGGTAAAGGTTACAGTTACTGTGGTTCCGTCATCGGCAATAGAAAGGCTGCCGGTTCCAAGAACACCACCAGCCCCCGTACCCGTATTGCCATTTCCATTATAAACAGCCTGTGACATTCCGGTAAACGGAAGAATAAATAGCGATAATACCATTATCATTTTAATCATGGATTGAATTCCTTAAGTGATTTGTTTAGTTATAAACCAAAAACACCAGAATTCTTATATCCCTTATAAAGAGACTGGATCGTAGGTAATCTAAGCTACATTTGAATAGATTCCTACCTACTGTACAGTTTTTGTAAAAATAAACGATATTCTTAACACCTTTTATCATTGTTTAATAAAGACGGAAAATAGAAAATTGAAATCCGAAAAGTAAAAACACAAGGAATCATAAGTGGTAAAAAACAAAAAAGCCGTTCTGCAGAACTGCAAAACGGCTTTATAAAGAAAGAAGAAAGGCTAATTATTTCAGCAAAGTAAACTTGCTGGTCAGACGCTGACCTGAAAAATTAACAACAGCAAGGTAAACTCCTGAAGGAAGACCGTTACCAGAAATTTCAATCCGGTTGGTGTGGTTTCTTCCACCTTCAAGAACGCCTTCAAAAGCAGTTGCGACCTTTTGACCTATAACATTGTATAATTCAATGGAAACAAACCCCTTTTTAGGGAGTGAAAATTCAAGGTTCCCATTCGGATTGAATGGGTTCGGATACAAGCCTTTGAGAGCAAATTCAGCCGGAGTTTCAAAACCAGGTTGAGCTGGTTTACCATCTGTGGGGATGGCAGAAATAACAGCATGTTCTGTGCGATTTCCATCAAGTGCAACGTCAACCAATTTATAAAAATAGGTCAGTCCGTTATAAACTTTCCGGTTATCAACCAAAGAATATTTTGCTCCGGTTTCCCCTTTTGGACGGAGAGATTCTTCGTTACGATAGCTGGCAATAGCTTGAAAAACACCGTCTTTTTTTGTTGAACGAAGGATTTCAAATCCGGCATGATTCAATTCTGAGGCAGTTTCCCAGTTCAGAGTTACTTTATTATCGCCAGGAGTTGCAGTCCAGGTTAAAAGTTCAATCGGGAGAGGCGTGTCATATCCACCCTGATAGTATGAACGGAAGCCAGTAAAAGCAATAGGGCCTGTACCAGGATTTCCTGAAAAGGAAGCATCACCGATAGCCTCATCAGATCGAAATGCATTGGTAGGATTCAGGTAAGTTGCAATAAATTTAAAATTATCACCGGGAGCTCCTGTCAAACCAATCGAAGCCCAGGTAAAAGAAACCGTAAAAACTGGATCAGTAACGGTTGTTGATGATAAATTAGCCGTAGCAACAAAAGTGTGACTTCCGGTTTCAAGCTGCCACAGACCACCAAACCCTTGTGTTGGAGCAAAGGCAACAGCATAATCAGCAGTTAATGTACCTGGAAAAAACAAAAGGGAATTGCTACCACCGTTTCTTCCGGAAATACCCTTTCTCAGATTATCCCCTTCATCGGTAAAGGTTGCTGTAAAGGGAAAATTTCTTGAATTATCACTGTCAATATAAATGACAATTGCATCATTAAACGAACCACTCCCTTTTGCAAAGGTGATGGTAACTGTTGTACCGTTATCGTTTATTGAAAAAGCTCCGGTTCCCAATACACCACCAAAACCAGAATTTCCGTTGCCAGGATAGACTGCCTGGGTGAATCCGATTGCAGGAATCAAGGCCAGACAAAACAATAGTATCATTTTTTTCATTCTATAGTCCTTTATGTAGATGTGAGGAAAAAACTTCCGATCTCTGAATCAATTCCCTGTGTGCTGAAGTGAGTCAGTTAAATATAAATATTATTTTTATTTTTTTCCAACCACTTGTAAATTTATTGTCAATTTTGCGAGAATTTGTTTTTAGTTTCCAATATTTCGTAACAATATGAAATCCCTGGTTTTCGCATCAGTCAAAAAAAAAATGTACTTTCAGAAATATGAAAATCCACAATTTAACTTTTTTCACACTTACCTTTCTTGTTCAATTCGGGTGTGTGCTTCTTCCTGATTTATTTGCTCAGGAAGTCAAATCAACCAAAACCCGGTTTTTGATTGAACTTCCACCGGATTACCTTGACAGTGCGTTGGCAAAACAGGACTACGAAAAAAATAATCGCCTTTCTGAGGTTGTATTGAAAGGATTTTTATCTTTCAGCGGCGGCGTTAGGGTGGGTCAATCTTTTTTCAGCAATCAGCCATCCCAGATCATCGGCAAACGATTTGAGTTTGAACAGTCAGATTCGTCTACTTCTTTCAGGTTACTTTTTGATGAATACAGCCTCGACAGTGAAAATCAAACTTTGTCAAAAATAACCCTGCTGACCGCTGGATATGGTATTCATCTCAGAAGCAACTCTGGACGTTCATTTTATGGTTCACGCCTCAATGGAGGTATTATAACCGGAAATCAGAATGTTTCCTTTTCCCGCAATTTTGCTACCGGAATTGACCTTTACTTCCGGACCTATCCGAGAACAGAATATTTGAGCTGTTTTTTTATTGAGGCAGGTGCATTAACATCCAGAAAACAGCTTTTTCTTGAAGGAACAGCAGGTTACAGCATTTATCTTGGGAATTATGTGAATTGCAGCTTTGTTTTTCGTCAAATCAGAACAGCAGGGAAAGTGACTTCAGGAAGCCTCGGAGTCATGTTAGGTTTTTACCTGCCCGATTACGAAATAAGAAAGCGAACACAGTGAACGTACTTTATCTGAGTGATTTTTACCTTTCAGACCACCGGTTACTTGAAAACCTCGGAAAAGCCATAAAATCTTCCGGCGAACACTTTATTATTATTCCGGATGGCAGACGGTTTGCCGCTGAACACAATAATATAGACCTAAAAAAACTGACCGGACTTCATCCCGACATCCTGCCAGAAAGCCATGAAAACATAATTGCTCTTCTTACTGGTACTGTTTTGAAGCCCATGATTAACTTCTTTGCGGAAGGAATGGCACCCGCCATCGCTTTTTGTGGCCATCAGCGTAATCTGATTTCTCTGGAAAATTTGAATTTGAATTTGAATTTAAACAAAATGTCTCAGCTAACTGCCGGGGTTTCAAATCTTGTTTTACTTTCATCAGCAGAGTCTGAAGGGAATCCTGTGTTTATCAGTCCGGTTAGTTTGGCCGCTTCGTTTTCAAAGGAGCAATTCACCGTTTTTTATCTGGATGAAATACTTCCCCCGGATGGGATTTCGACCTTTCATGAACTCGAAATCTGGGCAGCACCAGACCAGCCTGCATACACAACCTGGTTCTGGATTTCAGAATGGAACGGATCATTTCCTGTCACCTTCCTGAATTTTGCAGGGTTGCGGGATTTCAGGCAAAAAAAGAGTCAGTTTCTCACCCTTGGAAAATAAAAATGCAGTTTTTAGTAAAAAACGAGCCTAAAAGGTTAAAATAAGGCTTTTTGGTGTCGGGAATACTTGACATGAAAAACGAATCTTCGTAATATGCGACTTCGTTAGCAATCAACAACGAAAAGATACACTTGACACAACTAGGAGATAAACCAAATGGCTAAAAATCGTTATGCAGATGTCCACGCTTTGTTAGAAAGCGCTCAAAAAGACTTTGTTGCATTCTATGAAAAAGGAAACAAGGCTGCCGGCACCCGTGTACGGAAATCTATGGCTGACCTGAAAACACTTTCTCAGGATATCCGTAAAGAAGTTCAGGATCTGAAAAATGCTGAAGCTACCAAAGCTGCAGCTGTAAAAGCCAAGAAAAAATAAATTTCTTGTATTTTGGACCGGGTCTGGTTTCCTGATCCGGTCACTTTTTTCTTCTACCCGAATCAAATCATCTCCCCTTCCGATAACTTCCAAAAAAATAATTCAATTCTTGACATAGTAAATAGATAGTTGTAATTTTGTCGCTCTCAAATTTACTGGGGCGTCGCCAAGCGGTAAGGCATCGGCCTTTGGAGCCGACACTCGCAGGTTCGAATCCTGCCGCCCCAGCTTTTTACACTCCTGGCGTGCGTTAACCACAACTTAACCAACATGTACCAAAAAAAGATTAAGATTTTCAGCGGACGTTCTAACCGTAAGTTCGCAGAAAGCGTGGCTGCACAATTGGGTTTACCTCTGGGGAACGCTGCTATTCAGAATTTTTCTGACGGCGAAATTTCCGGACAGTATCTTGAATCCATCAGGGGATGTGATGTCTATGTCATCCAGTCTACCTTTCCGCCGGGTGACAATATCATGGAATTGCTCATCATGCTTGATGCAGCAAAAAGAGCAAGTGCAAACCGGGTTTCTGCGGTAATTCCCTATTTTGGATATGCCAGACAGGACCGCAAAGATCAACCCCGTATTTCGATTGCAGCAAAACTTGTGGCTAATCTTCTGACAACTGCAGGTGCAGACAGAATTGTGACCATGGATTTGCATGCACCACAGATTCAGGGGTTTTTCGATATTCCGTTTGATCACCTGTATAGCTCAGCTGTTTTCATTCCTTACTTCCGTCAGAAAAAGATACCTAATCTGATTGTTGCAAGTCCGGATGTAGGTGGAATTAAACTGGCAAGATCTTTTGCTAAAAAGCTTGAAGCAGATTTGGTTGTAGTTGATAAACGCCGGCCAAGAGCCAACGTTGCTGAAGTTATGAATATTATTGGTGACGTTGAAGGTAAAAATGTTTTACTTGTTGACGACCTTGTTGACACAGCCGGATCTTTGTGCAATGCCGCTTCAGCTTTGATGGATAAAGGTGCTCTTTCAGTACAGGCAGCAGTTGCGCATGCCGTTCTTTCAGGAAATGCACTTGAGAAAATTGAAAATTCGGTTCTTTCAAGGTTATATGTAACTGATAGCATTCCCCTTAAAGAGCCATCTGAAAAGATTTCAGTCATGTCAGTTTCTGAAGTTTTTGCCGAAGCAATCCACAGAATTTATACCGATGAATCCATTTCATCGCTTTTTGAATAAAAACAGCTTATTATTAATGTTTAGTGACGGAGTAAAATAGTATGGAAGTCGTTCAGTTAAATGGTCTCATTAGAAGTGAGATTAAAAAAACCGGTACAAAAGCAATCCGCAAAGAAGGCCGTGTACCAGCCGTAATTTATCACCATGGTGAAGAAAATATCCATTTTTCAGTACTGGAAAATGAACTTATTCCCCTTATCTACACAACAGAATCACATCTGGTTGAACTCAAACTCAGTAATGGCGAAACCAAACAAGGTTTAGTAAAAGAATTACAGTTTGACCCGGTTACCGATCGTTGCATCCATTTTGACCTTCAGGCTGTTGCCGGTGATGAAAAAATCACCGTTGAAGTTCCTGTTTCCACAACCGGTACTTCAGTTGGCGTTGCCAAAAATGGTGGTCTTCTTCAAATTAACCTTCACCACCTCAGAGTTCGCTGCGATCAAAAGCACCTTCCTGATCATATCACTGTTGATATTACCAACCTTGATCTGGGTGACAGCATTCACGTTAGTGATATCGTTCTGGACGGAATCCAGATTCTTGAAGATGCAATTGCACCTGTCGTTTCTATCACCCGTAAACGTGGTGAAGATTATGATGCTGCAACTGCCACCGCCGCTGTTGCAGAACCTGAAGTGGTTGCAAAAGGCAAGAAGGAAACCAAAGCCTGATACATGTTTATCATTGCAGGCTTGGGTAACCCCGGAAATCAATATACCACAACCCGGCACAATGCCGGGTTTTTGGTTATAGACAAAATCGCATCAAAATTAGGGTTAACCGTCGAACACAGGCAGTTTAATGCCATGACGGTGAAATCACAGTTGGGCCAGGACCGGATCCTTCTGATGAAACCCATTACTTACATGAATCTCAGCGGAACGGCAATTCAATCTGCCGTTCATTTTTTCAAAGAAACCCCAGATCATCTGATTGTGATCAGTGACGACATAAATCTTCCCACAGGGCAAGTCAGAATACGGCTTGGCGGAAGTGCAGGTGGTCATAACGGGCTGATTGATATTATCAACCGGCTCTCAACTGATCAGTTTATCAGAGTCAGATGCGGTGTGGGTAACCAGTTCGAAAAAGGGCGGCAGGCAGATTATGTTTTGTCTCCCTTTCCGGCTTCGGAACGTGACCAGACAGAGACCATGATTTCTCAGGCAGCCGAAAGTGTGCTAACGATTGTTGCAGACGGACTGCCAAAAGCAATGAATTTATTTAACCAAAAATAAGTTCGTTTAAACAAACCAAACAGCAGAATCAACAAGGGAGACTAAATCCGGCTATGAATACCTTCATGCTCGACTCAATATTTATTTACATCATCCTCGGGTCAGGCGTCCTTGCTCTGGCTTTTGCCTATTATAAATCTTCCTGGATCAACAAACAGGAAGAAGGAACACCCCGAATGGCCCAGATTGCGAAAGCAATTTCTGATGGTGCCATGGCTTTTCTATCCAGAGAATACAAAATTCTCTTCCTTTTCGTTGTTGCCGTTGCTGGCTTACTTGCCTTCGCCAACATGGGTCAGGCTGATTCAAGTCCGTTAGTTGGTGTTTCCTTTGCAGTCGGTGCAGTTTGCTCTGCTCTTGCCGGTTACTTTGGAATGAAAGTTGCCACCAAGGCAAATGTAAGAACCACAAATGCAGCAAGAACCGGTCTGGCAGAAGCCCTTCAGATTGCCTTTTCCGGCGGATCTGTTATGGGAATGTCTGTTGTCGGCCTTGGAATTCTGGGTCTTGGCGGACTCTTCATTCTTTATTCCAACCTTTTTGATGTCAATATTCTGGCATCAAGCATCACCGAAGAAACCAGTGGAGCCTGGCATCACAACGTTGTTAAACTGTTGAATGTTATTTCCGGATTTTCTCTGGGTGCATCCTCAATTGCCTTATTTGCCCGTGTGGGTGGTGGAATTTATACAAAAGCTGCTGACGTTGGAGCTGATCTAGTTGGAAAAGTAGAAGCTGGCATCCCTGAAGATGATCCGCGTAACCCTGCCGTTATTGCTGATAACGTAGGTGATAATGTGGGTGATGTTGCCGGAATGGGTGCAGATCTTTTTGAATCTTATGTGGGCGCCATTGTCGGTACCATGGTGATTGGTGCTTCAATTGTAGCAAATTCACCTCAGTATAATGGTCTTGCACCAGTTCTTCTTCCTTTAATTCTTGCCGGAGTAGGAATTGTTGCTTCGGTTATCGGAACGTTTTTTGTCCGAACCAAAGAAGGTGGTAATCCTCAGATGGCTTTGAATATCGGAACCTTTGGTGCCGGTGGTGCGATGCTGATTGCAACTTACTTTATTACAACATGGATGTGGCCGTCTGCCGTCATGATTGATACAATGAGTCTGCTTCCGATTACAGCAATAAATGTTTTCGGTGCGACTGTTTTTGGTCTCCTGATCGGAATTGCTGTCGGGTTGGTTACCGAACATTACTGTGCAACCGGCAAAGGACCTGTAAACAGTATTGTTGAACAATCAATAACCGGACCTGCAACCAACATTATTGCCGGACTAGCAGTGGGCATGCAGTCAACCGCAATTCCTGTTATTCTGATTGCAATCGGAATTATGGGATCTTACCAGCTTGCTGGTGTTTATGGTGTTGCAATTGCTGCTTTGGGTATGCTTTCCACAACAGGAATTCAGCTTGCTGTTGATGCCTACGGTCCGATTTCTGATAATGCCGGTGGAATTGCTGAAATGGCAGGATTACCAAAAGAAGTACGCCGCAGAACCGATACGCTTGATGCTGTTGGAAACACCACTGCTGCAATCGGAAAAGGATTCGCAATTGCTTCTGCTGCCTTAACAGCTCTGGCCTTGTTTACAGCTTATATGACTGCTGCTGGTATCGACTTTAAAACCGGTATCAACATTGCAAATCCAACCATCATGGCCGGATTATTTATCGGCAGTGTACTTCCCTTCCTGTTTTCATCCATGGCAATGAATGCTGTAGGAAAAGCAGCAATGGAAATGGTTCAGGAAGTTCGCCGTCAATTCCGTGAAATTCCGGGTCTGCTTGAAGGAAAAGAAGGCGTTGAAGCAGATTATAAAAAATGTATTGATATTTCGACTTCAGCTGCACTGAAACAAATGGTTCTTCCAGGACTTATGGCAATTGCAATTCCGGTTTTCTTCGGATTTATGCCCGGCCTCGGAAAAGAAGCTTTAGCCGGAATGCTTGCCGGATGTACGGTTTCTGGTGTTGCTCTCGCCATTTTCATGTCAAATGCAGGCGGTGCCTGGGATAATGCAAAAAAATCTTTTGAGCATGGTTACACCTTAAAAGATGGTACCGTAATCAAAAAAGGATCAGATGCACACAAGGCAGCGGTAATTGGCGATACGGTTGGTGATCCGTTTAAAGATACTGCCGGTCCGTCCCTGAATATCCTTATAAAATTAATGTCTGTCGTTGCACTGGTAATTGCGCCATTAATTAAGTAAATTTGTAGCTCTCCGGAATTCTGGTCAGGCAGCAGACAGATTTCCGGACTTTTAACCTGCTGCCGGTCAACCTGCTTTCAGAATAAACTGAAGGCCATAGTCCAAAGGGAAACCTCATGACAAGTCCAAATCGTTACGAGACAACCTATATAATCAATGCGGCGATCGAAGAGAATATGATCGAAGATACCATCGCAAAGATTACAGAAGTTGTTAAGGAACAAAACGCCGAAATCCTGAAACTGGATAAGGTTGGACGGAAAAGGCTCGCCTATCCGATCCAGAAGAAACATTCCGGGTTTTATGTAACCATGGAATATACAGCCGCAACAACTTCTGTTGCCATTATTGAACGTGCTCTTCAGCTCGATGATTATGTGCTCCGTTTTCTTACTGTTCTGATTGACAAGAAAATTCTTGGTCAGCGTGAGAAGGATGCAAAAAAGGTAGCTTATGAAAAAGAAGCCGCCGAAGCAGTTCCAACTACACCCATTCAAAACTAAAAGGCAGGCACTACTATGATTATGAGAAGAAAAAGCCCGACCAACAGAAATCAGACAAACGTAAAGCGCACCTGCCGTTTTTGCGAATCTGGTGTTCTCTATATTGACTATAAAGACGAAAAACGTCTTGGCCGGTTTATCACCGAGCAAGGTAAAATCATTCCCCGCCGTATCACAGGAACCTGTGCTTACCATCAGCGGGTTCTTGTTACTGCCATCAAACGTGCACGTCACCTGGCAATTCTGCCTTACGTTTCAACCTCTATCCGTTAACAGGAGTCTATCACATGAAAGTTATTCTGAAACAAGAAGTAGACGGACTTGGAACGATTGGTGATATTGTTAAAGTTCGTGATGGTTACGCCCGTAACTACCTGGTTCCTCAGCAGTTTGCAATTATTGCAACTGAAAAAAACCTAAAAACAGTTGAAGGCGAGAAAAAACGTCTTGCCAAACTGCGTGCAAACAGTGTTGCACTTGCCGAAAGCCTGAAATCCCAACTCGAAAAAGTTGTTCTTCATTTTGAAATGAACACCGGTGAAGATGGAAAACTTTTCGGTTCAGTTACCACTGCAGCAGTTGCAGAACAGCTGGATGCAAAAGGATTTAAAATTGACCGTCGTAAAATCAACCTGGATCATATTAACAAGGTTGGTGAATACACAGTTGAGATTAAACTCTTCCAGGATATTGTCGGTGAAATCAAGGTGATTGTCGCAAGCAATCAACCCAAGGTTGAAACTGAAGCCTGATCTTTAAAAAGGGGACTTAAAAAGTCCCCTTTTTTATTTTATTTCGTTTTTAGTTCGGTTTTGTTAAATTTATTCAGTCACACTGCGCAGCCCTTTACTTCCTTATCCCGCATCGCCTCACTTATTAAAGTTTCATAGTTATCACCCGTCACAAAACATTGAAAACGTTGATTTTATAATCAATTAAACTTTGTTTTTCTTTTTTTCATTTGGATATTTGTAATCTGGAATCTGAAAGACCAAAAATCCGTTGTAACGGATAGATAACAGATTTAATTTTGACCAAATTCTAAGGCAAATTCGAAATGGAGAAAGAAGTTCAAGTCCTCGAGGACGTGACAATTCGTTTCGCTGGTGACTCCGGCGATGGAATGCAGTTGACTGGTACACAATTTACCAATGTTTCAGCCATGATGGGCAATGATCTTGCCACTCTGCCTGACTTCCCTGCTGAAATCAGGGCGCCGATCGGAACCCTTTATGGCGTTTCCGGCTTTCAGGTTCACATCGGGTCAGGTAAAATTCACACGCCGGGCGATCATAGTGATGTGCTGGTTGCGATGAACCCAGCCGCGCTGAAAGTTAACCTTCGTGAACTGGATACCAACGGTATTATCATTGCAAACGAAGATCAGTTTACTGAAAAAAACCTGAAATATGCCGGTTACGAAGTTTCTCCGCTCGAAGATAACAGCCTGATTAAATATCGTGTTTTTAAAATCCGGATTACACACCTGACCGGTCTTGCACTTGAAGACCTCAAACTTCCGACTAAAACAGTTGACCGTTGCAAGAACTTTTTTGCACTTGGTCTCATTTTCTGGCTATTCAGCCGTGACAGTGAACCAACGATTGCCTGGATTAAAGACAAATTCAAGAAAACACCCGAACTCGTTGAAGCGAACATCCGTGCGCTGAAAGCCGGTTACAACTATGGTGTTATTACCGAAGCTTTCCAATCCAAATATGAAATTTCATCTGCCCAACTTCCAAAAGGCAAGTACCGGAATATTACCGGCAACACCGCAATGGCTATTGGTCTTGTAACTGCCGCACAGAAAGCCGGTCTCGAACTCTTCCTTGGCAGCTACCCCATCACGCCCGCATCAGACATTCTCCATGATCTTTCCAAACTGAAAAATTTTGGTGTAAAAACCTTCCAGGCCGAAGATGAAATTGCAGCCATTGCTTCAGCAATCGGTGCTTCTTTTGCCGGTGATCTGGGAATGACCACAACTTCAGGTCCGGGAGTTTCTCTAAAAGGTGAAGCAATCGGATATGCTGTGATGACTGAACTTCCGCTGGTCATTGTGAATATTCAGCGTGGCGGACCGTCAACAGGACTCCCAACGAAAACTGAACAATCTGACCTGAATCAGGCCATTTACGGTCGTCATGGTGAAGCACCACTTCCTGTTATTGCCCCAGCTACACCATCAGACTGTTTTATTATGGCTTTCGAAGCCTGCAGACTTGCCATTAAATATATGACCCCGGTGATCATTCTTTCAGATGGATACCTGGCCAATGGTTCAGAACCCTGGAAAATTCCGTCACCCTCTGACTTTCCGGAAATTAAGGTTGAATTCCTGACTGAAAAAAATGGCAAGTTGCCTTACAGCCGGAATGAATTCAATGCTCGCCCCTGGATCAAACCGGGAACGCCAAATCTTGAACACCGGATCGGTGGAATTGAAAAGGCCAATATTTCGGGCAACATCAGTTATGACCCTGAAAATCACCATAACATGGTTTACCTGAGAAAAGCTAAAATTGAAAATATTGCCAATGATATTGTACCTGCTGAACTTTTCGGAAACGAAACCGGTGATGTACTGGTTGTAGGCTGGGGTTCTACTTATGGTGCGATCAGAAAAGCCGTTGAACTTCAGCAAAGTGCCGGTAAGAAAGTTTCTCACCTTCACTTACGGCATTTATATCCGATGGCAAAAAATGTTGAATCCTTACTGAAAGGTTTCAAAAAAGTTCTGGTTCCTGAAATGAATACGGGGCAGCTAGCCGGACTGTTACGGTCAGACTTTCTGGTTCCTACCATTCAGCTCAACAAAGTCTACGGTCAGCCATTCAAGGCTTCCGAAATCACAAAAAAAATTGATGAAGTGCTCAGGGGATAATCATGTCAGAAGTTCTAAATAAAATCGAATCTATTAAACTGACTGCAAAAGATTTCACTTCAGATCAGGACGTCAGATGGTGTCCCGGTTGTGGTGATTACGCTATTCTGGCAGTTGTTCAGAGAACCTTGCCTGAATTCGGAATTCCCCGTGAAAACTTTGTTTTCGTATCAGGAATCGGTTGTTCTTCCCGGTTCCCCTATTACATGAACACTTATGGGATGCACACCATTCACGGTCGTGCAACTGCATTTGCTTCAGGTGTAAAAGGTGCAAATCCTGATCTCAGTGTCTGGATTGTTACCGGTGACGGTGATGCACTTTCAATCGGCGGAAACCACTTTATACATATCATCCGCAGAAATTTTGATGTGAACATTATCCTGTTTAACAATGAGATTTACGGATTGACAAAAGGTCAGTATTCTCCAACGTCTGAAGTTGGAAAAGTTACGAAATCTTCGCCTTACGGGTCAATTGACACACCTTTTAAACCAACATCAGTTGCTTTAGGAGCTGAAGCCGGTTTCGTTGCTATCGGAATTGACAGGGATACCAAACATCTTCAGGAAATGATTCGCCGTTCACATAAGCATAAAGGAACTTCTTTCCTTGAAGTTTATCAGAACTGTGTCATTTTTAATGATGGAACGTTTTCGGCCTTAACCGAAAAAGATACCAAGCAGGACAGTGTTCTTTATTTGGAACATGGAAAGCCATTGGTTTACGGTAAAGAAAATGACAAGGGTATCATTATGGATGGGCTTACACCAAAGGTTGTCAGCTTAGCCGATGGTAAATACTCTATCAATGATCTGGCTGTTCATGATGAACATGCCAAAGATGCAACCTGGGCACACATTCTGAGCAGAATGAACCGGAGTGCTGACTATCCGCAACCACTCGGCGTCCTCCGTGATGTTGAACGTCCGACCTACGAAAAAGGTCTGGTAAATCAGATCGAACTGGCGAAGGGAAAAAGGGGAGCAGGAAACCTTGAAAGTCTCTTCAATGAAGGCGATGTTTGGGAAAATAACTAAGGAAAAAGAGCCCGAGAGGGCTCTTTGAGTTTACTATGGAAAATTACTGGATTCAGCTAAAAACGATAATTGATCAATCTCAAAAGATTGTTCTCACCACGCATGTTCGTCCGGATGGGGATGGATTGGGAGCGGAAGCTGCCCTTTTCTCTTATTTCGAGTCGTTGGGCAAAATTGTCAGAATAATAAATGTTTCTCCCCTTCCTGAAGCGTTTGATTATATGAACAAGGATGCACGGTTTGAAACTTTCAATACCACGATTCATGCTCATAGTCTGGAGAATGCCGATTGTATCATCATTCTGGATTGCAATCAGCTTGACCGTACGGAAGAAATGGCACCCTATATTGAACGAACAAAGGGGAATATCGTCGTAATAGATCATCACCTTTATCCAGGTGATTTTGCAGACCTGCTTTGTATTGATATCAGTTCGTGCGCAACCGGTGAAATGGTTTATGATTTTATCACATTCCACTCTGGTAAAATGACCGTAAGTCAGGATGCTGCAACCGGAATTTATACTTCAATCATGACTGACACGGGCAACTTCCGGTTTCCAAGAACAACTCCAGCTGTTCATAGAAAAACAGCCTATCTGATAGAATCCGGTGTTGAACCTTCTGAAATTTACGGTTGGGTTAACGAACAGAGAACCCTGCAATCCTTACAGCTTCAGGGATTATTTCTCTCTCAGATCAGAACCGCTTATGATGGTAAACTAGCGTACAGTGTCGTAAAAAAATCGGATTTTGACCGGTTTGGTGCAACGCTTGAAGATTCAGAAGGATTTGTAAAATATCTGCTGTCAGTCAAAGGCGTTGTCATGGGAATTCTTCTTATTGAACAACCTTACGGTTACAAATTATCCTTCCGGTCGAAGGGAGATATTGACGTAAACCGTCTGGCCAGTCAGTATTCAGGTGGCGGGCATAAAAATGCATCCGGCGGAAAAATGGAAGAAATGACTGACCATGCAATCGCCAGATTAATCGCAGATGCCGAACCTATTTTAAATGCTATGGAAATAACAGAATGAACATCAAATTTACTTCAAAACATAAACCTGCAGATACTCATTTTATCTTTTTCTTCAAACAAAAAGAAGAGTTTCAGTTACTTTCATCAAGTCCTGATCTCTTTTCACTTTTTGCACACATCAGCAAGACTGAAGATAATCTTGACGGATTCCGGTTTTATCCGGATGGAAAAGGTAAAACAGCAGACCGGATTATTTTTCTTGAACTGAAACCGGTTAAAGGAAACTGGAATGAAACCTTCCGCCGGGCAGGAAATGCCCTAGCCAAAGCAGGCAGGAGTCTTTCCCATTTGTCAGCTTCTGCTGATTTTTCAAATTTGACCCCTCTCGAAGCTAAACCTGAAGCGTCATGGTTTGCTTCCTTTGCAGAAGGTTTTGTTCTCGGTTCTTACCAGTACACGACTTACAAAAAAGATGAAAACAAAAAGAAAAAGCTCAGAGAACTTGTCATTTTATGCAATGAACTTTCAGGCAAAACGGTAAATGCAGCGATTGAAGAATCGGTTGCAGTCAGCTTCAGTCAGATTTTTGCCCGTGAACTTGTCAATGCACCCGGGAATGAACTTACACCGGCCGAACTCGCTTCACGTGCATCAAAAAGTGCAAAAGAATTCGAATATAAATGCACGGTTCTGAATAAGAAGCAAATTAAAGATCTCAAAATGGGCGGACTTCTTGCCGTCAATAAAGGATCGGTGAACGAACCTGTTTTCATCATTCTGGAACACAAACCAAAAGGAATTAAGGGAAAACCCGTTATTCTTGTTGGAAAAGGTATCACGTTTGACACCGGTGGAATCTCAATTAAGCCATCTGCCGGAATGGGTGACATGAAAGGTGATATGGGTGGTGCAGCTGCCGTTATTGGTACCATGGAAGCCATTGCCAGAATCAACCTTCCCGTTCATGTGATCGGACTTGTTCCTTCTACAGATAATATGCCATCCGGATCTGCACAATGTCCGGGAGATATTATTACCTCCATGGCGGGCATTACCATTGAAGTTGATAATACGGATGCAGAAGGCCGTTTGATTTTATGTGATGCACTTGAATATGCAAAACGGTATAAACCAGAAGTTATCATTGACCTTGCAACTCTTACCGGTGCCTGTGTTGTGGCTCTTGGCGATAAGGCTGCGGGTGTGATGTCAAATGATGATGAGCTTTCTTCTGCACTTGGTGTGGCTGGCATGAACACTTACGAACGTGTTTGGCCTCTTCCACTTTTTGACGAATATGCACCACAAATCAAATCGGATGTAGCTGATGTGAAAAATGTTGGCGGACGATATGCCGGTGCCATCACAGCAGGAAAATTCCTTCAAAAATTTGTTGATGCTGATCAGCCCTGGGCACATATTGATATAGCCGGCCCTGCCTTTCTTGATAGTGCTGATCATTATCTCTCAAAAGGCGGATCAGGTTTTGGCGTCAGATTGCTGGTCAGTTATTTACGGACAAAAGCAAAATGATACGAACTGGCTGGATTCTAACCTGTTTTTTTGTTTTAACTCTGGTAAATACCGGGTTTTCACAGCAGCGCATGGAAGAAATTATTTTTCGCCAAAGCCAGCCGATGTATTTTGATGAAATAAACTGGGCAAAAGGTGACACGTCAACCCAGTTTACTTTTCTTTTTAAAATTTCTCATGATTTTCTTTCCTTCATTAACCGTGAACCCACAGGAAAGTCACCGGTTTATCATGCAGAAATGAACCTGATTCTGGAAGTTTATTACGCTGACAGCACGATAAGAAGGTTCAGTCAGACTTTTTCAAGCGACCATTCAGATATTGCAATAACCCGCAACCGGTTTAATTTTTTGACAGGAGAGCTAACCTGGTCTGATTCAAAAAGGCCGGTAAGGTATGTGGTTGATATTACAGACCTGGGAAATAACAAACCTGTTTTCAAATCACCCCGTAAAGTCAGATTTAAAAACAAAACTGTTTCCTGGTTTGATTCTGCCTGGATCGGATCAGTAAAAAATGAAACCCTGATTCCTGCCAATTTAGGGAAAAATATTCCATACGGCTCTGAAAGTTCACTTTACCTGGCAATCAAAGACACGGTTGGCATTCAATCAACTGTTTTCAAATTACTTCAAAAACCAATAGATGAAGATGAATTTGAAGTTATGCCAGATTCAGTCAGGATTTCAGCTGGTAAACCAATTGCCTTGAATTATTCAACTGCGACTGCAAAATTTCCTGTTCAGGTTATTCCTGTTCATTTGCCCCTTACCAATCTGGATGCAGGACAATATGCTGTTACCCTAACTTCCGGTGGTGTAACGGATACCATTTCTTTTATGGTTTACTGGCTCAATATGCCATTTTCACTTTATGATCTCGATCTGGCTACCCGAACTTTAAAATATTTGGCTCCAGAAGCAATTTATGATAAATTGAACTCGGGTTCCGCAAGAAAAAGGATTGATGCTTTCAGAAAATTCTGGAAGGAAAAAGATCCGACTCCGCTTACACCCTATAACGAGCTGATGGCCGAATATTACCGCCGTGTTGATTTTTCATTTGCATCTTACCCGACTGCAAGGGAACCCGGTTGGCGAACTGACCGGGGAAAAATTTATATTTTAAACGGTGAGCCTGATTCACGGAAAAGGCTTACACCCCCAAATCAGCCACCTCAGGAAATCTGGACTTATATAAAACTGAACAGGAATTATGTTTTTGCTGATACTGACGGAAAAGGTGATTTTAAACAGGTGAAACCCAAGTGAACAGTAAAGAGTCTCATCCGGATATTGCAGTGTCGTGTGGTGATTTGAACGGGATTGGAATGGAAACCTTTATCAGGGCCGTTCCTCATTTTAAAGACCGGGCAAAATTTCTTCTTTTTCTTCCTTCAGGTGTTATCTGCAATTTCGAGAGCATTTTAAGCCGGTTTATATCCCTCGAACAAGTTCTTATTAAACCAATCGAAGAAAATACTGATTTTAATATTGAACCGGGCTTATTTTCTGCCGAAGCAGGAAAAATCGCACTTTCATCCTTTTCTCAAGCTGTTCTTTTTTGCCATAAAAACCCGGGAACCGGACTTCTTACCCTTCCTATAAATAAAAAATCATTTGTTGCTGCTGGTTCTCCCTTTTCAGGACACACAGAATTACTGGGTCATCTTCTGGGTGAATCTGAACCCCTGATGATTCTGATGAATTCACACATGAAAGTTGCACTTTTAACCGTTCATGTACCCGTGTCCAAAGTTTCAGAATTAATAACCCGTGAGCGAATCAGAGATCGGTATTTACGCCTTAATAACTCTTTGAAACAGGATTTCGGAATTAAGAATCCATCGATCGCCATCTTGTCATTAAATCCGCATGCAAGTGATGGCGGAACCATCGGTCATGAAGAAGCAACAGTTTATGAACCGGAAATTGAATCATTAAAGGCCAATGGATTCAAAGTTTCTGGTCCGTTTGCCTCTGACGGATTTTTCGGTGCCGGACTTCATAAAAAATTTGACGGCATTCTTGCCAGTTACCATGATCAGGGTTTAATTCCGGTTAAACTTTCGGGAATGGATTCCGGTGTCAATTTCTCTGCAGGAAGCTCCATTGTCAGAACCTCACCCGATCATGGCACGGCTTATGATATAGCCGGAAAAGGTCTTGCAAATCCATCATCAACCATCCAGGCTATTGAATGGCTTTTAAAAATCCAGCAAAACAGGAAAGTATCGGGTTGACATGACCGGATATACCGATCCTTATTCAGGCACTTCACGAATTTATGATCTTACCAGCAGATATGTACCCTATGATGAATGGGCGAAACATATCAAGCTTCTTGTCAGAGTTTACCAAAGGCGTCCAGCTGAATCTGTTTTGGAACTATCAGCAGGAACCGGTTCATTTCGTACTTTTTTCAATCTGGCTGAAATTAAAACGTACATCATTGGTGACATATCACTTGGGATGCTTCAGGGATCGTTGCTGAAAACTGAAGATTCAGGTGTTTCAATGCTTCCTGTCTGTTTTGACAATGGTTCGATACCATTTAAATCTGACAGTTTTGATCTGGCGATCATGCTTTTTGACAGTATCAATTATAACATTGAACCAGCAAAAGTATCTCAGGTTGTAACTGGAATTTTAGGCTGTCTGAGAACCAATGGCATTTTTATTTTCGATTTTACAACTCCCGTCAATTCCCTTTCAAATTCACCGGAAGATTTTTCGGAACAATTTGAGGAAGTTGATGCTTCGTTTATCAGAGTGTCTAAATATGACCCTGAAACCCAGATTCACGTTACTGAATTTAAAATCACTGACGGAGATCGTATTTTCACCGAGCAACATGTTGAAAGAACTTACACCATCCAGGAAATGAAGGAAATTCTTCAAAAAATTCCGGGTTGTGAGATAATGTCCATGCTGCATGAATTTGAATCCGGGAAAAAAGCCGGACCCAAAACCGAACGGGTACACGTCATCATCAGGAAACGGTAATGCTAGAATTTTACGATGTTCAATCGAGTTACGATGGACGGATTGTTTTTGAGAACGTAAGTTTTACTATGGGAAAAGGCGAGTTTATTTATCTGGTTGGTCAATCAGGAACCGGTAAATCTACACTGCTTAAACTGATTTATATGGATCATTTTCCTGACCGGGGAACGGTTCGTTTCCATGAATACACGTCAAATTCCATTTCAAAAAAGGAAATTCCCCACCTGAGACGGAAAATTGGTGTGGTCTTTCAGGATTTTAAATTACTTCCCGACCGTTCTGTATTTGAAAATATTGCCTTTGCCCTTCACGTAACAAGTGCAAAAAGAAAAGATATTCACACGAAAGTGATGAAGGTTTTATCTGAGGTCGGACTTACCCACAAACGAAACAGTATGCCACACGAACTAAGTGGCGGTGAACAACAGCGTGTTGTGGTTGCAAGAGCTTTGGTCAATGATCCGTATCTGTTATTGGCTGATGAGCCAACCGGAAATCTGGATCCTGAAGTTGCAGACGATATTATGAAACTACTGCTTAGAATCAATGCCATGGGAACCGGTATTCTGATGGCAACCCACGATTACAACCTCGTCAAAAAATACCCTCAGCGAATTTTTCAGCTCAAAGAAAAAGCAATCCAGGAAGTTGTTCTCAAGGCCTAGGTAAGGTTTTGGGGGTGGATTGGGGATTGGAATTCAATACTGGATTCCCGCCTTCGCGGGAATGACAAATTCTGGGTTTGAGCTAATTTTATAGGACTGTCATTCCCGCGAAGGCGGGTCATAAAATGTGCGTAGCAAATCCAGAATTTTCAGCATTTTACCAATTCAAAACAAAATCAAAACTCAAATCTTCTCTTCACGCAACTGACTCAACTCTTCTGACTTCAGGTGCATGAATTTTGATTGTTGCCTGAATTCCTGCACGAAGTGTCATCAGGGAAATCGGACAAATTTTGCAATTCCCCAGCAATCTCACTTCAACAATATTTTCAGGTGTGATGTTAACCAATTCAACATCACCACCATCACTCTGAAGCACCGGACGGATTTCATCCAATGCTTCCTGAACTTTCTCAGTCAGTGTTTTCATTTGAAAAGAATTTCAACAGGTTTTGAAGCTTCTGAATCTGAATTTCTGATGGCAATCTGCTGAGCCAGTTTTCCGGCCAAATCAAGAAAAACCTTGGCAGTTGCAGATTCCGGATGAGCCAGACAAACGGGCATACCTGAATCACCAGATTTTCTGATGCTGGTTTCAATGGGAACTTCACCCAGAAACGGAACATTCAGCACACCTGCAGTACGGCTTCCACCACCGTAGGAAAAGATTTCTTCTCTTTCGCCACAATGTGAACAGATGAAATACGACATATTTTCAATAACACCCAAACAGGGAACGTTCACATTTTTGAACATGGCAATTCCCTTGACCGCATCAGAAAGTGCGACATCCTGCGGAGTGGTTACAATCACCGAACCGGTAACAGGAATCGTCTGAACCAGCGTTAACTGGATGTCACCTGTTCCCGGAGGCATATCTACCACCAGATAATCGAGTTCACCCCAGTTGGTATCGCCAATAAACTGTTTCAGGGCAGAAGAAGCCATCGGTCCGCGCCAGATCACAGCCTGACCCGGTTCAATCATAAAACCGATCGACATGAGTTTAATTCCGTATTTTTCAACCGGAACCAATCTTTTTCCGTCAATAACGCCAGGTCTTTCATCTTTCACATCAAACATAATCGGGATGGACGGACCATAAATATCCGCATCAATAATCCCAACTTTTGCACCCATTTGTGAAAGTGCAACCGCCAGATTCACTGCAACGGTAGATTTCCCTACCCCGCCTTTACCTGAGGCAACAGCAATGATATTTTTAACACCGGGAAGAGATTGATTGCCCATTCCACGTGAAGTTACGGTTGCGGTCATGGTTACCGTTACGACCGAAGCACCGGTAGCAGACTTCACTGCCTGCTCAGACTCTTTCTGGATTTTCTCTTTCATCGGACAAGCCGGTGTGGTAAGATCAACGGTAAAAGAGACGTTATTTCCTTCAATTTTCACGTCTTTAACCATATTCAGGGTCACAATATCCTGATGCAAATCCGGATCCTGAACACTTCTCAATGCAGATAAAACCTGTTCCTGGGAAATTGCCATTTTTAAATCCTGTCCTTTAAATAGTACCTGATTCGGTGTGGTCACCCACGTTCAATTTTCTGAAGTTACCATGCAAAGTAACATGGCTGCCGATCAGAGAATCTTTTGCCTGAATCAGGTTAAGTTTTGTTTTTTCGTTAATAATCGAATTTTCAATCACACATTTTTCAATAACTGAGTCGGCTCCAATAGAAACGTAAGGCCCGACAATAGAATTCCTGACTGAGGCAGTTGGTGAAAGAAAAACGGGTGGAATTATAACCGAGTTTTCAACTTTTGCACCCTGAATCTGGTGCCGTCCGAGATCAAGCAGAAACTGATTGGTATCCAGTAAACTTTGCATATTTCCGCAATCCAGCCAATATTTCACTGTTCTCGCTTTAAAACGGAATCCTTTTTTCACCAGGGCTTCAAGTGCATCAGTTAACTGATATTCGCCTTTGACCGTTTTATTTTCACGGATCAGCGTTTCCAGTTCTTCTCTCAGTTTTTCGGCATGTTTGAAGTAATACACACCAATGATCGCTTTATTTGAGACCGGCTCCTGTGGTTTTTCAACAAATTTGGTGATATATCCGTTTTCTTCAACAACAACGCCATATTGTTTCGGGTTTTCAACTTCTTTTACCCAAATTACACCGTCAGCATCAAGGGAGGAAAGTCCTGAAAGATCGGCATCAAAAATCGTATCGGCATAAGCAACCAGAACTTCACCCGACAGATTTTTCTCAGCCATAAAAATGGCATGACCGGTTCCTTGTGGCGGATCCTGAACAAAAAAGCTGGTTTTCGCTTTGTATTTTTTAAGCAGATTATCCAGGTTGGCCTGAACATCACGGTCAAAATCACCCAGAATGAATGAAACTTCTTCAATCTGGTTTTCTGCAGTTGAAACCAGTGTATCCAGAATTTCTTCAAGCATGATTTTTCCGCCAACCATTAAAAGTGGCTTTGGAGTCGTATGCGTGTGAGGTCTGAGACGGGTTCCCTTCCCAGCCATCGGAATGATCATTTTCATGGTTACATCAATCCCAATCGTTTCATTTTCATTATTAAAGTGGTCCGGTTCATACCCAGAAGTTTCGATGCCCGGGTTTTATTCCCGTTTACCGAGTCCAGCGTATGCAAAATGTAGGCTTTCTCCATTTCGTTCATTTCCGGAACGGTTCTGTCTTCAGGGCGGATCACATTCAGGTCAATGGTTTCAGCCACTTTTACCGGGAAACGGAATTTGCCTGCTTTTTCTATGTTTTTCCCGTGAAGCGGATCCAAAGCACCAAACTCAGTTACCATGGTTTTAAGCAAACTTTCAAGTTTTTTCAGCTCTTCGGTCCGGGTTTCGTCGAGCAAAATCAGTTTGGCATTTTCTATTGACTGTCCGGCAGGATACCAGGCAGCAAATTCGAGATAGGAAAGTGTAGATTTAATCCAGAAATCAACAGCTTCCTCTTTTGCATTTAACTGCATGGCCATGATTGCCAGAATATCAAAGGGCTCCCGTTTGGTATCGAGCACTTTCTGAATCCGATCACGAAGGAACCGTTTCCGCTGATCGGAAGTCGTTCCCTCAAGAAAAGCATTCAGCTTATTTTTCGTCCGGAAATAGTAATACAGCTCACCATATTGATGAAGGACAAATTCATCAAGACCTTCTTTCAGGGCTTCTTCAACCTGAGCGGGTGAAATTCTGCCGACCCAGATCTGAAGGTTTGTCCTTGAGAAAAACGGACCGCCAAGAGCGGCCATTTCGAGTATTTTTCTGGAAAGTTCTTTCATTTTTTCCTGATCAGAATAAAAGCACAGGCACCGTCAAGCTGGGTTTGTGCCGGAAAGGTTCTGAGTCCGAATTCATTGGTCATGCCTGCAAAAACCGGATCCGGGTTGATATAAATAGAAAAATCCGGGTGAGTTTCGAGGAATTTTCTGATCTGATTTTCATTTTCTGATTCAAGGAAGGAACAGGTTGAATAAACCAGTCTTCCGCCCGGATTTACAAATGTTGCAGCATGTTCAAGCAATTCTGACTGAAGTTTTTGCTGAAGTTTGAGTCCGTCACTCGATTGAACCGCACGGATGTCGGGCTTACGGTTGATGACACCGGAACCGGTACAGGGTGCATCAATCCAGACCACATCGGCCGGATCAGTTTTCAGATAACGGGCATCAGTCATTTTCAGTGAAACCGGAATTTTCACCTGAATCCGCTCCAGATTTTCACGAATTTTCCCGAGCTTCTGTTCGTTTTTATCAACGGCCGTCACCGATTTAAGGTTTTTTGTAAACCAAACCGAATACATCAATTTTCCGCCGGGGGCAGCGCAGAGATCAAGCTGGGTTTTTGCCTTCGGATCCAGTCCATAATGGGCAACCAACTGGCTTGAAGCATCCATCACAATTAATTTTCCATCCTTGAAATCATGGGTCTGAAGAAAATCAGCCATGTTGGTGATTTTGTATCCGTGAGGAAGGAAATCTGCCTTTTCAAGAAACTGAAGACTGTCGTCAAGGTCTGAACCCGACACAGCAAACCATTCAGGACGGTTTGACAAGTAGGTACTCCACTGACTTTGGGTTTCCTGACCGGCATTTTTCCAGGCCGGATCAGTTAAAACCCATTCAGGCATATTGTTTTTTCGTGCTTCCGCCAAAATCTGAAGTGATTTTTCACGTTCACGAACAATACTCTGAAGTACCGCATTAACCATTCCCTTTGCAAACGGAACCCGGGCTTTTGCCGTTTCAACCCAGGAGTGAATGGTTGCATAATCGGGTTTACCCGTCATTTCAAGCAATTCATACGTTCCGAGGCGGAGAATATTCCGAACCATTTTATTGGTGGAAGGTTTAATCTTCGGGCTTAAAACCACATCGAGCGGATCAATCAGGCGAACGGTTCCAAAAACCATTTCAGACACATCACCCCGCCAGGAGAAACCATGACGGTTGCTTTCAAGCCGATTGTAAATAATATCAGCAAGTTTGTTCGGTTCATTTTGCCAATCGGTCAGGATGGCGAGGGACATATCCCGGAAAGTGTTCATTTTGTCTTTCTTACCGATGGCATTTCAATTGCCGCCAGGGTTTTGATATCATGGAAAAGTGTTTCGTCAGCGTCGGTGAAGGAAATATTGCGGCGTGACATGACGATTTTTGCCGTTTCTATAGCTTTGTTCATGCGGTAGTCAATCAACCGGCCATCGGCACTCCAGTGAAACGATGGAATCAGGCGATCGGGGAACCCGGCTCCGAAAATGTTTGAAGAAAACCCGACGACAGTGCCGGTGTTCAGTTGGGTGTTGATTCCGGTTTTGGAATGATCACCCATGATCAGTCCCATAAACTGACTTCCGGTATCGGCAAATTTACCATTTTCCCAGATGTCAACGTTTGCGTAGGTATTTTTTAAATCTGAATTATTGGTATCTGCTCCCAGATTGCACCATTCACCCAGATAAGCATGTCCCAGAAATCCGTCATGCTGTTTGTTCGAGTATCCCTGAATAATTACATCTTCAACTTCACCACCCACTTTGCAAACCGGACCGATCACCGTATTCTGATAAATCTTGGCACCGATTTTAATTTTGGATTTTTTGCCGATATAAACCGGGCCAACGAAGGAAGAGTGTGCCATCACTTCTGAATCATCATCCAGAATCACGTTTCCATTTCTCAGGTCGAAAGTGACGCCTGGGTGGATCAGAACATTTTTCCCGCCGAAAATTTTTCCGGAACCGAGAATCGAATTTTTATGAAGTTCGGTCAGATCGGTAAACCGGCCTGATTTTTCTGCAACATTCCAATGGGCTTGCTGGGTTTTTCCATTGTCGAGAATAATTTCCCAGGTGTGGTCAAACGTTTCAAGTTTACAGGGAAATGTGGTTTTAATAAACTCTTCAGGTTTGGATGAGCAAAAATCAGCATACTGCCCGGCATCAATTAAAATCGCAAAAACGGTTGTTCCATCAGAAAGCGCATCACCCTGGTTTTTCAACTCTTTCAAAGCAGGTGCAAGTTCAGAATAATCCCGGATCCTGCTGTTCATCCAAAGAACCGGTTCAGAAACTGATTCGGGATGCAAAGAAGACGAAACCGAGAGATACCGGTTGAGGTGATCGGCACTGGTAATCAGAGAAACGGGATGAATTACTGCTGAAGCAAATTCTGCCTGCGTAAAAAGTCCGGTTCTGAGCTGAGAAAAGGGTTTAGAATAGGTAAGCGGGTAGAAATTGGAGAAGAGGGCGTCGTCGAATAGTCCGTAGTGCATAAAATAAAAAAGGGATTTCAGCCGGATGGCAGAAATCCCTTTAAAAATTACTTCTTAGGTTGAGCTGCAGCGTAACGTTTGTTAAACTTCTCTACCCGGCCGGCGGTATCGATCAGACGATCTTTTCCACCATTAAAAAACGGATGGCAGTTTGAGCAAATTTCAACTTTAAGTTCAGCGTTTGTAGACTTGGTAGTAAAGGTATTGCCGCAAAGACAGGTAACTTTGACTTCCTTGTAATTTGGGTGTATTCCAGACTTCATGATAGTTCTCCAATCAAAATATCTTGCAATTTAGGGAGAAAAATAAGTAAATTCAACTTTCTATGGTATAAAAATGAAATCTACTCTTTGTTCCCTCTCCTTCCTGCTGGTTTTCTTGTCGTCATGCAGCACCCAAATGCTCAGTCCACAACAAAAGTTGGTAGCACCAAAACCTGTTAAAAACTCAACAGTCTGGACCGGTTATACGATTACTGATTCTGATGGAAAACTGCTCGACAGCCTGAATGCAGACGGTTTTTTCACTCCTGCTTCCATACAGAAACTTTATTTTCTTCCTTTTTGGTCACAGTTAAAAACTGACACTCTGTTCCTTTCAACAGCATTTAACTTCGACAATAGCGATTCATCTCTGGTGATTTGGGCTGGCGGTGATCCATTGCTGCGCTCAACCGAAGTTGATTCGGTTTTGGATTTGCTGATAAAAAAAGTTGGACCGATTAACAAAGTAACAATAAAAACTTTGGATTATGATACCACTACTTTTTGGGGAAAAGGTTGGATGTTCGACGATGAACCGTGGGATTTTCAGCCGTATCTGAACCGGGTTCCCATAAATGAAAATGTGGTAAAAGTGAGCTGGACGAAAACAACCTGGGGCGATTCGGTTTCAACATTCCCTACCGGACTTCCAATTTCGATTTTAAACGGAGACAAAAAGATTTCGAGAAACTTCCGTGAAAACCAAATCCTGATCACCCGTGATCCAAATTCCTTTCCCGGAACTACTCAAAAAAGAACAATTTCAATCCCAAATCCTGATCAGCTGATCATCAGGTTTATTCAGCAGAAAATCGGATCTTTTCCCGTCACTATTCAAACCTCAAAACTCACTGAATTTGCAGGTAAATCTGATTTTACCATTCGTCATCCTTTTAGACAGTTGGCAGATTGCATTCTCAAACACAGCAACAATCTGGCATCAGAACAAAGCCTGAGATATCTGGCCATCAAAACAGGGCAAACCGGAAATTTTGAAACCTTCAAAAAGGCATTTATTGATCCTGAAAACAAAAACCGTCTGGCTGACGGATCAGGCCTTTCGAGATATAACTTGATCCGGTTAAAAAGTGTTTCACCTGCCTTGAATCTCGTTCTCCAGGATACTGCGTTGATGTCGTCTCTAGCAGCTTATGGCGAAACCGGCACCCTTGATGACCGGATTTCACTTTCAAATCCTGATGTCAGAATTCTTGCAAAAAGCGGCAGTATGACCGGTGTTCAGAATCTAGCCGGATTCGTTTTCGTCAAAAACAAAATCGCCGGTTCGTTCATTTTCATGAGAAATAATCTGGTGGAAAATAAACAGGAAAGAGATCTGGCGGAAAAAGAATTTCTGGACTACGTGGTGGAGATACTTCTTCACCGCAGGGGCGCAGGGGACGCTGAGAAATAACCAGGAAGGCCAATTTTTAGTGGGGAATAAAAAGGATGTCATTCCAGCCAAAACGATCAAATCAAAATTATGAATTTTTCCTATTACATCTTCTGTATGGGTGTTATATCCCCGTTTTTCCAAATCAGGAAGAGTGAGGGTAACCCGTCGCCTTCCATAACCTCAACATAACCAAGAATTTCGTAGTGATTACGAATTAAACTCGTTGGTGATTCAAGTAATTCACCAATTGCAGTAACCACAATTAAACAATTATCACGAAATAATTCTAAATCCTCGTCCCAGTTTATTGCAGATTTAACCCTAAACACAAACGCGATCTGAGATGAATCATTTTCTTCTATACTGACAGGAATTGATGTTTCTCCTATATCATAATAATAAATTTGGTTGCTGTTTAATTGCAGGGAAAGTATATCAAGTTTTATTTTGAGATACTCACTCTCAGGTAAGGTTATTGTATTCTGCGCGTGACAAATAGATAAAGTGCTTAGTATAAAACAGAATGTAATAATCAGTAAATATTTCAATTTCTATTCCGATATTTTTCTACTTTACATTAATAAATGAGAATGCAAGGAATATTCGATTGGATACAATAAATTAAAATAAATACAGAATCACCACTATAATTCAACCCTTTAGTAATTTTCATTCTCGAGATGTAACCAGATACTATCACAACCACAGTTATTTTGGTTCTTTATGAAATGGAATGGGTAACATAAGGATTAATTTTATTGAAATTGAGTTTAGCGCCAATTAAATAAATCATGGTTATGAAATTTTTACCGTATCCTCTTGCCTTAGCCTTCGCTGCCTGA
>JAIUNL010000021.1 GCA_020161835.1 Bacteroidota bacterium | reverse complement strand
AAAAGTGGCGGTTCAGTGCTTCGTATGACAGTTTTTCGTAAATTTGAAGTGTGTGCTTCGTATGAACATTTGTGGTTAAATCGCCACCTTCGCCAAGCCGCAAAACGTTAGAGGAAATTTAAAATTCGAAATGCAGAATGAAGAAACGAACTAAGATAATAATGATAGTATTATCGATTTTGATCATGTTGATTTCTTATTGCGGAGTTCAAAAATATGAATATCCAACACAAAAGGAATTGAATAAAAAAATCGGCTATTTAAATCGAATTATCAAAGAACCATTTGGAAAGCAATCTGATTTGACAAGAATCGCTTATGAAAATGCAGAATGGAGTTTATTTTCATTGTCTTTTTCGACTTATGCTTTTACCAATATTTCGTTTCGTGATTCGACTTTTAAGCCTATTGCAATACGGAACATCGATTTGGCAATTCAAAAAGCAATAACTGATACAATTTATAAAAACTTCAGTGATACTAATCCATACTATCCAGAAATAGATACAGCGGCATCAATTCTATATTTAGGACATTTGAATTTAATGTTAGGTTGCCACAGATTATTAGATAAAAATTCAAAATATGCCGATTTAAATGATAAAATCACCGAATCTTTATATCAGAGATATTTAAAATCGAACAATTTTTGTTTGGATTCCTATTTTGGAATGAGCTGGATACCAGACAATACAGTTGCACTTGCATCTATAAAAATCCATAGTCAAAATACTGGAAGTCATTACGATACGATTTGCACTGAATGGATAAAAAAAGCAAAAACAAGCTTTATTGAAAATCAAACAAATTTACTTTGCAGCAGAGTGAATGATAAAACAGGAAGAAAAGAAGAAGAAGCCAGGGGCGCCATGATAGGTTGGAGTATTTTCTTCATCTATCGCTTTGATAAAGAATACGCAAAAGAATTATATGAAATCTACAAAGATAAATTCAGTACAAACTTAATTGTGGTGACTTTATTTAAAGAACGATACCATAATTCTGAGACCAGTAACGGAGATATAGATAGTGGTCCATTATTTTTAGGATACAGTATTCCGGCCAATGCTTTTGCTTTTGCAGGAGCAGTAGCTTTTAAAGATTTGCGAACAGCCAAAAGATTACAAAGACTAATTTCAATTGGCAGCAAAAAAATTGAAACGGAAAATGAATTAAAATATGAGACAAGATTTATAAATTTACAGATAAATCCGTTAGCCGAAGCGTTGTTACTTTATTTTGAAACGATGACAGATTGGAAGACAAATTGAAAAACTATTGGTAACCGATCCCTAACCCAAAGTCGGGGTTTCGTGCTTCGCAGTTAGTTTTATGGTTGCAGAAAGTTCCGATCTCCGCATAAACATTGGTGGTAAAAGTCCCGATAATATTCAGATAACTAACCTTTATGCACAATTTCAGGACGATACAATAACCGACAGAAGAGTAAATATTATGAGTTACGATTTAATGGTCTTTAGAAAAGAAGCTGCCCCAAAGACAAGGGCTGAGTTTATGAAATGGTATCAAGAGCAAACCGAATGGACGGAAAAGCATAGTTATGACGACCCAGCAAACACTTCAACTGAACTGCGTAATTGGTTTATGGACATGATACAGACTTTTCCTGCAATGAATGGACCGTTCTCAAGTCAGAATGACGACAATCCAAATTTTTCTGACTATAGTATTGGAAAGAATGTTATCTATGTTGCATTTGCCTGGTCTTTGGCTGAACAGGCTTATAGTAAAATGGTAGAACTTGCTGAGAAACACGGAGTTGGTTTCTTTGACGTTAGTAGTGATAACGGAGATATTTTATTTCCGGATAATGGAAAATTAAAACCTATCGACAATCCAACACCTAAACCTAACAGTTCAACTGGTGGAAAAGAAACTACACCCTGGTGGAAATTTTGGTAATTTTGAAGACAAAAATGAACCACAACATCAGAAAATCCGGGCATAACAGGTTTTTGATTTAATGGCGGTTTAAGTGGTTAATTGTACATTCTACCTAGCATTAACTTTTGTTGTTTATTGAGAGGTTAACGCTCTGAAACCCCGCCTTACCAAAGCACAAAACCGATATACCCTAATACAAACATAGTCCATATGAGAACAATATTTATTTTAGTTTTTAGCATTCTGATTTCAAGCTGTAATTCCAATCAGAAAAAATCCTTACTCCTTGAGTCATCAGACTCATTGATTGTTTACGACAAAAGTTTTTATGATTTTATTTATGATTTCATGACTGATAAGGATTTTCAATTATCAAGAACCAAAATAAATAATTGGGAGTACAATAATTTTTCCTCTGAATATGATTACACATTGCATTTTTTTAAATCGTTTAAAATACCAGAAGATGAATTCGAAAAGGATTTCACAAATACAAAATATTTAACCATAATTGATATAATAAAAGCTAAAACAACTGTTTTACTATTTAGGAAAGTGGACAATAATTGGACTCTGAATAAAAAATCAGATATGGATTTCAAACCTGATAGAAGTGTTGATTTTACATCCTTTCTTTATAATTTCTCAACAGATACTACTTATTTAAAAGAACATATTAAATTTCCATTGAAGTATAAATTTGCAGACCCGGATAAGGATTTCGCCGATTCAACCATATTTATTAATGAAAGTAATGTCACAAAGTATAATTTTTTTGATAAAGGAAAACTTCTGTTTTACCATGATAGTGATTTTGACAAGGGAAATAAGATTTTAATTAAATTGAATGGCATTGATAATGGACTTAACTCTTACTATTATTTTGAGAAAATTAACAATCAGTGGTTTTTAATTGAGGAAAATGATTATTCAACCTAAATAATGCATGACCTGCAACCCCCACTAAAGTGCACGACCTGTACAGTATTTTCACTTTGCTTCTACTTGTGTACATGATGAAGTGGGCACTTCGAACAAAACAATCTTTTGATAAGCGAAAAGTGATGGGTCATGTTGAACCCAATATGAATATGGCGATAATGGAAAAATAATAAAGGAATATAGCGAATCATGGGATTTGGACTCATCTAACTCTATAATTGTATATCCATATGATAAACAGGACAATGAAGTGATGAGAACGATTACTGACTTAAATACAAATACAGTTTCAAGTGTAAGAACAGATTACACTTATGATAATTTTGGCAATTGGATTAAGAAGGTAACAACATGGTCATGGAACGATTTCAGAAAAACAGAAAAAAGAGAGATTGAATATTTTAAATAATCAATGATAACGGCCCCCAACAAAAGGTATAAAACCAAATGCCTCTAAACGGATATCCGGGCAGTAAAGCCCATATGAAAAGAAGTTGGAACTTAAAGTCGAAGTCCTTCGAAATCAGCAAGTAACGCTAATTCCAACCTTTACAAGTAAACGTGGACATAGAAATTAAATCCAATATGAACATTTTTAACAACCTGACCGGACAAATAATTCTAGACATCCATCGGCTTGACACCCAATCTGACTATGAATTTTATTCACCTTATGCAATCATTCTGAAAATTGAAGAACAAAGCAAAAAACTCATATTGACCGCCATGAATGACGGATCTTCGATTGACATCAGAATGACCACTGATGAGGAAATTCATGCTGATTACGGTCTTGAATTTAATGAACACATCCTGAATGAACTTAAACCTGAAGACGAATTGCGTTCATTGATTTCAGAACCAATTGAAACAGTTAGAATTGCAGAATATACTTTACCGGAAATTACAGGGCAGGATTATGTTATAAAGCATGGAAAATATGCTGCAGTTGAACTTAAAACCAAAAATCACAACCTGCTTTTCCATAACAGTAAGGGTGGTTGGTGCTCCATTGACGATGAGGGTTTTGAATTACCAAATAAAGACAGATGGCAATGGAAATAAAATAACCCATCTAAAACATTGGTTTTGCATTGGACTGTCATACGGAGATCGAAGATCTGCGAAGCAAATCCGGCAAATCAAGTTCTGCGAAGTTCATCCAGCTTTTTCCCCTTCCCCACTCCCCCAAAATTTAAATAAAAACCTGTTTTGTTTTTTGGATTGTTAAAACGTACTCTTACTTCATTAGGATAATTTGATTCTGGAGAAGAAACAGGTTACATTTAAAACATGAGCCCAATAATGTATAAAGTGAACATTCAGACAAAAAAATCAGAGATTTTAAAAACCGGCGATTTTAACAACCCAACTTTTTCAGCAGACGGAAAATTTATTTTATTTAGCCGGGACAAGAAAGTGTGGGAATTAAATACCTGGATCAATAATATTTATTTACTCGAACTGTCGACCTTGAAAGAACTTAAAATTGGTAATGCTTATTCTGCACAATGGGGACAATAAGAATAGCAATAACACCACTTTACCAAATCAAAGCTGATGGTGAGTAAAGAAACTTTTGGGCAATAAAGAAACAATGACGGATGGTACTCTTGAAATTCTTCCTTCAACAAACTGTTAAATGTTACCGGGCATGAAATAAATGGAAAAGACAACAATAAAAGAATATAAACTAGCCAGGGGTTGGGCACTATTTATTTATTTATTTGCCCCAGTGGTAATTGTCCTTTTTGGCAGGCTCCTGATTATTCCATTTCAAAATAGTGACTTTACTCCAAATGTAAACTGGATTTTTATTCCTCTTTCAATAGCGATGATTACCTTCATGATTTTTGGTGTCATCCAGGCATACAAGGGAAGGTTTTTTATCCAAAATGACCGCATAAAATTAATTGGCATATTCTCAATAAGAGAATTAAAATTTGACGAAATAAAAGGTTTTACGGTTAATGAACAATACATTTTTGTGGAACCCAAAAATGAGGGGAAGAAAAGAATAAAGATAAGTAAATACTTTAATGGGTATAGTGAAATACTTCTTTGGCTTTCTCAGAATTTCCATGATCTTGAAATTCAAACCTCAATTGATGAAGAACAAGAAATCCTGAACAATAAAAATTTTGGGTTGACCAGGGAAATCAGGGAAGAAAAGCTTTTAAAAGCACGGCAAACAGCCAAAATCTTGAATTGGGCAGCGGGTTTTACAATGGTCTGGGCTTTATTCTATCCAACTCCATATCAATTATTATTTGTAACCACTATGTCTATTCCGATTATAACTTTGGTTGTAACTAAATTTTCGGGTGGGTTATTAAAAATTGACATAAAAAAAGGCAGCGCGTATCCCACTATTATTTATGCTTTGGTTTTCCCTCCGTTAGGGCTTCTTCTCCTGGCCTTTTATAAATACGATATTTTTGACTATTCAAACATTTGGCTTCCATCACTACTTATAACCGCTGTATTATTGTTTTTGTTACTCATTAAACAGCAGGAAATAACTTTCAAGAAAAAGCTTGACTATTTCAATGTGTCATTTTTAGCCCTTTTCTTTTTTGGATATAGTTATGGAATAGTTATTCATATCAACTGTTATTATGACAATTCCCAGGCAGAACATTACACAGCCACAGTTCTTGATAAAAGAATTGGTTCAGGAAAATCAACTTCGTACTATTTGAAGCTTTCAACCTGGGATAAGCAAAATGAAATTGAAGAGTTAAGTGTAGGCAAACATCTTTACAATCGAATTGAAGTTGGTGAAGAATTGAATATTTATCTTAGAAATGGCACTCTTAAAATACCCTGGTTTATCGTGTCAGACAAATAAAAAAAACCAACCCCGAACATGAACTTTGAAAATTTACCTGGTCAGTTATTCATTCGGCGATTGCAGTCTTCTTCTGCCTCATCCGAAAGGGCAATTTTTCACACGCAGAACTTTACTCTACATTTTAAAAAGATAGTTGCATGATGACAGACACTAACGAAAAAATAAATCATCTCCTTGAAAAGCTGGAATTGCTTTTAAAAAAGCAGGATGACTTTGCGGGTGAAATTAATGCGCTTCGATCTGAACTAAACAAGCTTAAAAATTCAGAGCAGAAACAAGACCAGGAAAAAGCGGAAGTAAAGGTAGACGAACCTGCTAATGAAACAGGTTTTACCCTCAAAAGTGAAACACCATATTCTGACGTTAAGACAACTCAGGATCCGACCAAACAAAATCCGTTCAGAAAAACGGTTCCTCCGGCCGGTAGACGTTCAGCCGGCAAATCTGATCTGGAAAAATTTATCGGTGAAAATTTAATCAACAAAATCGGAATTGCCATTACGGTAATCGGAGTTGCGATTGGTGCAAAATACTCAATAGAAAATGATTTGATAAGTCCGTTAACCCGGATCATTCTGGGTTATCTTTTTGGTCTGGTCATGATGGGTTTTGGTATTAAACTAAAAAGCAAATATGAAAATTATAGTGCTGTTCTGGTAAGTGGTTCAATGGCCATTATGTACTTTATTACCTACTCAGCCTATGGTCTGTATGAGTTGATACCCCAACTGATGGCCTTTATACTGATGCTGATTTTTACTGTATTCACGGTAATTGCAGCCTTAAATTTTAATAGGCAGGTCATAGCTCTTATCGGCCTGGTAGGTGCATATGCTGTTCCTTTCCTTTTGAGTGATGGATCAGGAAAAGTAGCGGTTCTTTTCTCCTACATGGCAATTTTAAATATTGGTATTCTTGTAATTGCATTTAAGAAATACTGGAAACATCTCTACAATGTTTCATTTGGTTTAACCTGGATTATTGTCCTGTCCTGGTATGTTTTAAACTATCAGACAACCGAACATTTTGGGTTGGCTCTGGTTTTTATTTCAGTGTTTTTTGCAATATTCTACATAACCTTCCTCGCCTATAAACTTCTTCAACAGGAAAAATTTGTACTGGACGATATTGTTCTGGTCATGATTAATTCGTTCGTTTTTTACGGCTTGGGTTACACTATTCTTGATGGTCATCAAACAGGTGAACAGCTGTTGGGATTATTTACCTTAGTTAATGGCATTGTTCATTTTATTGCAAGTATCATTATCTATCGTCAAAAACTTTCCGACAAAAGTATTAATTATTTGATTTCGGGTTTGGTCCTGATTTTCATCACTCTGACGGTACCGGTTCAATTGAATGGCAATTGGGTTACCCTGCTTTGGGCAGGTGAATCTGCTCTTTTATTTTGGATTGGCAGAACAAAAAATGTGTCATTCTATGAAAAACTGTCATATCCGCTAATGTTCCTGGCCTTTTTCAGCATAATCCAGGATTGGAGTACTGTTTATTACTCATACAGTCCTGATGATCCGTCAACAAGACTAACGATGTTCTTCAACATCAATTTCCTCACCTCATTGTTATTTATTTCCGCTTTTGTGTTTATCAATATTCTGAATCAGAATAAGAAGTATCAATCAAATCTGGAAATACATAATGGAATTTCAAGACTTATTTCCTTTTCTATTCCAGGAATTCTTTTGGTAACGCTCTACTACGGATTCAGAATTGAAATCGAAAATTACTGGAATCAACTTTATGCTGACTCTTTACTTACAATTAAAACTGAAGTTCATACTTATTTAAACACAATCTGGAATTATGATTTAAGCAGTTTCAAGAAAATCTGGCTGTTAAATTACTCACTGTTTTTCGTTTCAATTCTCTCAATTGTAAATCGAAAAGTCATTAAAAATCAACAGTTCGGATTGTTAAATCTTGGTTTAATTGCATTCACTCTCATTCTTTTCTTAATTCAGGGTTTATATAGTCTAAGCGAACTTCGTGAAAGCTATCTGGAACAAACGCTGTCTCAATATTACGAAAGAAGTGCTTTCAATTTATGGATCAGATACCTTTCTTTTTCATTTGTTGCTCTTGCTCTTTATTCAGGTTACAAATCCATCAAACAGGATTTTCAGCAGGAAAACTTTAAAATGGCTTTTGAACTTCTTTTGCATACGACGATATTATGGATTGCGAGCAGTGAGTTAATAAACTGGATGGACATTTTTAAATCGGAACAATCGTATAAACTTGGATTAAGTATTCTTTGGGGAGTCTATTCACTTTTCTTAATTGCCTTTGGAATTTGGAAAAAGAATAAGCCCATGAGAATCGGGGCCATTGCTTTGTTCGGGATAACGCTGTTTAAATTGTTTCTCTATGACATTTCACACCTTAACACCATTGCGAAAACAATCGTATTTGTATCGTTAGGTTTATTGCTTTTAATCATTTCCTTTTTATATAACAAATACAAGCACATAATATCAGATGATGAAACACCTAACTAATCTTCTCAGCCTGCTCCTGCTTTTTACCTATTCTTTTGCCTATGGTCAAATGGATGACTACAGCTATAAACGTGAACTGAATGGGGTTTCGGCGCAATGGCACAAAATTATTTTTCCTGACGACATTTATGGAAAAATTTCGCAGGACTTAACTGACATCAGAATCTTCGGAGTAACAGCAGAAGGTGATACTGTTGAAACTCCCTATCTCCTTCGAACAACAAACGGGAAAACATCCATCAGCGATGTTTCGTTTAAGATCCTGAATGTTTCCCGCAGTGCCAGTGGATATTATTTCACTTTTGAAATTCCAACCACAGAACAAATCAACCTCATCAAACTTGATTTCAAGCAGGAAAATTTCGACTGGAGAATTAAACTTGAAGGCAGTCAGAATCAGAAAGACTGGTTTACAGTCATTGAAAATTACCGGATCTTATCCATAAAAAACGAGATAACGGACTTTAAATTCACTAAGTTGGTATTTCCTGATTCAAAATATCGTTTTTTCAGACTGTTCATTGACAGCCAGGAAAAACCAGAATTAACCTCCGCCAGCATTACACAGAATGAAATTACAGAGGGAACACCAAGAAATTTCGCCATCAGAAAATTTTCAAAAAGAGAAATCAGAGAATCCAGACAAACCGAAATTGACATTGAATTACAAATGCCGGTCAGGGTAACTCAATTAAAACTGGCTGTGAACGATCCATTCGACTACTACAGACCAATAACAATACAATTTCTTTCTGACAGCATGAAAACTGAGCGGGGCTGGACGTACAATTACAGCAACTTGACCTCGGGAACATTGAATTCGCTTGAAGAAAATGTATTTAAATTCAATAGTACAACTGTAAATAAAATAAAAATCTTAATTGATAATCAGGACAATCAACCGTTAACCATTGACTCCGTACAGGTAACGGGTTTTATAACTGAGTTAATTGCCCGGTTTACAGAAAAAGCCACCTTCTATTTGACGTATGGAAACAATAAAGCAACCAAGCCAAATTATGATATATCCCACTTTGCCGACAAAGTTCCAGTGACACTGATTGACTTAAAGCCGGGCGACGAAATGAAGATAGAAAAGGAGAACGTCAATGAGACATTCCCTCTTTTCAACAACATGATATGGCTTTGGTCCCTGATGGGTTTAATTATTGTGGTGCTGGGATGGTTTTCGATAAAAATGCTAAGAAAAGAATAACCACCCATGGGATGATGGGTTTGTCAGGAAAAACCAGATCAATGCTTCGATACCTGTTTGATTCAAGAAAGCCTGCACCAACGAAAAATACGAAACCGTAGCAAGATAATTTTGAAAACGGCACTTATAAAATAATTGGATTGATAAGATGGAAATAGGGAAAAAGTTTAACAAACTGAGTTTAAAAGAATATGAATTCTTTATCGACAATTACAAGGATTACACTGATTTTAATACGCTGGGACTTTATCGTTCAATTGTAGAGAATGATAATCTGACCCTTGATGAAAAGATTTCGGTTAGAGAATATGCCGATCAATTTTTCAGAAAAACATTTGATTTTCTTCAGCTCAAAGACCCCAAAACTTTTGTAGATGTCACTTATTTGGGTCAGGAACTAACCAGTGGAGATATCGAACAGATTTGGAAAGATATTAGTCGAAATCAACAAAAAATATTAGCTGATAAAAGAATCAAACATAGAAATTTTGGGGATTACTCAAAGCATAATTGTGGACATGAGAATTGTGTTTTCAATGGAATTATGATTAGACAAGGCTCATGGTTAACTGAATCCAATATGCATTTTGACAGTGACAAGAGTAAATACCAACAAAAAGTTAAATCTGACCGGCGAAAATCTGAAAGAAAAAACAAACATCACCTCATTGATAAAGAAATCGCAGCACAACAACATGAATAAAACATTGACTATAATCCTAACCCTTTTAAATTCAGGTGTTTTTGGACAAGGGAATCCGACCGAGGAAGCACAACCACTTGTAGCCGAAGGAAAATTATTATACAAGTCTGAAATGGCATCCTGGTATGGCACAGATTTATTTTTAGAAAACTACAAAAACAGAGAAAATATTGGCGGCTATTTTTCTTATTCTGAAAATGACCTTTCAAAATGTATTTTTTTCTCAAAGTCCGCCAGTCCAAAAGTGATTGGAACAATCTCATTTGACAGCACCTATAATGTTAAAACAGCAAAGATTGACTTAATTGAAAGAGAACTTACACCAAATGAGAATGACCTTTTTGTGATCAGACAAATTGCCTTATCTGCAGCAAACTCAGACACATTGTTCAAAAGATACAAGAACACCAACCTGAATTTTATTCCTTTAATTAGCGAAAATGAAAAGAAGGTTTATATTTTGACAGGTCCCCAGCAGAATGGAGTAGTAATCATTGGGAATGACTATTTGCTAACCTTCGATAAAGACAATAAACTGACTCAAAAAAAGCAGCTTCACCAAAATATAATCCCTTTTTACTTTGGTGGGGAAAATGAGGAAGGAATGCCTGCTGATCAAGCCTGGCACAGCCACTCACCCGAGACCGGCGACTTTATAACCCCAACAGATATTTGTACTTTGATGCTTTACGGGAAATTGGCAAAATGGAAAACTCACAGTGTTGTTTCTAAAAAATATTTAAATTTATGGGACTGTGAAAATGAACAATTGACGGTAATTCCAATGGATGCAATTGACAAGATATACAAAGACCAGGAAAACTGAAATTAGAAGAAGTAGGTTAATAGAAGTGCCGCTGAATCGCCAATGTCTTGCGATTGGCAACCATGATGCGGATTTTTGGAAACCTTTTTGAAGAACTTTTTCTTAACGAAATGATAGAATAATTTTGCGTACTTACAACAAAAGGGGACCCCATGTTAATCAATAAACTACCAGCAACTTTCACCGGGCTGCTGTTCATTGGACTTTTAAGTTCTTGTTCAACCCCTCAAAAAAGCTCGATTACAAATTTGGTGGCGACCATGGAAGTAAAAGAACCTATAAGCGGTGTTTGTGACAATTCAAATGTCATTGTGATCTTACCTTTTCCCGGCAATGGACAGGTTTCTGCAAAGGCGCCAAAAACCAACCTGGAAATTGCACAGGAACTTAACGAAAAAGTTTTATTTCTGAAAGATAAGCCAGATTATGAAGATACCGGCATGGTCAATTTAATTATAAATTGTAAAGGGAATCTGGTAAAATGTGATATCGATAATGAGACGAAAAGTCCGGAACTGGATAAGCAAATAGTAGCAGTATTTTCAGAATTGAAAAATTGGACGGCCGGAAAGGTCAATAATAATTCAGTTGACACGGTTGTGATGTATAGATTTACAATAAAAAATGGAAAAATACTTTTGTAAAAAGCAAAGTATAATGGGTAAACAATTCCTATTCATTCTTTTCTCACTAACAATTTTAGTTGGCACAATTTCATGTGACGATAAACCACGTCCAAAAAATGAGCGTGTTTCTTTTTCCGACACCGTAACCCAACCCGTTTTTAATTCAGAAGGTACTTACACAGAAGATAGTTCAATGACCATCCCGCAATACAGTCAGGCGGGTGAGTATAAAGTTGAATATGGCTACTCAAGTTATGATGAAGAAAAGTTCGGGCATTCTAACCCGGGTTATATGCGGGTATTCAAAGGAGACAGCCTGATTTTTGAGGATTCTTTCAAAGGCGAAGGAACCGTTTTTTTTGAATCATTTGGTTATCAGGAACTGGCCGGGAAGAAACTTGTTTTTGAACTTACCAACGGCACTGAGGCCTGTGATTATTATAGTTTTTCAAGATACTATGTCTCCTTCGGTGATAAAATTTACTTTTTAAAAACAGTAACGTCCTTTACTGGCGGTGATCAATACTCCAGCCTTTTTTATGATCATATTTTCCCACAGGACTCCGCAGGAATTCAAAACTCCATTCTCCTTGTTGAAGGCCAGGTCTTTTACGAACATGACCAACCCGACCGTTCAGATACAACCCTTATCCATTTTACTGATCATGATTTTACGATGACGAAACTGACTGACAATCTTTCAAAAGTAAAATAAAGAAGGTATTGAAATCAGTTAGGATTTTAATGACTTCACTTTTCCCTCCCTCATCCACCTTTATAACGATTCAGTTGATGATGACCTTGAATTTCGTTTTCTTTAAGGGAAAACCATTCGAAAGGATCCCATGAAAAAACGACATATTTTGCCTGTCCTCATCGGGGTCCTACTCCTTTTGCTTTCCATTCCCGTTTACCGGTTGCTCTCCCCTGTTCTGACTGAAGACGACACTAATACTCCACTTTCTTCCCATTTTGCCAATGATGCCAGCGGGCTGAGTTTAACCCGGGTGGATACAATCATAGCCGTTGCCAAAACCAAGTCCGAACTCATCCCTCAGCTACAGGCGGTTCTTCGGTATGCCAAAGAAGCCAACAAGCCGGTATCCATTGCCGGGGCAAAACACACCATGGGCGGTCACACGATGTATCCTGATGGGATCGTTCTGAATATGCGTCCTTTCCGGGAGATGCACCTTGATACGATCACCAACCTGTTAACCATCGGGTCGGGTGCTTTATGGGAAGAGGCCATCCGGTATCTGGATTTGTTCAACCGGTCAATTGCCGTCATGCAGGCCTTCAGTTCCTTTTCCATCGGCGGGTCACTGAGTGTCAACGGTCATGGCTGGCAGAAGAATTCACCGCCCCTGTCCTCAAGTGTCGTTTCATTTACCCTGATGGATTGCAACGGCGAGGTTTTGACCTGCAGCCGGACTGAAAACCAGGAGTTATTCAGTCTGGTCATGGGCGGTTACGGACTTTTCGGGATTATTCTGGAGGTAAAACTCCGGGTCGTCCCCAATGAAAATCTGAATTTCACGCTTTACAAATTCAAATCCGCCGTATACCTCACCTGGTTTAAAACCTACGCTTCAGGCAATCAGGATGTGAAACTGGTCTTCGGCAGGCTCAATGTCTCACAAAAAGAGTTTCTTGAACATGCAACGTTGAACGTATTTGCATCCGCCAAAATCCCCCTTCCGCCCAAACCCATGCAATCAGATCCGGCTTTTACAGAAGTCAAACGGTTAATCTTCAGAAACTCGGTGAACAGTGAATTTGGCAAACGGCTCCGGTGGGATCTCGAAACCGGCATCGGGGAGTTTTCAGGCAAGGGGACATTTTCAAGAAATGAACTGCTGAATGACTCGGTTTCGCTCATTGAAAATAAAGACACCGCTTCAACCGATATTTTGCAGGAATTCTTCATTCCGGAACGGCATTTTAATGCGTTCATCGCTGAACTGAGAAAGGTATTGCCCAACCAAACCATCGACCTGCTCAACATCACCATCCGGGATGTTTACCGGGATACCGACAGTTATTTGAATTATGCCCGGGAGAATGTGTTCGGTTTTGTCTTTCTCTTCAACCAGAAAAAGAACGCATCTGATGAAGCCGAAATGAAAAAACTCACGAAACGCCTGGTTGAGCTTGCCATTAAAATGGAAGGGACTTACTATCTGCCTTACCGGCTTCACATCGACAGGGACACATTCAGGATCGTTTACCCGCAGGCTGATGCGTTTTTCCGATTAAAGCTGAAATACGATCCGGATGAGTTATTCAGGAATAAGTTTTACGATCATTACAAGTGAGAAACCAAACCGGAATAAAGGGTTTCCGGTCTTGATTTTGCGGTGATTTAAACTACCAATTACCGCATATTTGCGGCAATAAATCCGTATATTTACCGCATAACCGGTTAAAACTATGGCAAACTATATCTACAATCATGAAAACTGGACCCAGTTTACCTGGCAGGAAAGTGCCATATCCAAACTATTTGGTGAGGTACGAAACATACAGGGTAAAATAAGCGGTCAAATGAACGCTTTGGGATTCTCAGCCAAAGCAGAAGCTACACTTTCTACTCTGACGCTCGATGTCGTAAAATCGTCTGAAATTGAAGGCGAACTACTGAATTATGACCAGGTTCGATCCTCAATTGCCAGAAGATTGGGAATCAATACAGGCGGAATGGTAACGAGCACCCGTCATATTGAAGGCGTCGTTGAAATGATGCTGGATGCAACTCAGAACTTCACTAAACCTCTAACTGAAGCCAGATTATGCGGCTGGCATGCGGCCCTTTTCCCTACGGGTCATAGTGGTCCGTATAAAATTGAAGCCGGGCAATATCGTACCGGTGAAATGCTGATTGTTTCAGGTGCTTTAGGTAAAGAAAAAGTACATTATGAAGCCGTAAAGCCTGAATTTGTCAGGTTGGAAATGGATAAATTCCTGACGTGGTTTAACAGTGAAGAAAAAATGGACGAAGTCCTGAAGGCAGCTATAGCCCATTTTTGGTTTATTACCATCCATCCCTTTGATGACGGAAACGGCAGAATTGCAAGAGCCCTTACCGATTTGCTTTTAGCCCGGGCTGATGGAAGCAAAGAGCGATTTTACAGTATGTCGAGCCAGATTTTAGCAGAGCGAAAACACTATTACAAGGTTTTGCAAAACGTGCAATACAGCACAGGAGACATTACTGAATGGCTTGACTGGTTTTTGCAATGCCTGAAACGCGCCATGCAGGAAACAGAAAAAACCATGCAAAACATTCTTCGTAAATCAGAATTCTGGAAATTGCATGATCAGACGCCCATCAATGAACGTCAGCGGTTCATGCTCAATAAAATACTGGACGGATTTGATGGAAAACTAAAATCATCCAAATGGGCAAAACTAACCAAAACCTCAACAGATACAGCACTGAGGGACATCAAAGATCTGGTCGGAAAAGGCATCCTGAAAACCGAAAACCAGTCCGGCCGGAATGCACATTACGAACTGGTCAATTTCAGTTGAAGAAAATTAAAAACCCTAACCTAATTATCACCATGAAAAGTTCAACCCTTATTTTTCGCCCAATGATGATCACGGCTGTAATTTTACTCATTCCTTTTCTTGGAAATATTTTTGTTGAAGGATGGAATTGGAATTGGACTGCCTTCGTTTTTTTGGGATTAATCCTTTTTAGTGCAAGTATTGCATATGAACTTGCAGGAAAATATACCAGGACGGGGATAATAATTGGTTTTGTCATCGGCGAAATTATTGCCGGTTGTGTGATAGCAACGTTAAGTTATCTAAACCCAAATGAGGATTTGGCCGGAATTGTTATATTCACTTTTCTTCTTTCTGGATTATTTTTTGCGTTCGCGGGTTTCTTGATTCAAAAATACGGTTGGAATAAGAAGAAAAGTTAAAAAGCAATATGGGTTATCATCAAAACGCGGCGAAAACCCAGTTTAAAATGCACCACAAAAGTTTTTGAGAAAGCTTGTCTCATTTTTTAAAACACCGGTAAAATGGAAATACATGTTCATCATTCAATAGCTGATTTATATAAGACCCTGGGGCTGCCCTGCGACGAGGAAATCGATTTTACTATTCTGTCCATCCCGGACCTTCATCCGCAGATTCCTTTCAAATCACCGGTTTTGCGTGCTGACTATTTCTCGTTTATTCTCACCAAGGAAGGTTCCGGTGTTTACTGGCTGGATGACCATCAGTTCCCTTTCACTTCTCAATCCATTTATTTTACGAATCCGGGACATATCAAATCATATGAGCTTACCGAATCGAAGGATGCCTTCATCATAACCTTATCCGAAAAGTTTCTCCGTGAACATGTTCATCCCGAAATTTACGGCGAGTTTCCCTTTTTATTGGCTGAAATCGCCCCGCCAAAAAACCTGTCAAAAACGGATATGGAAGAGTTTGAAACCTTGTACAGTCAGATTTTGAAGGAATTTAAAAAGGACTCCCGGTACAGGAATAAAATTCTCGGCAATCTTTTTATTGGTGATTCTGCTCAGGATAAAAGAAAAGTTCTGGTCGGGTTACAATCCGATTGAAGAAGGAAAGCGGGATTCTCAAATCGTTAAATCGTTCAAAGGACTTCTGGAATCCGAGTTCAAAAACGTTTTAAACAGGTCCGACTATGAAGGCAAATTACAGGTGCAATATTTCGCCAGAAAACTGAATCTGCATCCAAATTATCTGAATTCCGTGATTAAAAGCAAAACCGGAAGAACCGTAATGGATTGGATATCGAAACGAACCCTCTCACTGGCTAAATCGCTTTTAATCAGCACACCCTACTCCTCGAAAGAAATCGCTTATCAGCTGGGCTTCAGCGAACCGACTCATTTCAGCAGATTTTTTAAAAAACATACCCAGCTCACACCGAATGCCTTCCGAAAACTGAACCGGCACTGAACCGATCTTTGAAATTGGTCAGTTATCGTTTGAAAGGGGTTCTTTCCGGTCCCGGTAAAAACCATAACTTTGCATCAGGATATTTAAAAAAGGAGTTACAATGAAACAAACAGCACAATTGGGACACAGTTCCCTGCAAGTTAACCGGATAGGTCTGGGTTGTATGGGTATGTCAGAATTTTATGGTTCTTTTGATGAAAACGAATCGGTGAACACCCTGCAAAAAGCCATTGACCTGGGCGTTAATTTTTTCGACACCGCCGATATGTATGGGTGGGGTGCAAATGAACGGTTGCTGGGAAAAGCATTCAAGGGACGTTGGGATGATGTGATTGTGGCAACCAAATTTGCGGTGATGCGGGGTCCGAACGGCGAATTTCTGGGTCTCAACGGAAAACCGGACTACATCAGAAAAGCCTGCGATCAAAGTCTTATGAATCTGGGTACTGATGCCATTGATTTGTATTACATGCACCGGAAGGATCCGAAAGTGGAAATCGAAGAAATTGTCGGGACTTTGAGTGATCTGGTCAAACAGGGAAAAGTAAAACACATCGGTCTGTCTGAAGTGGATGCCAAAACACTTCGCCGGGCACATGCCGTTCATCCGATAACTGCCCTTCAAACTGAATATTCACTTTGGAGCCGTGAACCGGAAAAAGAAGTATTTGAGGTTTGCAAAGAACTCGGAATCACCTTTGTGGCCTACAGTCCGCTGGGCAGAGGGTTCTTAACGGGAGCAATCAAAAGCCGTGCGGATCTGGAAGCAACCGACTGGCGGTTAACGCTTCCCCGTTTTTCTGATGAAGCAATCAAAGAAAATCTAAAGTTTGTTGAGGTGATTGATCAGATTGCCCAAAGCAAAGGCGTAACAAAAGCACAGGTCGCCCTTGCCTGGGTACTCAGTCAGAATGATGAGATTGTTGCTATTCCCGGCACCAGAAAAATTCATCGTCTCGAAGAAAATCTGGGTGCAGCAAACGTGGAATTGACGCCATCTGATCTCGCTTTGATTCAAAAGTCGATGCCGGCAGAGACAATTGGAAACCGGTATTGACGGGACTTTTTATTTTTTAACAGGACAACATCAAAGCCATATCAAAAACCTGGCATCAACCGGAAGCGGGTTTTGGTTATTTACTCACTCCCCTCTCTCATCCACCTTTAATACAATTCAATTGAAGATGCCGGTCAAGTTGGATTGTATAGAGGGAAGGGTGAGTTGGTAATTGATTTCGAAGATTGGAAAAAGAATCCGGCCGGATCAACTGATACCGGCACGGATTCACAACCACAATATCCTAAACAGGACGGATCATTATTTCAATTCTACCATTTTGCGGGTAACCGAATAGAAACCTGCTTTGACGGTGTAATAATAAACGCCCGAAGAAAGTGTGCAAGAGTGAGGAAATGTTAGAAATATTATTAAACTTGCAACCAGACATAAAACAACAACATAAAACACAAGTAATATGAAAACATTACTTTACCTTTGCGGGTTTTATAACCTTGCATTTGCTCTTTTTCATTTTGGATTTTGGAAATTGTTTCAATGGAATAAAGAATTGAATAATTTAAGTTTTGCAAACAAAGGAATCATGCAAATATTAAACATTCAAATCTGCTATTATTTTATTTTTACAGCCATTATTTGCTTTGTTTTTCCAACGGAACTGGTGACAACTAAACTTGGAAATTTGTTCTTGATTGGGTCGTCACTATTCTGGTTAATCCGGACAATTCAACAATTTATTTTTTTCAGAATAAATAATTCCAAAATACATCTTTTGACAGTCATTTTTATGGTTGGAACTATTTTGTTTTTACTTCCCTTATTTTATAAATAACTGACACAATTAAATAGTAATGGCACCTTTTTACTAATCTGGAAACAAATCAATTATGACTGGTAATAATAAAAGAAATTATGGAAATGGTATCGGGATTGGGGCAGCACTTGGCGTTGCTTTCGGAACTGCTTACGGTTATCAATCTGGAAACGTTGCCCAAAGCATTGCCTTAGGACTTGCATTTGGAGTTGCAATAGGTGCAATTCTTGACTTTGCAAGAAGAAAAAAATAAAACACCCCATTCTTAAGCAAATCATGAAAATAGTTGTTGTCGGTGCCAGCGGAGCAACTGGAAAACTTTTAGTCAACCAGCTTCTGGAGTCAGGTCAACAGGTCAAAATAGTCGTTCGTTCATCAAGTCATGTTCCTGATAATTGGAAAAGCAATCCGCAATTGACCATCATCAACCGGAATATTTCAGAAATCACGGTTAATGAACTATCCGACTACCTTGTTGATTGCCAATCGGTTGCCTCCTGTCTTGGACACAATCTGACAGTAAAAGGCATTTTCGGTAAACCCAGAAATCTGGTTACTGACTCAGTGGTTTTACTATGTGAAGCTATCAAGAAAAATGCACCCCAAAAGCCACTTAAATTTGTTTTGATGAACACGGCAGGAAATAGTAACCGGGATTTAAAGGAACCGATTTCAGTCAGTGAAAATATTGTGATCGGGCTGCTCAGGTTTTTACTTCCTCCGCATCCAGATAATGAAAAGGCATCAGACTATTTTAGAGTCACTATTGGGCAGAAGAACCCGTTTATTGAATGGGTTATCGTGCGGCCAGATACTCTGGCTGACGAAGATTCTGTCACCGAATACACCGAACATCAATCTCCTGTAAGCAGCGCAATATTTAATCCAGGAAAAACCAGCCGGATCAATGTTGCCAACTTGATGTTCAGGCTTATATCAGAAGAAAAACTGTGGATGAAGTGGAAAGGCCAAATGCCTGTGATTTATAACGCCACAAGGGCGTCAAAATAATTGAACTTTTTTTGTTTTTAATCCCATAATTCCTGTTTGTAAGTTTCACAATCCCCTCTCTCATCCACCTTTAATCCGATTCAGTTGAAGATGACCGGCAATTTCGTTTTCTTTATAGAAAGCAGGGTTTGCAAACCTCAATTTCAGAATAGATGTTCATCCTTCGATACATCCGGCGGTTGCCGGACACTCAGGATGACATCGGCCAAAATGCAAGATTTTTTACCGGAGTTTTAAATGGCAATTTTAACTGTTGAACGAAAAGTTTTTGAAAAGAACGACAACATTGCTTCTGAAATCAGAGCCAATCTGAAGCAGAACAAAACCTTTACCCTCAATTTTGTGAGTTCGCCGGGTTCAGGAAAAACCACTTTACTCGAGCAAACCATCACCCGACTACAGAAAACCCACACCATTTCAGTGATTGAGGGAGATGTTCAGACGGATATTGATGCGCAGCGGATTGATAAGCTCGGCGTTCCGGTGTCGCAGATCATGACAAACGGATCGTGTCATCTCGATGCCGATATGGTCCGGGAAGCATATCAGCAGCTTTCAGATCTTAAAACTCAGTTTCTATTTATTGAAAATGTGGGAAATCTGATTTGTACCGCTGACTTCGATCTGGGTGAAGATTTTAAAGTTGCGGTTCTTTCCACTACTGAAGGTGAAGAAAAACCCCTGAAATACCCGGTCATGTTCAGGGAAGCAAAAGTCCTCATCATCAACAAAATGGATCTGGTTCCCTATCTTGGGATGTCACCTGATTCTTTCCGGAAAAATGCCCTTTCGATCAATCCGGACTTGATTATTTTTGAAGTATCGGCCAGAACCGGTGAAGGAATTGATGCCTGGGTTTCCTGGCTGAAAGACCAGGTCAAGTAAGTGAAAATCAGAAAACGGATCCAAATCAGGGGTGTGGTTCAGGGCGTTGGATTCCGTCCGTACATTCGTAATCTCGCACACAGGTTTGACCTCTCCGGCTGGGTACTCAACCATTCAGGCGGTGTGACCATCGAGGCAGAGGCTGAAACTGAAATTCTTGAGCAGTTTCTCACCTCCATTCCGAAAGAAAAACCCGTCCATTCGTTTATTTCACGTATGGAAATTGCAGACATTGACCTTGCAGGTGATTCCGGATTCGAAATCAGAGTCAGTGAAACGGGAGAAAAGCCCACTGCCCTGATTCTGCCCGATCTGGCCACGTGTCCGGAGTGCCTCGCCGAACTGACCGATCCGAAAAACCGCCGGTTCCGGTATCCGTTTTTAAACTGTACCCATTGCGGACCCCGGTATTCCATCATCCAGAAACTGCCCTACGACCGGCCCAACACGACCATGAAACAATTCAGGATGTGTGCAGCCTGTAAAGCAGAGTATGAAAACCCGGATGACCGCCGGTTCCACGCCCAACCTACCGCCTGTCCCGATTGCGGACCTCAGCTCGACTTTAAATTTACCGACGGAAAAGTTGTGGGACGTGGGGATAAAGCCCTTCTTTTAGCCGAAGATCTCATCAAACACGGAAGTATTCTGGCGATGAAAGGTCTGGGCGGATTTCAGTTGCTTTGCGATGCCCGGTCAGATTCCTCGGTCAAAACCCTAAGAAAACGGAAAAACCGGGAAGAAAAACCGCTCGCCGTCATGGTGCCCGATATTGAAACCGCACTTCAGATTGCCGAGCTGTCACAACCTGAAATTGAACTGCTCACGTCATCAGAAGCACCGGTCGTGCTCGTCCGTCAGAAAAAAAACAGCGGATTGTCCCCTTTGCTGAATCCGGGGAATCCGTACATCGGACTTATTCTTCCCTACACACCGCTTCATCATCTGCTCATGGCTGATCTTCAGATTCCGCTTGTGTGTACATCGGGAAACCGGTCAGACGATCCCATTTGTACCAACGAAGAAGAAGCTGCCCTGAAACTGGGCGCCGTTGCAGACGGATTTCTGAATCATAACCGGGAAATTCAGCGGTATATTGATGACTCTGTAGCCCGGATTATTCACGGGGAATTGTTTATGATCCGCCGGGCCCGGGGTTATGCTCCCCTTCCTGAAGGACAAAACATGCGAAGCGGAAAGTCACTGCTTGCCGTGGGTGCCCATCTTAAAAACACCATTTCAGTTTCTGACGGCAGTCTGGTTTGTACCAGTCAGCATATCGGCGATATGTCAACCATAACCGCAAATCTGGCTTTTGAATCGGCCATTCTGGATCTGTCGGATATTTACCGCATCAAACCTGAGCAGGTTCTGGCTGATTTGCATCCGGATTATTACTCGACACGTCACGCAAAACAATCCCGTTTGCCGGTGATTCACATTCAACATCATGAAGCGCACATTGCCGGAAGCCGGGCAGAAAATAACGTGTCAGGTGAAGCGTTGGGCATTGCCTGGGATGGCACCGGCCTGGGTTCTGACGGAACGGTTTGGGGTGGGGAATTTTTCCATAGTGATGATTCCGGCATTTCACACATCGGTCAGTTTGTGCAATTCCCGCTTGCCGGTGGTGATACTGCTGTGAGAGACGTTCGCCGTTCTGCCCTTGGTATTTTAGTCACTGCCCTTCCTGCGGATCAGGCAGAACAGTGGCTGGTGAAGCTAAACGTCTTTACCTCAGAAGAAATGAAAAATCTGCATCTCATGATTGAGAAAAAACTGAATACGGTCATGACCTCCAGTGCGGGACGTTTATTTGATGGGGTTTCAGCCTTGCTTCATTTAAGAAAAAAATCTGCGTATGAAGGTCAGGCAGCCATGGAACTGGAGTTTATTTCAGATCCGGATGAAAAAGGAGCCTATTCTTTTTCGTTGGTGGATGGAAGTCCGTTCATGCTCGACTGGCGGCCGATGATTTCAGAAATCCTGGCTGATATTGATCAAAATGTACCAGTTTCAGAAATTGGCGGCAAGTTTCACCGGACGATGGTGAACATCATGATTTCCGTTGCGAAAGAAAAAGGATACCAGCAAATCGTGGTTGGCGGTGGATGTTTCCAGAACAAAATTCTGCTGGAAAATCTGATTTCGGCCGGTGAAGCAAACGGAATAAAAGTCTTTTGGCCTCACCACATCCCTACCAATGACGGCGGCATTTCCTTCGGGCAAATTGCCTGGGTAGTTGGGCGGGAAGGCTTGGGGAAAGCGTAAGGCGTAAGGCATAAGGTTTAAGGCTTAAGGAATAAGGTGTTAGCTGAGCGTGTCATTCTGAGTGTCCCGAACGCTTTCGGGATGTATCGAAGAAGGACGTGGGAGTCGAAGGGTTAGCTGTTGGGATTTAGGAATTGTCACCCTGAGTGTCCGGCAACCGCCGGATGTATCGAAGGGTTGGGATTTGGAAATTTGAAGTTACGATTATCATTCTGATTGTCATCCTGAGTGATTTTTTCGAAGAAAAAATTGTATCGAAGGATGAGTGCCGAACGCCTGTAGAGAGCCATTCGAAGTGAATTAGGGCGTATCGAAGGATGACAAAATTCGATTTTTTTAATTCCAACTTATTTTTAAAGTAACATCTGAAAACAGTTCAAATAAAAAAGCAATTTAAAAGAACTATGGATCAGAAATCATATTGTGTTTATATTTTAAAATGTGCTGACGAGTCTTATTACACTGGGGTAACTTCTGACCTTGAAACCCGGATAAATCAGCATCAATCTGGATCGTTTTCCGGTTTTACATCAAAAAGACGACCGGTAATTTTAATCTGGTCACAGGAATTCCAGGACATCAATGAAGCTATCCTAGCTGAAAAGAAATTAAAAGGATGGTCACGTTCAAAAAAGGAAGCTTTAATTTCCGGTAATTGGGAATTAGTTAGCACGTTAGCCAAAAAGAAGTTTTAAGCGTTCATCCTTCGATACGTCCGTCAGATGACGGACACTCAGGATGACAAACCCTTTGAATTTGAAATAATGGAAGTTGTCACCCTGAGTGGTTTTTACAACGGAAAAATTATATCGAAGGGTGCTTGAAGATTTAGTTTCAAATTCATTCACAATATCGATACGCGGAAAAACAAAATTCATCCTTCGATAAAATTTTCACCTGCACGCAGGTGAAAATCACTCAGGATGACAAAATTCCAAACCATTAACCATTAACCATTAACCATTATCCTAAGGAGGCCCCATGTGTCTGGCAATTCCAGGAAAAATCATCTCCATTGACAGCAATGATCCTGAACTGATGATGGCAAAAGTCAGTTTTGGTGGGGTGATCAAGCAGATTTGTGTGAGTTGGGTGCCTGATGCTCAGATTGGGGATTATGTGCTGGCGCATGTGGGATTTGCCATCAGCAAGATTGATGAAGAGGAAGCCAATAAAACACTTGAACTGCTCAAGTCGATGGGAGAACTGGATTAATGAAGTATCTCGATGAATTCCGGGATTCGGCACTGGTTCAGAATCTAGCCCGGGAAATCAAAAAGACGGTAACCCAACCGTGGACGATCATGGAAATCTGTGGCGGACAAACCCACACCATCGTCCGGTATGACATCGAACATCTCATTCCTTCAGAGATTACCCTCATTCACGGACCCGGCTGCCCGGTTTGCGTAACTCCGCTCGAAATGATTGACAAAGCAATTGCAATCGCCGAACAGCCCAACGTGATTTTAACCTCCTTTGGTGATATGCTTCGTGTTCCCGGTTCTGATAAAGATTTACTTTCCATCAAAGCAGCCGGTGCTGACGTGAGAATGGTTTACTCCCCTCTCGATGCCGTCAAAATTGCAGAAGAAAATCCGGATAAACAGGTTGTCTTTTTTGCTGTTGGATTTGAAACTACTGCTCCCGCCAATGCCATGTCCATCGTTGAAGCCAAACGCCGGAAACTCACCAACTTTTCGATTCTATGTTCTCATGTTCTGGTTCCGCCTGCCATACGGGCATTGCTTTCCGATCCTGAATCCAAAATCCAGGGATTTCTTGCTGCCGGACATGTTTGTACCATCATGGGCACCGAAGATTATTTTCCGCTGGTCAGCGAATTCAACGTCCCGATTGTGATTACCGGATTTGAACCGGTTGATATTCTTCAGGGCATTCTTATGGCTGTTCAGCAACTTGAATCGGGAAAAGCCGAACTGAACAATCCATACAGCAGATCCGTCCATCCAAAAGGAAATTTGGGTGCACAGTCAGTGATCAACTCCGTTTTTGAAGTTGCCAACCAAACCTGGCGCGGAATCGGCGAAATTCCTTTATCCGGTTTTAAGATCCGGAAAGAGTGGTCGGATTTTGATGCAGAATCCCGTTTTGATCTTGGCCACATCAAAGCGACAGAATCCCCTTTGTGTCACTCCGGACTCATTCTTCAGGGAAAACTAAAACCTGTCGACTGTCCTTCTTTCGGAAAAGAATGCTGGCCGGAACATCCACTGGGTGCACCAATGGTTTCTTCGGAAGGGGCCTGTGCAGCTTACTTCCGCTATACCCGTCATGAGGAAAAGGTATGAAAAATCTCTCCTGTCCCGTCCCGATTTCAACTTATGACAAGGTTTTGCTGGCACATGGCGGTGGCGGCAAACTCACCCATCAGCTCATCCAAAACACCTTCCTTCCGATTCTGGATAATGAGTTGCTTCGGCAGCAGCATGACGGAACCGAATTTCAGGTTAACGGAAACCGGTTGGTGATGTCAACTGATTCGTTCGTTGTTCAGCCCATTTTTTTTCCGGGCGGTGATATCGGTGAATTGGCGGTGAACGGCACGGTCAACGATCTGGCCTGCTGCGGCGCCAAACCTCTTTATTTGTCAGTCGGACTGATTATCGAAGAGGGACTGCCCATGGCTGATCTGGAACGGATTATGCTCAGTATGAAAAAAGCTGCTGATGAAGCCGGCGTTCAGATCATTACCGGGGATACCAAAGTTGTTGAAAAAGGAAAAGGCGATCAGATTTTTATCAACACAACCGGGATCGGACTGATCGAACGTCCGGTTCATCTTCACCCTGACCAGGTAAAAGCAGGTGATGTGGTTCTGATCAACGGAACCATTGCTGATCATGGCATCTGCATTCTGTCCAGCCGGGCCGGACTCGAATTTGAAACCACGATTGAAAGTGACACCCAACCTTTGAATGGATTAATTGATGCCATTCTGGAAGTCTGTCCTGAAACCCGGGTGATCCGTGATCCAACCCGTGGCGGACTGGCCTCAACCCTTAACGAGATTGCAGAAACCTCCGGATTGTGCATTGAACTCGACGAAGAAAACATCCCAATTCAGGAAGAAGTCCGTGGAGCCTGCGAACTTTTGGGACTTGATCCGTTATATGTAGCGAATGAAGGTAAAATTTTAGTCATTGTTCCTGCTGAATCCGCTGAAAAAGTCCTTATCGCCATGAAAAAAAACAGGGCCGGAAAAGATTCTGCACTTATTGGAAAAGTAAAGCCAAGTCCGGCTTCTACCTTACTCATCAAGACAACCATCGGAAGTTCCCGAATTGTTGATATGATTTCAGGCGAACAGCTTCCAAGAATATGTTAAGGTTGTGTGAAGAAGTGACCGTTGGTCATCTTTTATTCACAATTTAAACCCCCATATCTTTTGCAAGTTAGACCTGTATTTTCGTAACTTGTCATTCCTTAAAATTTAACGGTTTCTTCCGATTTCAAATTTGGTGCCATGCTAACACGCAGAATTTCACTTCTTCTTCCGGTTGTTTGCTTATCCGGTCTTGCTGCCCTGGGTCAGGATTTATTTCAGCAAAAAGCAACAAACACCGGTAATATCGGCATTACTTTCTCTAATAACGGGATTTTTGGAAATGGGTTCAATGCCAATTTCCAAAAGGGAATGCCTTCACTTGAATATCCCATTGGTTCTGGTATTGAGCATATTTTTGAAGGCGGCTTATGGATCGGAGCCAAAATTGGAAGTGAAATTAAAGTTTCAACCAGTACGGCCGGTGAAGATGCCAACGGATACGGTGCCGGCGATACCGGATATGAATTTACCGTAAACGAATCAAAATCTTCCATCATTGAAAGATCAAGCCTGCCGGAATCAAAAGCAGCTTCACCTCTTGCCATCTCTCATCAGGATTTTATTACCAACTTTACCGATAAGCTTACCTTCATTCCCGGTATAACCCCCCAGGTTAAAATCACTGACCATGACAAACCGATTGGACTTGATGTACAGCTTGAAACCTATGCCTGGAGTTTTGCATTTACTGACTTCTTTGTCATCATGAATTACACCATCACAAACAACGGCACAGACACCCTCAAAGATGTTCACACCGGCGTCTGGACGGATTTCGTTGTGAGAAACGTGAAAGTTACCGCACCCAGAGGCTCCTCTTTTTTTGCAGCACACGGTAACGGTGTTATTGATAGTCTTGATTCCCAATATGCATTTGATTCAAACGGAGATATTGGCTTCACTGATAGCTATGTTGCTCTTTCTTACCTCGGAACCTTTTACCGGAATAAGTTTGTAAACCGGAAAACTGATCTGAATCATCAGGTCAATTACCAATATTGGGGATTTAAAGGTGCTGATCCGGCTTCCCTGGCACCCTCAAATGATGCTGAACGGTTTGCCCGCATGTCAACTTCAATGAGTGAAACTGACATTCAGAAAACTTACACCAAACCCGGTAACCGGTCTGCCCTTCTTTCTACCGGTGGACTTGCCGTCATTGCACCGGGAGAATCGTTCCAGGTCGTTTTTGCCATCAGTTGTGCGAAGAAAACCGGAATTGAACCCGCCAGTCTCGATAAACCTGAACAGAAAAAAGATCTGGTCACCAATATCGGATGGGCTAAAAGTACATTTCAGGGCGAAGATCTCAATAATAACGGGACTCTGGATTCCGGGGAAGATGCAAATGGTAACGGAAAAATTGACCGGTATATCGTTCCTACCCCACCAAATTCACCACGGGTAAAAGTGATTCCAGGCGACAGAAGTATCACGGTTTACTGGGATGACCGTGCAGAAAAGTCGGTTGACCCCATTTCAAATAAAATGGATTTTGAAGGATACAAGATTTACAAAACCAATCTGGGTGATGAGCTTGATCTCACAACCGGACTTTCAGATCAGCTCAAACTCGTCTCGCAATACGATCTGGACAGCAATGCATTCAGTTACAACACCAGCCTCAAGTCAAACGGAAATTTCTACAATCTAAAATCAAGTCCGGTTCAGTTTGAAGGTGATACGGTTAAATACACCTACAAATATGTGTTTGACGGATTGAAAAATGGCTGGATGTACAACTTTTCAGTCACGGCTTTTGATCAGGGTGATGTCGTAAAACGGATTCCGGAACTCGAATCCCCGCTTAAAACCAGTTCCCGTTTGGCTTTTCCCGGAACACTTGCCAATACCAAATTTTCAAATGGCGAACCCTTTGTATATCCGAATCCGTTTTACGTGAAAGCAAAATGGGATGGTGAAGGAGACGTGAATCACCGGATCCAGTTTGCCAATCTTCCGGCGAAAGCAAAAATCACGATTTTCACACTTTCAGGCGATCGTGTTTATTCCTTTACCCACGAAGGTTCACTTGATAACGGCAACAGAACCAAATGGTTTGATACCTACGGTGCAAGAACTTCGGGTGAATGGCAAGCCAATTCAACCGGCGGTGAACATTCCTGGAACCTGATCTCAACAGGAAATCAGAATATCTCAACCGGATTGTATCTGTACACCGTTGAAGATCTGACCAATGACGAAATCAAAACCGGGAAATTCGTTATTATCAATTAGGCGTAAGGCATAAGGTTTAAGGCGTAAGCTTTTAAATCATTAATGGGTATGAAATTAAACGTCCCTCCTTTTCTAAAGGGGGGAACATGGAAAAAAGTAAATAGCGGACACATGAAAAATTAAATTCTGTCTTCTGACTTCTGTCTTCTACCTTCTGAATTTATTTATCAACTCAAGGAAAACCAACATGAAAAAAACGTTACTGCTGATGATCTCAGGTCTTCTCCTGACAGCTTCTGCCTGGGCACAATACCCGGTCAAATCAGTTTATGAAACCCAATACCAAACTCCTGAAAATCTTGCTGCATTGAAAGATTTCTCGCCTCTGATTAAAACAAAAAATGCAAACGGAATCCCAACCGATCAGACTGATTATTCAGATACCATTACAGTTGTAGCTGTTGTCCTTGAAGCTCCTTATCAGGCTGACGGAAAAAGAACTTATTATAGCTCTAGCAGCCCAACAATCGTTCGGTTCAATGTAGCAGATACTTCATTTCTGAGAACCAAAACGTATGACTGGAACTGCATCAACGTTTCGACCAATCTTGATTCAAGTTTTACCCCAAAAGATCCTCTCAAATTGGGACAACTTCAAAAAGGCATGGTAGTAAAACTCACTGGCCGTGTTCGTGAATTTTTGAAATCCACCCAGTTTGAATTACTCAGCGGACGCAAAGAAGGCGGATTAACCGTTTATACCAATATTGTGGAAGTTATTGATGAAGTTGATCCTGACCTCATTCCTTCACCAAAACGTGTTGACATCGGCACGTTCAATAAAGGAACCTGGGCAAATAACGTTACTTCAACCCAGCAATTGGTTACCGGTGAGAAACTCGAATCGGCTCCTGTTACTTTTTCCAATTTAAGTGTTACCGGACTGATTAAAACGAACGGTGAATCAGAAATTTTTATTCAGGATTCATTCAGTAACGTGTTTGCCGTTGATAATCAGGCAAACCGGTTCCGTGCAGATCAGGGTTTATGGCCATCCGGAAAAGGAATCGCACCGGTTGGATCACGTCTTGATTCCATTTCAGGATATATCGGCACTTACAATGGAAATGGAATGTATGGCATCAACCCTATCAATTCTTCATGGGTTTATGTAGCTGCAAACGTTCCCCCAACCATCAGCACCTGGAAAAAATCCAAAAAATATTATTCTCCGTCTGAAGGGGTTACCATTAACTTTTCTGCCGGTGATGCAGATGGAACAATCAGTTCAGTTGAACTTTTCTACCGCACATCAGTTTCAGCTTCATTTACAAAAGTTTTCCCTGCAAAGGGCACCGGAAATGAGTATAGCCAGGTTATTCCTGCTGTGAATCAGGATAGTGCTTTTGTTGAGTTTTACATCGAAGCAACTGATAATCTTTCAGGAAAATCACGTCAGCCAATCAATGAAAATTATGCGTATTGGGTCTTAAGTAAATCGCCAACCATTCAAGCAATTCAATTTTCCAGAAAAGGTGATACTGAATCCTATTTCAAAGGTGATACCCTTACTGTAACCGGTATTGTAACCTCAACCCGGCAGGATATTGGCGATGTTTATATTCAGAACGGTTCAGGTCCCTGGAGCGGAATCCAGATTTTTGGTGCCAGAAGTGACACATTTAAACTGGGTGACAAAATTGAATTAACAGCTACTGTTGATGAATTCAGCGGAAAAACTGAATTGAAATATACCAAAGTCACCGATTTCAAAATTCTTGCAAGAAAACAACCTGTTCCGCCAGCAACTTTGGTTCCGACCGATTCCATCAGAAACGGTGGTCCGTGGGCTGAAGCTTATGAGGGCGTTTTGGTTAAACTTGCCAATGTTTTTGTTGTGAATACTAATTCAAATATTGCCATTGACGGAAAAAGCCGTGGTGAATTTCTGGTAAGCGAAAAAGATGGTTCACCATTTGGACTTTCAGTTGATGATAAAGCCAACAGAACCAATCATATTCTGCCCTACCTGAATACACTGAATCTTGACTACACGCTTACAAAAGCAGATTCTGTAAAAACATTGCTCGTGTTGGGTCAGAAATTTGAATCACTTACAGGTATCATTGATGCCTTTTTCCTGAGCTATTATCTTGAACCACGTGATTCTGCCGATTTTGGATTGCACAGTGGTGTTAATGTTGCCGAAGGAACTCCTGCAACGTTTAAGTTGCTTCAAAACTATCCGAATCCATTTAACCCGTCAACTACAATTGAGTTCAGCCTGCCTGTTTCTCAAAAAGTAACATTGTCGGTTTATAACCTGATCGGACAAAAAGTTGCAACCCTGATCAATAGCCAAATGATGCAGGCAAGTACCCACCGTATTTCTTTTGATGCTTCAAATCTGGCTTCCGGTGTGTATTTCTACCAGCTTCGTGCAGGTAATAATTCAATCATCACCAAAAAGATGATGCTTATTAAGTAATTGTTTTTGTTTTTTGCTGTCATCCCGGCTGTAGCCTGCCCCGAAAGCGTTCGGGGAGCCGGGATCCAGTATTTTTTAATGACATGGATCCTGACTTTCGTCAGGATGACATCTATAACAAAAAAAAACCAAAACCCTTTTCTTTTGTTTTGTTTCTGGTTTTGTATTCGCAAATGACTTTAAACCAGTCTGACCTTCTGGTGGTCATTTTTTTTCAACCAACTTGGTCCATTTCTTTATGACAAGAAAATTTTACTCTTTTCTGTTTCCTGTACTGGTTTTGGTTGCAGTTACATCCTGCAAGGACTCGATCATGAATGATCCGGTTCCAAACCAGTCGCCCAATACGACTATCTTTCTGGATACCACTGATGTAAAGAACTACGTTTCTGTTACAGAAATGACACTTTTCTGGAATGGCGACGATCCTGACGGTGAAGTTGTCGGGTATCTTTACTCCCTCGATTCACTTGAAACCTGGCAATTTACCACCCAGCGGAAATTAACTGTTGTTATCCCAACCAAAGGACTTGACACCCTTATCACGAAAATATTCGTTGCCGCCATCGACAACAGCGGAAATGGCCGGTTTGACAGTCAGGTCACGTATCTCGGGAAAAATATAGGAAATGAGTTTTTCACCGATTCAGACTCAAATGGTGTTTTTAATTCGGGTGAGCCGTTTATTGATTTCGGCGCCATTGACCCAACACCCGACGGTTTTTCAATTAAAATAAAAAATACAGCTCCGGTTGCCTATTTTAACGCTGCATCCAAAATACCGGCTGTAACCTTACCTGTAGCCAGTTTTATTCTGGAAGGATTTGATGCAGATGGCAGTTCATCCCTTAAAAATGTTGAACTTGCGTTAAATGACACAAGTGAATCAAACTGGATTTCACTTCCGCCAAAAACCAGAATTGTGACTCTTAAAGGTGATTTAAAAGCAACAGGAACAAAAATAGCTGCATCGGTTCTGATTGGTTCAGAACTGGCAGAATCAGGCATCAGTATTCCAAACCTGAAATTGAACGCCTTAAACGTACTTTATTACCGGTTGGTTGATAATACCAACGCCCGTTCAAAAATTGCATCAATGCCAGATCAGTCAACAACAGCAACCTGGCAGGTGAACCAGTCAAAAAGTGGCGGTGAACTGCTTGTCATCAGAGCACATGAACTGGGTGACCGTGATTCCCTTCGTTCTCTCCTTAAACAGGCTCCGGCAACTGTTGCTGGCGAAAGTTATGCAAATTCAGATTTTCTTTCCCTGCAAAACCCTGATTTTTCGCAAACTATTCCTCAAAGCATTCGTTTGGTTTTACTCAGAGCAACTGTTTTATCCTTTAGAAAACTGATCTGGTATGGTCTTACCAACCCTGACGTTGCAATTGCTCAAAGTATCATACCCTTTTATTTGAATAAAGGTGGTAAAGCTCTTGTCAGAATCGGGTTTACCGGTAACGAAAATGAACTTGATTTTGAAGCACTTCGCTTTCTCCCGATTGATTCCCTGAACAGGAAATATTATCCTGCAACCGGTCCTGCAAGAAATGGTTATCATTCAACTCTCAGAGCCGACCGGTATCTCGTAAAAGAAAAACCAACCCTTTCTGACTCGGCTTTTATTGCTTCCCTTCCGGCAAAAATCGGGACTAAAGCATTTATCGGTAATGATTTCGGATTTTTCTCATTTGTTCCATCATCACAGGCTACTGTGCTTTACCGGTTTGATCTTCCGGCTTCAAATGATATCTGGCCGGTAAATGTACCACTTTATAAGGGAATCGGAACACCTGTTCTCGTCCTTGAAAATCTGGAACGAAATCTTGTTTTCACTACGGCTCCCCTTCCGAATATGACTCAGATTCCACCCGGAACATCCTACCCGAAAGTGGAAAATGGGAAAACCTACAACAATCCGGCTGTTGAACTGGTCTCAAAGATTTTAAGCCAGGAATTTGAACGCCCAACAACAAGGCGATGAAAATGAAAAAACGACTTTTATTTCTGCTTCTTGCAGGATTCTTTACCGGAACATCACTTTTTGCTCAGAACCACGGTTCAATCAGTGGCTCTGTGGTCGATAAAGAGACCAAAGAACCCCTGATCGGTGTGAATATTGTTCTGAAAGGAACCTATTACGGTGCTGCAACCGATATCGATGGTAATTACAAAATTGAGAACGTTGGTCCGGGTGAATACAACATTCAGGCCTCTTATGTTGGATACCAAAAAGTGCTGCAAACCGGCATAAAGGTCCTTGCAGGCAAAGACACCAAAGTAAAATTTGCCTTACCGGTCGAAATGCTTTCACTCGATCAGGAAGTTTTGGTTATCGGTGAAAAACCAATTTTTGACATTGAACAGGCAAATTCAGCCGTTCAGGTAAAAGCAGAAGATCTTACTGCCACTCCCCTTCAGAATATTCAGCAGGTTGCTGGTAACCAGGCAGGTATTGTTCAAACTGTTGACGGAATTTATGTCCGTGGCGGGAAACCATACGAAACGGGATATTATGTGGATGGTGTTTCTGCAAAAGATCCGCTGGCTGGTACGGGGTTCGGTCTTGAACTGAATCTGGATGATATTGATGCAGTTGATGTGGTCACCGGCGGAATCGGTGCAGAATCGGGTGCTACGTCTGGTTTTATTTCAGTTAAAACCAAAGAAGGCGGAAAAGAACACAAAATGAAGGTGAATCACCAGCGTGATTATTTTACCGATGGCGAAACTGACCGTAAATGGTCATGGAATTACGACTCATGGGATGGAACCATCAGCGGTCCGCTTTCACCGGTAACCGGTCTTGCCGGGCTATTCGGGAAAGACCTGGGTGAAGTCACCTATTACACCAATTTCTCCTACTCTGGCAGTGATGAATTCACAAAAAAACCGGCGTCTCAACTCTATTCCAGCCTTTTTGATAACAATACCTCACTTGCACCGAAAGAAGACAACCGCTGGTCTGGCGCCTTTAAAATTACCTGGAAACCTGAACCTACCCAAAAATGGTTTTACAGTTATCGCCGTTCGGTTAATATCAACCAGAATTCAAACATGCTCAAGTTTGTTTCACTCACAGGCGATCTGAGACCCGGATACCAATATGCATTTGCCCTTATCCCGGATAAAGCCACAACCTATACGTCAGATCTGAACCAGATTATTTTGGGTTATACCCAGACGTTATCGTCAAATGATTATCTTGATTTCAGAGTGGCCCGTGTTTTTTCTAAACTTCGTGCCGATGCGAATGGCCGTCCGTGGAGACCTGATTCTCTTTCCGAAGATTATAACCCTGAAAGCATTATTACTGACCCGATTTCTTACTGGGGCGGTTCAACCGGTGACGTCAGATATGTGGTACAGGGAAATCCGAAAGAATCCGGACTTTACAACAAGGGAATTTCAACAACCTGGCATGATCACTGGGCCGAAGAGTACACGTTTAAAACCGATTATACCTGGCAGGATCAACGGGTTACTTTTCAAACAGGATTTGAACATTTACTCTCAACTTATCAGTGGGTAGACATTCAATCGCCTTGGATAGGTGCTCCCATCCGACCCGGTGATGCAACCACACAACTGGGTTATGCCCATGAAATCTGGAAAGTGTCACCTTTCAATGGTGGCGTTTATGCCTCATATAAAATCGCTGAAAAGGGATTTATCGGAAGTATCGGGCTTAGAATGTCCTATTTCTACCCGGGTGATTTTGCCGACAAACTCATCAACAACGATAAAGGGACCTTCCCTATCAATCCTTCTTTTGTAAATAAATACAAAAAGGAAACCGTTTCTCTTGGCGGAAGCAATTACTGGCTCAGAGCCCTTCCGAAAGTAAAAGTATCGTTCCCCGTTTCTGATAATCAGATGCTGTTTTTTAACTACGGACATTCGATCTCATGGCCACAGGCTTATCAGCTTTACAGTAAGATAGATGAAACTGATGTATCAAGACTCAGAGGTGAACGTCGTGGTAACCCAACACTAAAACCTGAAACCACAGTTGAATACGAACTTGGCATCAGAAATCAGATTACGGCCAATGATGCTCTTACAGTTGTAGCATTTACCAAGGATAAATTCGATTACATTACCACAACCGGTGAGCAGGAAATTCAGCATAAAAACCAATATTATTACACCTATAAAAATGATGATTATGCCAAAATTCTTGGAATTGAAGTCACTTACCTGACCCGGATCACCAAAGAATTAAAAGTAAATTCGTCAGTTTCTTACCAGCAGGCTTCCGCAAAATCATCAGACTTTTCTGAGTTCACATCCCGGAAGCAGGATGCCATCACCACAAAAGAAACCTTTCTGCCATGGGATCGCCCCTGGATGTTCAAAGTTGGCTTGACCTACACCTCACCTTCTGAAATAGATAACTGGTATGGAGCCCTTCTTGAAAACTGGAACATCAACCTTACCAGTAATCTTCAGTCAGGCAAACGGTATGATAAACTGACCGCAGATGGAATTGATAACACAACCGGCTTAATGAACTACACCACTTTACCAACAGACCGGTATTCAAAATTGGGTGACTGGTGGTTCTGGGCAGATCTTGGCGCAAGAAGAAATGTAAATTTTCAGAATTTTAAAATGGTTATCAGCCTGAAAGTCACCAACCTGTTTGACAATAAAAACTCAACGGTCATTAACCCGCTAACGGGAAGTGCCTACGAATCTGGTGATCCGTATCCGTCTTACGATCCTCTTAATCCTCACCCGCTGTACACAAATGTAAATCCGTTTAATCCGGCCCGTTATCTGCCTCAGCGGCATATCGTCTTTGGAGTTTCAGTAGAACTATGAAAAAGAAACTGATTTTATTTTTGTGTTTTGTTCTGGGTCTCGTCACGGTTTCAGAAGCTCAGATTTTTGGTGATCTCGGGTCTAACCGTGTTGCCACCTCAAGTTTTCAGTTTTTGAAAATTGGTGTTGGTGCCCGTGAGGTTGCTCTTGCAGAAACCGGAATTTCTCTGACCTCAGATGCAAATTCAATATTCTGGAATCCGGGGCATATTGCCTTCCTGCCCAGTTATTCAACCTCTTTTTCTTATAACAGATGGTATGCTGATATCAATCAGACCACACTTGCAACGGTTTATCGTCTTGAAGAAATCGGATCATTCGGGTTTTCTCTGAATTACCTTTCAACCGAAGCCATGGAGCGCAGAACCACACTGCAACCTTACGGAACCGGCGAAAAATTCAATTATTATGATCTTGCTGCCGGGTTAACTTACGCCCGCCAGATGACAACACAGTTTACTTTTGGAATTACAGCAAAATACATCAGGGAACAACTGGCTGAAGTCAATTTTTCTGCCGTTGCAATTGATTTGGGAATGACCTACATCCTGGATGAGAATGATACCCGCCTTTCAATTGCATTGATGAATTTTGGAGGCCGCCACAAACCAAGCGGTAAAGCAACTCCTCCGGATACACAACCGGTTGATGCCTATCAGGAATATCAGACACCTTCCAATTTTCGTCTGGGAATGTCAAAATTCCTGTTCAAAACTGAAGATCATGACATTTTGGGTGCAGTTCAGCTCAATCACCCTAATGATGGCGCTGAAAATTATTCTTTTGGTATTGAATATGGATATATGAAACTGATATACCTCAGGACTGGTATGAAATTAAATGTTGATGGTCAGGAAATTCCCTCATTCGGTATCGGTTTGAATAAAACTCTTTATGCATTTGACCTGAAGGTTGATTATGCAGCCTCTTATATTGATCCGCTCGGATATGCCCATCGGTTTACACTGGGTATTTCGCTTCCTGAAGGAGATCTCAGATGAAATTAAGGAACCTATTATTCCTGCTTTTTCTTGCTTCAATTTTTTCATCCTGTTCATTCGGTGAAAGAGAAGGAAATGCAATTGAAGATATTCTGGCTGCACGTGACGAAGCCAAAAATTCAGGAACCGTTGCTTCTAAAGAATGGGTTAACGTGGCAATCTGGAAAGGTGCCTTTCAAACTCCGGTTGATGTTCTGTACGGTTTTGACAAGCTGGTTTATGTGGCTGATTCTTCAGGAAGTGTGTACCAATATGACGAAAATGGAACCTTGCTTGGTTTTTACTCCCTGGTAAAAGCTGAAAAGCTGGGCATGGACCGTGCCTTAAATCTTTTTATTATCGGACGGATTGATACCACTATTGGCCGGTCTTATAACCTTCCGGCAATTTATTGCCTCGACATGACATCTACCAGTCAGATTCTTAAAAACTCAACAAGAATACTGAAGCGAATTGTGCATCCCTTTTATTTCAATCCGTCAGGTTCAGGTTTAAATGAAGCTGAAAAGGTTAGTTTTGCCGGGATCGCCAATTTTGCAGATAATTCCTTTTTTGTTGCACGCAAAGGACCTAATAATTTTAATGCCACGGCACTCGGTGGCTATGACAATACCCTTGTCCAATTCAGCAAAACCCGGGACTATCAAGGTACCTTTTCGAATGAACTTGACCCTGGCGTCGGCGACGGACTCAAATTTTTCAATGATCCGGTCAGTCTGACTTCTTATGCTGCCCCACCCCAATCCAATTCAGTTTCTTCATCGAAAGATTTTATTTACGGGATAAAATCACGTAGTTTTTACCGGGTTCAGGGACTCAAAGTTACTGATGAAGGTCTGCTTGACATTGAAAGAAAATATCTTAATCAGGATACGACTAAAGCTACCCGGTTTTTGTACGGATATGTTCAGAGAGATGGTAATTTTGAAAGCAGATTCCGAAACCCTGCTGATATTACCATTGCTGCTGATAAACATCAGTTTATACTTGTAGTTGACAGTGAACTTGACAGTCTTTATCAGTTTAACTTGTCAGGACAGGAAGGAGAAACCCCTGATTTTGGCAAGAAAAACCTGATTACTTCTTTCGGCGGAACCGGAACGGGAACCAAACAATTTAACCGGCCGAAAGGTGTTGCTTACGGTAAGTTAAAGTTGTTCATTGCTGATACCGGCAACAAACGAATTATGGTTTACAAACTAAGTACAGATATTACCCAGAATTAGACCTTTTCTTTTATCATTAAGGGCACAAAATCCTGTGCCCTTACCTTTTCTCAAATCCCCGCCTTCCATTTTTTCCGTCACCTTTATTTCCAATCTTGATTCTTACCATAGTAATTCGTATTATGTAAGCATATTACATATTTTACATTATTTTATTAAGCGCTTAAACATAATCACATTATATACTAATGACTTCTCCTCAAAATAATTCTGATACTTTATCCCTTTTTGGTGAGTATAACAGTCACGATTTTTATGATGAAATGTTTGACTCAGGGTTTCTGCCCCGTGAGCATTACCGTAAACTTTCAGAACAGTTATATTCGATGTCGGCAAAGGATCTGATTCAGAAACAGCAAAGTTCTGATCTGTTTTTTATCAATCAGGGTATCACTTTTACCGTTTATGGTGACAGTCAGGGAACTGAAAAAATCATTCCCTATGATCTTCTGCCAAGGATTATAAAAAACGATGAGTGGCGTTATATTGAAAGAGGACTCACTCAGCGGATGCAGGCTCTGAATCTGTTTCTGAAGGATATTTACACCTCTGAAAAGATCATCAAAGACAAAGTTGTTCCCCGTGATCTGGTTTATTCCTGCAAACATTACCGTACCGAAATGCGGGGACTCAGCGTTCCGAAAGATATTTATGTTTCGATTTCAGGAACTGACCTCATCCGGGATAAAAACAGCCAGTTTTATGTTCTTGAAGACAATCTGAGAGTTCCGAGCGGAGTTTCTTACATGCTCACGTGCCGCAGCGTTATGAAACAGATTTTCCCTTCCCTTTTCAGAGATTATGGTGTTCTTCCCGTTGATAATTATTCTCAGGTTCTGCTTCAGAAATTAAAAGAACTTGCTCCTAAAAATGCTTCTGATGATCCGACCGTCGTCTTACTTTCACCCGGTGTTTTCAATTCTGCCTATTTTGAACATACTTTTCTTGCCCGCCTGATGGGCGTTCCGCTTGTCGAAGGTCAGGATCTGGTTTACCACAATAACCACATTTTTATGAGAACGACTGCCGGACTTCAAAAAGTGGACGTTATTTACCGCCGGATTGATGACGATTATGTAGATCCGCTGATTTTCAGGCCAGATTCAAGTTTGGGTGTCGCTGGTTTATTCAACGCTTACCGTGCAGGGAATGTAAATTTGGCAAATGCAATCGGCACCGGTGTTGCAGATGATAAAGCAGTTTATGCGTTCGTTCCGGCAATGATCAAATATTATCTCGATGAAGACCCCATCATTCCGAATGTAGAAACTTTCCTGACTATCCGGCCTGATCACAGGGAATATGTTCTTAAAAATCTCGATAAACTGGTTGTTAAAGCTGTTGGTGAATCGGGTGGCTACGGCATGCTGATTGGTCCGCACAGTACCAAAGAACAACAGGAAACCTTTAAAGGATTAATTGAAAAAAATCCGAGAAATTACATCGCTCAACCAACACTTTCTCTTTCCACTTCACCCTGTTTTGTGGATGGAAAACACATTGAACCCCGTCATATCGACCTGAGACCCTACATTCTTTCAGGTGACTCGACCACAATTGTTCCGGGTGGACTTACCCGGGTTGCACTCAAAAAGGGATCATTGGTTGTTAATTCATCTCAGGGTGGTGGTGCAAAAGACACCTGGGTTCTGGGTTAAGGAGTTTAAATATGCTTTCAAGAACAGCAGATAGTTTATATTGGATGAGCCGGTATCTTGAACGGGCAGAACACACTGCGAGAATGGCCAGTGTGAATCTTAATTTTATGCTTGAGGACACGACCAGTTCAAATGAAGATCGTCTCGCCAGACTTTTAAAAGTGCTTTATTGCCCAGCACCCAATTGTGAACCGGATGATATTGTTACAATTTTAACAAAGATTGTTTTTGACAGAACACATCCGAATTCGGTTTTATCCTGCATATCAATTGCCAGAGAAAATGCCCGTCAGGTCAGAGAACAGGTGAGTACTGAACTTTGGGAATCTCTCAACCGTTTTTTCCTTGAATTCAGGGAATTATCAGTTTCAGGAAATCACCAGGTTCTTGAACCAAACCTGTATAAACGAATTATTGAGTCATCCTTTCTTCTTCAGGGAATTACGGATGCCACTTTGAGTCATGAAGAAGGTTGGCAATTCATCAGATTGGGACGATTTCTTGAACGGGCTGAAGCCACAACTGAAATGCTGAAAGTTTACCTGCAGGCTTACCGGTTGGATAGTACCGCAGATGCAGCTCAGCAATACCTCGAAAAAGTCGAAATATTAAAGTACACATCAGCATTTGAGCCTTATTGCAAATTGTACACGGCCGATCTGAGATTTAACTGGATTGCTGAATTTCTGATTCTCAATCCTGATTTTCCGCATTCAGTCTGTTTTTCAATCAGGCAGGTATCCTATTCCCTGACAGATATTGCCATGAACAGTGGGAGGCCCCTGTCACTGGCTCTTTTACGTTTATCGGGAAAAATCAAAGCCATGCTGGATTACAGTTCCGCCGATGAAATTCTTGAAATAGGAATTGAGAAATTTTTGGTTGATCTGGAGAAATCGTGTGCTGCCATCCATACAGAAATGGATGAACTTTATATTCAATATTCAATCGGGACGGAATTGAGGTAATTTTTGGGTAGGTAGTAGATCGTAGACAGTAGATAGTAGAATTTTATTTAGCTATTATCTTCTAACGTCTCCCTTCTGACTCCTGTCTTCTGACTTCTGACCCCTGAACTTATAACTTGTAACTTACCACTTGTAACTCTTATGATTTACACCATTCGCCACTCGACCAGAATCCGGTATTCAACGCCGGTTACAGAAAGCGTCTCTGAAGTCCGGTTGAAACCACTCACCGGTGGTTTGCAGAGATGCCTGACTTTCCAACTGAATGTGTCACCCAACGTTCCCATTCTTCAATATGAAGATTATGCCGGGAATGTTGTATCCCATTTCAATATTCCCTTTTTCCATAATGAAATGGTTGTAACGGCTCAATCTGTTATTGGTGTAAAACCATCCGGTAAAATTGCTAATGTTCCCCAGAATTTAACGTGGGACGAACTGGATGCGGCCGTTGAACAAAGTGAGCTTTTTGAATGGACACTCCCAAGTAAGTTCGCCCAACCTACTGATGCGCTTCTGGCTTTCTCGGATGAACTTAAACTGAGCCGGAATTCAAATCCGCTTTTTCTTATTCTGGATCTGAACCAAAAGGTTTATAAATCCCTTCTTTATTTGCCAAATAGCACCCGGGCAGATTCACTCATTGATGAAGCCCTGACTCAGAGAGCCGGAGTTTGTCAGGATTACAGTCACATCATGATTGCCCTGATCAGAAATCTTGGTATTCCCTGCCGGTACGTAAGCGGATATCTTTTTCATGCAGTCAGAGATAAAAATCAGTCACCCGAAACGGCTACCCACGCCTGGCTTGAAGCCTGGTTTCCCGGACTTGGTTGGATTGGTCTGGATCCGACAAATAACAAACTTGCCGGTGATCACCATATCATCATGGCTTATGGAAAAGATTATGCTGAAGTGCCGCCAACCAGAGGCGTTTTCAAAGGGGAATGTGATACAGAGCTGAGTATTTCCGTTAGAATTTTACCGGAAGAAACCCGGATAGACGAAGATGACTTCCGGGTTATCGAGATCAGAAACAGCAAAACCGGCGAAGCAAGTGATTTTGACTGGGAAAAACAGCAAATACAACAAAAACAGCAGCAGCAGTAAATTAAAAACTTGAATCTATTGTAATACTCAATTTTTATAATAGTAGAACGGAATATCTATAAAATATCCTAGTTTTATATCGATGGTATCATCCCGATATTCAAAATATTCACTTTTATAGTAATATGAATTTCCCTTTGAGAATGCATTTTCCGCTGTTGATCTTATTATTCCACCTATTAATAAATATATCCCATTATTTGTATTTTTAAAACGATATTCCAACCCTGTGTGCAAGCCTAAACCAATACTCCCATCTAACTCTGCTTTGAATGTTTCGTGAGGCCATTCACTAAACTTACCACTTATTGAATATTCTGAAAATATCAGAGACGAACGTAAAATAAGCCAAAATGAATTTTCATTTTGAAGTGGACACCTATAAGAAACATAGGCTTCCTTTGTAATAATTTTAAGATTCTCTTCTTCAGGAACCCCATAGACTGGATCATCATTTGAACCCACTCTTATAAATGGTGAGGTGGCTGTTAAGTACATATAATTATAACTGAAACCTATTCCTAAGTTTTGAGAAACTTTTAATTCAGTTCCGAGATTAAAACCCGGGTAACCCCGAAAGCGATTTCCAATTGAAATTCCTTCCATTGTTCGTGGATCAGGAGTAAGATCTTTCCACGCTAAATGCAAATTCAGAGTTGTGCCTGCATTAAAAGATAGGGTTAATGCACCGTGATCATCATTTAATTCAAAACCAGGGATAATTTTATTAACAACAGGATGATTTTCTGAAAGCATTTTTGCAATTCCAGCCTCTAAAATAGAATTAACTGTTTCAGATTCTTCCCCATTTGCATACCTAACATTCCTTGAAAAATGACCTGCAGATAATATATTATTAGTTAACGGATCAGATAGACAATAATTGAAACTTATCCTGATTGTTGAAACGTAAACATTCAAAGGTCTTGTTTCATATTTAATTGAACTGATATAAAGGATATGTCTGATTTCATTGGATAACTTTTTCCTGACTGATAATCTGGGTTGACCTACATATAAGGTTGTGTCCCTGTTTGAATGAAGGACAAAATGAATGTCTTTTTTATCAATATCAATGGAATCAATTATCGGGTAATAGTCCATTTCATTTAAAATCTTGTACCATATTTCTTTTGAAAAAATTACATTCTTTCCTTTTCCATCATTGATTTCCCCTGATTCAAAGGGTTCCCAGGCAACCGCCAAACCCAACGGTTCAGTTATTCTATCTCCAGTATTTTGTCCAAATAAAGGAGTACAACAAAAAATTGAAACAAAGAGAGGAAGTATAAATTTCATATTGGAAGCCGATTAAATATTTCCGAATTTGGTTTGGTTTCAAACTACCTTTAAATCAAAAAACCCACTGGTTTAAAATTGCCACATAAAAAACCTGACGTTTTACTAATGAAAAACCAATATTAACCATTCTTAAACTATTTTTCAAATAAAATAAATGAGATTTCGGTTAATTCATGCAACCTTTTCATGTTAAGCCGGGTCTAAGTTTTCAGAAGCGAAAGAAGAAATGACGGAAGCAGCACAATTAACACAATGGGTCAGGTTATGCCAGGAAGGAAATCCGGATGGATTCCGCCTCATTTACCAGTCAGAGAAGAACCGGTTGTTTTCAGTTGCACTTCGTCTTTGTGGGTCTTCTCAGGATGCTGAAGATTGTTTGCAGGAGGCATTTATAAAAATGTACAGAGCAATTCCTTCTTTTAGATTTGAGTCATCCTTTTCAACCTGGATGTACCGGATTGTGGTGAACACCTGCCTGAATCACCTTGAACGAACACCTGCATCTGATTCACTGGATGAAAACCTGATTCCGTCACCCGGAAAAGACCCTGATGGTTCACTTGAACAAATTGAAAAGGCTATTCACTCACTTTCAGAAGCAAACAGAGTCGTTTTTATTTTGTTTGAAATTGAAGGGTTCAGTCACAGCGAAATTTCTGAAATGTTAGGCATCACTGAGGGAACATCAAAATCACGCCTTTCACGGGCAAAAGAAGAACTCAGATTAAAACTATCTATGCAGTTTAATCCATCATGAATAAGAAACCACTTTCCGATGAGGAAATCAGAACCCAGCTTAAAAAGCTGAACCGCCCTGAAGCGCCGGATGAACTCTGGAGCCAGATTGAGTCCGGACTCAAGAAAGAAGCGGCGAGAAAAGGGATTCACCCAATTCTCTTAAAACTGACGAGGCTTTCTGTAAGCCCGGCCTTCATGGTTTCCTCAGCTGCAGCGATTCTGATTGCAGTTATCGCCGGACTCTACTTTCTGCCGGCTTCCTATTTTGACAGGCAGATGGTTAAGTCAGAACAAAAAAATGAGTCAGAACAAGACTCTTCCCTTTTAGAAAAACAAGGTTTTAAAATAAATGAAACCCATCAGTTGGTTTCTTCAGAAATAACAAAAGTTGTTGATAAAGTTCAGAACAAACTCAATGCTGCTTTTACCAGGACGGAAATAAAATCAGTATCAAAAGCAGCAAATATGGCCGATTCCTTAAAGCTAAATCTGGCATCAATGGCCGATCTGGAACTCTTTGTTAAAAAAAACCGGGATAAAGTCGATCCCCATTATTATGCAGTGACCCAGGAACGACTGTCTCTTCTCGACCAGTCGATTTCAGAATGTAAAAAAGCACTGCAAATGAACGAATTGAATAAATCAATCGCCCGGTTTCTTGACCGGTCATCCAAAGAAAAATTAAAAACATTGCAAAGTTTGGTTGATTATATAAAGGACGAAAAAAATGAAAACAAGCACTAACCTCATCTTCTTCCTGGTCTTAATTTCCTTCCCGGTTTTTGGTCAGGAGCTCACCAAAGAATTCTCGAAAATACTTCCGGTCACTCAGGGAACTTCTTTAAGCCTGAATCATTCCTTTGGTGATATTCAGATTTTTGCCTGGGAGCAGGATAAAATTGAAATAAAAGCAACTATCCGGGTTGAAGCAAGACGGGAATCCACAGCAAAAGAAATCCTCGACGCCATTGTGATCAACGTGAATCAATCGGGTCAGACTGTTAAAGTCAGCACGGATTATCCGGAAAAAGGATGGAAAAATGTGTCGTACAGTGTTGATTATGAAATCCACGTGCCGGCAGGAAACCCAGTTTCCGTTGAAAGTTCATTCGGAGACGTGACTTTAACAGGCATTAAAGGAAAAGTTGTCACTTCACTGAAACACGGCGATCTTACGGCTGAAGATTGCATGGGTTCTGTGACTCTTGAAAATCAGTTTGGTCAGATTACAGCCAGAGGACTCGGTTCCCCGGCTAAAGTCTCAAACATGAACGGTGATATCGAAATTGAATCGGTTAAGGGCTCCCTTGATGCTGAAGGGCGTTTCGGAAATATTTCAGTAACCACTATTGACGGTGATCTGAAGGTTGAAGGAAGCAACGGAGATATCACAATCAACGCAGTAAAGGGAAAATCTGACGTTTCGAATTCCTTTGGCAGTACAGAAGTAATTGGCGTTGCAGGCCTTTTAACTTTGGATTGCCGAAATGGCGACATCACTCTGCGATCAGTAACCGATGTGACCTTAAACTCTGCCTTTGGCAGTGTAGATCTGACCGATGCCTACGCAAAGGAAAAAGGTATCTCAATCAACAACCAGAACGGTGACGTAAGTCTCAGAAAGGTTAAAGGGAATGTTTTTGTGAGAAATACTTTTGCGAGTGTAGAAGCCGAAACCATTGACGGAAATCTGGATATTCAAAATCAGAATGCCTCTGTTGTTGCAGAAAATATCACGGGAAATATTTCGATTGCAAACTCATTTGGTCCGGTTGAATTATCTAAAATATCAGGATCGGTGAAAATCCACAACCAAAACGGCTCAGTGGACATTGCCACCATCAAAGACATGAAAGGTGATTATGATATTTCAACTTCTTTCGGAAGTGTAAACCTGGAACTGCCTGAAAATCCGTCTGTGACCCTTTCAGCAAGCACAACTTTCGGAAGTATTGATTCTGACTTTGATTTGAATATTGTAGAAAAATTCAACAAGTCCTCAGCCTCTGGTACATTGGGTGATGGAAAAAACACCATCAGCATCAAAACCCAGAATGCAGGGATTGAAATCAATAAAGCAGGGAAGAAGTGATTAATGGATAATGGTGAAAAAAGGCATGGATGAGCTTCGCAGAACTTCGTTAACCGGATCAGGTCCGGGATGACAACTTCTCAAAATGCCCTATACCAAAGATAGTGTCATCCTGAGCTTGACTCAGGATCCAGTTTTGCTACCTAAACCACATCCAAAATTCTCTGTTTAAACAAAAAAACCTCTATTCAGAGGTTTTTTTGTTTGTCTAAATCGGGGAAAAAGCAGACCGGTTATTTCAACTGGTAAACTCTTACATATTCAATTTCCATTGTTGCCGGAAAAATGGTCGGATCAACAGTTCCACCCCATCCACCGAGTGCAATGTTTAAAAGGAAATGGAAATTTTTGTCAAACGGCCATTCTTTGTAGGTATCTGTTGCTTTTTTGTCAACGGTAAAAAAGACAACATCATCAATCGAAAATTCGATTTTATTTTCCGTCCAGAGCATGCCGTAATCGTGGAATTCTGTCATTGAAGTCGGAATTGTTTTCTTATTTGTTTTCTGGGTACCAATCTTATGGTTGTAAGAGGTTGTATGAATGGAAGCATGAATAACATTCGGGTCAGAGGCAACATGTTCCATGATATCAAGTTCACCATTTGCTGGCCAGCCTTTGTCACCATAAGTCCATTCAGAAGCCAGCATCCAGATAGCAGGCCAGGTTCCCTTTCCTTTTGGTAATTTTGCACGGACTACAAATTTACCGTACGTCCAATGTCCGGCACCGGTTGAATTGATACGGGCGGAAGTATATAAATTGGTATCAAACCCATCATTTTTGGCAAAAATATAGAGTTTCCCATTATCAACAATGGAATTCTGTGTGCCAGCCGTGTAATATTGAAGTTCCCCATTTCCCCAACCATGACCACCGGTTTCAAATGACCATTTTGAAGGATCTGGAACGCCTGTATATTCAAATTCATCTGACCAGACAAGCTGGTAGGTTTTTTCAGTTGAATCGGTTGGCGTGGATGAGTTTGAGTCCTTTCCGCAGGCAGAAAGTGCAATTGTGAGTAAAAAGGAGAGTAAAAACGGTATGGATTTCATTGGAGGATTCCTGGATTTGTTTATGGAAGATTAAAAGTAGGCAAAAACACCCTTTAAAGTGAACTGTCGTGTAGTAAATTATTTTGAAATTGGCGATTTTTAACGGGTTCCTAATTCACAATTTCATTTTTCAATTTTCAAGTGGTTTCGTGCAAACATCCCTTCTGAAACTCATCGAATTCCGTTTTTTCCTTTCCGCCAGATTTTTGATTACGCTGAACATTCAGATTCAATCGGTAATTGTTGGCTGGCAGATTTATGAACTGACCGGGGACCCGCTAGCCTTGGGTCTGATCGGTTTAACGGAAGCAATTCCGGCGATAACTGTTGCCCTTTTTGCCGGACATCTGGCTGATAATATGATCCGACGCCGGATTGTACTTGCAGCCTACACTGTTTTAATGATTTGTTCGTTAAGCTTGTGGATGTTTACCCTCAATGGGAACTGGTTTTTAACCGAATATGGTACATTTCCGATTTATTTCGCCGTTTTCCTGACCGGAATTGCACGGGGTTTTCAGGGTCCGGCTACGTTTGCCCTTCTCTCTGAAATTGTAAACCGTGAGGATCTTGGTAAAGCTGCCGCCTGGAGTACAACTGCATGGCAAACTGCTGCTGTTGGCGGACCTGCTGCCGCCGGCATCCTCTATGGACTTTTTGGCGGAAGTGTAACTTACGGACTCAATATTTTCCTGGTTTCCGTTGCCTTTATTTCCATGTTCCTCATTCGTTCCCGTCCAAAACCTGTGCATGAAAAAGAAATCCCCTTTTTTGAAAGTCTTACTTCCGGTGTCCGGTTTGTTTTCAAAAACCAGATTATTCTGTCGGCCATTTCACTCGATTTATTTGCGGTTTTATTTGGCGGCGCCATTGCACTTCTTCCCATTTTTGCAAAGGAAATTCTGAATGCAGGTCCTGAAGGATTAGGCCTTTTGCGTGCTGCACCGGCAATCGGTTCTGTTGCGGTTGCTTTGTGGCTGGCAAGAAACCCAATCAGGAAAAATGCAGGTCCGATTTTACTCACCAATGTTGCGTTGTTCGGCGTGTGCATGATTTTATTTGCACTTTCGACTAACTTTTATTTCTCGCTGATTCTGCTTGTTTTAAGTGGTGCTTTTGACGGAATTTCTGTAGTCATCCGTGCGACGATCATGCAGGTTTTCACACCTGAAAATATGAAGGGAAGAGTTTCAGCGGTGAATCAGATCTTTATCGGGTCATCCAATGAAATCGGTGCGTTTGAATCGGGAGTTGCAGCTAAATTACTGGGTGTGGTTCCGTCAGTCATTTTTGGCGGAACGATGACGTTGCTTGTTGTTGGTGTGACAAACTGGAAGGCAAAAAAACTCAGAAAACTTGAATTGACTTAGGGAAAGGTTACGGGTCACGAATTACGGTTTTCGTGACCCGTAATCCGTGATATGTGACCCGTGATTCGTAACCATCTTTCATCCCAAAAACCGGGGTTTTCTCTTTTCAAGAAAAGCAGCAATTCCCTCTTTACAATCAGGCGTCTGACGGATTTTCACATTCGTTTTTACCGCCAGTTTTAACCCATCTTCCAGGGATTTACCATGTAAATCCGCTATGAGTTTCTTCGTTTCTGCAATTGAATTCACGGAAACAGTTGAAACCAGATTTGACCGGAAAACATCCACTTCAAAGGGAAGCTGACCACTATCAGCGATAAAATTAATCAGCCCCATCCGCTGTGCTTCCGGTGCCTGAACCATTCTTCCGGTCAGTAACAATTCACGGGCTTTTCCTTCGCCGATTTTATGAATCAGAAACCAGGAAACAATTGCCGGTATGAAACCGATCTTGACTTCCGGATAGGAGAAATTCACCGTTTCTGCAGCGAAAACAAAATCACACACGGTTGCCAGTCCGCACCCGCCGGCAAACGCATCACCCTGAACCTCGGCAATAACGGGTTTGGGAAACGTGTAAATCAGGTGGAAAAGGTCAGCAATGGATTGGGTTTCAGCACTATTTTGTTTTTCAGTGTAAGTTGAAATGGCTTTGAGCATATCCAGATCTGCCCCTGAACAGAAAACAGGTCCGTTTGCACGGATGGTGACCGTTTTGACGGCGTCCAGATTTTTAACCTTGTTCAGTTCAGATTTCAGTGATTCAATCAATTCCTGGTTCAGTGCATTCCGTTTCTCAGGTCTGTTGAGTGTGAGAATGAAATGAACGCCATTTTGTTCGGAAAGCAGAACAGACATGATTACACCTCCAGTTCATCAGGAACCTGAATTTCCATTTTAAGCAAGGCTGCAGCCATTGTTTTTCCCTGTGCGTCAAGTTTCAGGGTGACTGTGCCGCCGCCTCCCAAGGCCTCATGAAGCAAAAAGTTCAGCGCCTGGATATTAGGCAGTTCAAACCGCTCAACTTTTCCTTTGCAAATCGGGCCAAACCAGGATTTCACAGTTTCCTGTGTTAACGTTTCAACAAGAACCGGATAAAATTCCGGTTTTCTGGCAATGATCCCAATGTTCGACGTATCGCCTTTGTCTCCGGAACGGCCGTGGGCGATATCAAAAAGACGAATTGTTTTCATGGAATAACTCAGATTTTTAAATTTTTGTTTTTGGTTGATGTTGGTTATTGAGGCGGAATACTGGATCCCGGATCAGGTCCGGGATGACATCCAATAGATTAAAAAACCTACCCCGTTACTTCAACTTTGGGTGAAATCACCGTTTTGGGAATAAGTGCCGGCCAGTAGGCCACAATATCCGACGGTTTTGGACGACCACCGGCAAATCCGGTCACAGCAGGCGGACCTGTTAAGATTAACGGTGCAATTTCCATCCCAAAACCAGTCATTGACTTTTTGTCACTTCCCCGTACAGAAACACGAAGCATGACCTCCGGGTAATCCTCAACTTTTTCAGCCAAATGCCCGTGACACGAATTCATCCCGATATATTCGGCATTGTACTCATCAAACTGATAACCCAGCAAATCCAGTCGTTTTTTAAGAATTTCGCCGGCGGCTTTTGCTTTTTCTGCAGCATCAGGCCAGGAATAAACCAAGGTTGAGGATGAGAAATAGCCGTCTTCATAAGAAGCAGAAACTTTATAAAAGGGCGTGTTTGGCCGGCCTTTGATCCCGAATACTTTCACCCGGTTTTCGCCGGCATCTTCAACCTGAATTGAAGTAAAATCAGCCACCACATCAGGTCCTATATATTGGGTTGGGTCCCCGATTTCATACAACAACTGTTCTTTAACCGTCATCGTATTTACCAATCCGCCTAGTGATTCATGTTTTGTAATGATGAATGTACCATCCGGGTGAGCTTCAGCAATCGGGAACCCGATGTTTGCGAAATCGGGAACTGATTTCCAGTCGCCAAGAAAATTCCCACCTGAAGCCTGAGCACCGCATTCGAGAATATGTCCGGCGACAGTTCCTGCAGCAAGTAAATCCCATTCGTCATTTTTCCAGCCGAATTCATGAATCATTGGGGCAAGCGTCAGACCCGTATCGGTACAACGACCGGTGATCACGATCTGAGCGCCCTGATCCAACGCTTCAACAATCGGGAAAGCTCCGAAATAAACATTGGCAGAAAGCAGACGATGCTGAACTTTCCAGATGGATTCACCGGTATCCATATTTTCGAGCTCAATTCCTGTTTCAAGAAATTCAGGAAGGCGTTTTAAAATGTCATCCCCGTGAACGACACCAATTTTAAGTCCGGTAATACCCAGTTTTTTTGCAACTTCCATCACAGCATCCCGGCAGGCGAACGGATTCGCACCACCGGCATTTGCAATCACTTTAATGTTTTTGGACATCAGATCGGGAAGGATTTTTTCAATGACGGAAACAAAATCCCGGGCATAGCCAAGTGCCGGATCTTTTTGTTTCTGTTTCTGCATGATCGACATGGTGACTTCGGCGAGGTAATCCATCACCAGATAATCTATTTGTCCGTGCGTAACCTGGTCAACGGGCGCACGCTGCAAATCACCCCAGAATCCTTGTCCGGCTGCAATTCGAATGGAAGTTTTCATGGTTTGTCCTGTTGGTCGTTAAACTTAATTTTTAAAAGATCTGCAAGATCAGGGTTTGATGTCAGCATCAAATGGGCAGCCCGCAGTCCGTCAATTTGTCCCGGGAAAGAAAGCAAACCGGCAGCATCTGTTTCTGAAACCCAGCGAAACCGGTCATGTTCATCATCAAGAAGTACCTTGGAATCATCAACTTTGGCAATAAATACGGGAATTGAGTTGATACGGTCGTGTTCCCATTCATAAAACTGGTTGACGTAAGGAACCGACCACAATTCTAAAGGTGAAAGTCCGGTTTCTTCCTTCATTTCTCTGATGGCAGTTTCCCAGGCTTTTTCACCGGTTTTTATTTTTCCGCCAACCATTCGCCAGTGGCCGTTGTACATCTTTTTCGGTGCACGGTGAAGTAGTAAATACTCGAACTCCCCATCTGGATTTTTACGAAAAATGAAACAGTCGATAACACGGATAATGGGGGTCATAATGGTAATTGTTAATGATTAATGATCAGGTTCCCCTCCTTTTCAAGGAGGGGTGGTGAAGCCGGGGTGGTTTGGCTGTTTTCTAAAAGAACAAGGCAATGAATACCACCCCAATCTACCCTTCGATAAAAATTTGAACAAAGTTCAAATTCACTCAGGGTGACAATTTTTGAACTAAAAGTCTTTTGTCTCCTGACTTCTGACTTCTGACTTCTTTCCCTCAAGTTTGCAGCACTCCCGGATTGAATCTCGGCAAATCTCCCTGATGATTGGCGACTTCAATTCCGGTTGAAATGATTTTTCTGGTTTCGGCCGGGTCAATAATTCCGTCAGTCCAGAGACGGGCAGCAGCAAAAACCGGATTCATTTGTGCCTGATACCGGTCACTGATTTCCTTCAAAAATTCCTGACGGTCTGAGTCGCTGACGTGATGACCGTGTTTTTCAGCAGTTTGTATTTTGATGGAGAGCAAAGTTTCTGAAGCCTGTTTTCCACCCATGACTGCAATTTGACCTGTCGGCCAGGAAAAAATAAGTCGCGGATCGTAAGCTTTTCCGCACATGGCATAATTCCCGGCGCCGTAACTGTTCCCGATAATAAATGTAAATTTCGGTACAACCGAATTGGCAACCGCATTCACCATTTTGGCACCATCTTTAATGATTCCGCCATGTTCAGAACGGGAACCCACCATGAATCCTGTCACATCCTGAAGAAAAACGAGCGGAATTCTTTTTTGGTTGCAGTTCATGATAAACCGGGCTGCTTTATCTGCCGAATCAGAATAAATCACGCCGCCAATCTGCATTTCACCGGCTTTTGTTCTTGTTACCAACCGCTGATTGGCCACAATCCCAACCGACCAGCCATCAACACGGGCATATCCGGTAATAATGCTTTTGCCGTAACCGGCTTTGTATTCATCAAATTCACTGCCATCGACAAGGCGGGCAATAATTTCCATCATGTCGTAAGGTTTAGATCCGGAATCCGGCAGAAATCCATATAAATCTTCAACGGGGAAATCGGGTTCGGATGACTCAATTCTGTCAAATCCGGTTTTGATGGGATGACCCAGGTGGGAAACGAGACTTCGGATTTTCTCCAGACACTCGTCGTCATTTTTCATTTTATAATCGGTCACGCCCGAAAGTTCAGAATGAACCGTTGCACCACCCAGCGATTCATTATCAATATCTTCACCTATTGCAGCTTTTACCAGATGCGACCCGGCAAGAAAAACAGAACCGGTTCCCTCCACAATCAAGGCTTCATCACTCATAATGGGCAAATAGGCACCACCGGCAACACACATGCCCATGATAGCCGAAATCTGCGGAATCCCCATGGAACTCATCATCGCATTGTTCCTGAAAATCCGTCCGAAATGTTCTTTATCGGGAAATATTTTTTCCTGCATCGGAAGAAAAACACCGGCAGAATCCACCAGATAAATAATCGGTATCCGGTTTTCCATGGCTATTTCCTGGGCACGAAGGTTCTTCTTCGCCGTCATAGGAAACCAGGCACCTGCCTTTACTGTGGCATCATTGGCAACGATTACACATTTCCGGCCATGAATGGACCCAATTCCCATCACCGTTCCTGCGGAAGGGGCGCCGCCATGTTCACGGTACAGTCCTTCAGCAGTGAAAAGTCCGATTTCAATAAAATCTGAAGACGGGTCGATTAGTTTCGCAATCCGTTCACGGGCAGTGAGTTTTCCCTTTTCATGATGTTTTTCAATGGCTTTTTTTCCGCCACCGAGGTGAACTTTTTGTTCGTGTTCCCTGAGACGGTTCATTTTTTCAAGAAAAGCTGCTTTTCGTGTTTCAAATGCAGCATCAACTCTGACCGGTTTTCCGATTTTGCCCATAAATCCCCTACATGAGGTCTGAGTAAGAACCCTGAATTTCTTGATCCGGAGAAATCCGGAAGAATTGCTTTAAATAAAGGTAAAGATTGCGATCTTCTTGTGATATATCGTGATTATTCCCAACAATTTCAAATTCTGCAAAATTTCCTAATCCAAGAACCGAGTCCAGATGAATCCTCGCATTTTTATATAGGTAAACGTAGCGTGTTTTCTCAACCACTTTCCATCGGGTAAAAATCCGGTCCAGGAAAGCCTCTGCACTTTCAGCCGGCTCTAAATTCTGGATGTAATACTCACTGATCCGGTTTTCTGTCTGATCGGGACGAAAATAGTGGATCAGTTGAGCAACCTGGCTGTTGATGAGTCTCAGTTTAAGCCGGCCGGATTTCGTCTCATAATAAATATCTTTCTGGTTCAGAATTTCCTTCTGATGCGGGTTCAGTTCTTCTGCCCGTTTTCTGAATTCATTCAGATCGGGACAGTGAGCTTTGAGTTCAAGATTTTGCATAGATACCTTTTCTAAGATTTGACCGCAGAGGCGCGGAGAACGCAGAGAAATACAAAATTCATTTTTTAAAATTAAATTCAAATTTATTGCCTTTTTGTTTTACAGGTTTTTATGAAGAATAAATTGTCAGAAAAAGCAAGAAAACTGGATTTCAAACTATCTATTGATAACGCTGTACTTAAAAAACTTACCCACTATCTTGATTTATTCTAAATAATAAACGTAAATTGAAATATTTAAGACAAGAAAGGAAGTCGTACATGAAAAAAACAAACATCATCTATTGGGTTATTACGGGCATTTTTTCAGCCTTTATGGCATTTTCAGCAATTCCTGATATCTTAAGCCACCCCGATGCAATAAAAATGATTTCAGAAGATCTTGGGTATCCTGAGTATATTCTTCCTTTTCTCGGTGTGGCCAAATTATTGGGTGCGATTACCCTTTTAGTACCCGGCTTTCTTAGAATCAAAGAATGGGCTTATGCAGGTTTATTTTTTGATCTGGCTGGTGCCACTTATTCAGCACTAAGTGTGGATCCTTCTCAAATTGGTATTTTATTTATGATTTTGCCTTTTTCATTCCTTTTTGCTTCCTACTTTTTACACCACAAACGGTTAAAAGAAAACCCAGTCCATTGAATTCAAGGAAAATCATCTCAATCTTTTTGCTCCCTTTTTTATTATGACGATTTCGCAAATAGGAAACACAATTAGGAATGCTATTTCCATTTTCAGGCAGTCGCTGAAAAGTGAACATCAGGATTTCACTCAGGGAAGCATACCTAAAGCTGTTGTCCTGCTTTCAATCCCGATGATTCTGGAGTTAAGTCTCGAAAGCGTTTTTGCAATTGTTGATATATTTTTCGTTAGCAAACTGGGTGCAAATGCTATTGCGACAGTCGGATTAACTGAATCAGTTATAACCATTGTTTATTCGGTGGCAATTGGTTTAAGTACAGCCGCCACGGCTATTGTTGCCCGAAGAATTGGCGAGAAAAACCCGGAAGCTGCAGCTCATGCCGGAGCACAATCATTGATAATTGCATTAATTGTTACCGTTATCGTCAGTGTGACGGGTGCTGTTTTTGCCAGTGACTTACTTGAAATGATGGGGGCAAGCCCTGAAGTTGTAAAGGAAGGGACCATTTTCACCCGGATTATGCTGGGCGGAAGTGTTGTCATCATCATGCTTTTTCTCATTAACGGAATTTTCCGCGGAGCAGGTGATGCAGCAATGGCCATGAAAAGTTTATGGATTGCCAGCCTGATCAATATCATATTGTGTCCGGTTCTGATTCATTTTTTTGGTTTGAAAGGTGCTGCAATTGCAACGGTAATAGGTAGAAGTTCAGGTGTTGCGTACCAGATTTATCATCTTTTTAAAGGCGATGGCGTTTTAAGATTTCAGAAACACCACTTTTTCTACGACCATGCACAGATTAAATCAATTATTTCAATTGGCTGGCCAGCAACGTTTCAGTTTATAATTGCCAGCGGAAGTTGGATTATACTTACAAGACTGGTTGCAGAAACAGGTGGAACTGATGCTTCAGCCGGGTTTCAGATCGCCATCCGGAATTTTGTCTTTTTTATTCTTCCTGCCTGGGGTTTGAGTAACGCCGCAGCTACTCTGGTCGGACAAAATCTGGGTGCCGGGCAAATCGACCGTGCTCAACAGAGTGTTATGCTTACCGCCAAATACAATGCCATTTTTATGGGTTTTGTTATGATTCTTTTCCTTTTTGGAGCACATCCCATCATTCACTTTTTCACAAAAGATGAAGCTGTTGCTGCCTATGGTGTTCTTTCGATGCAAATTATCGGGACCGGATTTATTTTTTATGGGATTGGAATGGTGATGACTCAGGCTTTGAATGGTGCTGGCGATACCAAAACACCAACTATGATTAATTTTGTTTGTTTCTGGCTTTTTCAGATTCCTTTGGCTTATGCACTTTCAACCGGATTGAATCTGAATTCCACCGGAGCCTTTATTGCAATTCCGGTTGCAGAAACGCTGATTGCCCTTTTAGCCTGGTATTATTTTAAAAAGGGAAAATGGAAAGAAATAAAAGTTTAAAATGATTTATATGTGTCTTCCCGGACTTAGCCTGCTCGTCCCGAGAATCGGGATCGGGCATCCAGTTAACAAAGTTCTGCGAAGCTCATCCATGTCTTCTTTCTTCTGACTTCTGTTTTCTGACTTCTGACTTCTGACTTCTTGTCCAGACTTCAACTTATTTCAGCAATTTTAATTATCTTTCTTAAAAGTGTAGCTCAGCCCTTTTCAATGGTCAAAGAACGGAGTCAAAAATGAAATCCAGCCTTCAACTATGTTTGATCCTGATATTTGGATTTTTAACACTGGAATCCTGTTCTGAAAAAAAAGTTGCTGATCCCTTTTCCAATAGCAATCTTTCAACATTTGATCCGGAAGGGTATCATTTGAAAAATGAACCCAGCAAACAAGTACGGGGCCAAATTCTTTATCTTCCGGTTTACTCAAGTTTTCCTGATTTTAAAGATTCTTCAAAATTTGATATGAGTGCCTTTCTGGCGTTTCATAATACTGATTTCAAACGTTCCCTTACCATTACCAGAGTTCAGTATTTCAATTCTAAAGGGCAGTTGGTACATGACTTTTTAAAAGACCGTCACATTGAAATCAGCCCGCTGGAAACAGTTGATTATTATATTCCCTACCGGGATAAAAGTGGAACGGGAGCCAATTTCCTTATTGAATGGATGTCTGACAGCCTTGTCAATGAACCTTTGGTTGAATCTATCACTTACAGTCTTAAAAATCAGCAAACCGTAGCTGTTCTCAGTAACGGCAAAGTCCTAAATGAAAGAAAATAGAATCCTGACTTTGTCAGGAAGGTTAAATTCTCAATTTTAAATGTTGAATGAAATTGGATAAATTACAATTCTAAATTTTCTTACGCCTTACGCCTTACGCCTTACGCCTTACGCCTTACGCCTTACGCCTTACGCCTTACGCCTTACGCCTTACGCCTTACGCCTTACCTCC
>JAIUNL010000002.1 GCA_020161835.1 Bacteroidota bacterium | reverse complement strand
TTATTCAGATAGAAAAAGTTATTTTCACCCCCTTTTTTTCCATTTGAAATAAACAGATCCAGATCAGAATCCCTATCAAAATCAAACCAGTTGACTGAACGGGAATCGCCGCCGTTGGTGACCACGGGCCCGGTGGTAACGGGAGTGAAAAGTGATGTTTGCAAAAATAAAAGTGTAGCAAGTGTTAGCATGTGATCTCCTGTTTTTTCAAAAATGGAGACAGAAACCGGCACTTTTCAGGCGGGTGGGATGAACTGCAGGGAAAGCGGGATAAACGGACGGTTACTTTGGGATGCCGGGAAGAAAATGGAGTGATTCCTTGTAGGTGCGTCCGGTCGGGATTTTCTTTCCGCCAGAAAGAGTCAGAATAAATTCGTGGTTCGGAAGGGGTTCGATTTCCCGGATAGCCGTTTTATTTACGATAAAACTCTTATGAACACGGATAAATCTGGAAGAAGGCAACCCTTCGGCCAGTGAAGACAACGTGATCCGCTGACGGTAAATTTCTGTTGCGGTCACCAGTTTTGCATCATTGTGATCGGCCTGAATGTAAAGAATATCAGATAAAGTGATCAAACGGATTTTCCCGCCGGATTTCAACGGATATTGGTCAGAAAAGGCCGGTTCAGATTCATTTTTGGATGGAAACCGCTGAAGTGCTTTCAGCATCACAGAAATAAACCGGTTCCGGTCGAAGGGTTTCAGCAGGTAAGCAACGGCATTCACATCGAAAGCCTCAACTGCAAACTGATCGTATGCCGTTGTAAAAATGATAGAAACCGGAAGTGTTGAAAGGGACTTTGCGAGTTCCATGCCGTTAATTCCGGGAAGCTGAATATCCAGAAAAATGAGATCGGGCAGGTTCTGGTTGATGTGAGTCAGCGCAGAAAGTGCATCTGAAAAAATGCCGTCAACCTGAATCCCGGGAAAATCACGAAGGAAAAAATCCAGTTTTTCGGCTGCGAGAGGTTCATCCTCAACGATAATGGCTTTAATCATTCCGGCAACTCATTTTCTGCGGAAGGAAAAGTAATGAAAACGGTAAAAACTCGATTTTGACGTTGAGTTGTAAAGGTGAAATTCTGATGATAAAGCAATTCCAGCCGTTCCCTGATGAGTCTGAGTCCGAGACCGGGTTCGGTTATGACCGGATAGTCGGGGATGGAATTGGACAGATTCAGTTCGAGGTTTTCTCCTGATAATTTTACGTTCAAGGAGATGAAAACGGGTCCGGTTACTTTTTCAACGCCATGTTTAACTGCATTTTCAAGCAAGGGCTGAAGTAAAAACGGCGGACACCAGGCTTTCTCTGTTTCAGGTTCAATGGTTAATTGGAAAGTAAGCCGGTCGCCAAACCGGATTTCCTGAATATCCATATATCGATTGGCCAGGTTTAGTTCTTCATAAAACGGAATCTTTGTTGCGGATGACATCTGCATACTTTTTCTGAGCAAATCACTCAGGGCCATGATCATAGAATCTGCCGATGCAGGATTTTTATAAATCATCATCGAAAGTCCCTGCAACGCATTGAAAATAAAATGAGGCTGGAACTGCATGGAAAGATTGTTCAGCCGGGCATCAGCGAGGTTTTTATCCAATTGAAGCGTTTCTTCTCTGGCACGGGATGCAACAATAAATCCGGTTTGAACAAGACGTGCTGCAGCAATCAGCAGAAAAATGAGAAAACTGTCGAGCACATAAGCCAAAATTGAAAACAAGGTTGAAGCATCCATTCCGGTGAAAAAATCAGAAAAACTCAAAGATTCATTAGTTAGCAGAGAACCCAGCAGGGAAGCAAGAAGCCGGTGGATAATGGAAATGACAAATCCGAATGAGAAGATCCGGAAAAGGGAACGGGCAGAAATGCCGGATTTCAAAATCCGGTCAATGACCCAGAGTAAGGCCGGCAGGAAAACGATCCACAACCCAAAACTGGGTGTCCGCCCAAGCAGATATCGAATCCAGCCAAATTCAGCACCGGTTCCGAGGTAATACACCCAGGAACTCGACAGGGAAAAAAGAAAAAGCAGCACAATCCCGGCAGAAAACGCCAGAAAATCACGCCAGCTGATTGTCATATGAAAAGGTTGTGTTGCCATCAAATAATGATACGGCTTTTTTGAAAATTTTCCATTTTTTTGTGATGAACCGGTTGGATTATGGGCGGAACCGGGAGGAAGGTGGGTTTGAAGGTTAACGGTTGAGTTTTGAAGGGTAAATGGGGATATGGGGATTCCATAAAATTATAGGGCACTTCTATAACCTCAACAATGTCATTCCTTCCAAGGTTCGGTCACGAATCCTGGACGGAATCTTTGCGTCGCTAGATTAACAATTAGCTATTATCCTGGAGATCTTTTTACGACAAACAACTTTCATTTTGTAACTCGATATAGGATAAGTTCTGTGAAACTCTTGCACTTTCCTTTCTGCTTCCTATAGGGAATTGATACCCACCAGTCATAAAACTATATTTGTTCGTAGGTTCCCTTTGAGATTTATTATTGGAAATGAAATCAGAAATTAAACGGGTTGTCCAAAATTTTGAGTTTAACGTTGTTGAACCGTCACTTACATCGCGTATGAATCAAACTGAAAACTAATGAACCAAAAGAAAAATATTTTAGCAATTATTGGAAGTGCACGTACAAATTCCGCAAATCTACAACTTGTTGAAATTATTGGGAGTTTGACTGTAAATGAGTTTAACCTGACAATTTTTAACGACCTAAAAACTTTACCTCATTTTGACCCTGAACTTTCAGAAAACCATCCACCCAAACAAATAATTGAATTTAGAAATAGAATTGAACAAGCTGATGGACTGATTATTTGCACACCAGAATATGTATTTAGTATTCCAAGCGGACTTAAAAATGCAATAGAATGGTGTATTGCAACAACAATTCTTATGAACAAACCAACTGGATTAATTACAGCTTCTGCAAGTGGGCAAAAGGGACATGAAGAGTTGCAACTTATTATGCAAACCGCAATGGCAAAATTTACTCACGAAACTACTTTGCTAATTCAGGGAATAAAAGGGAAAGTTAATGAACAAGGGCATTTATCTGACATTAATACCCAAAGACAGTTGGGTGAATTTATTAACTCATTCATTAATTTAGTAAACAGCAAATAGCCAAAAAAAAGGGAAGAGTCAGTAGTTGAAACTGTATTTTGCCTGCCTGTAAAGAGAAACTCAAGAATTCTAAATTGGATTTTTGCCCAAAGAATAACCGGTTTCATTTAACATTAACACTTCAACCCAAGTTTTTCACATTTAAACAGACCCATATATAAATGAAAAAGAAAATAATTATCATCGGCGGAGGTTTTGCAGGGTTGCACCTTGTTAAACAGTTAGATAAAAAAAGGTTTGATGTCCTGTTGTTGGACCGTTTGAATCACCATCAGTTTCAGCCCCTTTTTTATCAGGTCGCCACCTCTCAACTTGAACCATCAAGTATTTCATTCCCACTGCGTCATATTTTTAATAAATCGCCATCAACCCAAATTCGCCTGGCGGATGCACAAAAGATTAATCCCACAGAAAATAAATTAGAAACGAACATTGGTGCTTTCGATTACGACTATTTGATTATCGCCACTGGCTGCAAGACTAATTTTTTTAACAATTCATCAATTGAAAAATATGCTTTCACTCTAAAAACAACTTATGATGCGATTGAAATCCGAAATCACATCATCACTGTTTTTGAAAAAATATTAAGTTCGGATGAACAGGAAAAACAACATTTACTGAATCTGGTGATTGTAGGCGCAGGTCCAACCGGAGTTGAATTGGCGGGTGCATTTGCAGAAATAAAACGATACATATTACCTAAGGATTATCCTGGTATTGATTTTTCCCGGTTTTCAATTTATCTAATTGAGGGAAGCAAGAACACGCTTAATAATATGAGTGAACTTGCCAGGAAATCATCCTTTACCTATTTGCAGCAGTTGGATGTAAAAATTATAACGGAAACTTTTGTAAAAGACTATGATGGAAAGTTTGCCACTCTCTCGAATGGTGTAATCATACCTGTTTCGACACTGATTTGGGCAGCAGGGGTTACAGGAAATAAAACTGATGGATTGTCTGAAAGTTGCTGGACCTCAACAAATCGCTTACTGGTCAATAGGTTTAATCAGGTTCAAGGATATGAAAATATTTATGCGGTCGGTGACATTGCGCTCATGACAACACCAAAATATCCGAAAGGACATCCCCAAGTTGCAAACGTTGCTATTAATCAGGCAAAACTATTGGCAAAGAATATTTCAAAAATGAGTCAAGGAGAACCGTTAACAGAATACGAATATTACGACCTGGGCACAATGGCAACGATTGGCCGCAACAAAGCAGTTGTTGACCTGCCCTTTATTAATTTTAAAGGCTACTTTGCCTGGGTTGTTTGGATGTTTCTTCATTTAATGCTTATCCTTTCTGTGAAAAATAAGCTTATCATTTTTGTGAATTGGGCCTGGAACTATATCACCAAAGACAGCTCATTACGGCTTATTCTGACATCCAACAAGGAAAAAAGTAAATCAAAAAACATTTAATAGAAATATATGATGACTATTCAGATTAAAACCAACTTTCGAACCAAAATGTCATCCAAAGAAATAGGTGAGTATATTCTTGATACTAATCAGTGGTCTAAATTCAGAGGATATGCAATAATACCTGGAATCAAAAAAGCCATTTTTGAAATAAGAACTAATGAAATAGTTGGGTCAAAAATAAGGGTAATCAGTGACGACAACTCATCATATATTGAAGAAATAATTGAATGGGATATTTTTAATAGAATAGCACTGAAATTTACTGATTTTAGTCCTCCACTTAAATACCTGGCCTCCCATTTTATTGAGACTATTGAATTTCAAGTTGTTTCAGATGAAACAAAAATTTCAAGAATGATTACTATGTATCCAAAAGGTATATTGGGTTGGTTGATATTAACACCAATTTCTAAACTCATGAAGAGAGCACTGATAAAACACATGGCAATTATATATTCAAAATAACTCTTGGGCAGAAAATAGTTTTAACATTTAGACAAGATCCGACTGACCCGAAAAGAACCCTGGCTGCAAATTTGTAATCTTTTTTAAAACCGACATAAGCTGAACATTGTGTTAAGTTGAAATTCTGATTCTGCCAAAAAAAGTGCGAAAATATTATGGAATTTGTGGCTGGGTGGTGAGATGGGTAGGTGTCGTTTTTCTACCAAGAGGTCACCCCTCTGGGGTTGAAAGACAACCCGAATTTTGTATCTCATCAACATTCTGCAGAAAAATTTGTCGTCCTTCGATACAATTTTGCCCAGGGGCAAAATCACTCAGGATGACAAATTTCAGAATGACTCATTTCATAATTACCCTTTAGCCTTACACCTTACGCCTTATGCCTCCCCGATTATCCTGCCCATCCTGAATATCCCTGTTCGAAGGACCCGTGCTTTAGCTTGGGTTAAAACCGTATTTTCATCCGTGTAAATCCGTGCAATCAGCGGGAGAACAATCCCCGTCCTTCAAAAAAATCTTCCCAAAATTGAATCCATTCCGAAAATCACTTACCTTTAAGATTCCTGGAGTAAGTCCTGTACGACGAGGACACACCGAACTCCGCCAGGTCCGGAAGGAAGCAACGGCAGGTAGAAGAATCGGGTGATACGGGGTCGCTTACTTCAGGAATTTTTATTTCAGCAGGTTTGGGATACAAAAACAGGAGATTTTCCCGTGAAATTTTTCATCGATACCGCTAATCTGAACGAAATCAGGGAAGCTGCAAGTCTTGGAATTCTCGATGGTGTAACCACCAATCCTTCTTTGGTTTCTGCTGAAGGCGTGAAGGATTTCAAAGGCCACATTGCCGAAATCTGTAAAATCGTTCCCGGTCCTGTTTCCGCTGAAGTGATTTCCCTGGATTTCGCCGGCATGATGGCCGAAGCCGAAGACCTGCTCAAAATTGCACCCAACGTGACCATCAAAGTTCCGCTTACCAAAGACGGACTCAAAGCCTGCAAAGCCATCACAGATAATGGCAATATGGTCAACGTTACCCTTTGTTTCTCACCAGCCCAGGCACTTCTTGCTGCCAAAGCCGGTGCTACTTTTATTTCTCCTTTTGTCGGACGGCTTGATGACATTGCCCAGAACGGCATGCAGCTCATCGAACAGATCGTCACCATTTACCGTAATTATAATTTCGGAACTGAAGTGCTTGTTGCTTCCGTCCGACATCCGCTTCACATTGTGGATGCAGCCCTCATCGGTGCTGATGTTGCAACGATGCCATTTAAAGTTTTTGACCAGCTCGTCAAGCACCCGCTTACCGATGCCGGAATTGAGCGGTTCCTGAAAGACTGGAACAAAAACAAGTAAACTTCGAACAATCTGTTCATCAAATACGACATAAGCGATGATGAATTCAACTCGGAGTAAATATTCTATGATCGGACTAACCAGTCTTCTTCTGCTTTTTGCCTGCACAGGGAATCCTGAAGGAACTCCTTCTGCCCAGTCAGGTCCTTCTGTTCTCAATATCCAGCAAACCACCGAACTTCTTGACAGTCTGAATCAGGCTGTTACTTTATCCCGCAGAAATGTGATTACCGAAGCGGTAAGGACCATCAGTCCTGCAGTTGTTGGAATCAATGTTACCGAAATCCGTGAATACCGTGATCCTTTCGCCGAAATGTTTAGAAACGATCCGTGGTTTCAGCAATTTTTCGGAAACCGGTCTTACAAACAGGAAGTTAAAGGACTTGGCTCTGGCTTCCTGATTTCTTCTGATGGATATATTCTCACCAATTTTCACGTAGCCGGTAACGCATCGAAAATCATCGTCACCATGGCTGGCGGGAAAAAGTACGATGCCGAAATCATCGGTGCCGATTACATTTCAGATATTGCCCTCATCAAAATCAAAGGTGAAGAGTTTCCTTACCTGAAACTTGGTAATTCTGATCAGGTTATGATTGGTGAATGGGTAATTGCTTTGGGTAATCCCTTCGGACTTTTCGAAATTAACGACAAACCAACCGTTACAGTTGGCGTGATTTCAAATGTTGGACTTAATTTTTCCCCGATGGAAAACCGGGTTTACCGGGATATGATTCAAACTGATGCCGCCATTAACTCGGGTAATTCCGGCGGACCTCTTTGCAATGCACTGGGTGAAGTTATCGGGGTAAACAGTTTTATCTACACCGGAAATCAGTACAGCTCAGGAAATATCGGACTCGGGTTTTCGATTTCAATCAACCGGGTTAAGCAAATTGTTGAAGAACTCAAGAAAAACGGTAAAGTTGACCGTGCTTTCTGGTCAGGTTTGAAAGTTCAGAATCTCGACCCGGTAGTCGCCAAATATTTTAAGATACAGGATCAGGGTGGTGTTGTCGTTGTTGATGTCGAAAAGGGAAGTCCGGCCGCAGAGTCAGACGTTCAGCCTGCCGATGTGATCACCAAAATCAACACCATGTCAATTAAAACGGATCGTGATCTTCAGATTTTCATTGCTGATTCCAGACCTGGTGATAAACTGGATCTTTCCATCATCCGTGACGGAAAAGAAATTAAAAGAACCGTGGTGCTGGGGAAGAAGTAGTTGTAAGTGGCAAGTTACAAGTGACAAGTTATAAGTTATAAGTGGTAAGTAGATAGTAGTCAGTAGGTAGTAGGTAGTAGATTAATTCTTTTCCATTTGGTAGTTATGTCACGGTCACTGAGCGGAGTCGAAGTGCCCGTGATGGGGTGGTTTTTCGTATTAATTTCTCAAAAACAGCCAAACCACCCCTAGCCCCTCCTTTAAAAAAGGAGGGGAATCTAAAGTTTAAAAACTTAAAAACTGTCTTCTTCCTTTTGCGTTCTTTGCTTTTACTTTGTTTCCTTTGCGTTTAAAGTATTTTGTATAAATAAAATCTGGACTCATTTTGATCGATCGTTATACCCGTAAGGAAATGGGGGCCATCTGGTCCACCGAGAATAAATTCCGTAAATGGATGGAAATTGAAATTCTGGCCTGTGAAGCCCGTGCTGAAATGGGTGAAATTCCGGTTTCTGCAGCAAAAAACATTCGTGAACGGGCAAATTTTGAAGCTGACACCGTTCTTGAAATTGAAAACACTGTCAAGCATGATGTGATTGCCTTCCTCACCAACATGAACAGTTACATCGGTGAAGATTCCCGTTTTGTTCATCAGGGCATGACATCCTCAGATATTCTCGATACCGGACTTTCCGTTCAGATGGCAGAAGCCGGAAAACTGCTCATGCAGGATCTGATCAGACTCCGTGATATTTTAGCCCGCCGTGCAAAAGAATTCAAGTTTACCCTTCAGATCGGCAGAACCCATGGCATCCATGCAGAACCGGTGACATTCGGTTTGAAGTTTGCCCTTTGGTTTGATGAAACCCGCCGGAATATCGAACGGCTTCAGCATGCAATTGACACCATTTCAGTTGGTAAAATCAGCGGGGCCGTCGGGACTTTTGAACACCTTTCACCAAAAGTTGAAGAATATGTCTGCGAAAAACTTGGGTTGAAGCCTGCTCCCGTTTCCACACAAATTATTCAGCGTGACCGTCATGCCGAGTTTATGTCGACTCTGGCGGTGATTGCATCCTCACTTGAAAAATTTGCTACCGAAATCCGTCACCTGCAAAAAACAGAAGTCCTTGAAGCCGAAGAGTTTTTCTCAAAAGGACAAAAAGGGTCTTCGGCCATGCCTCATAAACGGAATCCGATTGTTTGTGAGCGGATTGCCGGACTTGCCCGTATTCTCCGTGGAAATGCACTTGCAGCCCTTGAAAATGTGTCACTCTGGCACGAAAGGGATATCAGCCATTCTTCAGTTGAACGGGTGATCATTCCTGACAGCACGATTTTACTCGATTACATGCTTCACCTGATGAATGATGTTCTCGATAAACTCATTGTTTACCCAGACAATATGCAGCGGAATATTGACATTACCCACGGACTCACTTTTTCCCAAACTTTGCTGATTGCCTTAACCAATAAAGGTCTCAGCAGGGAAGCTTCTTATCTCATGGTTCAGCGAAATGCAATGAAAACCTGGGAGACCCGCCGTCCGTTTATAGACTATGTGCTTGAAGATGGCGAAATCATGCAATATTTTACAAAGTCTGAAATTGAAACGATGTTTGATCTGAAAAAAAGCATCCGGAATGTAGACTATATTTTCCAACGAGTTGGCTTAGGAGACTGAAATGGCCGAGAAAAAAGCCCTTATTTATGAGGGAAAAGCTAAAAAAGTATTTGCAACCGACGATGCTGATCTCGTTATTCAGGACTTTAAAGATGATGCAACGGCCTTCAACGGATTGAAAAAAGGTCAGATAGCTGATAAAGGTGTTGTAAACAACACTATTTCCTGTGCACTTTTTACTCTTCTTGAGTCGAAGGGAATCAGAACCCACTTTGTGAAAAAACTGTCAGACCGTGAAATGCTGATCAAACATCTCACCATTCTGCCGGTTGAACTTGTTGTGAGAAATATTGCAGCCGGTTCACTGGTGAAACGGTACGGGATTAAGGAAGGTCTCGTTCTCGAACAACCGGTCATTGAATGTTATTTTAAGAATGATGCTCTGGGTGACCCGCTTATGAACGATGATCACGTGGTCATGTTTGGTCTTGCGACACGTGAACAACTTGCCGAAATCAAAACCCAGGCAACCAAAATAAACGAAATTCTAAAAGCTTACTTCCTCGAAAGAAACCTGAAACTGGTTGATTTTAAACTGGAATTTGGCGTACATAAAGGTGAAGTGTTGCTGGGTGACGAAATTTCGCCGGATACCTGCCGGTTCTGGGATTCAGTCACCAACGAAAAAATGGACAAAGACCGCTTCCGTCTGGATTTGGGTCTTGTTGAAGAAACCTATCATGAAGTGCTCAGCCGTATTACCGGTAAAGCCTGATAAATTAAGGAAAAGGAATGTTTACTAAATACGGAACCTCGACTCTTCTCACGGTTGTATTTTGTTCTCTCGCCGTTATCTTTCTCTCTACAGCTTTTCTCTCTGGCTACCCTGTCATTGGGCTGCTGCTTAATCTGATCGGGTTGTTTTTTCTGGTTTTTGCCCTGAATTTTTTCAGAGATCCATATCGGGCAACTGATCAGAATCCGAACTCCATTGTTTCACCTGCAGACGGAAAAGTGGTTTTAATCAAGAAAATTGACCATGATGATTTCATTGGCGGACCTGCAACCCTGGTTGCTGTTTTTATGTCGCCGCTTAATGTTCACGTGAACCGCATCCCGATGGATGGCGAAGTTAAATACCTCAAATATCAGCCCGGACAGTTTCTGAAAGCCTGGGAAGATAAAGCTTCTGATGTGAACGAAAGAAGTGAAATCGGAATTGTGAACGGAACTGCTAAAGTATTATTCAAACAAATTGCAGGATTTGTGGCCCGCCGGATTATTTTTTCTGACTTGTCTTTAGGACTGGCAGTGAAAAAAGGTGAACGGTTTGGGATGATCAAATTCGGCTCACGGGTGGATGTTATTGTACCGGCTTCCTATCCCATCAAAGTCAGCATCAATCAGATTACCCGTGCCGGTGAAACCGTGATTGCAGAAATTCCCGGGGAAAAATAATGAGAATTACCCGGGCCGTTATCCCCAACTTTTTTACGGTTCTAAACATGTTCTGCGGGCTGAATGCCATTATTTCAGCTCACAATAATCAATTTGAAAATGCAGCCTGGTTTATCATTTTTGGTGGTTTTTTTGATGCCTTCGATGGATTTATGGCACGGCTCACCAATTCTGCAAGCGAATTTGGCGTTGAACTTGATTCACTCAGTGATCTGGTCACTTTTGGTGTTGCCCCTAGTTTCCTGGTTTATCAGCTTGGTCTGAAAGATATTGAAACCTTCGGCATTTTAATTTCCTCTCTTTTAATGATTGGTGGCGGACTCAGACTTGCCCGTTTCAATGTTCAACTTGTTGGCTTTGACAAAGATTATTTCAACGGACTCCCGATTCCGGGTCAGGCTGTTTTTGTTTGTGCGTTGGTTCTTACCCAAATGAACCACCCCGATCTGAATTTTTTCAACCTGATTGCAGCTTTACCTTATATTGTTATTTTTCTCGCCCTTCTGATGGTCAGTCATGTTAAATATGATACCCTGCCAAAATTCAGCAAAAGGGCAATAAAGAAGGAACCGGCAAAATTTGCTGTTTTTATCCTTCTCATTCTGGGAATTGTCATTTTCAGGGAAGTGGGTCTGCTTGTCGGACTTTCATTTTATCTGGTTTATGGTCTTATCAGATACGGGTATCGTGGTATTTTTGGAAGTAAAAAACCCGAACCGATTCAAAAACCTCTTTCTTAACCGGACTATTTCATGTTTAAAGCTACAATAAAAATTGTACTCCGCCCTTCAATTCTTGACGTTCAGGGAAAAGCGGTTCTGCATGCCGTTCATGATCTTGGATATGCCGGTGCAGACCAGATCAGGATTGGCAAACACGTTGAAGTCATTTTGAACGTTGCCGATAAAGCTGAAGCCCACCGCCAGACCGATGAAATCTGTAAAAAACTCCTTGCTAATACGGTGATGGAAGATTACACTTTTACACTGGAGCAAATCTGATATGGATAAGCTGAAGGTTGGCGTTATTCAGTTTCCCGGCTCAAATTGTGATCACGATGCTGTTCATGCCTGGGGTGAAATTTCAGGTCAGGATGTAAAGCTAATCTGGCATAAAGAATCTGATCTGGGTGATGTTGATCTGGTTTTTCTTCCTGGTGGATTCTCTTACGGTGATTATTTGCGGTGCGGAGCAATTGCCAAGTATTCTCCAGTAATGAAAGAAGTAATCCGGTTTGCAGGAAAAGGCGGAATGGTGATCGGTGTTTGTAACGGGTTTCAGATTTTACTTGAGGCAGGCTTACTTCCCGGGGTTATGTTGCCAAATGATTCCCTTAAATTTATTTGTAAGACTGTTAATCTTAAAGTAACAACAACGAATTCACGTTTCACATCTGACTATCAGACCGGACAAGTTATTCAGATTCCGGTTGCGCACGGTGAAGGAAATTATTTTGCAGGTGATGATACTATTAAATCCCTTCAGGATCATGATCAGATTGTATTTCAGTATTGTGAACCGGATGGTTCTTTAACCGATCAGTCAAATATTAACGGTTCACGGTTGAATATTGCCGGAATTGTGAGTAAATCGGGAAATGTGATGGGGATGATGCCTCATCCTGAACGGGCGGTTGAATCAGTTTTGGGGTCTAACAATGGTCTGGGTGTATTCAAATCAGTTATCAGCTATATCTCTGAAAAAGTATAATCTTTTTTTTCTTTCAATACTGCTGATATTCCTGCTGCAAGGCTGTGGTTCTTCTGAATCTGTTTCCGAACCGGGGAAGGGTGCAGTTGTTGCTAAAAAAGTAACTTATCCTGCCCGTATTTCTTATTCTCCTGAGCCTGTAAATTCTTTAAAATCATTACTCTCTGATTTTATGGAAAAAACAAATTCCAATTATGATGTTGCAGAACCTGATTCCCTCCTGATGACGGTAAGGCACTTGCAATATGGGAATCCGCATGCCAGGTTATTCCCTGAAATTGAAACCGGGCAAAAAGATTATTCAGTTGAAGAGCTTGATAAAGGGCTTAAAAAATTATTTGCTGCATGGAAACCCCTGTTTAATACAGATGGGAAAGACCTGAAACTCATTTCAGCAGAAGAAAATGATGAATTTGTACATTTCATTTACAGAAAACAGTTCCCTTCAGATTACCCATTTGCCAACCCTGAGTTTAATGTGGTTGAAGTCATGGTCTCTGTGCATGGTGAGATTGGGTATTTAAGTTCGACAGCAGTTCCTGAAAGGGAAATGCCGGTTGTAAACTGGGCTGATCCTGAAATTGGACGGCGGGAATTGGTTCAGCATAAAATCAGCTATGAAAAATCTGGAAGAACCCAGGTTTATGTGATTCAGAATCAATCAGTTGTATCAGGTGGCGTTCAATCTGCAATTATTCTGATCAGACGAAAAGCTGAGAATACTGAAATTGAACTGAAACCTTATAATATTGAACTTTCCTACCATTACGCATGGGAATATCTGATCACCCCTGATGAGGGAAAGCCGGCTGTTTTCAAAGTGTATCTTGATGCTCTAACCGGTGAGGTTCTCGAAAGTCTTTATCTGGGTGATTGATAAAGCCTTGTTTCTTGATATTGAAATCAAATCACAGTACTTTAGTTTTCTAATTTTTAAAGGGAAAATGCCATGTTTGGGTTAAGCGGCGGCGAAATTATTCTGATTCTTGTAGTTTTTCTTATTCTGTTCGGAAGCAAGAAAATTCCTGAATTTGCACAATCCCTGGGGAAGGGAATGCGTGAATTTAAAAAGGCTGCAAGTGATATTCAGACCGAAATTGAAACTGAATCCTCAACTAAAAAGCAACCACCCGCAGCACCTGTTCAGCAAGACAAAGAGTCTAAACCTGAAGCAAAGGCCTGATTGTTTCGCTCACCTTCTACTAATCTTTTTTAACTGTGAAATTATACTCTACTTTTTCTGAATTCAGGTCTGACCTTACTTCTGGTAAGGTGACCTGTGAATCTTATGTAACAGAATTGCTTGCACAAATAAAAATTCAGCAAGATTTGAACTGTTATCTTGAATCATTTAATGAAATGGCTCTTGATCAGGCACGAAATGCTGATTCCCGTATTAAAGCTGGAACGGGTGGTCGTCTTGAAGGAATGGTTATTGCCATTAAAGATGTCATCAATATTAAAGGTCAGATTGCTAGCTGTGCTTCTAAAATTCTCGGGAATTACCGTTCTGTTTATGATGCAACCGTCATTGAAAAGCTCAAAGCTGAGGGTGCAATTTTCATTGGAAGAACAAACATGGATGAATTTGCCATGGGTTCCTCAAATGAAAATTCTGCCTATGGTGTGGTGAAAAATCCGGTTGACAAAACCCGGGTTCCTGGCGGAAGTTCGGGTGGGTCTGCAGTTGCTGTTGCAGCAAAACTTGCAATTACTTCTTTGGGTACCGATACCGGCGGCTCAATCCGGTTCCCAGCTTCACTTTGCGGTGTTGTAGGAATGAAACCGACTTACGGTCGGGTTTCCCGTTTTGGACTGATTGCGTATGCATCTTCATTCGATCAGATTGGTCCGTTTGCCAATTCAGTTGAAGATCTTGCACTTATCATGGAAGTGATTTCAGGGCATGATCCCAAAGATTCCACATCTTCACCCCAACCTGTAGAGCCTTACACCAAAAACCTGTCAAACCCCATTGGCGGTTTGAAATTTGGCATTCCCAAAGAATATGTTGCTGAAGGACTTCATCCTGAAGTAAAAGCCAAATTGATGGCAGCTGCCGATACATTGAAAAAGCTGGGTTGTGAAGTTACAGAAGTTGAACTTCCTCATACGCAGTACTGTATTGCTACTTACTACATTCTGACTACTGCAGAAGCTTCAAGTAACCTTGCACGATATGATGGTGTTCGGTACACCTTTCGAAGCAAAGATGCCGACACCCTTTCTGCAATGTATGTAAAAAGCCGTTCTGAAGGTTTTGGCCGTGAAGTTAAACGGCGTATTATGTTGGGAACTTATGTGCTTTCTGCCGGCTATTATGATGCCTACTATACAAAAGCTCAAAAAGTCCGCAGGCTGATCAGACAGGATTTTGAAAATGCCTTTAAGAAAGTTGACGTTCTTCTTACGCCAACTGCGCCTTCTACTGCTTTTAGAATCGGGGAAAAAACGACCAATCCCCTCGAGATGTATCTTTCAGATATTTATACCGTTTCTGCTAATCTGGCAGGGATTCCAGGCATTTCTGTTCCGGCAGGAACAGCTTCCGACGGACTTCCGGTTGGGGTACAGTTACTGGGTAAACATTTTGATGAGCAAACTCTTCTGACTGCAGCCTACCACCTCGAAAAAGCAAACCTGAAATAAGCGGAGAGACAGAAAATGGCAGTTTTGGTTGACAAAACGACCCGTGTGATCGTCCAGGGTATTACCGGACATGAAGGAAGTTTTCACACACAACAGATGAAAGAATATGGAACGCCGGTTGTTGGCGGTGTGACTCCCGGAAAAGGTGGATTGTCACATGAAGGCACCCCGGTTTTCAATACTGTTTATGATGCAGTAAAGGAAACAGGAGCAAATACCTCAATCATTTTCGTTCCGGCGATGGCTGCAGCAGATGCAATCATGGAAGCTGCAGATGCAGGAATCAGACTCGTCATCTGCATAACCGAAGGTATTCCGGTTAATGATATGATGAAAGCCTGGACTTATATTCAAGGTAAGGGAACCCGTGTTATCGGACCCAACTGTCCCGGAATTATTGCTCCTGGCATCGCCAAAATCGGAATTATGCCTGGTTTTATATTTTCTCCAGGAAGAATTGGTCTCATTTCCCGTTCAGGAACTTTGACTTATGAAGCTGTGAATCAGTTAACCCAACTCGGATTGGGTCAATCTACAGCAATCGGCATTGGTGGTGACCCGATTATCGGAACACGTCATATTGATGCGGTCAAGCTTTTTAATGAAGACCCTGAAACTGATGCTATCGTGATGATCGGCGAAATTGGCGGATCTGATGAAGAAGAAGCCTCTTATTATATCCGTGATCACGTAAAAAAACCGGTTGTTGGTTTTATTGCTGGTCAGACAGCCCCTCCGGGCCGGAGAATGGGACACGCCGGAGCAATTATTTCTGGTGGAAAAGGAACGGCAGCAGAAAAAGTGAAAACCATGAAAGAATGTGGAATCCATGTTGCAGAAAGTCCGGCTGTAATTGGCGAAACCATGAAGCGGGTGTTGGGGAAGTAGTTTCTTGCAGGTTGTAGTCAGTAGGTAGTAGACAGTAGAAACGCCAAAATACTTAATACAAAAACCTATTGAAGCTGTCATCCTGAGTTTTTGCCGGAAGGCAAAATTCGAAGATCCGGCAACTGACGGATATCGAGGGATGAACAACAACAAAACCTTGGATTTAAAATTAACCTATAAAATATTTGGAGCTTAAAATGGCTGTAGAAAGAACCCTTGCAATTCTGAAACCAGATTGCGTCAAGAAAAACCTGATCGGTAAAGTAACTGCCCAAATCCAGGAAGCTGGATTTAAAGTTGTTGCTATGCGGATGACCCGTCTTACCAAAGAAACTGCCGGTGGATTTTATGAAGTGCATAAAGAACGTCCGTTTTTTGGTGAACTGGTAGAATTTATGTCATCCGGACCCTGTGTACCAATCGTTCTCGAAAAAGAGAATGCAGTTGCAGATTTCAGAAAACTGATTGGTGCTACCAATCCTGCAAATGCTGATGCCGGTACAGTTAGAAAATTGTATGCAGATTCCGTTGGCGAAAACATTGTTCACGGTTCTGACTCAGTTGAAAATGCAAAAATTGAAATCAATTACCACTTTGCGTCTTCAGACCTTGTGGCCAATTACGGTTTCTGATTTTTAACTTACCTAACCATCAGCTGGCTTTTTCCGGCTGATGGTTCTTTTTATGCTCAGACTCCTCACCTTTTTCCTTCTTTTTTCGTGCTCACCCGGGCAACAAAATAATCAACCCGCAAAACCCGTCATCATTGGTTCAGAATCTGCGTGGAAAAATCAACTATTTTACGGTAATCGTTATATTCTGCTCACCAATCTTCCCAGTCAGAAGCAATTTTCTCTTGCTGATTCTCTGATAAAAAAGGGAAAACTGAAGCGACTTTTTTCCCCTGAACATGGGTTTGAAAGTAACCAGGCTGACGGGGTGATTTTAAACTCACAACCTCTTTATCAGGGAATACCCGTTGTTTCTCTCTATGGAAAGAAAAAGTCACCTGACCCGCTTGATTTTAGTGATTCAGATACTCTTCTGATTGACATTCAGGATGTCGGACTGAGGTTTTACACCTACCTCTCAACAGTTTTGAACTGTATCAGAGTTGCAGCCGAAACGGGCATTCCTGTTGTTATCCTCGACAGACCAAATCCGCTGGGTGGAGTTTTGGTTGAAGGTCCGGTTTTACAGGATTCGCTTAAAAGTTTTATTGGAGCTTTGCCTGTTCCCATCCGGTACGGATTGACACTGGGTGAGGTTATGAAAATGGCAATTGAAGAGAACTGGATAAAGTCAGGTAAAAGACCTGAACTCAAAATTGTGAAAATGGAAGGATGGAAACGGGAGTATTTCTGGCCTGAAACCGGATTGCCATGGGTTCCCACCAGCCCCAATCTGCCACATTTTTCAAGTTTATTTTTATATTCAGGCACCTGCTTGTTCGAAGGAACTGCAATCAGTGAAGGAAGGGGAACGCCAACCCCTTTTGAATGGATTGGCTACCCCTGGGCAAATGAAGGGGAAAGTCAAAACTTGAAGGAATTTGGATTGAAAGGGGAATGGGTCACAAGAACCCCCGAAGACATTCCCGGGAAATCAGTCAATACAAAGTTCAAAGGTAAAACAATTCCCGGTATTCAGATTACAGCTGAAAATTACCACCAATCTTCCCCTTTAAACTGGGTGGTTTCTTTTATTGAAAAACAAAGAAAAGAAAATCCGGGTAAAATCGGGTTCAGGAGACATCTCTGGCTGTTGTACGGCCAGGCCAATCTGGAATTAACTGATGCTGATCAGGACATGATCAGGGCATTTGAACAAAAACGACGGAACTATTTCATCTATCAGTAGATTAAATTTTTCTTTTAACTTTCAGTATGGCATGAAGGCGGTCAACAAAATCTGCCTGAGCAGGGTTCATCTTTTTTTTGGCCATTTCAGAATTGAAAAACATGGCTTTGTCAGTTTCGGGGTAAACTTTAACAATACCCGAATTGGGTGGCCATTCAAGACTGAAGGTATTGCTGTAAATTGGGGTTGTATCTTCAACATTCCCTTCAAACGCCCAGCAATAAACTGTTTTTCCTCCACGTTGAACAACATATCCCAGCGGAATATATTCTTCACCATTTAAAACCAGCCCGGTTTCTTCCATAAACTCACGGGTTGCAGCATCCATCAGTTCTTCATCAGGCTCAACAACGCCTTTCGGGATACTCCAGATGCCCCAGTCTTTGTTCCTGAAATAGGGTCCGCCCGGATGTGCAATAAAAACCTCGAGATGAAGGTTTTGTATTCGGTACATCAATAAACCGGCAGAAACGACGTGACTCATAAAAAGATTGTACCAAAAATTTAACCTTACGATAGATACAATTTTTTACACTTATTTTCAACTTATTACCCATATCTGCTTCATTGGATTTTCCTTAAAATACCGATTGAAACAATTCCGATTCGGATAATGAATTTGTATCTTTAACCATGAGTAAAACAGATCTGATGATTACACTGCAACCTGCCGGACGTGAAGTTTTTCCCGGAAAAATCTTTTGTATTGGCAGAAATTACGAAAGTCATGCCCGGGAACTCGGCAATGCGCTTCCTGTTAAGCCTGTCGTATTTATGAAAGGACGAAATGCACTTCTTCCTCACGGTGCAACGGTTCCTTTCCCAACACATGGTAATGATCTGCAGCATGAAGCTGAACTGGTTATCCTGATCGGTAAAACCGGCAAAAACATTCAGGTTTCTGATGCTGAATCTTACATTGCAGGTTATGGATTAGGTCTTGATCTGACTTTACGTGATGTCCAGTCAGAACTTAAAAAAGGCGGTCTTCCCTGGGAAATTGCAAAAGCTTTTGATGGATCTGCACCTTTAGGGCAGTTCACTGAACAGGTTTCTGCAGTTGAGAACCTTGAAATCAAATGTGAAATAAACGGGGATCTGAGGCAGCACGGATTTTGCCGGAATATGATTTTTTCCGTTCCCGAACTCATCAGTTACCTTTCAGGAATTTTTACTCTTGAACCCGGAGATCTCATTTTTACAGGAACACCAGAAGGCGTAGGCCCAATTAATCCCGGTGATCATGTTAAAGTCTCAATATCAGAAATTGGTTCAACGACTTTTATTTTTTCATCTTAACAGCCCAATTCCTTTATGCAGCTTTCCCCCCTGCTTTTGATTTTGTTTTTTATTCTGCCAATTGAACAGGTAACGTCCCAAACTCCTTCTTACGTTGACCGTGCCCAAAAATTGGGACTCGATTTTATTTGGCCAACGAACGCAAGTCATGAACTCACCTCAACTTTTGCAGAATTTCGTGCCACCCACTACCATTATGGTATTGACATTAAAACCTGGAACCAGGTTGGGTACGATGTATATTCTGCTGAAGACGGGTACATTTCCAGAATCCGGGTTTCACCATCCGGCTATGGAAAGGCCTTATATATTACACATAAAAGCGGATATGTAACGGTTTATGCCCACCTTGATGGTTTTGCAGGAAAAGTTAAACAGTTTGTTCTTGATAAACATTATGAACTGATGCGAAACGAATTGAATATTTTTCTTAATCCGAAAGATTTGCCCGTTAAAAGAGGTGATCTGGTTGCCTTTACAGGTGAAACCGGAATTGGAAGTCCGCATCTTCATTTTGAAATCAGGGATCCGTCAGGGAATGAGCTCAATCCGTTGAGATTCCAAAAAGGACAATTTCAGGACATCACGCCCCCCACGATTACAGGTTTGGGAGTCAGACCCTTAACATTTTCAGGGAAAGTCAATCATAGTTTTGAGCCGGTCATTTATAAGGATTTCAAAAGGCAAAATTCTGGGGGCCTTGAATTAAGCGATACTCCGGTCATCACAGAAAATGCCGGTTTCTTAATTGATGGCTATGATCTCAGTTCCGGAAAATCAAATAAATACGGATTTCACCAGGTTCAGTTGTGGATAGATGGTAAACTGCATTATGAAATACAATATGATCAATTCCCGGTTGATGAGGCACGTTACATCCTGATTGACCGTGAACCTGAATTTTTAAGAGATGGTTTTGGCAGGTTTACCCGGTTGTTTGAGTCGGAACCCAATCCGCTGGTGATTTACAACAAAATTTCTGAAAAGGCTGGAAGGATTTTTGGTTTAAACTCTGGTCTTCATACCGGCCGGGTTGTCGTGAGTGATTTATTGGGAAACCAAACCGAATTAAATTTCAAATTTGAATATCAAACAGAGCAGGATGTTTCTGGTCTGCAATTCCTGGCTGTAAAAGAGCGGAAAAAATATTCAATACCTGAATTTTCTGTTAATGTTCCGGCGGAAGTTGCCCCTCTTATTTGGTACCCGGTAACCGGTGCCTCAGGCAATCTTGAAAAATCTGATATTGATACCTTTTTTGTGAGTCGTGAAGAAGATAAAATCAGATTGGACATCCGTGGTAAATCAGTGGCTAAAAAAGAGTTCAGAATTGCACTCATCCAAGGGAATCATAGTCTTTTACCCGTACAGGTTGTGACCGGTAAACAATCACTTTTTATTGATTTTCAGGTTCAATCAATGCTGGTACCCCAGAATTTTTCTTTAAAACTGATGAATAGCAACGAAAGTTTGATTTTAGAAAAACAGTGGCAGTATGTCTATATCACCAATACAACACCACAGACGGTTAATCTGGCATCTGGAAACTCTGTTTTTTTCGATGCGGGAAACTTATTTTCCCCTCAATGGATTACTTTCACAGAAACTGGATATCTTTCAGATTTTTCTGATTACCGGTTAGAATTGGGTTCTGGTTCAGTTCCGTTTTATTCTCTAGCAGAATTAAAGTTTAAAAAAACTCAAAAAATGAAATCGGGCATTGGTTTATACCGGTTTAACCGAAATTCTTCCTCATTTATTGGGAATAGAACCGTGGATGATTATTTTGTTTCTAATTTTAATTCACTGGGCGTTTATGGTTATGGTCAGGATTCATTACCGCCAATTTTGATTCAAAAATCTGGATCCGGCAGCCGGATTACCGGGAAGAAACTTGAGTTTAAAATTAAGGATGCCGGAACCGGACTAAACACCAGTTCAATTAAAGTGCTGGTAAATAAACAATGGTGTCTTGCTGAATTTGACCCGGAAAAGGCATTACTTAAAGTTTACACAGACCGTGTGAAACCCGCTTCAGATTACCAGGTTGTACTTTCGCTTGAAGATAAAACCGGAAACCGGACTACTGAAATATTCAATTGGAAAGGTCGCTGATGAAAATTAAGGCATTATTCCACAAAAGGTTACAGTATGGTTTAAATTCAATACTGACCCTTTTTTGTGTATTACCTTTCCTTTTGCAATCATGTTCACAGTCTGAATCTTCAAGGCAGTATATCGCTGATCAGATGAATCCGTTTGCCCGAAAACATATCAATTATGCAGTTTATACCCGGATTGCAGAGTCAAAACTTACTGTTTTTTTCTCTTTACAAATACCCCGTCATGAACTAAGTTTTATTCAGACTGCAGATGGGTTTAAAGCCAGTTATTCACTGAGTATGAGTGTAAAAGGGGGGGATAATGATATTGTGCTCGATACCCTTATTTTGCGTTCAAAGCTGGTGGATAATTTTTCAAAAACAAAGGACTTTGTTTTTGAAAAAATACACATTCAGCTTCCTGAAGGGCGGGGTGCCCACAAAATAGAAGGTGTTTTTTCAGATGAAAATTCAAAATCTGATTTTAGAATTGCCTCAGGTTACATGCTTGAACCAAATGAGCATACTTACCAGTTATCCAGTTTACGCTTTTTAGAATCTTCAGAAAAGGAAAATATTTCTCTGACAAAACGCCTGATTGCAGGTGATCAGAACGGTACGGCCTTTAATTTTGATGTGGGTTTACCGGTTTCATCTGGAGATATTAAAGTGGAGCTTGTCATCAACCGGCTGAAGTCAGATACAGTTGTTGCCAGACCCATTTGGGGATTAAATCCGATAGACGGAACCATTGAAACCCGTGGTTACAAACCTGATAAAATCGTGTATTCAGTTTCTCCTCTGGATACCCTTCTGAGGGCTGATATCCGCCGGTCAATTGAATTTAACATTCCATTGCCTGATACGCTCAAACCAGGTGTTTTTACAGGTCAGGTATTTTTGCGCGCAGGTGATCAGGTTTTTACTTCAAAAAAGGAAACCTTTTATATTTTCCCGAAAGGCTATCCTTACATCAAATCTATTCGGGAAGCGGTTGAAATAGTAAGGTATCTTGCAACCTCGGGTGAATATGAATCAATCGTTGAAGGTAGAGATTCACTTTTAAAACAGAATTTTGATAAATTCTGGCTACGACTTTCAAACGGAAACGTTGAAGCGGCCAAACGAAAAATCGCACTTTTTTATCAGCGGGCAGAAGAAGCAAATTATTTGTTCTCAACCTATAAACCCGGTTGGAAAACTGATGTTGGAATGCTCTATATTGTGTTGGGTCCGCCCGTGAATGTTGAATGGAAGCCCACTGAACTTACCTGGTATTACAACTACAGACGGGCAGGTGCCATGATACCTTTGAGTTTTAATCCGATCAGGGTTGATGATTCTATAGTTGGTTACAGTTTTGACCGGTATTTTGATTATTACACTTATGATGACTTCTGGCTTGAGTACCGGCGTGAGTGGGAAAAAAATATAAAATAAAAATGAAATCAATTTTTATCTCGGGTGCAAGTGGTGCACTGGGTTTGGCTGTTTCTGAATTCTTTTGCCTGAACGGGTTTCGTGTAACAGGTACATACAGTTCTGAAAAGCCAAAACAGGTATTCCCGAATTTCACGTGGGTGAATTGGAAGACCAATGATCTGGGGTTAACCGAAGATTTGGTGAGCTATTTAATTTCGGTTCCTTCGTTTGATGCATGGTTTCACCTCTCTGGCGGATTTTGGGGTGGAACAAGTTTTGAAAATGCTCCATCAGACAAAACTAGACAGATGATGGAAATGAATTTTCAGTCTGCCTGGGAACTTGCGCCAGTCATCATTCCTGCACTTACAGAAAAAAATCATACGCCAATCCTATTTGTTGGGGCAGAGGCTGGATTGGCACCAAATCCTGGATACGGCGCGTATGGTGTTTCTAAGGCAGCCTTGCACTATTTTTCCCAGACTTTGGCTGAGGAACTAAGAGGAAGGAATATAACCGTTAACACCATCATTCCATCTACATTGGATACAACCGGCAACCGGACTTCAATGCCTGATGTTGATTTCAATAAATGGATTAAAACAGAGGAATTCATTTCAGTACTTGAGTTTCTAATGTCTGAAAAAAGCAGGAGTGTGACAGGCTCAGTTATCAGGCTGTCAAAATGAATTCGGTCGTTTGCTTTTGCTACGGAATCACAGTTGAAGACCTGGAACATGCTGTTAGTAAAGGTGCGAAAACGCCTGAAAGTGTCATGGCCGCAACAGGGGCTGGTGATGGTTGTACGAGTTGTCACCCTGATCTTGACGTAATTGTTCCGGCACTTGTAAAAAAATTGAAATTAAAATTAAAGGAAGAAGAAAACTCACAACTCGGTCTTTTTTAATCATCATACCAAAATTTATCCCATCTGATCTGCCAGTCGCCATAAAATCCTTCCTGTATTTTAACTAGTTTTCCCTGCCAGTTGAAAACAAATGAAGTTGGCAGCTTTTCTATCGGGTGAATCTGGTTCAGCCATGCCATAAACCCAGAAGAAGGTAAAATAACAGGGAACTCAATGGTATGGGTTTTAAAAAATTCATAAAGGTCTTCCGGATTGTCTGTGCTGATACCAATTACAACAACATCAGTCGGATTATGAATTCGTTCCAGGCCAGGCATTTCGAGTCTGCAGGGTGGGCACCAGGTTGCCCATACATTCAGAATAACCCATTTCCCTTTCAGGGAATCAGCTGAAAGGGGTTGTCCATTTGTATCAGTTTCATTTATTGATAATTCGGGTGCAGATGTTGAAATCGTTTTATTGCCCCACCATGAAATAAAAATGAGCATCAGTGCAACAAGACCAATCCACTTGATTCCATTTATAAAATGTTTGGTTTTCAAATTAAATCCTTTACTTTGAAAGTTTGAGATCAAAAAATGGCCAGGAAATGTCAAAAGATGAGAAAAATCCTTGATTTCTAAGGTTGATTTCTTAGAAATGGATTAGAACTGTAATAGAAGTGTAACAAAAGTAGAAATCTGGGGTGCGAATAAAGAATATTTGTACCACAATTCACCAAAAAAATCTGATTTCAGAACAGTTTCAGGTGAATTCAGATGTTGAAAAACTTATGAGGCGACTATGGAAGAAAGATATGACAGCTGGCCAGTAAAGGCCTACACCTATTCCATGATCATCTGGGGCCTGGCATCATTACTCTACGGGGTCGTGATTTCTCTCCAGCTGGTCTACCCGGGATTAAATTTTGGTGAATGGTTTTCCTACGGAAGACTTCGCCCGATTCATACCAATGGCGGTGCTTTTGGTTTCGGGCTTTCCGGAATTTTTGCCCTTTCCTACTATATGGTTCCAAGGCTTGCCAAGGCACCTTTGTTTTTGCCCAAGCTAGCCAAATTTAATTTCTGGCTTTACAACCTGACCATTGCAGCTGCAGTTATTACCCTCCATCTTGGTTTTAGCACAACCAAAGAATATGCTGAACTTGAGTGGCCAATTGACATTCTGGTTGTTCTATTCTGGGTATTTTTTGCTGTGAATATGCTGGGCACCATTTTAACCAAAACGGTTAGTAAAATGTATGTGTCACTGTGGTATGTGATTGCAACGATTCTTGGCGTCGCCGTTCTTTATATTTTTAACAATCTTGCAGTTCCTGCTTCATTGTTTAAATCTTATTCCCTTTATGCAGGGGTCAACGATGCAAATGTGCAATGGTGGTATGGTCATAACGCTGTAGCCTTTGTTTTTACAACGCCTATTCTTGCTATTTTCTTCTACTTTTTCCCGAAAGTCACCAACCTGCCTTTATTCTCACATAGGTTAAGTATTGTGGCTTTCTGGTCATTGGTTTTTATGTATCTCTGGACCGGTGCTCACCACCTGATCTGGACACCCGTACCTGACTGGCTTCAAACCGTTGCTATTGCATTCTCACTCATGCTCATTGCTCCAAGTTGGGGAAGTGTGATCAACGGATATCTGACCATGGGAAATAACTGGGAACAGATGAAAACCAATTATCTTGCCAAATTTTTCATTCTGGGAATTACTTTTTACGGTCTGCAGACCCTACAAGGTCCGTCTCAGGCAATCAGGTCAATTTCCTCCCTTATTCACTATACAGACTGGGTTCCCGGGCACGTTCACATGGGAACAATGGGCTGGTTTGCAATGACGATTATGGCCTCTTTCTATTATGTCATTCCAAAAATTTACAAAACTGACTTGTATTCTGTAAAGCTTGCAAACACTCACTTCTGGTTAGTTTTTACTGGACAAATTATTTACAGCATCAGTATGTGGATTGCCGGAATTATGCAGGGTGCCATGTGGAAAGCCACAAATGCTGACGGATCTCTGAAGTATACTTTTCAGGATTCAATTACAGCATCCTATATTTATTGGGACATCCGGTCAATCGGCGGAATTATTTTCCTTGCCGGTGCCATTGTCTTTGCCTATAATATTTTCAAGACCATCCAACAAGGAAGCCAGGCTTCTAAAGTCAAGACTGAAGGTGCAGTATGAGTGAAAACCAAGTCAATGTTCTGGAACGTAAACCAGTCATTCTCATTATCGTTACACTTCTGGTCATTCTGATCGGGAGTGTGGTAACTGCACTTCTACCTTTCTTTATGGAAGGGATGGAAGTAAAAATTTCAACAGTAAGACCTTACACAGCTCTTGAGCTCGAAGGCCGTGATATTTACATGCGTGAAGGTTGTAATAACTGCCACACCCAAACGGTTCGTCCTTTGCGGGATGAAGTTCTTCGCTATGGAGAATTTTCAAAATCGGGTGAATTTGCTTATGATCACCCGTTTCTTTGGGGTTCAAAAAGAACCGGACCTGATCTTGCACGTATCGGGGGTAAATATCCTGATTCCTGGCATGTACAGCACATGACTGATCCAAGATCACTTGTGAAAGAATCAAATATGCCAGCCTATGCTTTTATGGCAACGACTCCACTTGATCCTTCCAATATCAAAAGTAAAATGGGAGCATTGCGTACGGTTGGTGTTCCTTACACAGATGAAGAAATTGCAGCTGCACCAGAATTACTCGCTGGTAAAACTGAAATGGATGCAATGGTTGCTTATCTTCAGGTTTTGGGAACTATGATTAACAAGGCAGCGGTTGAAACTGTGGTTGATTCTGCAACCGTCAGTCCGGTTGTGCCTGATTCATTGGTTACAACACCTGAAACAGAGGTAAAATAAAATGGGTTACATTCAGGCGGGATTGACGATTTTACTCGGCATTTCTATGCTGGTAATCATCATATATTATTACCGGAAAAGCATTAAAAAATCTGTTGAACAACCCAAGTACGACATGCTATTAGATGATGAGGAGAGTCAAGATGCAAGAAAATGAAAAAAATGATAAGCAATCAGACTATGATGGAATAGAATACAATCCTGAAACCAGGAACAAACTTCCATTCAGTTTTAAGTTGATTGCTCTCGTTCTTCTTGGTTTTGGGATATATTATACCCCAAGTTACCTCCCGGGTGTTTCTGGGTGGACTCAGGAAGGTGAATTCAACTCTGATATGGAAGTTTTTAAGAAAAAACTCGCTGCAACAGTTGTTGATTCAATACAATATGACAAGTTTTTCAATAATGCTGCTGCTATTGAAGAAGGTAAGGTATTGTACTCAACCCAACCTTGTGCTGCTTGCCATGGTGCTGGTGCTGAAGGTTTGATTGGTCCGAATCTGAAGGATGCTGAATGGGTATATGGCGGTGATGCAAAGGCGATTTATAAGTCGATTGATATTGGTCGTCCAAAAGGAATGCCTGCTTACAAAGGTCAGATTCCTACCGATGATATTTTAAAACTTACTGCTTTTGTTCATAGTCTTTCAGTTACACCCTGATTGACCCAACATGTTTGTTTGAAAAGCCAGTCAGTCAGCCGACAGACTGGCTTTTTTTTTCACTATCCTAATCTGTTTATCATCTTTCTTCCGACATTTTCTGGTGTTTGGTTGGTCAGATCAGGAAATCAGGAGTTGTTATGCGAAAAGTCCCCTATTTTCACCCGGAGTCAGGAACCTATACTAACCGTCGACGTTGGGTTGGGTTGTCTTTCTTTATCTTTTTGATTGGTGTTCCGTTTATCGTTATCGATGGTGCAAGCTTGTTCCTCTTGGATATCGTAAATATGGAATTCCATCTCTTTTTCAGAGTGTTCCCTTTTACTCAGTTTTACGTTCTGTTCGGTTTAACGATTGCAGGAGTTGCTGGACTTATTTATGTGACGTTGATCTGGGGACGGGTGTGGTGCGGATGGATGTGTCCCCAAACCATTATCACCGATTTTCTGAGGGTTTTTGAAAAGTTCTGGTTACCCCGGAAAAATATTAAAGGGGTTAACAAATACCTCCGCCTGATCGGTTCTTACGCAACAATGACCGGATTTGTCTTTCTGGTTGCCCTTGACGTCGTTTGGTATTTCATCAACCCGTATGATTTTTTAAACAGGTTAACTACCGGAACGTTAAGTGCATTTGCAATTGGCTCCCTTGCCGTTTCTTTTATTATTACCTGGCTGGATATGGTAATTGTCAGACAAAGTTTTTGCGAGTATTTATGTCCGTACGCAAAAATGCAGGGAGCTTTGTTTTCTGAAAGTACAACTGTTGTTGCCTATGATGAAAAACGGGGTGAAACTGATTGTACAAAATGTCTGATGTGTGTTCGGGTTTGTCCTGCTGGCATTGATATCCGTGATGGATTGCAGATGTCGTGTATTGCCTGTGCTGCATGTGTGGATGCCTGTGAACCGATCATGGCGAAAAAGGGGAAAGCAAACCTGGTCAGATACTGGTCAGCAGAAAAAACACCTTCTTTGTTGAGAGATAAGTCTTTCATGGTAGCACTGGTTGCCATTATTGCCTCACTGTTTGTGATCTGGCAGGTTTTTTTCAAAATTGATCTTCAGGTTAACCTCAGCAGAAATTCAAATTTCACAGGTAAAATTATTTCAGGTCAGATTGTAAACGGGTACACTCTTGTACTTGATAATTTAGGTTCAGATGAAAAAAGGATTTCAGTTTCAATCACCCCGGCAGAATTTAAGCTTCTGCCACCGATAACTTACTATCTGGTAAAAGGAAATGAAACAGTGAGATTGCCATTAATGGTTGAACTTCCGGTTGGAAAGGAAGAATCAGAGTTTATCTTAGTGGTTGAAGACAATAAGGGCGACAGAAAAGAAATAAACCAAGGATTTTTCCGTGTCAAATAAAGTTTCAACACATTGGGTCATTACCATTCCATTATTATTTGTTGCCCTGATTGCCGGGCTTGTTCATATTATATATGTGGGAACTGATCTGTTTACCCCTCCGATTAAAGATGATTATAAAAAACAGCAGGACTTTTTTCAGCCTGAATCAGATCGCCGGGCAACGCAGGAAGCATCAGGAATTGATCTTAAAATGCAATTGTCGTCATTCAAAACCGGTGAATCTGCCATCAATTTTTATTTCTCTCCCAAACAGGTTTTAAATCTGGCAGATACAGCCAGGTTTATTGTATTCAGGGTCAATTCGGTAAAAACAGATTCGCTTCATCTCGTCTTTCCGGTTACTGATTCATCCTTTGCTTTCAAACATACATTTTCTGAATCAGGTGATTGGTATATAAAGGCCGGAATACAGCTTAAAGACTTTTACTTCCGGAAAGAATTTCGATTTACAATCCGGTAAAAAGCAGTCATGCAAAAAGGCTCCCACTTTTACTGCGATCATTGCAGCAAACTCACTCCTGAAAAAAAACTGACCAAAACGCCGGTTAACGGATTGGAAAGGCATTTTTGCTGTCCAGGTTGCGAACTTTCCTTTAAAATACTCAAACAGGTTGGTTACGATGATTTCTACAATCTTCAAAGGAAAGAGCTTGGGCTGAGTGAAGAGCGGGGTGCTGTCATTCTTTCTGAAGAAGAACAGATTCGGATGGATAGCCTTTATAGTGAATTCGTTCAGGGTTCGGGGGCAATCAAGCTTGTCTATTTAAAAATTGAGAAAATTCATTGCGCAGCATGTGTTTTTGCCAATGAAGAAATCATCAGAAAATTGCCGGGTGTTCTTGAGTTTAACATCAACCCCGGAACTCACCGTTCAAAAATCCGATGGGATAACCGGTTAATTACATTGGCTGATATCCTGAATACTATCGCCAATATCGGGTATTACGCCTATCCTTTCCATCCGTCAAAAGCAAAACCCACCCTCGACGCTGAAACCAAAGACCTGACCATGAGACTCGGTGCTTCTGCACTGATTTCTATGAATGTCATGTTATTGGCCATTGGCCTGTATGCCGGATATTTCCAGGGAATTGATCCGCAGGTAAGATCATTTCTTCAGTGGATCAATATGATCATGACGATCCCTGGCGTTTTCTTTGCAGGAAAACCCATTTTGCAGGGAGCCTGGTATAATATAAAAACACGCAACCCGGGGATGGATTTACTGATTGCCATCGGAACACTTTCTGCATTTTTTCTTTCAGTCTGGCATGTGATCACCGGGGTGGGTGAAACCTATTTTGACACTGCCAATATGCTCATCTTTTTTATTCTGCTTGGCCGTTACGTTGAATCAAAAGCTAAACAGAAAATTCTGAAAGAAACTGATAAATACGACGATTACCGGGTGGATACCGTTACAAAAATTCAGGATGGAATCAGGATTAATTCCGGAATTGATGATGTTGGAAAAGGGGATATTCTGGAGTTTTATCCGGGAGATATTCTACCGGTTGATGGGGTTATCATTGAAGGAACTTCTGCTTTTGATGAATCAGTTTTGACAGGAGAATCGATCCCCAGACAAAAAAATGTGGGTGATCAGGTGATTTCCGGGAGCAGGAATCTGAACGAAACTTTTAAAATGCAGGTTACTTCTGTTGGGGATGGAACTATCTTTTCAAAGGTGCTGGAACTTATAGAAGACAGTCAGCTTTCAAAATCTCCAATTTCACGGCTGGTCGACAAGGTTTCAGCACGGTTTATTTACCTGATTCTGCTTTTTGCTGCCGGAAGTTTTTTTCTTTGGTATGTAACATCTGGTATGGCTGTTGCTTTCCCAATCGCCATTTCAGTTTTGGTCATTGCCTGCCCATGTGCATTGGGTATTGCCACTCCAATGGCAATTCTGGTTGGAACAGGTGAATCGCTTAAAAGGGGAATCCTGATTAAAAATGGAGAGGTACTTGAAGAACTTGTAAAAGTTGATCAGGTTGTCTTTGATAAAACTGGCACACTCACAACAGGCATTATGAAATTGATTGAGCTTCATGAATTGGCAGAAAAGCACGTACCAGAAGGTTTGTATTCTGCACTTGCTCATGCTGAAACCGAAGTTTACCATCCGGTTGCCCGTGCCATCCGGACTCATTTTTTTGCGACAACAGGGAAATATGAACCGTATTCTGATTTCGAGTCACACAGTGGTAAGGGGATAACCTTTAAAACCCTGAACCATTCAGTAGCTGCCGGCAATGTGAAATTAATGGAAGATTTTCAAATTGATTTTTCAGGAAACCTGAACCTGATAAAAAAGATTGCAGAAAGTGGCCATGTTCCGGTTCTGGTTTCTGTTGATGGCGAGTTGATTTCAATTCTTGAAATTGCTGACGAAATCAGACCTGAAGCAAAAGAAACTCTGAAAAAGCTGGCGGAACTGAAAATCCCGGTTAAAATTCTTTCCGGTGACCGGAAGGAAAATGTGAGCCAGCTTGCAAAAGCTCTTGGACTAACACAAGAGCAGGTTCAGGGTGAATTGTCTCCTGAAGAAAAGGCAGATGAAATCAGAAAACTGATTGACTCGGGAAAAACGGTGATGATGATTGGTGATGGTGTAAACGATGCACCGGCATTATCATTGGCTCAGGTTGGGATTTCAATGGGGGAAGGAAGTCAGATCAGCCTGGATAGTTCGGGTGTCGTTTTGCTGAATAATTCATTGCCTTCGGTTCTGAAATCGATTTATTTTGCCCGGATAACCTACGGAAAAATAAGACAAAACCTTTTTTGGGCACTTGTTTACAACGTGGTGATGATACCGCTTGGCGCTTTGGGTGTTTTAATTCCGGTTTATGCTGCTTTAGCCATGTCATTAAGTTCCATTTCAGTCGTTTTGAATTCCCTCTTTCTTAGACGAACTGTTTCTTCAACCCTCCGTCGAATGGGCTATTAACCGGTTGTCAGTGGTTCAGAATACCGGTATCTTTATTGAAAACGGAGTCTTCATGTTTTCACTCTATATTCTCATTCTGATTTCCCTGCTGGTTGCAGCAGGTGCCTTTGGATTATATATCTGGGCTGTTAAAACTGGTCAGTTTGAGGATCTTGAGGAAACCAAGTACCAGGTTTTTGATGAGGATGATGAGGTTCCGCCCGGATCTCATCATGGAACCAAAACCAAATAAAATCCGAGGTGAACATGTCTTCTGCGCCTTTAATTCCTACCCGCTCAATTGGCTGGCGTTTAGCCATTATAATCGTTCTTTCGCTTCTTCTGACTATTCCTGCAATGATGATTGAGGGATTGATCAATGAACGAAGCCATTCAGGAACTGAAGCAGTTCTTGAAGTCGGTTCAAAATGGGGGGGACGGCAAACCATTACCGGACCTGTTCTCACCATTCCATTTACAAAAGTGGTGATGTCGGATGGAAAGGCTCAAACCGTTTTCCAGAATCTTTACATTTTACCTGAATCGCTAAAAGTGAATTCTGTTCTAAAACCTGAAATTCGGTATCGTGGAATCTTTGAAGTGGTTTTATACCAGTCAGAGGTTAATCTGGCTGCTGAATTTCAACTGCCCAATCTGAAAGAGCACGGAATTGCGCCTGAACAAATGCTTTGGGACCAGGCCTTTTTTGCTTTGGGTATTTCTGACCTGAAGGGAATTCAGGATATGGTTGTGATCAAAGCCGGAGATTCTGTTTTAACTGCAAATCCGTCTGTTCTTACAAATAGTTATTTATCCTCCGGTCTCAGTGCCAAATATCCGGTTGATCCTAATAAACTGACCATTCCATTTTCAACCCGATTGAATCTGAACGGAAGTGGTGAGTTTTATCTGGTTCCGGCAGGAAAAGAAACAAAAGCAACCGTAACTGCGAATTGGGGAAATCCAAGTTTCAGCGGAGATTTTCTTCCCGACAGCCGAAATGTCACAGATTCCGCATTTTCTGCATCATGGAAAGTTCTTCATTTGAACCGGAATTTCCCGCAAACCTGGATTGACGGTGATTTTAAAATCGAAGAAACCCGGTTTGGTGTTAATTTACTGATACCGGTTGACCACTACCAAAAAACCAGCAGAACCGTTAAATATGCCATTATGTTTATCGGTCTTACGTTTCTTGCCTTTTTTATGGTAGAAATTGCTTCAAGAAGAAGAATTCACCCGGTTCAATACCTGCTCATCGGTTTTGCTTTAATCATTTTCTACACCCTTCTGCTCTCAATTTCAGAGCATCTGAGCTTTAACTGGGCATATTGGATTTCGGCGGCTGCGATTTTGCTTCTAATCGGATTGTATGCAAAAGCCGTATTGAAGGAACTTCGCTCAACCGGACTTATTACCGGTCTGTTGCTGATCTTGTATTTATTCCTTTTTGTTATTCTTCAGCTTGAAGATTACGCTTTATTGATTGGAAGTCTCGGTTTATTTGGTGTTCTGGCTTCTGTCATGTACATGACCCGGAATTTTGATTGGTTCAATCCGGACTCATTCCGTGGTGAAATTGAATAGTTACAAAAGCTTTACGTGGTACGCTGAGTAAATTGAAAACTGTTTAAAGTTATAAAGCATAAAAAGCCCGGATTTTTTCTTTACAGGGAAATTATCCGGGCTTCTTGTTTTTTACGAAATTAAAATTGAAAAGAGACCTGACTTGATTTCTTAGTATCAATCGTTACTGATTTGGTTTGAACTGGTTTGCCGGGGACGTAAACAATCAGATCAATAGTATCTTTAATTTTTCGTGTTCCTATTACTTCACCTGTTGCATTTGTTCGGTTCGTGGTGTAACCGATTCCTAAAACTGGAATAAGAATGCTGTATTCACCTTTCGAATCAGAAACCCCAAGAGGAGTACTTTCCAATAAAACTCCCGAATCCAGAATTTCGTTTACAAGTGTGCCCTGATAATTAATTGTTTTGCCGGTAACTTTATAGTTATATAAACCATTTGAAATCCGGTATTTATCTGTGGACATTGAAATAGAAAGATTTCCTGTTTCAGGTGTCCCCTCAAAAAGTGTAGCCAGCAGATTATTGGTATAATATTGGTGGAGTGTTACAGTGATGGGCTCAGAGACAGGGATGCTAAAAGAGATATTCGTTGATGGGTTTGGTTTTGCTAGTTTAGACACACCGGTTTCTAAAGAATAAAATTTATAAAAAATCTTTGCACCAACAATCGGGTTGCCATTTGTATCGGTCACTTTTCCTGATAAAATGGCTTCATCAGTCTCGTCCTTTTCTGTGCAACCAACACCAAAAAATGCAAACAAAACGAGTAAAAGAGAAAAATATTTAGCAGTCATTTGTACTCCGGGATAAATTAGATTTGGATGGCAATATCTGATTCTTTCTCAATGAAGTCAATATAATATAATAAATAATTAATAAACGAGTGGCTTTGGTTTCTGAAAACTTAATTTTATTTAGAGCTGGAAAATTGATCTGATTTCCATATTTGTTGATTTTTATTTCAACAAAGTAATTATATCTGGTTCACTCAATCTAGCCCATGAAAAAATCTCTTTATTTACCGCTGTTTCTGGTTTTTGTATTTGGTTGTAAACAACAGGAAATGCCTCAAACACTTCCGCAGCCAGAACCTCAAAAAGAGGAAAAGCCACTGTTCGGGAAATCTGCCAGGGCATTGAACAACAAGATTGTTGATTCGTTTCTTACAGATTTCGGAAATAAAAATCCAGAAACCCTGTTGCTTTTAAAAACAAGCAAAGGGAACATGAAAATCAGGTTGTATACCGATACCCCACTTCACCGTGCAAATTTTATAAGGTTGGTTAAACTTGATTTTTTTGACAATACGGTGTTTTACCGGGTGGTAAAGGGATTTGCAATTCAAGGTGGCGATACTGATAAGAAGGGGAGGAAGGAATACAAGGAAAGCTTCGGACCCTATTCTCTCCCGGCAGAATTCAGACCATCCAGATTTCATAAAAGGGGAGTTTTGGCTGCTACCCGGGATTATGATGATAACCCAACGAAACGATCATCACCTTTAGATTTCTATATTGTGCAGGGAACAACATTTGCCGATGCCGATCTCGACAAAATTGAGAGAGAACAGCATTATAAGTTTTCGCCGGAGCAACGAACCTTTTACAAAACCAACGAAGGGGCAGCTCACCTGGACGGCGAACATACCGTTTTCGGTGAAGTGATTGAAGGGTTAAATGTAATTGACAAAATTGCATCTGTTAAAACAGATGACGGCGGATGGCCCTATGAGGATGTCACCATCTTCGATATTGAAATTCTGAAATAGGTTCGAATAATAAAAGGGCACTTCGACTTCGCTCAGTGACCTTTTTTCGATTTGGAATTTTAAAATTTTTCTGACTACACAAGCAACCTTGAAGTGAATTCGAAATCTTCCCTACGCCCAACTTACCACCCCGAAAGCTTTCGGGATCTTCGCTTCGCTCGACTTATAACTTATCACTTGTAATTTTTCTACAAAGTATATTTTCTGCCTTCATTTTCCTTTTTAAGGTAAACCAGCAAAGGGGAAAAGTAGTTTACCATTGCTTTTGCACTGAGGTCACTTCCGGTTTTATCCTTCAATACCTGACGCCAGTCTTTGCTTGATCCCGGAATCATAATGGATTTCAGAAAATCACCAACGGCTTTATTTCCGTGATAATTGCAGTTTCTTGGATCCTGTTTCAAAATATTCGTTGCAATATGTTCATGCAACTGAAAAAGAATCACATTTGAAAGTGCATAATCATAATACTGGGCGGCGTCGTCATTAATGTGGGTTTTTGACGCTGCATCACAGAATTCTTCACCTCTGGATGATGGAGGAACAATTCCCTGATATTTTTTAACGAGCTCCCACCATTTTTTATTGTACTGATCAACCGGCAATTTGTTTGCATAAAGTTCATGTTCAAATCCGGTCATCACGCCGGCTGACCAGGGAATAAAGACGACATAATTCAGGGCCTGTTTTAAAAGAGTACGGGTTTCATCTGTTTGACTGTTTGCAGGTAAAAGGCCGTTGCTTGCAAGAAAAGCCTTCATCATGGCCGCCATGCCAATCTGCGTCCCGATTGCCTCATGGTAAGCCCGGTTTGCACCTTCTCTGAGCAACGGTGGAACATCAGGATTTGTATAACTGAGATAGTAATAAATATGGCCGAGTTCATGATTAACCGTTTCGTACCAGTCGGCATTTGATTCAACACTCATCAATGAACGAACATCATGATTCAGATCGATGTGCCAGGCTGAAGCATGGTTGTTTTTCCGGTAATCAACTCCGGCAGGAAGCGGGTACAAATCTGATTTTTCCCAGAAAGATGCCGGAAGTTTTTCATAGCCAATACTGGTATAAAATTCTTCTCCGGTTTTCATGATCCATTCTGGGGTTTTTGTTGCAAGAATAGAGTCAAGATTTAATCCTGCCACATCAACCAAAGCCGTCCAGTCCTGTCCCCACCGATTGGGCAGCCAATGTGCTGGAATTTCATCAGGAACTGTTTTTGATTTGTATTTTTTAGCCAGTTCATATCTGGCCCAGGTGTGCAGTTCACGGTATAATGGCCAGATTTCTTTAATTATTTGCTGATTGAGTGCCATCATTTCTTCTGTTGTCATACCATAATCGGATACCTGATATGAAAAGAAATCAGAATAACCCAAGCCTGCTACTGTTTCATTTCTGAGTTTTTGCAGGTTCGAAAGTCCCGGTTTTAAAACACGGCCAACCTCCTTGCTGGTTTGCCAGGCCTCAAGGCGATCCTGAATATTTTCAGATTTATTTAAAATAGAATCTATCTGATTGGTGGAAACAGATTTTCCGTTCAGTTTAAAATCAAATCCGAAGAGAGCCCGGGTTTGTTCAGTTTCCGCAGAAATTCTCAGTTTCACTTTTTCTTTCTCTGATTCTGGATTGTTGGCTGCCAGATAGAGTATTTTTCTGAGTTGCTTCACCTGGAGATTGGTGAGAAGTTCAGGTTGCTTTAACCAAACAGAAACCTGATCACTTGTAACTTTTTTTCCTGTAAAATCTGAAAATGCCAGACTTGCCTGATCTGCAAGTTTTCCGGTTAGAGTATCACCGTCTTTTATCAGGGTGTTCAATTTCCATTGGGCTTCATTGACTTGTGTACCAAGTTCAGTATAGGTAGCATTATAATCGTCAAGAAAAGCCTGCACTTCTTTTTGAAGTGTGGTTTGATTATTACATGATGAAATCAGCAGCGAAAAAAAACTAACAAGTAATAGTGTTTTCATTTTAAAACTCCATGAAGTCTGTATCAATATGACAAGATAGAAAACGAATTTGCATGAGACCAGACTTTCACTGCAAAATAGTAAGGAATCCCCTTCATTTCATGGTGTTTCTATTTTGATTCCCTCCATTCAGCCCTGATTTTTAATATTTTTTTGAGGATAAGATGATTTCCGGACATGTTGGAGAACTTGCTGCCCTGTTGACTGCCATTTTCTGGACGGTTACCGCTTTATCGTTCGAAAAGGCCAGTAAATCGGTCGGGTCACTTTCGGTCAATATTATCCGGCTGGTTATTGCCTTTCTTTTTATTTCGGTTTATTCGTGGGTTTCACGCGGTTATTTTTTCCCGACGGATGCTTCAACTCATGCCTGGCTGTGGCTGATGCTATCAGGTTTCGTTGGTTTTGTTTTGGGCGATTTGTTTCTTTTTAAATCCTACATGGTTATGAGTGCCCGGGTGTCAATGCTGATTATGGCTCTTGCTCCGCCAATGACAGCCCTCTTCGGATGGATTTTTCTGGGTGAAATATTGACGTGGTACCACGGTGCCGGCATGGTATTGACTCTGACCGGTATTGCAATGGTCGTACTCGATCAGCCTGGTCATGAAGAGGGGGCAGACCCGAAAAAGTTTAAACTCTCCTATCCGCTTAGCGGATTGCTTCTGGCTTTTGGCGGGGCAGTGGGTCAGGCTCTCGGGCTGATTTTAAGTAAAATCGGCATGCAGAATTACGATGCTTTTGCATCAACACAAATACGGATCATAGCAGGAATTATTGGTTTTGCTGCGATTTTTACAGTTTTTGGACGGTGGTCACGGGTTTTTTCTGCGGTTAAACACAAGTCTGCAATGTCGTGGCTGACACTGGGTGCCTTTTTTGGGCCTTTTCTGGGTGTATCCTTTTCATTGATTGCGGTTCAGAATACCCATGCAGGTGTTGCTGCTACCATTATGGCCATTGTTCCTGTGCTAATCATTCCACCCAGCGTTTTTTTCTTTGGGGAAAAAGTTACTCCAAAGGAAATTTTGGGTGCAATATTATCAGTAACCGGAGTTGCAATTCTGTTTCTTTAATTAAAAAACATATTGGAACTGAATATGGATCTTCGAACAGGGGGAACCGGTTTAAAGTTCTAAATACAAAAATTACAATATTTTACATTCTGTTTTAGTGGAACCCCTTCTATTAAGGGTTCATTAAGCAGAGAAGGCTTTATGTTTTTACTTTGAATTCACCACCTTTTTTTCTTTTCTTTGCAGGGTTTCCTCTTAAATTATGAAAAATGAAAGAAGTTATTGACTTAAAGCTTTATTTTAGTGTCATTCTTCGGTTAAGTTAGTTTAATAAGTGTAAGAGAATGATCAAAAAGTTCCTGATTCAGAATTTTAACAATATAAATTGAGTAGATGATATGAAAAAACGGGTATTGGTTACTTGGTGTTGCCTGATTTTGCTTTTTACCATTTTTGGTGGGACAGCATTTAGTCAGTCTGATGTTTTTCTTTCAATTGCTGGTGTAAAAGTTAAAGCCGAGTCTGGCGATAAATATCACATTTTTGATTACTGGATCAGGCCGAATACTGATGCAGGTGATGCGGTTATTCAAATTTTTGACGCCGGTATTGCAGGGTCGTCAGACTTTTTAAAAAATGAACCGAATACCATTACCACTTTTGGTCTTTATAAATTTGAAACTTTGTACGATTTAAGTGGAACTGATCTCGTCACCAAGGCAAGTACCGCAGAGCCCATTGTTTCTATTGTTGCCGGAACTGAAAGCAAATATTCTAACCGCTGGATTACCTTCTCAACCATAAAGAACAGCGCAAATGGGTATATTCTCAGGGTTTATGCCAATGACGGTGATGATATTAACAATTTTAAAATCAATGTAACGGACAGGGAAGGTGTTTTTACACAAAGTGCAAAATGGCAATTGCTCTCAACTGATTTGTCTGTAACTGTTTTTAACCTGAATGAAAAAGATGAAATTCAGTTTCTTCCTGCTTTTGATTCAGAATTTGAACCGCCTCAACTTGAAACAATCGGCGTTGATGATTCAAAAATATATATAAAAGACTATTTCGGTTCAAATTTTCTTGTTGGCGAAAATATTGTAAAATGGGAAGCCGATAAGTTCGGGATTCAAAACCAATGGGGGTTAACGATCACCGGTACCGATGAACCCAACAATACCCTCGGAATTTATGGAAAGCTGAAACCTATTCTATGGAATATGAATTTCATTTCAACTGCCATTCTCAGCAAACCTAAAATCAATGTAAATCAGCAAACTGTTGAAGATTGCTTTTCAATGTATTTCAGTCTTGAAGTCCCGCCAGACCAGCTTTCAATGAGGTCAAAAGCGGCTTTTATTTATGGTGACAACCAGTTTATTGAAGGTTCAGCAGCAACAATCAATTTTGGAAATCCCGGTACCTATCCCATCAACATCATTTTCCCAACTCAAAAAGTTTATTTCCCTCAATACTGGACGTTCTCTACAACTGCCACTTTTAGAAACAGACCCAATGCGGTTGTTGTTTCTGATAAAGACAATGTTGCCCCTTCTGAACTTATTAAATTCAGCGCAATTGCGGCGCAGGGTAAGGAAAATGAAGGACTTCGTTACATGTGGTTTGTTAATGATCAGCTCAGAAAAACAGATTTGAAATTTGATTTTTCTACTATCATTCCTGGCGTTTATAATGTAAAACTTGTTGTTTCAGGAGAAAATACAAACTCATCATGTGCTTCTGATACTGCAACGAAACAAGTAATCGTAAACTCACAGCCTTACACAGAAATTAGCGGGATTGAAAAATTTGCTCAGGGCGAAGAAGTTAAATTCATCGCAAAAAATACAGAAGACCAGGATCGGCAGCCTCTTACATTTAACTGGACCGGTTCAGGCATTGTTTCAAGCAATAACAACGAAGAAGTACTCCTCAAACACGAACGGTTTGGTAATTATGAAATTACCCTGACTGTGAGTGACCCGATCGGGGCATCAAATTCAACCTACAAAACTACGTTCAAGTATAAAGTAAACGCTCCACCGGCACCCTATTTTGATTTACCTGAAATGGTTTCAACTGATCAGAGATTTGCCCTGAATGCTGAAAAAACCATTGATCCGGATAATAAAAAACTTCTGTTTGAATGGATTCTTTCTGATGGCAGAACTCTAACCGGACAAACCAACACGAGTTCATTCGTCAATCCTGGTACCTATACGGTAACATTAAAGGTTGATGACGGTGAAGGTTCAATAAATTCAATTCAGGAGTTAAAGAAAACGATTTATGTCAATTTTCCTCCTAAGCCGGTTATATTAGCCAAAGACAAAGATTTTTCTGCATCCCAGTTTTTTAATGCAGACAGCTCAAGGGATTCTGATCAGGGGATTTTCAGTTATCAATGGGATTTCGGTGACGGAAGCCGTGAACAAGGCAGCAAAGTAAACCACGTTTTCCAAAATCCAGGCACTTATAAGGTTACCCTGACCGTTGATGATGGCCAGCGGCAACTTAATTCTGTTCAGTCTGTTACCCACTCCATTACTATTAATGAATACCCGGTTGCAGTCATTACCGCACCTGATCGTCATGATCCTGCCAAAATACTCGAAGTGAGCGCAGAAAAATCATCAGACACAGACGGTAAAATCGGTTCTTATGAATGGCTGATAAATGGTGCAGTATTCTCAAATGAATTAAAAGCTACTACACCACTTTCTGTACCCGGTGATCATGTTTTAACCCTGAAAGTTAAAGATAATTCTGGTTTTGATCAGGCAGTGAACGTTGTATCCAAAAAAGTGCACGTTAACTATTCACCGGTTCCGAAAGTCAAGTTTACTCCTGTGGTTGCCGACCCTGAAACTGCGGTTGAATTTGATGGTTCAGGTTCAATTGATCCGGATGGCAAAGTGAAGGTTTACCGCTGGACATTTTCTGATGGTGTTGTGATGACCGGCGAAAAAGTCAGTAAAAAATTCTCTAAAACCGGTCCTGAAAAGTTCAGTCTGTCGGTTGATGATGGTGAAGGCTTCAGCAACTCGGTTGTTCTTTCTGAAGGAAATATCCTTCTGATCAATACTGCTCCAAAATTGATTGTAAACAAGACAGTAAAATCAAATGCCCGTCGGGTACAGATGGATGCCTCGAAGTCATTTGATGCTGATGGTCAGGACCTTAAATTCCTATGGACGTTCCCTGACGGTGGGAAAAGTGAAAAACCAGCAGTTCAATGGTATGCCCCTGATGGTGGATTGCATAAACTCGCAGTTGAAATTGATGACCAGCAAGGCCGTATAAATTCAAAGATTTCTGATACCATTCAGGTAACGGTTAACCGTCCGCCAGTGGCCATAATGGATTCTTTCATGGTTGTAAAAGCCGGAAGACCGGTTCAGTTTGATGCATCAAAATGTTTTGATCCGGATGGTGACCCGGTTAAAGTTAAATGGACCTTCCTCAATGGCGTTACGAGTAATGAACTAAATCCAACTTTCAACTTCCAGAAACCCGGTTTTTATTTGGTTTCTGCAGAATTGTCTGATGGTTTCTCAGATCAGCCAACAATCACAACGGTTGCTCTTGAAGTCCAGAATTACCCGGTTGCCAATATGGGATTTAAAGACACAACAGCATTTATTGGTAAATCCATTCAGTTTAACGGTATCCGTTCTGAATATCAGTCAGGAAAAATTACCTATTATGAATGGGATTTCGGAAATGGTGACAAGGCCTACGGACCGACTGTTGCTTATGCCTTTAAAACAACTGGTAACTACATTGTTACTCTTACAGTAAAAGGTGGCGATGCAGGTATTGAACAACCGTTAAGCCAGTCTTCAGGAACGGTTAAAGTTCTTGATGGTCCTGTTGCTGTTATCAAATCAGCCGATTGGGTGTCATTGAATGAATCGGTCCGGTTTGACGGAGCGCCTTCATTATCACCGGTTACCATCAATAATTTCCAATGGAAAATTAAAGGTGAAAGTGATTCTGTAACCTATTCAGGTCCGGTAATCAATCACTCATTTACAAAACCCGGAAAGTATCTGGTTACCCTGAATATCACCAATATTGACGGAACCAATAACAAAGCATTTACTGAAAAGACAGTTGCCGTAAATGACAAACCAATTGTTCAATGGGTTGTTCCTGAGATGATTGGTGAAGGCGATCCGTTGGTACTTGACGGAAGGGAATCATCAGATCCAGACGGAATCATTACTTTGTTTGAATGGAAGTTAAATGGTAAAGTGATTGGAACTGATCCGTTTATTACAGTACCATCGCCACGGTTCGGGAAATATAATCTTGAACTGAAGGTTTATGATAATTCAACCACATCAACCAAAACTGCGACACTCCAAAGTCAATTAGTTGTGAATGCAGCACCATTGCCAAGAATGACACTTAGTCTTCCTGTGTATGAACTTGAAACAGTTGCTCTTAAACCATCTGAATCAAGTGATCGTGATGGAGATAATCTTACTACAGTCTGGAAACTTGACGGAAGCGTTCTTACTGAGCCTGTTTTGAAATTAAATGCCGGCAGTTACCGGTTAACTTTATTGCAAAACGATAATAAGGGAATGAGTAACTCTGCTGACAGTATTGAGCAACTCATTGTTGTGAAGCCAGCTCCGTATATCACCATCAAGGTGCCCGAATTTATCAGTCAGGGTACAATTCTGACAGCTGAATCGTTTTACCTGCCGCAGTTTGCCGGGTTCCATTCTGCTGGTAAAGTCCAATCTGCCTGGGTTGCAGATACACTTGGCACCAGAACCATAAGGGTTGTATGGAAACCACGGAATGAAATTCTGAAACAGGAAAATTTCAAAGTTGAAGTTTGGGAAGCTCTGACCTTTAAATCGGTTGAAAATGTAAAACAATCGGTTGCATGGAATCCTGCAAACCCAACGGTTGAGCTTGATGCACCTGAAGTTAACCGGCCTGAAGAAAAGAATGTGATTTACGAGTGGTTCAATGCCGGTAAATCTGTGGGCTTTGGGCAAAGTATCTCTGTAAAAATTCAGCAGGGTGACAATCAGTTTACACTTCGGGTAACTGATCGTGACATTTATGGTGGAACACCAGCTGAAACCATTTACACAGTTACTGCAAAATAACTCAGCACCAAATTGGTGTTAACAAAAAAGGGCTGCCAGTTGGCAGCCCTTTTTTGTTTTAGTTGTAAAGATATCGTTTGATTTTCTGGGTCGGTGTTTTTTCAAAGGGTTCTGTTTGTTCAACAAGTCTTGCTATTCTTGCAAATTTACTCACCCGTGCATTGGTTTCATTTTTTACCTTTTCCAGATATTGTTCTACAATCCGTCGTGAGTCTTGTTCGCTGTGCGAATGCCGGTGACTGATGTCGATGTCAATTACTTCATAATTCAAGAAGACCCGTGCAGTGAGCTGTCCACCCTCTTCATAAACCAAAGACTCTAAGATCCATTCATTTTCGTTCAGAATGGATTCGATCTCTTCCGGATAGATGTTTTCTCCGCTGGGGCCCAGTATCATATTTTTAAGCCGGCCTTTGATAAACAGGTAACCTTCTTTGTCTATGACACCAAGATCTCCCGATTTGAACCATCCGTCTGAAGTTAAAACTTCTGATGTTTTTTCAGGATCGCGGTAATATCCCCGCATGACGTTATTTCCTTTAATCCAGACTTCGCCTTCTCCGGTTACCGGATGCGGGTCATGAATTTTAATTTGCATCCCATTGAGTACTTTTCCTGCAGATTTATATTTTGTTCCTGCCGGATTGGTACCGGTAACAAGTGGGGCTGTTTCAGTAAGTCCATAGCCAATGCAATATGGGAAACCAGCTTCGCGAAGAAAGAATTCAACATCTGAAGCCAGACCTGCACCACCAATGCAGAACATTTTCAGTTGCCCGCCAAAGGTTTCGGCCAATTTTTTCCCGGCAGCCTTGTTGAGTAATTTTCTGAAGACCGGTAACGGATAGATTCTCCTCATGAGAAAATTTCCCGTGAGTTTTGGTAAAATCCGGAGCTTGTACATTTTTTCAATGACAAGCGGAACCGACAACATAATGGTTGGCTTGATTTTCGACAAGGCAGGAAGAAGTGCTGCGGCTGTAGGCGGTTTGTCGAGATAATACACACAGGCTCCATGAATCATGGGTGCCAGCAGACCAAGTGTGCATTCGTATGTGTGAGCAAGCGGAAGAATGGAAAGAAAACGGTCTGTGGGTAAAATTTCAACCATTTCAAGGGTTTTAACGGCATCAAAAATGAGGTTTTTATGCGAGAGCATGACTCCTTTTGAGTGACCGGTTGTGCCTGAAGTATAAATGATAACGGCGAGATCATCTTCAGCAATATCGTGCTTAATTTTGCCCATCCATTTCATAGCAGTTTCTTTCAGATGCGAAAATTTTGTTTCGCCCTGATGCAGAATTCCTTCAATAAAACTACCGGCTGGTCTTACTTTAAAATCTTCAAGACTGACCTGAACGGTACCCTGAACATCGGCAATCTTAGATGAAAACCTGGAAGAGACCAGAACAAGTTTTGACTCTGAATGCCTGAGGATATGGGCAATTGCAGTTGCATGAAAATCAGGCAGGATTGGAACCGCAACTGCCCCGTAGGTGGTTATGCCAAGGTAAGCAACTCCCCAGTTGATCTGGTTTTCACTCAGAATGGCAACCCGGTCACCCTTGATGATTCCCTGGGTTTTGAGTAACTCACGGATGTCCTGAATGCGGTATTTCAGATCCTGATAGGTTAAAAATTTTCCCTCAGCATCACCCAATGCGGGGCGGGAGGCGAAAGCGGAGACCGAGTGGCTGACGGCTTCCGGAATTGTAAGCGTTTTGAAAACTGCCATTCCGTTATCCTGATTTGTTTTATATCACAATTATAACCATTCAAAATGGTAAACGGAATGTGAAACCGCACTAAATGATGATTTTATAGTCTTATTTTAATCTTTTGAAATTGAACCTTACAGGTCTATCTTTGTACTTCTTTAGAAATATTCAATGAGCCGTAAACCTTCTCTGATTGCCATTTTCCTGACAATTTTCATTGATCTGATCGGATTTGGCATTGTTATTCCCCTTCTACCGTTCTATGCCCTGAATTATCATGCCAGTGCCCTTGAAGTAACCCTGCTCTCAACGGTTTTTTCACTCATGCAGTTTATTTTTGCTCCTCTCTGGGGTAGTTTATCTGATAAATATGGCAGACGGCCAATTTTGCTGTTTTCCATTGTCGGAAATCTGGTTTCGTACACTGTTTTTGCTTTTTCAGGTTCTCTGCTTGTATTGTTTATTTCAAGGATTATGGCCGGTACTTTCAGTGCGAATTTTGGAGCAGCTCAAGCCTATATTGCGGATATAACAACAAAGGAAAACCGTTCTAAGGGGATGGGCATTGTCGGGGCCGCATTTGGTCTTGGTTTTATTTTCGGGCCGGCAATAGGAGGCATTCTATCTCAATATGGATTCCAGGTTCCCGGATTGGCGGCAGTTGGCTTGTGTATCATTAACCTGTTTTTTGCATTTTTTTATCTGCCCGAAAGTTACCCGAAAGAAGCCCGTGATAAAGCTGTATCAGGGTCCCATCCGAAAAAACCCGGTCTTTTTTCTCTTTTTAAAAATACCTTTCTGCTTAAAAAGGATAAAAACCATACCTTCAACCTGATTATGCTGTTTTTCCTTACGGTATTGGGTCATGCAGTTTTTGAAGCCACTTTTGCACTTCTGATGGCAACTCAGATGAACTACGACGCTAAACACGTCGGTTACCTGTTTGCCCTTATTGGTATTGTTACTGCTGTTATTCAAGGTGGACTTATCGGGAAACTGACTCAGCTTGCAGGAAGCAAAAAACTGATTATTATTGGACTGGCTCTGACTGCAATTTCTCAGTTATTTTTGCCGTTTGCCAAACCTGATATGGTTTGGATGTTGGTCGTTCTTATCATAACTTATTCGCTGGGTCTTGCAATTTTTACACCCAGTGCCAATGCTATGATTTCAAACTCTGCCAGTGAAAATGAACAGGGCAAAATCCTGGGAATTTCTCAGGGTTTTGGAAGTCTTGCACGAATCTTCGGACCTATCTGGGGAGGGTTTGCCTTTGGAACAATCAGCCATACAGCACCGTTTCACACATCCGCTTTGCTGATGATAATTGCCTTGGTTCTGACTCTTTGGTATTTCAGAAGTTTGCAAAAAGATGGGAAATCAATATGAAATTATATACCAAAACCGGTGATTCTGGTAGTACCAGTTTATTTGGCGGACAAAGGGTCAGCAAATCGTCGTTACGGGTTGAATCATACGGCACGGTTGATGAACTGAATTCTTTTATCGGCGTGGTCAGATTATACACAACTGAACTCCCTCTGGAAGATGAATTGCTGAAACACATTCAGAATGATCTTTTTGTCATGGGAGCCGATCTGGCAACACCGGGTGGAACCAAACCTAAATCAAAGGTTCCCAGAATTCAACCTGCTGATTTTGAACTGATAGAAAGTAAAATTGATTATTATCAGGATCAATGTCCGCCATTTCAGTTTTTTGTACTTCCGGGTGGCGTACCAGCTGCTGCTCACCTTCATGTTGCACGAACTGTTTGCCGCCGGGCAGAACGTCTGATTGTCCAGCTTTCAGAATCTTCCCCTGAATTTGAGCACATTATTATTTACCTGAACCGCCTTTCTGACCTTTTATTCATTATGGCCCGATTTATTAATCTGAAATCGGGTGTTTCTGAAACAGAATGGAAAGTCAGGGGTTGATTTTCTAACCTCAATCTGCCATATTACCTCTTGAGTCCGGTTAGCCGGAACCCAAATCGCAATCAACCTGAAAATTGCTGACCTTAAGAGGATGCCATGAACGCACAACCTACCCGTTTGTTCGAATTGCTCGAATATTCCCGACATCACTATGCCCGTAAAGATGCTTTTGTAAATAAGGTGAATGGCCGTTGGATCCGGTATTCTGCTGAAGAAAGTGTCTTACTTGCAGAAAAATTTGCACTCGGTCTTTATTCAATGGGAATCCGGAAAGGCGATATGATTGGAATCGTTGCCGAAAACCGACCGGAATGGAATTTTATTGACCTTGGTTGTCTTTCCCTTGGCGCAGTTCTGGTTCCTCTTTATCCGACTTCTGCACTTGATCAGGCTGAATACATTTTGAATGATGCTGAAATCAAATTGTTTTTTGTCAGCAATGAAGTGCTCCACGAACGGTTTTCTCCAATTTATAAAAATGTAAAATCCTGCCAGAAAGTTTTTACCATTAACAATGTTGAGAATATGCCTTTCTGGAAGGAAGTTCTTACTGAAGGGGAAAAACTGTTTTCAGAAAAACCTGAATTAATTGCTGAATTGAAATCTCAGGTAAAGCCAACTGATCTGGCCACACTCATTTATACCTCAGGAACAACCGGTGAACCCAAAGGCGTTATGCTAACCCACGCCAACATTGTGAGCAATGTTCTGGCCTGCCGTGAAGTTCTTACAATCGATCCGGGAAAAGACAAAGCACTTTCCTTCCTTCCATTGTGCCACTCATTTGAAAGAATGGTGAACTATTTTTATCAGTATAACGGACTTGGAATTTATTATGCTGAATCGATGGAAACGATTGCCGACAACCTGAAGGAAATTAAACCCAATCTGTTTACAACGGTTCCTCGCCTGCTTGAAAAAGTCTATGATAAAATTGTCGGAAAAGGTGCTGCACTTCATGGTGTTAAACGTCAGTTGTTTTTCTGGGCACTTAATCTTGCCAAGGCATACAATCCTGAAATCAATCAGGGAATCTGGTATAACTCCCAGCTTGCCCTTGCAAATAAACTGATTTTCTCAAAATGGCGTGAAGCCCTTGGCGGAAACCTGAGTTATATCATTGCCGGTGGTGCGGCTCTTTCTCCAAAACTGGCAACCATTTTTACCGCCGGAAGAATCCTCTTGCTTCAGGGGTACGGTCTCACAGAAACTTCGCCCGTTATTTCAGTTTGTAAACTGAAAAAAAACCGCATCGGCAGTATCGGGCCTGTCATTCCGGGTGTTGAGGTGAAAATTGCTGAGGATGGTGAAATTCTGGCCAAAGGTCCGAACATCATGAAGGGTTATTATAAAAAACCAGAAGCAACCGATGAAGTGATTAAAGATGGATGGTTCCATACCGGTGATATCGGCCATCTTGATGCTGACGGATTTTTATTCATCACCGACCGGAAGAAGGAAATTTTCAAAACTTCAGGTGGAAAATATATTGCACCTCAACCACTCGAAAATGAACTGAAAGGATCACGTTTTATAGAGCAGGCAATGGTCATAGGCGATGGTCATAAATTCGCAGCTGCCCTTATTGTTCCTTCTTTTCTTCAGTTAACTGATCATTTCAGGAAAAAACACACCAAACTTCTTGATAATCTTGAAATGATTCATAACCCTGAAGTGGTTGAACTTCTTGAGAAAGAGGTTGAAAAAGTAAATGAAAGATTAAGCCAAACCGATAAAATCAAAAAGTTCAAACTGCTTCACCATGAATGGACGATTGACAGTGGTGAACTGACCCCAACTCTGAAACCCCGCCGTAAAGTCATCATGCAGCGTTATCAATCACTTGTTGATGAGATTTATGCGAATGAAGGATTGGAATTGTAAATTCGGGTGGTACTTGATAAGTGATACGTGGTAAAAGTAAGGACACTGAGCGGAGTCGAAGTACACTTACTTTTTATTAAAGCAAATATGTTAGTTTAGAACCAGTAGTAGAGCATGTCATCCCGGACTTGATCCGGGATCCAGCATTTGCTTGTGACGGGGTGGTTTAACTCTGCAATTTAAAGGCCAAATTCTGCCGTTTTAAAAATGAATCACGAATCATTTATGAATGCTTGATTCTTCTGATGGGTAAATTTATCTTATAGAAATTAATAGTTTGAGTTCAGGGAGTTTTCATGAAACGTACAGTGAGAAAAGTCGCCATCCTCGGATCAGGTGTCATGGGATCAAGAATAGCAGCCCATTTTGCAAATAATGGTGTTGATGTTCTCCTGCTTGATATTGTCCCAAAAGCCCTCAGTGATGATGAAATCAAAAAAGGTCTCACTCCTGAATCTCCCGCATTCCGGAACCGGTTTGCAAAATCAGGCCTCGAAAATGCAGTGAAATCAAATCCCGCTGCTTTTTACCGGGCTGATCTTGCTTCAAGAGTAAAAACCGGAAATTTTGAAGATAACTTTCCCGAAATTAAAGACGCCGACTGGATTCTGGAAGCCGTTATTGAAAATCTGGATATTAAAAAGTCAGTTTTTGAAAAAGTTGATCAGTTCAGAAAACCCGGTTCCATCGTTTCGACAAATACGTCTGGTATTCCGGTTCATTTCATGCTCGACGGCCGCTCTGATGACTTCCGCAAAAATTTTCTGGGAACCCACTTTTTTAATCCGCCCCGGTATCTCAAACTTCTTGAAGTAATTCCTACCCCTGAAACTGACCGTTCAGTTGTCGATTTTATTCTTGAATACGGTGATCTGTTTCTCGGGAAATCTACCGTTGAATGTAAAGACACACCTGATTTTATCGCCAACCGGATCGGTGTCTTCGGAATGATGAACACCTTTAAAGTCATGGAACAGCTCGGACTTTCAGTCGACGAAGTTGATAAGTTGACTGGTCCGGTAGTGGGCAGACCCAAATCAGCAACTTTCAGAACGGCTGATATTGTTGGGTTGGATACACTGGTTTTGGTTGCTTCACATCTGTACGAAGCCCTTCCGTCGGATGAAAAAAGAGAAGTGTTTAAAATCCCCGCCTATCTCACCAAAATGGTTGAAAACAAATGGTTGGGTGATAAAACCAAGCAGGGATTTTTCAAGAAGTTAAAAAAGAGGACGGATCTTCAGACATCCTGACTCTTGATTTGAAAACACTTGAGTATCAGCCCAAGAAAAAAGTCTCCTTCCCGACTCTCGAAATGACAAAGCCGGTTGATGATCTCAATTTGCGCTTGAAAATGATTTACATGGGAATGGATAAAGCTGCCGAATTCTTTAAAATCATGGCAGAAGATCTGTTTTCTTATGCATCGAACCGGATTCCCGAAATCTCAGATGACATTTATAAAATTGACAAAGCCCTTCGAGGCGGATTTGGCTGGGATTTGGGTCCGTTTGAAACCTGGGATGTACTTGGTGTTAAACGTGTTGTCGAAAACATGGAGAAAAACGGCCGGCCCGCAGCTTCATGGGTAAAAGACATGATTGCTGCTGGAATTACTTCTTTTTACCAACGGAAGGATGGGAAACGGTATTTCTACGATATTCCGTCCAAATCTTATTGCCTCGTTCCTGACGCTGAAAAATACATTTTCCTTGATGATTTACGCACAAACAAAGTGATTGAGAAAAATGCTGCAGCTTCGCTTTTTGATTTGGGTGATGGCGTTCTCGGACTCGAATTCCATTCCAAAATGAATGCTATCGGACCCGATACGGTCGGATTTGTACTGAAAGCGCTCGATAAAATGGAAGCCGGCTGGGAAGGAATGGTCATCGGAAATCAGGCGCCCAATTTTTCAGCAGGGGCAAATCTTGCTCTTCTTCTCATGGCTGCGAATGAAGGCGATTATGACGAAATTGAACTCATGATCCGCCAATTTCAGAAAATGACCATGCGGGTTCGGTATTCAAACAGGCCGGTTGTGGTTGCTCCGCACGGATTAACACTTGGCGGCGGTTGTGAACTTACCCTTCATGCCGACCACGTTCAGGCAGCAGCAGAAACTTATATCGGTTTGGTTGAAGTCGGCGTCGGACTGATTCCTGCAGGTGGCGGAACAAAGGAAATGACGCTTCGGGCCATGGATAAAGTTGCCGATGGCGATGTGGTTTTACCCAATCTTCGAGATGCTTTCATGATCATGGGAACCGGTAAAGTGGCGACATCAGCCCATGAAGCCATTCCGATGGGGATTATCAGACCCACTGACAGTATTTCGGTGAATAAAGATCGTCAGATTACCGATGCGAAACGTCAGGTTTTGGCTTTGGCTCAGGAAGGTTATAAACAACCCCAGCCAAGAACGGATATTCGTGTGTTGGGCAAAGCCGGGCTTGCCACAGTGAAAGCCAGCATTTATCTCATGTGGATGGCAAAACAAATCACCGATTATGATAAAGTGGTTGCAGAAAAGCTCGCCTATATCATGTGTGGCGGAAATCTGAGCGAAGAAACCCGGGTTTCTGAACAGTATTTGCTCGATCTCGAAAGGGAAGCTTTCGTTCAGCTTTGCGGTGAACGCCGGACGCTGGAAAGAATCCAGCACATGCTGAAAACCGGAAAACCGCTGAGGAATTGAAAATCAGAAGTTAGAAGGTAAAAGTTAGAAGATAGAAGTCGAGCGAAGCGAAGATCCCGTCCAAGGTTCGGTTACGAACTGCGGATCCGGCGAAGCTTGGAAAAGCCTTCGGGAACAGAAGTCAGATTATTTCAAAAAGGATGTTTGTCCGCCTCCCGCGAGCGGGACAAGTTGTGTGACGGATTTACATAGAAAATCGGCTACATATCAGGTCTGAATTTTAGTAGTTTTTCCATAAAACCAAATTTTCTTTGTGAACTTTTGTCATAAAAACTTTTTGTTCTTAGTGGTTTTAAAATTCGAAATTCGTTATTCGCAATTCGTTATTTAACATTCATAATTATCCCAATCCGGGAGGTCTTGTGCAGGAAGCTTATATCGTAGCCGGTTTCAGAACGGCAGTAGGAAAATCAGGAAAAGGGTCACTCCGGTTTACACGTCCGGATGATTTGGCAGCTGCCGTAATCAAGCATCTGGTTGCTTCAGTTCCGGCTCTTGATGCAGCCAGAATTGATGATGTGATCATGGGTTGTGCCATGCCTGAAGCCGAACAGGGGTTCAATATCGGGCGAATGGTTGCCCTGCTGGCTGACCTCCCCATTACCGTTCCGGGTATGACCGTAAACCGGTTTTGTGCTTCCGGATTGGAATCGATCGCACTTGCCTCTGCAAAAATCCGTTCCGGAATGGCAGATGTGATCATTGCCGGCGGTGCCGAAAGTATGAGTTTGGTTCCGATGGGCGGATTTAAATTTTCAGCAAATCCAAAACTGGTGGATACCGTTCCGAATTATTATCTGGGAATGGGATTGACAGCTGAACTCGTACGTGAAAAATATTCCATTTCCCGTGAAGATCAGGATGCCTTTGCTTTTCGCAGTCATCAGAATGCTCTCGCTGCAATTGCTGCCGGAAAATTCGCCGGAGAAATTGTTCCGGTAACCATTGAACGTACGTTCCTCGATGAAAAAGGGAAAATCAAAAAAGAAACTTCCGTCTTTTCTGTGGATGAAGGTCCACGGGCTGATACTTCAATTGAACGCCTTGCCGGTTTGAAATCTGCCTTTATCACCAACGGCACGGTTACCGCCGGAAATTCCAGTCAGACTTCTGATGGCGCGGCTGCGGTTTTGATCGTTTCCGAAAAAATCCTGAAAGAATTGAACTTGACGCCAATTGCCAGACTGGTAACTTATCAGGTTGCAGGCGTTCATCCCGAAATTATGGGAATTGGTCCGGTTGAAGCGATTCCCGCTGCACTGAAAAAAGCAGGACTATCCCTTTCTGATATCGGACTGACCGAACTCAACGAAGCCTTTGCAGCCCAGTCACTTGCGGTTATCCGTCAAGCCGGACTAAACATGGAAACCGTCAATGTGAACGGCGGAGCCATTGCCTTAGGCCACCCGCTGGGATGCTCCGGTGCCAAATTAACGGTTCAGCTTCTGAATGAAATGAACCGCAGAAACGTGAAATACGGCATGGTCACCGCCTGCGTTGGTGGCGGACAAGGCGTCGCCGGCATTTTTGAAAAATTATAAAAACGGGGACATGGATCCCGGATCAAGTCCGGGATGACAACTCTCCCTCAGATACAGTAACAAACGAGATGTCATTCCCGCGAAGGCGGGAATCCAGTGTTTCGCCCATCAAAAGCCTTTTTCTGACAATAACAGACCTGGAGATAGCATTATGGCTGATACTTTTACCCTCAAAGGCGGCGATTTTCTGATTTCTGAAACGCCCAAAAACCTTGTATTTACCCCTGAAGAGTTTTCTGAAGAACATAAAATGATTGCTGAACTGACTGCCAGTTTTGTTGATCAGGAAGTCGTTCCTCATCTCGATGAAATTGATAAATTAAAAGAAGGACTTCTTGCCGGTATCATGAAAAAAGCCGGCGAACAGGGACTTCTCTCCGTTGCCGTTCCTGAAGAATACGGCGGCATGGAAGTGGATAAAACCACGTCGATCATTGTTGCTGAAAATACAGGTAAAGGTGCTTCATTTGCCGTTTCTCTGGGTGCTCATACCGGAATCGGTACGTTGCCGATTCTCTATTTCGGGACCGAAGAACAAAAGCAAAAATATATTCCGAAGTTGTCAACCGGTGAATGGTTGGGTGCTTATGCTTTAACCGAAGCAGGTTCCGGCTCAGATGCGCTGGGTGCAAAATCAAAAGCTGTGAAATCAGCAGATGGTAAATCCTGGATTCTCGATGGTGAAAAAATGTGGATCACCAATGCCGGATTTGCTGATGTTTTCATCGTTTTTGCCAAAGTTGATGGTGAGCAATTTACCGGTTTTATCATTGAAAGAAATGATCCGGGTGTTTCTCTGGGTGCTGAAGAAAAGAAAATGGGTATCAAAGGATCTTCTACCCGGGTTGTTAAAATGGATAATTGTATCATTCCGCTCGACCGGGTTTTGGGTGAAGTCGGTAAAGGACACAAAATTGCCTTCAATATTCTGAATGTGGGTCGTTTCAAATTGGGCGCCTCAACTTTGGGTGCCTCGAAATATGTTCAGACTGAAGCCATCAAATATGCAAATGAGCGGAAGCAGTTTGGTGTGGCGATTTCTACGTTTGGTGCCATGCAGCATAAAATTGCTGAAATGGCGATCCGGAATTATGTGGGCAACTCGATGTTATACCGCACTGCCGGACTTCTCGATATGGCAACTGCCGGAAAAAAAGCAACAACTCCTGAAGGTGCCGAAGCCGTTCTGAAGGGAATTGAAGAATTTGCGGTGGAATGTTCGATTCTGAAAATTGCTGGTTCTGAAATTTTGGATTATGTGGCTGACGAAGGCGTTCAGATTTTGGGTGGATACGGTTTCAGTGCCGAGTATCCAATGGATCGCCCGTACCGTGACAGCCGGATCAACCGCATTTTCGAAGGAACCAATGAAATCAACCGGCTGCTGATTCCCGGAATGTTACTGAAAAGAGCCATGAAAGGTCAGTTGAACCTGATGGGTCCGGCCATGGCCGTTCAGGGTGAACTCATGTCAATTGGTGGATTGGAAGAGGGAACCGGTGAATTGTTTGAAGCTGAAAAAAAAGTGCTTGCCGGTGCCAAGAAAGTATTTTTGATGTGTGCCGGATTTGGCGTTCAGAAATACATGGATAAAATTGCCGATGAGCAGGAAATCATGATGAACATTGCTGATATCATTATTGATATTTACGGAATGGAATCAGCTCTTATCCGGACAGAAAAAAGAATCGAGAAAGAAGGTTTGGATAAGTGCGGACATCTTGTTGATGCCGTTTCAGTTTATGTAAACGATTCAGTTGAAAGAATCACCGCAAACGCAAAAAATGCGATTGCTTCCATGACCGATGGTGATGAATTGAAGATGTTGCTTTCCGGTTTGAAACGCTTCATGCGTTGGACACCGATTAATACCCGTGATGCCCGCCGCCGGATTGCGAAACGCCAGATAGAATCCGGGAAATACGATATGTAGAGCTTTTTTTCACGGAGGAAAATTCAGAGTAATACAGAGAATTTTTTATAAAATTGGATTCATTCTGATTTTCCTCACGTGTCGTTTTGGTTTTTTCTTTAATAGGTTTTATTTATTTTGCCTGTGCTTAAAAAATCCCGGGTTTTTAAATATGCTTATAAACGAAATTACAGAAAAAGTAATAGGATTTTCAATTGATATTCATCGTTCTTTGGGGCCAGGTTTGTTAGAATCGGCATACGAAGAGTGTTTAACTTATGAACTGAAAAATGCCGGATTTAAAATTGAACGGCAAAAGCCGATGCCCCTCCTTTATAAAGAAGTAAAAATGGATTGTGGGTATCGGATAGATCTTTTGGTTGAAAATCAGGTTATAGTTGAATTAAAAACTGTCGAAAGTTTTTCAAAAGTTCATGAGGCTCAAATTTTGACCTATATGAAATTATCGAAGATCTCTATTGGCCTCCTGATAAATTTTAACTCTCTAATTTTAAAAAATGGTATCAGGCGTTTCCGTATTTAATTTTCACAAAAGAGTCTCTGTATTTCTCTGTTTTTTCTCTGCGAAACTCTGTGAAATGAATTTCCCTAAAAAGTAAACCCGAAGTTTGCAGAAAACCCCGAATATTTTGTATTATCCAACGGATGTCGTTTTTCCTTCATATCAATTTCGGAAATAGAAAATTTGATTGCGGAACCTGCGAGAATTGTCTTTACCAAAGGCATTTCTATTTCTCCTGCAAGATATTTAAATAATCCGCCGGAACTGAATTCAAGTCCAGTGGTTGCAACTGTTGAACTAAAACCTTCCTGATCATCCCATCCCTGCATAAACGTAAAGGTTTCAAAAAAGCTGAGCATGTAGCCCCTGTGAAGCTGAATTTTATCTTCGGCTTTCAATCCAATTACATGTTTAAAAATACTGATATCTCCAGGAAAATTGTCATAATCCTGGGTGAAATCCTTGTTGTTTGTAATCAGAAGGTCACTTACATCAACTGACCATTGTGCCAAAAATAAATTGATTGGCTGATCATTATTCCTGTAGTTTAACTTATAAACGGTGCTATAACCTATTTTACCTGTTTTGGGTAACGGATCTGATACTAACGGGTCGCTGTAAATAAGTTTATCACCACTATTAACTACTGAAGCCCCCAAATTAAGATAATATTCCTGATTAAAATCAGATGCCGGATCAATTGGGGTAAACCACTCATGAAGCGGTAAACGGCTTAAAAAGCCGAACGACCAGGCATGGCCTTCAGAAATTCTATCAAGTTGAGTTTCCGGACCATTAAAAGGTGGGAATTTTGAATAAAATTTATCAAAACCTGCCCCAATTAACCATTCTGCCCCATATTTGTAACTAACTGATGCAAAAATGCCATTGGAATATTCATAGGTTTCATATCGTCCTAGTTCATTGCCAAACTGATCTGGTTGGATATATACGCCGTAATCGAAATTTCTGTGTATGTAGGTCAACTGGGCTTTTAGTGGAAGTCCGGTTAAACTTTCAAGATTTAAAGCTGATGACACTGCATAATTCTGAATTTTCAAATCTCCTGTAAGATTGGGCAGCCAATCAGAATGGGTCATGCTAAAAGCAGAAAAGGATGTTGTTGAAAAAGTGGGCATGTAAGCTGGATTATCAAGGGCGAGAAACGGATCGTTATAGTCAAGAGCTACACCGGAACGGCCCATGCTGTTGATCACAGTTGATGGTGCAATTCTGAGAAAGGGAACGGCTGTAGTGGTTATTTGTGCCATCGCATCTGCAAATAATAAACAGGAAATTAGTGAAAGGGGAAGATATAACTTTCTCATTTGTGTTCCTTTTTTGTGAAAAGATGGTTTCGGGCTAAAATTGTTTTCTGAATTCAATTTACATGACAGATTCAGGATTTAAATTAGAATAGGCACTAAAGATAAGAATAATTTTACGTTATTGTTAGATATTAAGTTTCGTTTTAATTAAGTACCTATTAGAAAACCGCTTTTACTTTTTCTGCGTTGCATTAATCCTTTCCCCGTTATACCTTTACCGGTCAATTTTTTAACAAAAAGGAAACGAATTATGACAAAACCCCGTCTCTCCTTCTGGCAGATCTGGAATCTTAGTTTCGGATTCCTTGGCGTCCAGATCGGATATTCACTCCAGAATGGTAATACCAGCCGCATTCTTTCGGCTTTGGGTGCTGATGTTCACGACCTTAGCTTTTTCTGGCTGGCAGCTCCATTTGCCGGACTTCTTGTACAGCCGATTATCGGGTTTTCCAGTGACAAAATCTGGACAAGAATCGGCCGGCGGGTTCCCTTTATTTTAGGTGGTGCATTTGCATCTGCTTTGGCCATGTTCTTCATGCCAAATTCAGAGTTTTTTGCCTATCTGTTGCCACCGGTTATTTTCGGTGCAACCATGCTTCTTTTCATGGATACCGCTTTTAATGTAACCATGCAGCCATTCCGGGCATTGGTTGGTGATATGGTTAACGATGAACAACGCAATATTGGCTATTCTATTCAAAGTTTTCTGATCAATGTAGGTGCTGTAATCGGATCCTTACTTCCGTTTGCGCTTACCTGGGCCGGCGTTTCAAATACACCTTCACCCGGTGAAAAAGTTGCCGACTCTGTAATCTGGGCTTTTTATTTTGGTGGTGGAACACTTCTTATTTCGGTTCTCTGGACTGCCTTCACAACTAAGGAATTCCCGCCTGAAGAGTATGAAAAATATAATAATATAACTGCTGAAGAAAAGGAAAAGTCTTCCTTCATTGAAATATTCAGAACCATACCTGCAACCATGTATGAACTAGGTATCGTGCAGTTCTTCTCCTGGTTTGCGCTATTCCTCATGTGGGTTTATACCACTTCGGGAATTGCTTCAAATGTTTGGGGAACTACTGACTCCCTTTCAGCAGAATTCAATGAGGCCGGTAACTGGACGGGCGTTATTTTTGCCGTTTACAGTGTTTTTGCAGCTTTATATTCGCTTGCACTTCCAAAACTTGCCAAAATGCTCGGCAGAAAAACAGTCTACAGTCTTTCGCTTCTCGCAGGTGGAATCGGATTATTCTCAATTGTATTTGTGGGAACCAAGTATGGATTATTCTTCTCGATGATCGGGGTTGGAATGGCCTGGGCTGCAATTCTTGCCATGCCTTATGCTATTCTTTCAGCTGCACTTCCTGCAAGCAAAATGGGTGTTTATATGGGACTTTTCAATGCAACCATTACCATCCCGCAGATTGCTGCAGGTTTTCTGGGCAGCATAATACTGATGTCAATGGGCAGTGATCCTGTCTGGATGTTGGGTGTTGCCGGTGTGTCGATGGCTTTGGCCGGCGCAGGTGTTTTCTTTGTAAAAGACACACACGACGTCAGACAATAAGTTTTTGAATTGGATATAAACAAAAAAACCCGTTTAAAACGGGTTTTTTTGTTTATGGATATTTTAATAAAACGGCGTGGATTCCCGCCTTCGCGGGAATGACAACTCTTTTAGTATCCACACTAAAATAACAATATTGTCATCCCCGCGAAGGCGGGGATCCAGTATTTTCCTATTTTGTATTTAATCCCACATCCCACTTACCACTTATAACGTATCACTTATTCACCACCAATTTCACCGTAATCGCAAAGTGGTCTGAAAATCCGCCAAGATATTTGGATCCTGCATAGGTCCGGAACGGAGATCCTGCAAATTTTCCTTCTTGCTCTTTCAGTTCCGGGTAGTTGAGAATGGAGACTGATCCATCCAGAAACCGGTATCCGGTTTTGTCCAATAGACCGTTTGAGCCAATAAAATTATCGATGAGATCCCACTTGCCTTTATACTGAAGGGTTCCGGTGGTTTCAGGATTCCAGACCGGTGTGGTGAGATTCCATAAAAGTGATTTTTCTTTTCCGATTTCTGCAACTGACCGTGCGCCCAGAATGTTTTGCAATGGCTTTTCATCCGGATTGCAATTGAAATCACCCATTACCAGGATGTCAGCATTTTTATCGGTGGCAAGAATTTCATTCACACCCTCGAGTGTCCGCTCAGCAGCTTTTTCACGGTATGATTCTGATGCCTCAGCACCACCACTTTTTGATGGCCAGTGATTCACTGAAAAATAAACCGGTTTATCACCCGATAGAAATTTAGCAAAAACGATATCCCGTGTTGGCCGTTTTCCTTCCATTGGAACGCTGAAAGCTTTCATCCAGTCCCATTTCAGTTTATCATTCCGGTACAAAATGGCGATATCAATACTTCTGCCGTCCTGACTTTCTTTAAAAACCAGACTGTAATTTTTATTGATCAGGTGACCGTTGATCAGATCCCATAACACATATTGATTTTCAACTTCACAAACCCCGAGAACATCAGGTCCACGACCGTTATTCATTCCATTGATAACCTGAGCCAGATTTTTCAGTTTGGCCTGATACCGTTCAGGTGTCCAGTCAGATTTTGAACCCGGAATGTACTCATCATCACCATTGCCATCGGGTTGGTTATAAGCATTTGGGTTGTTTATTGGATCAAAAAGATTTTCGACATTATACCAGCCGACGAAAAGGGTGTCAGAGGTTGATTGGGGGGAGGCCACGGAAGTAAATCCTGATAAAATCAGGAAAGAAAGCAGAAATTTCATGTGTTTTCTCTGATAAGTTGTTCGATGAGTTGCTTCGATTCGGTTATAAAATTACGCAAAGTTGCAAAATCTCTGATCACAGATGAGATTATTACCGTTTTAGGACTGAATAGTCCAGATTTGTATTGATCAGCTAATTTCTGTTCAACTTCAAACCGTCTGTATTCTCTGTATAAAAGATCCAGCCGGGCAAGTCGTTCGTCTTTCATTTTGGCATTAAGTAACCTGAACAGTTCAGACATGGGTTTTCCGCCCAGATCCGAAAATAAAAATCCTGATCTCAAACAAAGATGCTGAACCAGACTTTCAATATCCAGAATACCACCCGCATCCTTTTTTAGGGAGACAGAAAGCGGATCAGATTTATGCTGGTTCATTCTCGCCTGTCTGAGGTGAAGAAAACGAGACGGGAATGTTTCCTGTCTGACGGTATAGATCCGGTCAAGTTCATTTTGAAATTCCCTGAAAGCAGATTCTGAACCCAGAAGTCTTCTTGCCCGGGTAAATGTCTGAAATTCCCAATAATCAGCACGGTTCTCGTAATACGGCAGGGAAGACTGCAAATCGGGCAAAACCGGTGCGTTTTTTCCTTCCGGTCTGAGGCGATAATCTACATCAAAGTGAATTCCATACTGGGTATAGACCGAAAAAACCTGATTTGTTTTTTTGAATTCTGCAGAAACTTTTGGGTCAGTTGATTTCAACGAAAAGACGACAAGGTCGGCATCACTGCCTGATGCAAGTTCACAACTTCCCAGTTTGCCAAGAGCAATCAAAAGAATTTCATCTGATAGGTTCTGGTTTTCTGAAAAACGACTGATCAGAATATGATCATACATTTCTGTGATTGATTTGAAATAATCATCGAGTGAAAACCTGCCGGAGGTAAACGCCAGTGCGCTCCAGATTTCAGCGTACGTTTGATATCGGTGCAGGTCTTCTTCTTCATACCGGTTAGCCGGCCGGTTAAGTATAAGACCTTCCCAGATATCAGGCATCGAAATTAATTTTGAAACTACAGAGGGTGCATCATCCAGAAGCCTGAGAACATGTTTCATGAATGAAAGATCACTGGTAAGCAGGGAAAGCAGGGAGGAAGGGCTGGGGAATGCTTTAAAAATCCGGTCAAACGAACTAACGACTGAATCAATTCTTTTGAAATTTTTGTGAAGAATGACCTGTCTGATTTCTTTGGGAAGTTCTCCCCACGTTTGAAGACAATTAATAACCGGATGAACGATGTCTTCAGATTTTACCGGTTCAGGAAAGTAATAATCAACAATGCCCAACACACATTCTCTGTATTTTAGAATCAACAGCTCCAGATTTCCGGGTTTGCTTTTTGAAAATCTGGCTGCAAATTGGTTAAACTCTATGCCGGGTTTCGGGATTTCATGAGTTTGAAGGTTCTGATGAAATTGCAGGTGATGTTCAATCTGTCTGTAAAAACAGTACGCTTCTGTAAGTTGGTCGGCATCCTGTTCTTTAATCAGATTTTGTGCTTTTAGTAAACTGAGGACTTCCAGGGTGTTACCATTCCAGAGCTCAGGGTGATAACCACCTATTTCAAGCTGAACCGTCTGGCAGAAAAACTCAATTGACCTGATGCCACCTGGTGTGGTCTTAATATTCCGCAGGTTAAATTTCTGGTTTTCGTGAACGGCTTTAAGTGATTGATGCAGATGCTCGATGCCCATGATCTGACGCAGCGGATTAAAAATAAAGGATTTCAATCCTGAAAGGAATGAGTCTGAAAGAGTCTGATCTCCCAAAATCATCCTGATTTTAAGGAGCATCTGCCGTTCCCAGTTTCTGCCCCTTGAAAAGTAATAATCCAAAGCTCCGTTTGCTGTCGGAATTAACGGACCAAATTCCCCGTCAGGGCGAAGTCTGAAATCAACCCGGTAAAAGTAACCGTCTGCATCAGGCTGACCAATAATATCAACAAATGCCTGGATCCATCTTTGAAGGATATCAGTTTGGGGCAACACTCTTCCACGCCATTCTATTTCACTATCACTCTCACAAACTGCAATCAGATCAATGTCAGAACTGTAGTTCAATTCACGGCCACCATACTTTCCGAGAGCAAAAACAGCAAATCCGGGTACCTTTCCGTCCTTAAAAAACTCATGGTTAAGTAATTCGGAAACGTGTAGAAGTATAGTATCAGCGAGAAAGGATAGGTAGGATGTTGTTTCCTTTACTGAATCAAGTCTGAGTAAATCCCGGGCACCAATTGCAACAGTGTACTTTCTATGGAATTGTTTTAAAAGCCTGATTCGGGTTGAACGCTGATCAGATCCTTCGGCAGAACGTTGACCGTCTTTCTGCATTTTTTCAACGGGAAACTGGCCTGAAAGGATATTGGTGTTTTGAAGCCAGGAAAACAAATGGGGATCTCTGACCAGATTATCTGTAAAATAATCACTTTTCAGAATCAGATTGGCCAATAACTCAAAATGAGCTGGGGAATCTATCAAAGATCTGAGAAATAAAACCTGAGAAATGGAATGTTTCCAGATCCGGGTAAACTGGTGGGCACTCTTTTCCGGCTGCGGGTGAGAACTGAAAAATTGGTCATATAAACTGAGAAACAGATGGAATCGCTCGTCAGAATCAAAAGACAATCTGATATCAGGTAATACCGTTTGTAGGGGGTGGTTTTCCATATAGTGTAAGTTAATTAATTTCTGTGGTTTGAACAATAAAAACCCGCCTGCAAACTCTGTCTGAAAGTCATTTTTATTGAGGTTAAAATTGGAAACTGGTATTTTTGAAAATGAAAACGACTACTCCCCTTACTTTTCAGCAAATTTCTGAAAAACTGAACATTTATCCTGCAAATAAAATCGGCAAATCCCCTGATGGATTCCGTGAAGCAGCCGTATTGCTTCCACTGGTTGAAATCAGCGGTCAGATTCATGTTTTACTCACCCGCAGAACTCTTGAAGTAAAAACGCACAAAGGTCAGGTGGCGTTTCCAGGTGGAATGATGGATCCTGAAGATCAGACGCTTGAGCAAACGGCTTTACGTGAAACTCATGAGGAAATTGAAATTGCTCCTGAACATATTTCGATTCTGGGGCATCTTAATGATCGCCTTACGATATCCGATTTTTTGGTTCGGCCATATGTTGGGATAATCAGAAAGCTTCATGAAGGTACTCTGCACCTGAAAAACCAGGAAATAGAACGGGTTTTTACCGTACCGTTAGACTGGCTTGCAAACCCTGAAAAGGTAAGAATTGAACGATGGGAACGTCAGAAATTTATCAAATTGATGCATTTCTGGCATTATGACAATGAAATAATCTGGGGGATGTCTGCAGAAGTAATTGCTGAGCTTGTTGAAGTTTTATATGGCAGAGAAAGATTTGAAAAGGTTCCAGTCAGTCCAACAACCATGGAAGAGTTTTTGGCAGTATTAAATACCCAGCACTGATCTGATCATTTCAGATATTTTTGCCAGAGAATAGGGTTTTTGAATAAAGAACAGATTGGGATCGGGTTTGAACTGGCGTTCAGTTTCGTCCTGATCCATACCCGAACTAAGAATGATTCTGAGAGTGGGGTAAGTAATTCTAAGCTGATGGTAGCAATCCCGTCCATCCATGACCGGCATATTCATATCCAGAATAACCAATCCGATTTCAGGATCAGAAGCCATGGTTTCCAGAGCAATGAGTCCGTTTGATACAGCCACATTCTGAAGATCGAGAGTATCCATGATGTCCATCAGGAGATCACGAATCATCTCTTCATCATCGACTATCAGAATTTTGTGACCCACGAAAAGTACCTGCTTGGTTTTTAATGATGCCCAGATTAAATACAGAGAAATTAAGGGGTAAATGTATATTTAATTCTTAATTTGATCTGTTTTTATCCAGATGATTTTGATATTTCAGTAAGATATTTACAAATGTTCTTATCAATGTATAAATCTATTAAAAAAAAGTTGGTTATGCAATCCTGAATGGTTGCAAGTTTCTGAAAGTCAGAAAAAAGTGATTTAAAATTGAAATTGATGGCTTGAATCGGCTTGAATGGAATTTTTTTAATTACAATTTTTGTTAAGATTGAAAATTAAAGGGTGTTTATGTCAAAATGTGTCACATCAGAAAAAGTAACTTCAGGGGTTAGGGTTAAGACTTTTCCTGAATATATTCCTGAAAATTCACGGCCTGAAGAAGACAAATACTTTTTTTCATACCGGATATTGATTTCAAATGAAAATCCTGAACCGGTTCAGCTTCTTTCAAGGCACTGGATCATTATTAATTCAGAAGGTGAACGTGAAGAAGTTGTTGGCCCGGGTGTGGTCGGAAAAACGCCGGTCATTCAGCCCGGCGAACAATTTGAATACACCAGTTTTTGTCCGCTAGATACAAATTGGGGCACAATGGAAGGCACTTATCAGTTTGTAACCCATGCAGGAAGAGAATTTAACGTTTCCATTGAACGTTTTGTTCTCGTCGCTGATTCAGTTTAAATCAACAGAGTCAGTTTTCACTGACTCTGTTAAACCTTCACTTAATTAAGTACCGGTAAAAACGAATAATCCCGTGCATAATCCAGCATCTGAGTTTTAAAATCAGATGGATATTCAATCTTAACATCCCTGATTGTTTCACCGTCATAAACAGGAACCAATTTCGGCTGAATAAATCCGGCATATGGAGCAATATTCAACCTGGAATATCTTTCAAGAACTTCTTTATGAATGACAGTGTCTACTTTTACCCCAAAAGTTTCTACCAGATTTTGGGCAGCAGCATAATCACCTTCTGATGTGATACGTTGCATTTCGTTTAATAATTTTCCAAAAAGAGCTCTGAGTTTTTCATAGTCATTGATGACAAAATAAGTTTTTCCGTTAAGCACTTTCTTTTCGATTACCTGATCTTTCAGGCCGTTCTCATAAGCCCACAAAGCAATCAGTTGCCGGTTTCTCATGTGATCTTCTTCAATGTTTTCACCTGGGGTAAGCCTTACAAGCTGAGTCATCAATCCGTTTCTGATGAAACTGTTGTATTCAGTTTTACCAACATCAGTTGACGGCATAACCCCCAATGAAACGAGTTTTGGATCCATAATAAAATAAAGAGCAACCAGATCTGCACGAGCTTCTTCAATAGTTGAAGCATAGTTTTTCAGTGTTTCACGGGGAGTACCAACACCCTCTTTTATCTGGCCTGAGGCATGACCAATGACTTCATGAAGGTCTGTGTGCAGGTTGTTTCCGAGTGTTCCGTGGGTTTTTGCAAGGTTAATTTCTTCTGGTCCAGAACAGAATTCTTCGAGCATACCGCTGGTTTTGCCTGCTTCATCATACGCATCAACAATATTTCCCAGATTCACTGATTTTGAACCGTGCTGTTTACGAATCCAGTTTGCATTGGGTAAATTAACACCGATAGGGGTTGAAGGTGCAGCGTCGCCAGATTCAACAACAACGGTAATAACCCGTGCCTGAATGCCCGTTACTTTTGCCTTTTTATACTTGTCAGGGATTGTCGAATTATCTTCAAACCATTGGGCTTCATTGCTGATTGCTTCAATACGCTTGCTTGCTTCAAGATTTTTGAAAGAAACCATTGATTCAAAAGATCCTCTCATTCCCATCGGGTCATTATAGGTTTCAATAAAACCGTTCACAAAATCAACAAGCGATTGGGTATCTCTCACCCAGGCAATGTTATACTCGTCAAACATGGCCAGTGACCCTGTTTTGTAAAATTTGATCAGTTTGGAGATAACTTCTTTCTGATTTTCATTTTCTGCAACCGGTTCAGCTTTTTCTAGCCAGAAAATAATTCGGTCAATGGCTGAAGAATACATTTCTCCCGAACGATAGAGCCGTTCTTTTATGATGCCGGCTTCTTTGATAAGTTTTGAATTTAATCCGTATGAAATTGGAGTGGTGTCATTTCTGTCAATCAGGCGATTGTAAAAATCTTCAGTTTCCTGTTGAGTAACACCCTCGTAAAAATTATTTGAGGACGTTTTGATTATATCGGTTTTAGAATCTTTATTGGTTTTCTTGGGGGCAACTGCCGGATTGTAAATGATTTCTGAAATCCGCTCAGAGAAATCGGCAAGTGATTCACCACCGTGAAACGGGAATTTGCCTTCGGGAGTCTGGGCAATCAGTGATTTGAAATAGTCACGGTCACATTCCGGGAAAAATTTGGAACTTGAGTAATGATGGTGAATGCCATTCGAAAACCAGACTCTTTTCGCATAAACAAGAAATTGTGACCACGATTCACTTCCTTTATCTCCCGAATAACCGTTAATGATTTCTTCGAGAGTTTTTCTTACCGAAAGATTATAGCGGCAATTCTGATCATACATGATGTCACGGCCAGAAAGTGCAGCCTCGTAAAGATAGTAGAGCAGAAGTTTTCTTTCCTGACTTAATTCCTCAAAACCCGGCACCTGATATCTTAGAATTTTAATATCAGCAAATTGCTCGGTTTGATATTGAAAAGGTTCAGTTTGAGTCATATTGTCCTTGTTGCACGACAGTGTGAAAAAAGTGGCACAAATTAAAAAAGTAAGAATTGTAAATTTCATTGTTTTTCCGGTTCTGGGTTGATGTGAATATAAGAAGTTTCAGACTCAATTTTCAATTTAGTCCCATTTTCAAGGGCTTCAAGATACTCTTCCCGATTGATAATGAATTCAGTGTTTTCAAGTGGAAGAGATAAGGATTCAAAGACAGATTTGACAAGGGTGTAAGCAACTTTTATCCCTTTGGCTGTGAAAATTTTCTTTTTCACATGACCTGAAGATTTGAGCCAGAAGGTAAATAAATGCAGAATCGGATCAGAACTAAGTTCGTGTGGCAATTTAAGTTCATAAACCGAACTTACAAATTTACCCCAATCGGCATCATGCGCAGACCGGTCAGCAACCAGAACCCGGTTTTCACTTTGATCCAGATATATTGGCAACGCCGGATTTACAGAATAAAAATGTTCAGAAACTGTGAAAGCGAACGGACCAAATCCGACAAAATCGCATGAAAACTGTTTGACGGGTATGTTATAAGAGTCATCAGTAAGTGAAAAAGTCCAGATTCCTGATCGGTGATAACCATGACCTGTAAGTAAGTCGGCAGCCCATTCAATCAGGGCATTCTGTTCTTTATCAGTTATGACCGGGTTCAGGCTGACAGGTTTTAATTTTAAAAAAGGTTGAACGGTTATCTGATCTGGCATAACTGAAAGTAACTGAAACAGGTCAAACTGTAGTGAATCTGCATTTGTGCCTGGTATGCCGGTTAAGAGTTCTGCATTTATAAAAATGCCGGATGTTTTTGCATTTTTTATAAAATCTAGCAACGGAAACCGGGTTGAGTCATGAATTGCTGAAAGAGATCTGATTTGAGAGGATAAGGATTGAATACCGGTATTGATATGGGTAAACCCCAGATTTTTGAGTAGTGAGAAAAATTCACTGTCTGTTTTTTCAGGTAACAGATCAATTCCCAACACAGAAAAACTAAATTTCCTGCGCAAAGCCGTTATAACTGAAGACAATTGTTCTAAAGTTAAAAGATTGGGGCATCCGCCTGAAAAATGAACCCAGTCAACCTTTCCGGAATACTGGCTTTGTTCAATTTCTTTAAGTAAACGCACCAAAAAAAGTTCAATCTGACCTTCTGTCGGGTGTGTTTTATAGACAGGGCAAAAGGAGCAGGTTTTTTCACAAAATGGAATATTTACAAAAACCCCCGGGTTTTCAGAGAAACCCGTATGTTGAACCTGTTCAAACCGGTACCTGATTGTTTTAAACCGGTTCAGCAGTTGAATCACCGAAGCAACTTTTAACATGATTTATCATTAAGAGATTGAATTGTATGCATTAGGAAAGATAACGGTAAACCTGAAATGTTCTCATTAGATTTTGGCTAAAATTGGCAATGAAAAGGCAATAACCAGATATTATTAAAGGAATAACAGCCGATTGTAAAATAATTTCACTCTTTTAGTTTAAGTGAGTTTCAATTGTAAACTTATAAAGAGAGAAAAAGACAATTTTATAATGAAATCCTCATGATAATAAATTGAGTGATATTTCAGGGTTCGGTACCTTTGTATGCTTAAAAAAACACAGAATATTTAGATTTCTGCCTGAAATAAACGAGATTACCTTCAGGGAAAAACAGAAAAAATAATGGAGTTGTCTGTATGAATATCAGCCATATTGAACATATCGGGATTGCAGTAAAAAACCTCGATGAAACCGTAAAATATTATGAAAACGTGCTCGGCCTGAAGTGCTATGCCGTTGAAGAAGTAAAAGACCAAAAGGTGAAGACTGCCTTTTTCATGGTCGGACAAACAAAAATTGAATTGCTTGAATCGACCGACCCGGAAGGTCCTGTCGGCAAATTCATAGAGAAAAAGGGTGAAGGCGTTCATCACATGGCTTTTGCTGTTGATGGTGTTGCTTCCAGCCTTGCAGAGGTCGAGTCAAAGGGTGTACAATTGATTGACAAAGCACCCAGAAAAGGGGCTGAAGGATTGAATATTGCTTTCCTTCATCCGAAATCAACATTTGGTGTTCTCACAGAACTTTGTGAAAAACCCAAAGATTAATCCAACCTGAAAGTCAATAAGTCACATGCAAACTGTAAATGATAAGCTAAAACTCCTTCGGGAAAAAACTCAGCACGTTCTGCTGGGTGGTGGTAAAGACCGCCTTGAAGCGCAGCATAAAGCCGGAAAAATGACGGCTCATGAACGCCTGCACCTCATGTTTGATAACGGTTTTTATGATGAATTGTATCGTTTTGCCGAACACCGTGCAACCCTGTTTGGTCTGCAGGATAAAGATATTCCTGCTGATGGTGTTGTTACCGGTTTAGGTGCCATTGGTGGCCGCCTTGTTTATGCATCAAGCCAGGATTTTACCGTTATGGGCGGATCTGTTGGTGATATGCACGCCTGGAAAATCTGTGAAATGATGGATATGGCTCTGAAAGCAGGTGCTCCTTACGTTTCAATCAATGATTCCGGTGGAGCAAGAATCCAGGAAGGCGTTGATTCCCTTAAAGGTTACGGCCGGATTTTTTATTACAATACACTGCTTTCCGGTGTGGTTCCGCAAATTGCCGTTGTTGCTGGTCCTTGTGCCGGTGGTGCTGCCTATTCGCCCGCTCTGATGGATTTTATAGTCATGGTTCAGGGAACAGGGCAGTTGTTCATCGCAGGTCCTGAAGTAATTAAACAGGCAACCGGTGAAGTGATTTCTGCTGAAGAACTTGGTGGCGCACATGCTCAGGCTTCACAATCAGGAAACGTTCACTTCATCGCACGTGATGATGCCGATGCCATGGAAATTGTTCAGAAACTGCTCAGTTATCTTCCTTCCAACAATATGGAAGAATCACCTTCAATGCCAACTGATGGTTTGCTGATGATTGAAGATGAATCGCTGAATAAAGTGGTTCCTGATGATTCCCGTGACTCTTACGATATGTTTGAAATTCTGAACCGTGTTTTTGACAAGGACAGTATTTTTGAAGTCCATGCTCACTATGCAAAAAACATGATTACCTGCTTTGCCCGGATGAACGGACAGGTTGTGGGTGTATTTGCCAATCAGCCCTGCGAAATGTTTGGTGCCATTGATATTGATGCATCAGACAAAGCTGCCCGTTTTATCAGATTCTGCAATGCCTTTAACATTCCGATTATCGCTTTTGTTGACGTTCCCGGTTATTTGCCAGGTGTTGAGCAGGAGTTTGGCGGAATTATTCGTCACGGCGCAAAAATGCTCTTTTCACTTTCAGCTGCAACCGTTCCAAAAATTACGATTGTGGTAAGAAAAGCATACGGTGGCGCTTACCTGGCGATGAGTGCAAAATCTCTCGGTGCAGATCGTGTTGCTGCATGGCCAACGGCAGAAATTGCTGTAATGGGTGCTGAAGGAGCTGTTTCTGTGCTTTATCGGTCAGAACTTAAAACCGCTGAAGATCCGAAAGCAAAACGCAAAGAACTTATCGAAGATTACAAAGCCAAATTCTCAACACCTTATCAGGCTGCTGCAAGAGGAATGGTTGATGCTGTCATCGAACCGAAGAACACCCGCTCATACATTTCAGTTGCTCTGGAATCGCTGAGAAATAAACGGGATCTCCGTCCACAGAAAAAACACGGACTGATTCCACTCTAAGGGGAAAATTGATATGACCTATGAAGAAAGTTTGATTGAAGCTCTGTTATTAATGGTTGTTGGAATCAGTGTCGTTTTTGCCTCACTTAGTTTTCTGGCCGGAATGATATGGTGCTTCAAGTTTGCTGATGAGTTTCTGAATAAACGAAAAATCAGTCAGTATGCGAAAAAGATCGAAACTCAGGAAGTTACTGAAGAAATGAACGATGAACTGGTTGCCATCATTGCAGCTGCTGCTGAATCAACTTTTCAGGCACCTGTGGTTATCAGGAAGATTCAGTTTCTTGGCGGAAAAAATACCACTGCCTGGAGATCCTCGGGTCGTTCAGCACAAATGAGATCACACCAGATTAATATCAGAAAATAAGGATTTACGAAAATGAAAAAGCTTTTGATTACTGTTAATGGCAAACGTTATGAAGTCGATGTAGAAGTTGTATCTGATGAAGATATGGCAGAACCACAACCTCTTTATCCGCCTCAGGCATACAGCATCAATACACCGGTTGCTCAGCCTCGTGTTGCTGCACCGGCACCCGCTCCAAGAGCAGCTCAGGGACCAGTTGATGCAAAAAGTCTTCAGTCACCCATGAATGGTGTGATGCTTGAAATCCCGATCAGTGAAGGTCAGGAAGTAAAAATGAAGGATGTTCTTTTCATCATGGAAGCCATGAAAATGAAAACCAACGTTTCCTGCCCGTTTAATGCGAAGGTTAAGAAAATTCACGTCAAGGTGGGTGATACCATCGAATCCGGCCAGGTTCTGGTCACTTTTGAATAAGAGTTACTTCTATGTATGAAAATTTGATGAAATTTATTTACGGGATGGGTTACTGGCAGTTGGAATGGGGTCAGGTCCTCATGCTGGCAGTTGCTTCTCTGCTGATCTGGTTGGCAATCAAGAAGGGATTTGAACCTCTCTTGCTGCTTCCGATCGGTTTGGGAGCCTTCCTGACCAACCTTCCTGGAAACGGACTGATGAATGCACCAGTAATGGTTGACGGTATTGAGCAGATTGGTGGTCTTTACTACTATCTTTCAAAAGGAATCGAACTTGAAATCTTTCCGCCGCTGATTTTTCTGGGAATCGGGGCAATGACTGATTTTGGTCCGCTTCTGGCTTCACCAAAAACCTTTCTGATGGGTGCAGGTGCACAATTTGGTGTTTTTGCAGCTTTATTTGCAGCAGTTGCACTTGGCTTTAATCTTCAGGAAGCAGCTGCAATCGGTATTATCGGCGGTGCTGATGGTCCGACTGCAATTTATCTGACGCTTAAACTCGCACCTCATCTTTTGGGTCCGATTGCGGTTGCCGCCTATTCTTACATGGCTTTGGTTCCGCTGATTCAGCCGCCAATCATGAGATGGATGACGACTGATGCTGAACGTGCTGTAGAAATGCCACCGGCAAAACCTGTATCCAAAAAGATCAAAATCATCTTCCCGATTGCAGTTACCGTGGTGGGTGTGTTTATTGTTCCACCGGCTGCACCGCTTTTGGCGATGCTGATGGGCGGAAATCTGATGAAGGAATCGGGTGTGGTTGATCGTCTGGTCAATATGGCACAAAACGAACTGATCAATATTGTGACGTTTTTCCTGGGAACCTGCGTGGGTCTTACAATGGCTGCTGATCAGTTTCTGAGAATGGAAACGCTGAAAATCATTTCTCTGGGTGTGGTTGCCTTTAGTCTTTCAACTGTAGGCGGACTTCTCATCGGAAAAATTATGTATAAATTGTCCGGCGGAAAAATCAATCCGCTGATTGGTTCTGCAGGGGTTTCTGCAGTTCCAATGGCTGCCCGTGTTTCTCATAACGTCGGTCAGGAGTATAACCCGAACAATTACCTGCTGATGCACGCCATGGGACCTAACGTGGCAGGTGTGGTTGGAACGGCAATTGCTGCCGGTGTTCTGCTCGCAATTTTAGGAAAGTAATAACACCTCTCCCTGTGGTTGTTATTCTGCTGTACCCCGTTTCTTCAGACCATTGTCTGCGGAAACGGGGTTTTTTATTTTTGGTCGTTTTTTAGGTTGGAATAGGGAATTTCCAGAACAAACCGGGTTCCGGTTCCTTCATTGCTTTCAACTTTTATTTTTCCGCCCATCCCTGAAATGATGGAATAAACTTCATACAACCCAAGTCCACGTCCTGATCCTACTTCTTTGGTTGTAAAAAACGGATCAAAAATCTTGCTTTGGAGATGCCCCGGAATTCCGTTTCCATTATCTGCTATGATGACGACGAGGGCAGGTTCCTTTCCCTGCACGTATTTGGTTTCAACCTGGACATTACCCGAAAATGACTCAGTTGTAAGTTGCTTTTTTAAGGATTGAACCGCATCAACAGAGTTTTTTAAAAGATTATAGATAGCAAGACTGAACAAGCCCGGATTGCAGATAAACCTCGGCGGTTCACCTGGTAGAAATTCAATTTTGGTTCCGGTATCGGGTTTAAGATAATAAGAAATTACTGTTCGGATGGTTGCATCAACCTGAATAAACGTGCGTTCCATCTGGTGCGGGTTGGCGGCTTTTTTCATGCTTTCAACAATATCCTGAATGCGTTCACTGCCCAGATTTGCTCCGTTTATAGCCTGCCGGATATCATTCAGTTCTTCCAGTTTTAGTTTTTCACCTGGGAATCCTGAATCAGAATTCAGGTTCATTTGAATCAGATGAAGATTTGCATTGATGATTGCCAGACCATTGTTGATTTCGTGAGCAAGTCCACCCGAAATTTGACCAACTGCCGCCATTTTTTCAGAAACCAAAAGTTCTTTTGATTTTTCAAGTACTTTTGCTTCAAGTGTGTCGTTTTGTTTCTGCAGACGTTGTGTCTTCAATCTTATGATCAGATAAACAAAAAAGCCGGTTAAACCTGCACAAAAAATCAAAAAATACCATTTTAAATACCAGGGCGTTGCAATTTCAAACTGGAATGAATCGGGTGCTGAGGCCTCGCCACCTTCACTTTTTCCCTGAACTAATAGAGTGTAACTTCCCGGCCATAAATTTGTAAATGAACAAAAAGGTTGCTCCTGCCAGGCTGACCACAACTCATTCTGACCTTCAAGCTTATACCTGAATACTGATTTTAAATCGGTTGTAAAGGTGTTTCTGGCAAATTGAAAATGAAGAGAATTTTCATTCCAGGAAATAAGTGGAGGTTTTTTCTGCCAAATCGAACCGTTTTTCCCTGAAAAAATAACGGTTCCATGACCGGTTTTAATTTCACGGATGTTGGTACCACCTGATTTTAATTCTGTCTTTGAATTTAGTTTATCAATTCTAATGAGTCCATCCTGTGTCCCAGCCCAGATTGTTCCGTCTGACTCAGAGAAAAAGCAGGTGTAAGAGTAACCCCTTAACCGTTGAAGAGAACCCGGGCGATTTTCCCACTTTTTTTCCCGGGAAGGGAAAAATAAAGCCAGATTTTCAGAAAACCCTGACCCGTCGGATGTTGCAATTAGTAATGAACCGTCTTTTCCCTGATGGAACAAGCCTGTTTTTTCAAATTGCATGTTTAACTCAGGCCATTTTGAGTTGAGCGGAACTGGTGAACTGGTTTCCGGATCCGGATAAAAAAGTCCGTCCTGAAGAGAAAAAACAGGCCAGTCTGAAACCATTCCTGTGAAAATCTGACCGGTGTTAAATTTAAATGTGGTGTCGGCTTTTGAAACATTTGAAGTGGTATCGGACCCCAGAATTGAAAGATCCAAGCGGTAAAGTCCATTTGAGTGACTTCCAAGCCAGAACCGGGTTCCTGATCCCCCGGAAATACTTCTTACATCATCTGTTCCCTTTACCGCTGTAAAGGAAGACCATCTGCCGTTTTTCTTACTAATCAGGGCAGTACCTTTCTGATATCCCAGAATTAGTAAATCTGTTTTCCCCGGAACCTGATAAAGAACTGAAGAACGAGCCGGGTTTATTTTTCTGAATTCAGGTTTAATCTGAAAGATTCCGTCTCCGGTTGAGGCCAATAATTCATTTCCGGTTGAAAGCATCCCAAACACCTGTGCCTGTATTCCCGGAATAAATTCCAGGCTGGCATTTCCACCGTTTTTATCCGTTCCCTGACTGAGTTTGTATAATCCGTCTCCGGTTCCAACATAAAGCATTCCATCATGTCTGGCGATCGAGTGCACAATGCCTTTTAATCCGTTTCGTTTGTCAAAAAAGGAAAAGGGAGACTGATATTCGATGTAACTGATGCCACTTTCGGTGGTAACCCAGAGATTTTGATTTTTATCCTCAAATACAAATTTGACGTTGTCGCTTACCAAACCTTCCTTTTCAGTAAACCGCCTGATAAATCTTCCTTTTCCATTAAATTCGAAAAGTCCGGCCGCCAAAGTCCAGATTATAAAGTGACCGTTTGATAATTTTCGTCCGCCATAAATCCTCCCGGAAAGCATAGGCGGATATTTTCCATCCGGCAGAGAGGTGAGTTTGAATGTTTCTAGACCATATAAAAGCAAACCATTCTGTTCAGTGACCAGAAGAAGTGTATCTGCTGAATAGGGAAGAATGGAAGGTACATAATCCTTTGAAATCTCAATGGTGCCGGGTAAAGATGTGGACGTTGTATCTTTTAATATAAACAATCCATTCTGATCAACAGAGCCATAAATTTGGCCATCAACCAGCGAAAGTGCATCAATAGATCTGCTTTTTTCAATTTTGTAAACCTGATCGTTGAAATATCTGAAAATGAACCGGCCTGAACGGAAATAAACGCCATTTTGCGTTGGAATGATCGACGTTACATTCCCAAATTTTCGTTTATCCTCAGAGATTTTTGAGAAAAGGGAAGAAAAAACCGGATTAAAAACCGAATCAGTTCCGATATAACCAAAGTTGTTGCTTGTACCCCACCAGATTTTTCCGGAGGAATCAACGGCAATGGATCTTACCGTTCTTAAGTCGGGAGTCGGGTAAGATTTCCATGACATTCCGTCAAATTCAAGAAGCACACCTTTTGTTCCAAAATAAACCAAATCAAAAGCACCCGCTGCACCAGTCCAAACCTGACTTGACGCTCTTAGGTCCTGACTTCCATAATTTCTGATGTCTGGCAAACCGATGTCTGATTGGGCCGAACTGTTTTTCAGAAAAATGAAGGAAAGGAAAGAAAATAATAGAAGAGTTTGAGTTGTTTTCAGCATGAAATTTTCCTGGAAAGTGCTGAATATACCAAAAAAAAGTCAGGGTTGTTGCACAGTGTAAAATGTGTATCAGATTATGTGAGAAAAGACTCTTCTTTCAGGTGTGGGTTTAAGCAAATTCTTACCGTTAGATTATGGTTACAAAACGCCTTGCTGATTGCCATAAAACGACAGATTTGACTGAATTATAATGAAACCAAAATAAAAAGACCTTGTAAGGTTTTTCTTGGGTTGCTAACTTGTGATACTTAATCAGGCACTCCGGTATTTGCCGGGTTGCTTTCTTTCTAACCTGCCGGAATTCCGGCCAGAATTTCAGAACCCAAAATTAACCATCCGACTGGATGCTTCCCATTTTCATTTATTGAACAGGTGGTACATCAATGCTAATCCAGGATAAAATTAAAGAATTGCTCGACCTCCGTAACCAGGCAAAACTTGGCGGCGGTGAAAAACGGATTGAAACCCAGCACAGCAAGGGAAAATATACGGCACGTGAAAGAATTGAAATGCTCCTTGATGAAGGTTCTTTTGAAGAATTTGATATGTTTGTTTCACATCGGGAACCTGGATTTGACCTTGAAAAACAACAATATCTGGGTGATGGTGTTGTAACAGGTTATGGTACCATTGATGGCCGGATTGTTTATGTTTTCGCACAGGATTTTACCGTTTTTGGCGGATCTCTTTCTGAAATGTATGCCATGAAAATTTGTAAAATCATGGATAAAGCAACCAAAACCGGTGCACCTGTAATCGGTTTGAATGATTCTGGTGGTGCCCGGATTCAGGAAGGTGTGAAATCTCTCGCCGGGTATGCTGAAGTTTTTGAACGTAATATTCTGGCGTCTGGTGTGATTCCGCAGATTTCTGCTGTATTTGGTCCGTGTGCGGGTGGTGCCGTTTATTCACCGGCCCTGACTGATTTTATCATCATGTCAAAAGGAACTTCAAACATGTTCCTTACCGGACCCAAAGTTGTGAAAACAGTAACCGGTGAAGATGTAACTGATGAGGAGTTGGGTGGAGCAGAAGTCCACGCAACAAAATCCGGAGTTTGTCATTTTGCAGTTGATTCTGAAAAAGAAGGATTGATGCTCATCAGAAAACTGATCAGTTATCTGCCTCAGAATAATCTTGAAGAACCACCTTACGTTCCGAATGAAGATCCGATTGACAGGCTTGATCCGGTTTTGAACGAAATTATTCCCGATAACCCCAGTAAACCCTATGATGTGAAAGATGTGATTCACAGAATCGTTGACATGGGTGAATTTCTTGAAGTTCATGAAAATTTTGCACCGAATATTATAACCGGATTTGCAAGATTTAACGGGACGGCAGTTGGAATAGTGGCCAATCAGCCCAAATATCTGGCTGGTGTTCTTGATATTAACTCAAGCAGGAAAGCGGCTCGTTTCGTCAGGTTCTGTGATGCTTTTAATATTGGAATTGTAACTCTTGTAGATGTACCTGGATTCCTGCCGGGAACCACACAGGAATATGGTGGAATTATCCTTCATGGTGCAAAATTACTCTTTGCATACGGTGAAGCAACCGTTCCCAAAGTCACAGTTATTTTACGGAAAGCTTACGGGGGTGCCTACGATGTGATGAGCTCGAAACATCTTCGCGGTGATATCAATTATGCCTGGCCAACTGCAGAAATAGCAGTGATGGGACCGAAAGGTGCTGCAGAAATTCTTTATCAGAAAGAAACAGCCTTAATTACAGATCCGAAAGAAAGAGCAGCCTTCCTGGCAAATAAAGAAGAAGAATACCGCAATAAATTTGCAAATCCGTACGTAGCCGCCAAGCTGGGTTACATTGACGATGTGATTGAACCAAGGAATACACGGTTCAGAATTATCAGGGCGTTACAGTCGCTGGCAACGAAGAAGGATACCAACCTTCCGAAAAAACATGCCAATATTCCGTTGTGAGGCAGGGATGATCACTTTTACGTTCATTCAAAACACAGCGGCTGACTCTCTCAAAGCGGCCATGGCCAAAGTACCGGCCCATCATTCAACGTCAGTAAATGAGCTTGGCTTCTTTCTTGACAGATTGACTTCTATTGATGTAAATGGAAATGGAAACCCTATTTTGATCTCGATTACCGGGATCGTAATTGTCTTTCTTTCACTTACTTTTCTTTACCTCACCTTTGCTTTGATTACCCGGATGCTGAATGCCTTTACCCGAAGCAGGGTCATGAAGTCGGGGCATTCTGATTTACCATCAGGGAAGGATATGAGTGTATCGGGTGAAATGAATGCTGCAATTGCCATGGCGCTTCATTTGTACCTTCATCAGATACGGGATGAAGAAAATACAGTGATAACCATCAAGAAAATTGCCCGGACTTATTCACCCTGGAATTCAAAAATTTATAACCTCCGTCAGGTGCCTCAACGCACTTCAACCCGCCGGTATTAAAAGGATATAGTATGAAAAACTTTAAATTCGCAATAAATGGAAATAATTACGAAGTCGAGATTCAGTCAATTGAAGGGAATCTTGCAACCATTGAAGTTAATGGGGCGGCCTACACAGTCGAAATTGACCGTGAAGTAAAATCAACAAAAACACCGACATTGGTTCGCTCAGTTGCAGTTCCGTCAACAGATGCAGAAAAATCAACCGTCAGAACTGCAAAACCAACAGACAGAAAAGGAACCGGGGGAATTAAATCACCGCTTCCTGGAACTGTTCTTGAAATGCACGTTAAGGTGGGTGATCAGGTAAATATTGGCACCAAACTGCTGGTTCTGGAGGCTATGAAAATGGAGAATACCATCAATTCAGATAAGGCCGGAACGGTTACAGCAGTTAAGGTGGATAAAGGGGATTCGGTGCTTGAAGGTGACCTTCTGATTGAGATCGGAGGTTAACATGTCTGGTTTGGAAAAATTCTTTTCCCTGACGGCGTTTGCCAACTTTTCTCCGGGTCATGTGGTCATGCTTCTGATTGGATTGCTTTTTATTTATCTGGCAATCAAAAAGGAATATGAACCCCTGCTTCTGATTCCGATTGGATTCGGGATTTTGGTCGGAAATGTACCCTTTCTTGAAAATGCCAATCTTCAGGTTGGAATCTATGAATCCGGCTCAGTGATGAACTACCTTCATTTTGGTGTTCTGAAAGGTATTTATCCGCCTCTGATCTTTCTGGGAATTGGTGCCATGCTCGATTTTTCGACCTTGCTCTCCAACCCAAAACTGTTACTGTTAGGTGCTGCTGCCCAGGTTGGAATTTTTGCAACTTTACTTGGTGCAATTGCATTGGGCTTTTCTCCGCAGGAAGCAGCGGCTATCGGTATCATTGGTGGGGCAGACGGACCAACAGCTATTTTTCTGGCTTCGAAGCTTGCACCAGAACTTATAGGAGCAATTGCAATCTCGGCCTATTCTTACATGGCTTTGGTGCCCCTCATTCAGCCACCCATCATGCGGGCATTAACCAATTCGAAAGAACGGGTCATCCGGATGAAGCCACCGAGATCGGTCACAAAACTGGAGAAAATTCTTTTTCCTGTAGTTGGTTTGCTTTTAACAACTTTCATTTCACCAAGTGCAATGCCACTTTTGGGAATGTTGTTTTTTGGAAACCTGCTCAAGGAAAGTGGAGTAACCAAGCGATTGGCTGATACGGCTGCCAGACCACTGATTGATATTGTAACCATTCTGATTGGATTAACGGTTGGCGCATCAACTCAGGCGACAACTTTTCTGACGCCAAAATCAGTGTTGATTTTTGCTTTGGGGGCATTATCTTTCATGGTTGCTACAGCGGCAGGAGTATTGTTCGTCAAGTTAATGAATCTGTTTTTAAAGGATGAAAACAAAATCAATCCGCTGATTGGAAACGCAGGTGTGTCTGCAGTTCCAGATAGTGCCAGGGTTTCGCAAATGATTGGTTTGGAATATGACCCTAAAAACCACTTGCTCATGCACGCCATGGCACCGAATGTAGCCGGAGTAATCGGAAGTGCGGTTGCTGCCGGTATTCTGCTTGGGTTTATGATGTAGGATTTGGTGAATATGATGTTCCAATTCAAAAAAGCCACAATATTTTGTGGCTTTTTTGCTTTAAATAACACAAATATGTCAAAAAAATCCTTTCAGGTATTGCTAATCTTAATTTTAGATTAGATATTTCAGTTCAGATAGCTTTTTATTCACCCTAATCATATAAAAATGACACGGGTCACAAAAACAGCTTGTTTTTTAAGGGTTTGTGACTCTCATCATGATGGCTCAGCCATTATATAGGTAAGTTTGCATCAGAATCAATTTAACGAAGGAGTAACACATGATTTCTAAATTACTAATCAGGAGACTGGGAGTTGCCCTTCCCTTTCTGATGATTGCCAATTTTGCCCTGGCACAACAGGGAATAACGCACAGTATTGTGGTCACATCACCTGCAATGGATAAAATCCGTTTTAGTGATCTGATGAAGTTTGATCCCAGATCAACGGGTGGAACCTCAAGAATGATGTTGAGAATGACCCTTGAAAATTCAGGCGAAGACTATACAATCCCGGTTGGTGAAATTTTATTTGAAGTTCAATACAACACTAAATCACTTGGACTTACCTTGTTTAACAACAAACCGGTTACAGTTAAAAAGGGATTTCCAATCGTGCTCACTAATGTTAATGCTATGAAATCTGATGGCGTTTTCGGATTTAAAGTTAAGGGTGGTGATATCAATATGGATGATGTCGTTTCCGCCCTTCTAGGTGGATCAAAGGATATTACTGACATTAACCCGCAGGCACCAATTCCTGCTGGAGAATATAAATTCCTCTTTACTGTGTTGGGAAATACTCAATCTGACGAGATGATTTTAAGTAATCCTTCTGGTTATGTTTCTCTGATTGGCCCTGGCACTACCTTTCTTGATGAAGAACCCGGTGAAATATTTGATGCAAAACCTGCCATTTCCTGGAGTGGTGATGCTCCTGAATTTGAATGGAGAATTGTTGTTGTTGACCCAACAGTTGATAAAACAATGGGCGATTTACTTTCCAAAACACCACAGGCCTCTGACATCACAAAAAACAAATTTGTAAGATATCCAAATTCAGATCTGCAGGCAGGTAAGGTTTACGCCGTACTGGTTTCTTCACGAGTGAATTCTTTGGGTTCTTCAAAGCCTGAAGAAAACTGGGCAACACCTTTTTGGTTTACAATCCCACAAGCAAAATCCGCTTCAGAAGTTGCAGGAAATAACATCATCAATCAATTAAAAGCCATTTTTGGTGATGATTACGCTGCGATTTTTGAGCAAATCAAGAGTGGAAAAGTCAAGGGTACTATCATGATCGACGGAAAATCGGTCACCTTCCAGGAACTGGCTATCATTTTGCAAAAATTGCAAACAGGCGATGCCAACCTTGAATCATTTGATGTAAAATAAGAAGTGGAGTCAGCAATATGAAAAAAACTGGAATACTGATCATTGGCGGACTCGCAGTCGCATTTGTAACAAGCGGATTCTTTATGTTTGCCGCAGAAGATGTAGCCGTGATAACCCGTGTTTATAACGAAGTAAAAGTTAAACCCGAAAAAGGAACCTGGAAGGATGCCAAACGGGCAGACAAACTCACAAATGGCGATAACATCAAAACAGGTGAAAAAGCATCTGCAGTAGTGAAGTTCCTTGATGGATCCATTCTTCGTGTTCGTCCAAACAGCGAACTGGTTGTTTACAGCGACCGTTCTGGAACCAAAATCAATAAAAATGTACAGATTGATGTAGGTCAGATTGGCTTTGACGTCAGAAAACGTAAAGAAGAAAATTTCAGCTTCAGTTCACCAACATCGGTGGCTTCTATCCGCGGTACAGATGGCGGATATTCAACCAATGATGATGCAGATAAACTGCTGATCAATGATGGCGAAGCTGAACTTGAAAATAAAGCCAATGGCGAAAAAGTTAAAGTTGGTTCAGGCCAGACTGGTGAACTTGACAAAAAGACAGGAAATCTTCAGTCACGCAATCAGTCATCTGATGACACCAATCAGCTAAACGGAATGAATACCGATGGTCCTGGTACAAAGAAAAAAATGACCATTGAAGTTCAGATGCCTGATGGAACTACCAAAACACTGGAAGTTGAATATTCAGAATAAGATTGAACTGAATTAAGTTGATTTTGATACAAACCAGGGCGAAAATTCGTCCTGGTTCATTTTTTTTTATAAAAGAACGAGGGATGACTTTATGAAGATTGTTAAATTGATTCGCACCTCCTTGCTCCTTTCTCTGCTCCTGCTTTCCTCCTTTTCCTTTGCACAAAATACCGGAACCCTAACTGTCGGTACAGATTCTCAACCACGTGAAGGTAAAGACTTTTCTATTACTGTTGCTCCTTCAAACCCTACTATTACCTTTGGGAAGGTAATTATCGGTTATCGTCTTCCAAATGATGAGTATTTAGAAACTGAAATGCGCTTTGAAAAGGGAATTTGGAAATATTTGATAACCGGAGATTACGCTGTTCCACCAAGGATTGAATATTATATCGTTGCTAGTCTCCAAGATGGAAATGAGGCAACTTATCCATCCGAAAACTATCGCCAAAATCCAGCATTCCTTAATATCTCCCCCAAAGGTCTTACAGATGCAATAACCGTGATGATGGGGGAAGATGGTTCAAAATCGGCACCTGACGATTTCATGATTATGATTTCCTATTACACCATTTCTGATCAGATCGATGTGAACTCTGTTAAATTGAGTATTAATGGGCAGGACGTTACAAAAGAATCTTCTGTCACTGCTGATGGTTTAAATTTTCTGCCAGCTTCACCTCCAAAGGGAAAGCAATCCTTGAGTTTTGAAGCGAAATTGTTAGATGGTACTACAGTTGGCCCACTAAATTGGACTGTAAGTGTTGTGTCTAAAGATGAGGCAAAAGCTGAAGAAGAAGCTGAACAAAACTATTCCCTTTCTGGAAATGTCTGGGATGAATATAGGTATGAAAAAACATCCTTCCGTACGAAAGGTGTTAACAGAGCGAATGCTTCTGCATCTGGTAATATCCATTGGATGACATACAATGTGAATTTATACAAAACATCTGAAGAAAGTAAAGATAAGCAAACAGCAGACAGATATACTTTAAAGCTTGGTACTGAATATCTTGATCTTACTGTGGGTGATGCTTACCCAGCGTTTAGCAGACTGATGATGAACGGAAGCCGGGTGCGTGGTATCGAGGCTAACCTCAAAACTGATTATATCAATCTTGATGTTGCGTATGGTACCCTAAGGCGTGCAACTGATGCAAAATTTGATGGAATGCCAATCGTAATTGCCACAATGGATTCTCTTGCAGTGGAAACCAAAATCAGTGAGGGATATATTGTTATAACAAAAAATGATGCTACCACGACACTGCGCAAATTGTCTTCCAATGGCTCATATGACCGTGATCTTTTATCGGCAAAATTGAGCTTCGGTTCAAAAAAGCAAGGATTTAATTGGGGGCTAGGTTTCTTGAGAGCAATTGATGATACAACCACAAACAAATACGGCGATGCTCCAATCGCCAATTTGGTTTTGTCTACTGATATGCAATTGAGATACGACAATGGCAGATTTGAGTTATATGGAGATGCAGCATTTTCAGTAAACAATTCAGATATTCTGGCAAAGAATGAGACAGTTGAGAAAGAAGCCAAAAGCTCACTGGGTTCCTCATACGATCTTATCAATTCGATTCTGCCAATTTCTGCCGGTATTGGTGCACCATCAAAACCCAATCAAATACTGAATTACATGGCATTTATGGGTGGGTTGAAATTGAATTATTGGAATAATTATTTCAAAGCTGAATATTTAAGGAACGGGTCAACTTACAAATCTGAAGGTTTGCCGTTTTTCCAAAATGATATTCAAGGATTTCGAATTAATGATCGGTTGAGACTTTTCCAGAATAAATTATTTTTCACTGCAGGTTATGACCTGATGTTTGATAATACTGATGGTAATAAAGATCTCGAACTAGATGTAAACGGTCAGAAAAAGACATTTGATGGAACAACCACCAGAAATAATATTCGAACTGGTGTTGCTATCTTCCCGGGTGCAAACATTCCTTCATTGTCATTTGATTATATTAGGTTGACAAGTTTAAATGAAATCCCTGAGACCGAAAATGCATCCCAAAATAATGCCTCAAATACATTTCAGATTAGTACCAATTATGGGTTTAGTTGGTTAAAAGGGTATCATACAGTTGGGTTAGCATTTTCAATGACTGATAAAAAAGACCTTCGGGATGAAAACATTTACTTGAGTCAAAATGCGTTGGCAAGTACAGATCAATCAATAAGATCGGTAGTTCTATCCTATGGCACTACTCTCGGGGATGATCTTTCAGCTAATTTATCCTACAATAATTCTGCTTCTACATATAGGGAAGTTACAATTGTTGGACCTACTCAAGGCGTTTCTGGTTATGGCGCTGATAAAGAAACTGAGGTTTCGTTTAATATTATTGAGGGTAGTTTAGGTAAAAGTTTCTTTGATAATAAACTAAGGGCTCAAGCCAGAGCTAATGCAACAATTAGTGATTTGAATCAGTACATTTTTGGTGGAAATGCCCAATATTATTTCTACAGTAATTTCTTTACCACCTCAGATGTGAATTTCATTCTTAATGAGGGTCAGGACTCTGATCTCATGTTCACGCTCAGATTGCAATACGTCTTTTAATTTTCTGCTAAGCTTTAATAAAAACGGACTCGATATGAGTCCGTTTTTGTTTGTACCTTTATGGTTACCAGTATAAACGGAGTTTCAAATGGCAAAAGCTAAATTCAATATCTTCAAAAATATCTACTTCACGGCACTGATAATCAGTATCGGTGTTGTTTTACTTTCTTACCTGGTTACGTTTACAACCCTTTTTGAAAATATTGAAACGAAATCAATTGATCAGCGTTTCGAAAAACGTGGAGCAGTGACCAATTTTGGTGAAAAATCAAAAGTTGTCATTATTGGTATTGATGACGGTGCCATCGATAATTTACCGGCTAGTTATCCGTTCCCAAGAAGTTATTACGCACGGTTTATTGAAAACATGAATAAAGCTGGCGCTTCGGCGGTAGGAATAGATATTCTGTTTGATGGTGTTGATTATAAAAATCAGGAATCTGATTCTCTGCTGCAGGCCGTTCTTACGAAATACGATAATGTGATTCTGGCTGGCAGAACCGAAACTGAAAGTGTTTCCGGCGATCGTTACCAGGTTAAAAGTACTGACTCTCTTAACCTCAGAAATATTTTCTACAACATTAATGTGGGAGTAAAGCTGGGGCTGATTTATGTACCTTCAGATCGTGATGAAAACATCAGAAGGTATGCCATTACTCACACGGCTACAAACGGACAGGTTTTCCCAACATTTGCATTTGAAATCGTTCAGTATCTTGATAATAAGGCTGCAGGCCGTCAGGGCAACCCGCTGATCATCAAGAAAACTGAAGAAAAAATTGAAATCGGAAATTATCACGCTGCCAATTGGGATGGATACACTGTTTTATTGAATTATTATGGTCCGGCCCAAACCTTTACCTATATCGGACTTGATAAGGTACTCGATGACAGTACGTTGGTCACAAACCCTGAACTTGCCAATCTGAAACAACTTGCTGAAGATTTGGGAATTACACCCGATTCTGTTGCAAAAGATGAAACTCTTTATACCCAATGGGCTGAAGATAATTTTGACAATGAAAAAATTCAGAGATTAGCCGTTTTATATGAAGGTGCAACTGATGAAGATGTTGAAAACCTGAAGTCACTTTCTCTGAGGTATGACGGTACGTTTGAGGATAAAGTAGTTCTTGTTGGTTCTGCGAATCCTGAAGATAAAGATATGCTTGCAATTCCTTTCAGAAAAGGGGATTCAAAGCAAACCAATTTAACTTACGGTGTTGAAATCCACGCCACGGCCGTTCAGAATTTAATTGATGGAAACAATATTGCGCCTCTTCCTCTCTGGATTTTATTCCTGATTTTATTCGTTGCCTCGTTTGGCATTTTTGTTATAACATCCTCAATTAAGCACATTAAAACACGCATTTCAGCCTTGTTTTTCCTTATCAATTTTGCATTTGTTTATTCAATCATTTACCTGGCAGCATATATCATTATTGTGCTTATTCTGGGTTATGACTCCATGTTATTGTTTCCGCCATGGTCGGGTCAATTTGATCTGATACCTCTTGTGAATTTTTCTCTCCCTTATCTGACTGCGGCAATTCTGTCGGCGATTATAGCCTGGCTGATGCACCGGGTTAAATTCGAACCTGAAACCACTTTGGAATTCGGGAATATTCTTTTTGTAGCTCTGGTTTCATGGCTGATTCTCGGACTTGCCCAGTATCTGTTTAATGAACACCTGATTATGGTAAAAGTTGTTCCTCTGATGTCTGCAGTTTTTCTCGGATACATCAGTTCCATTGCGTACCAATACCTTACAGAAAGCAAGCAGAAAAAAGTGATCAAAGGGATTTTCAGCCACTATGTGAATAAAGAAGTGGTTGATAAAATGCTTGAGAATCCTGATTCAGTCAGGTTGGGTGGTGAAAAAGTAGAACTAACCATCATGTTCTCAGATCTTTCAGGGTTCACCACAATATCTGAAATGCTGACTCCTGAAGAACTCGTTGTTTTGCTGAATGAATATCTCGGATCCATGACGGATATCATTATGCAGGCTGGCGGAACTCTCGATAAGTATATTGGTGATGCCATCATGGCATTTTGGGGTGCACCAATTCCTCAGGAAAAACATGCAATTTTATGTTGCCGTGCGGTAATGGCCCAACAGGCGAAATTGAAAATTATGGCTCAATCCTGGGTTGATCGTGGATTCCCGAGATTGATTGCCCGCTTTGGTGTTAACACCGGGCAGGTGGTTGCAGGGAATATGGGATCTTCAAGCCGGTTTAATTACACTGTAATGGGTGACTCGGTTAACCTTGCTGCCCGTCTTGAGCCTGCCAACAAGGAATTTGATACGCTGGTGATGATTTCTGAATTCACCCATGAAAAAGTAAAAGATGAGTTTCTTTGCCGTCAGCTTGATTTGCTGCAGGTAAAGGGAAAAACTAAGCCGGTAACCGTTTTTGAATTGATTGCAGACCGGATGATTGGTGAAGATTTAACCCACATGGAAAAAGTGGTTCACATCTATAACGAAGGATTGAAGTTGTATTATGCCCAGCAATTTGATCAGGCAATTAATGTGTTTGAACAGGTTCTGGATATTGAACCAAACGATGGTCCGTCAAAAACCTACATCAAACGTTGCCATGATTTTATTGAAAATCCGCCGGGAGCCGACTGGACGGGTGTTTATATCATGAAACACAAATAAGTTTTTAAACCAAAAGACCGTCTTCAGACGGTCTTTTGGTTTAATGGATTTTGATTCCATTCTGAAAAGGATTTTTCGAGAACCTGGGTAAAAAGTGAAGCGGGCTGGGCACCGGATATTCCGTATTTCCTGTCAAAGACAAAAAATGGAACACCTTTAACTCCAACCTGAAAAGCATCATAAACATCTTTTCTTACTTCATCTGCAAAGTCAGTTCCATTCAGAACCGATATCACCCTTTCTGCTTCAAGTCCAAGTTCAACGCCCAATTGTACAAGTGTTTGGGTATCATCAATGTTTTTCCCATCTGTAAAGTAACTTCTGAAAAGTAATTCTTCAGCTTCATGCTGTTTTCCAATTTCTTTGGACAAATGAATAAGCCGATGCGCATTGAAAGAGTTTGCCACAACTGCTTTTTCGAAATGGTATGTTAATCCTACTTCTGAAGCCATTTCAGTAACATAATCATTCATTTTCTCAGCTTCTTCAACCGGTATTTGTTTATGTTCTGCAAGGAACTGGTTGATTGATTGTTCCGGATTTGTTTTTAAATCCGGCGAAAGCTGATAACTTTTCCAGTTTATTTCAATCCGGTCCTGATGGGAAAAGAGCTCGAGCGCATTTTCAAGGCGACGTTTACCGATGTAGCAAAATGGACAAACGATGTCACTCCAGATTTCAATCAGCATTTTTGGGGAAATATTTTCAGGCATTTGAATTCTCAATTCGGATAATTTTGGGAAGAAGATAAAAGATAGAAGTTAGAATGTAGAAGTCGAGCGAAACGATGATCCCGTCCAAGGTTCGTTTACTAACCGCGGATCCGGTGAAACTTGGAAACACTTTAGATGATTCAACATCCAGTATTAAAGGTATGGATGAGCTTCGCAGAACTTTGTTAGCCGGATCCCCGACAGTGGTCGGGGCAGGCTAATTGCGGGATGACATCACTTTTCTGTTTGAATCGGATAACCTGTCGCTTGCTGTTGGTTTGTTCAGTTTTGGAAAATAAAAAAAGGAGGCAAGAACCTCCTTTGAAAAACTAAATTAAGATTAGGTTCAATCTCTGGGTTTGCTCAATTTATCAAGTCCGAGTGAAACGCTGATGCGGTGACTGTTTCCCAGGTCATTTTGTCCGTTGAAGGATTCAAATGCATAATCAATCCACAAAGATTGGATTTTAAATCCAGCACCAAAATTGAGTCTTTTCAGTTCGTTTATACCGCTTCTGATGGCAAATTTGCCGTTATAATTGTATTCAAGTCCGCCTTTCAGATCACCTGAAACTGCACCAAAATTAAACTGAGCTGTTTCACGGCGGTTTTCGAACCTGTTAATCATTCCGCCGGCAAAAATAAATTGACCCCACAAGGCTTCGGTTTGCCAGGAGAGTCCAGATTCAAGGGAAGGAGCAATCAATTCTGTAGTTCCGTTATCCCAGGTTATCAGTGTTGAAGTCAGATCCCTTGCAACAAAGCCTGCCTGCAATTCAGAAACCCCAAAAATGCCATTGACCTGAGTTCCTGCATCAACACCAATTCCCCATGCGGAAGCAACAGATCCATAAGACCTGTAAATACCTTTTACATTGAGTCCGACCGGGAAAGAGAACCATTGAGTTGTGGCATAGCTCGCATAGACTGCATATTCGGCTGCATTAAAAAAGCCGGGTTCATAACCACTTGGCGGTGTGTTGTAAACTTTATCCCAGTTTTTCCAACCTTCACGAGTGTCGGGAATATCATCAACACCATTGCGGAGGATACCTATTCCAACAGTAGACGTTTCGTTAAATGGCTGAACGTAAGAAAGAAAGTCCATTTTAACGATGCCGGCAAATCGTTCCTGATGCATGAAAGCTACTTCGCTAAACGGAATTCTGCTGAGCCCGGCTGGGTTCCAATACACTGAAAAGGGGTCATTGGTAAAGGAAACGGCAGTATTTCCCATTCCAAGATATCGGGCTCCAACGCCACCGGCAAGAAACTCACCAGCATATTTATCGAAGACCTGAGCTTGTAAGGAAGTAAATCCTGTTAAAAGGGCAACAGTAAAAGGGAGTATAAATTTTTTCATGCCAGCAAAATCGCTATTTTTGGAAAGAATGTAAAGGTAAAAAAATAACTCCATGGCATCAACTTTAGTTCCGTTTGAAAAGGTTGGTGCAATCTTACTGCTCATTCTGGGACTTCTTTGGAACATCATAATCTGGATGACGCCTGTTTGGATGCCATTTCTGCCTGATTGGGCCATTCAAATGGTAAATCTGCTGCTCAATCCGGTTTGCCACCGGACGCCCGAACTTTCCTGGTGGTGGAATGGGGCACCCATCCTGGTTTGTATAAGATGCAGTGCAATTTATCTCGCATTTTCTTTAGGAAACCTGACGGGTTTCTTAAATTTAAAAATCCGGCCAACTTTTCGGTGGGTATGGATTAGTTTTGGAATTTTGTTACTTGATTTTGGATTAAATTTAACCGGATTAAAACCGGTTTCTGAACTTTTTCGGGCACTTACCGGAGGGGTATTCGGTTTCATAACCGGATGGTGGCTGCTTATTAACTTATTAAATTCTGACAGGAAAAAACATGTTCAATGATCCGAAAACCAAAGCAATTATGATGGGTGGTGGTATTGCCGCCCTGATTTCAGTTTTTCCTGGGCTTTCTCTGATTAATTTCCTTTGCTGTGCTGGTTTTATCCTGGGCGGATATCTTTCCGTTTACTTTTACCACAAAACCAAAATAGGGTATTTAACTCTTGCTGAAGGCGCTATGATGGGGCTGAAATCTGGAATTGTTGCTGCTTTGCTTGCACTTTTTATTCAGATGATTTTTGTTCAGGCTATTGGTCTGGAAGTGTTGTCTCAAAGTATGAATGAAACGTTCGAACAGTTTGGCCTGGGTGCAGAATCAAGGAAAGATCTGGATGGATTTAATCCGGCCATGATGTTCACTTTCCCGCTAATTCTGGTTTATGCATTGGGTTCAGCTTTGTTATACGGATTTTTTGGAATGATTGGCGGGATGATTCGTTCGGCTCAGGATACAGACCATGCCAGAACACCAAAAGGACCCGTTGAACCACCGTATTCAATTTGAGTAGTTATAAGTTATACAGTTACTAGTTATAAAGTTATAAGTTATAAGAATAGGTCGTTGTAAGCTAAGACAGTTGCACGTTACAAAGTTATAACTTACAGAAATACAAAAATTTGGAAGGCACGAGTTCATTTAATCATTCGAATCAGTTTCATTGTCTTCCAACGTCGGGAATTGGAAGATAATCACCGGTTTAGCCTTGGTTGATTTTGTTCAAAAACCTAGTTTCCAGATAAAACCTAATCACTTGTAACTTATAACTCTATAACTCTATAACTTATAACTTATAACTTATAACTTATAACTCAGTAACTTATAACTAATTCCTATTTCCCCTTTTTCATAGCAGATCTTGCCATTGAGGTCAGTTCAGAGAGTTTGAGCAGGGCTTCGACCGGCGCCATCCGGTTAATGTCCAGCTTAAGCAAAACCTGAATAATCGGTGCTTCCTGAATTTCAAACATGGTCATTTGAAATCCGCCATCGCCATCCTGAACTGTTTTTGCTGGTAAGGATTTCCGGTCCTGATCCGCCAGAAAAGAGCCTTTTTCAAGTTCTTCAAGAATGGTCTTTGCCCGCAAAATCAATTCATCAGGCAATCCTGCCATCTGTGCAACCTGAATCCCGTAAGAGTGATCTGCCCCGCCCGGAATAATCTTTCTCAGAAAAATGACTTTATCACCGTATTCACGTACTTCCACATTGAAGTTCCGGATTCTGGGAAATGTGCCTGCCAGTTCATTTAATTCATGATAGTGAGTTGCAAACAAGGTCCTTGCCCGTGTTCCGGGTGCTTCATGCAGAAATTCACACAAGCTCCAGGCGATAGAAAGTCCGTCATATGTTGAAGTGCCCCGACCAATTTCATCCAGCAGAATCAGAGATTTTCCGGTTGCATTATTCAGAATTGCTGCTGTTTCATTCATTTCGACAAGAAAAGTAGATTCTCCGGCAGCAAGATTATCACTGGCACCAACCCGGGTAAAAATCCGGTCAACAATTCCGATTTTTGCTGATGAAGCCGGAACGAAGGAACCGGTTTGTGCCATCAGGGTAATCAGTCCGGCCTGACGAAGGTAGGAAGATTTACCACTCATGTTCGGACCGGTAATGATCAGAATCTGATCGGTTGTTGACGAAAGAAAAACATCGTTCGGCACGTAATCTTCACCCGGCGGAAGCAAATGTTCAATTACCGGATGGCGTCCATCCCGGATATCAAGAACATCATCATCGCTGACAACCGGTTTTGAATAATTCCGGTGACGGGCAACGTGGGCAAAGTTGGCGAGACAATCGATTTGGGCAATGGCTTGTGCGTTACTTTGAACCGGAACAACAAATTCAGCCACTTTTTGCCTGAGATCCAGAAAAAGCTGTTGCTCCATGGCAATCAGTTTGTCTTCTGCATGAAGAAGTTTCTCTTCAGTTTCTTTCAATTCCGGCGTAATAAACCGTTCTGCATTAGCAAGCGTTTGCTTCCGGATATAATTTTCGGGGATTTTGTCAAAATTGGTACGGGTGATTTCAATATAGTAGCCGAAAACATTATTGAAATTAATTTTCAGACTCGAAATTCCCGTTCGTTCCCGCTCAGATTGCTGCAAAGCCGACATCCAAGTTTTACCGTTTTTGGCCATATCCCGCAGTTCATCCAGTTCCGAATTGAATCCATCCCGGATGAGTCCGCCATCATTTAAAAGAGCAGGCGGATCTTCGTTCAGGGTTGTTTCGATCAGGGAAACAACTTCCGGAAGTTCACTGATCTGATTTCTCAAATTAACGAGAAGTCCCGATTTGCAATCATCGAGAGTTTTTTTGATGAGCGGAAGTTCTTTCAGCGATGATTTCAGCATGACCAGTTCACGTGGCGACACTTTTCCCATCGAAATTTTTGCAGCAAGGCGTTCAAGATCTACAAAGCCCGAAATCTGGCTTCTTACTTTTTCACGGAGTTGCGTTCCTGAGTGAAATTCGGAAACGGCATCCAACCTTTCATTGATAGGCGCAACAACTTTCAGCGGCTGGAAAATCCATTTTTTCAGGAGACGGCCACCCATCGGGGTTTCAGTTTCATCCAGAATGGAAATGAGTGTGCCATATTTTTGTCCGTCACCCTGCATAGATGTAATCAGTTCCAGGTTTCGCTTGGTAGACTGATCGAGCACCATGAATTCGTCAGGATTGTAAACTGACAACCTGCGGATATGTCCCAGATTATCTTTCTGGTTTTCGTAGAGATAATGAATGATGGCACCTGCAGCTTGAGTTGCCAAATCGAGATCATCCAGTCCAAAAGATTTCAGTGAATGAACTTTAAAATGTCTGACCAGTTCATCTTTGCCGTGTTGAAGGGTGAAAATCCAGTCATCCCGTTCGGTGACAACCGATTTCCGTGAAAAAGAAAATTCAGAACGAAGCCGTTTGGGAATGATGACTTCTTTTGGCTGAATCATTTCAAGAAGGGAATTGAGCTGTGTGGATGGTCCCTGCCAAGTGAAAAATTCACCGGTTGACGCATCGGTGAATGCAAATCCGGCCTGATCCTGTTCCAGAATCAGGGATCCGAGATAATTATTGGTTTTCTGATCGAGAAGTTTATCGTTAAAAGTTACGCCTGGCGTGATTACCTCGACCACATCCCGCTTGACGATGGTTTTGGTCATTTTCGGATCTTCCAGCTGTTCACAAATGGCAACCCGGAGTCCGGCAGCAACCAGTTTTGGCAGATAAGTATCAACAGAATGGAAGGGGAATCCGGCTAACGGTGTGTCACCGGAGGCGCCATTCGAGCGTTTGGTTAGCGTAATGCCAAGTACTTTTGAGCAGATTTTGGCATCTTCATTGAAGGTTTCATAAAAATCGCCAACACGAAAAAGCAACAGAACATCAGGGTATTTTGCCTTGATTCTGGCATATTGCGACATCAGGGGTGTTTCAGGTTTCATATTACTTACAAAAATACGAAATGGTTTCAGGTCCCGGATGACGGGCTACCGGAAAAAATAGTAAATGGTTTTCTGGTTGTCATTGCCGTGACGACGGAAATCCATCCCGAAAGATTTTTTTTGGTTGTTTAATGTCTTTTATAAATCCGACCTCTTGTAAATCCGGCTCCCGACGGACCGGTCGGATAAGCATATAATGTAAATCCGACCTCCCGGTCGGATAAATATCGGACACCAAAAAAATCCACAAATTGTCATTCTATCCAAAGTTCGTAAACGGGACATGAATCCATTGTGTTTTAAAAACCGATTCAATTTGGTACGAAGAAATGAAAAAGATTTTAATTCCCGACCGGGAGGTCGGGGTTACATGATAACCAAATCAAATATTCAGACACACACAAAACGTTAGAGGTTGATTATGATTTTAATTTCTGTTTCAAACCGGGAATTATTAATTGTAATTTTGAAGTTTGAAAGATCGGATTAATAGTTAATTGTCTGAATTGGTCGATTTTTTTTTTTTACAATGGAGAACTTCTCATGAAAAGATTTGCATTATTTCTGTTGACGTCAGTTTTTACACTGAATCTGGCGATCGCCGATGAAGGTATGTACCTGCTTAATAAGCTGGACAAACTGGATTGGCAAAAACTCAAAAAAATGGGGTTGACTCTTAAATCTTCTGAAATTTATACCGGAGCAAAGGGTGCTGGGCTCGATCAGGCTATTATTCAGCTTGGTGGCGGAACCGGCGAATTTATTTCCCCAAAAGGACTTATTCTTACCAATCACCACGTAGCCTTTGGTGCAATTCAGGAAAACTCAACTGCCTCAAATGACCTGATAACAACAGGTTACCATGCAAAGGCGCTAAACGAAGAACTTAAATCAAGTTATTCCGCAAGAATGACTGAACTTGTTCTTGATGTGACGGCAAAAGTCAATGCTGCCCTTGATACCTGCAAATCACTTGAATCCCGTGAAAAAGCGTATCGTGCTATTTCTGATACACTGACAAAATCATTCACAGAATTTCCTGAACGGACAGCCCGTGTTGTTTCGATGAATGACGGAAATGAATATGTGATGTTTGTACTCAGAAATTTTGGTGACATCCGGCTGGTTTATGCACCACCCCGGTCTATCGGTGAGTTTGGTGGCGAAATTGACAACTGGATGTGGCCACGTCACACCGGTGACTTTTCGATCATGAGAGCTTATGTTTCGAAAGATGGTAAATCATCTGGTAAATTTGATACTCTTCACGTTCCGTTTACTCCGAAACGGTTTTTGAAAATCTCCGCTGCCGGATTAAAAGAAAACGACTTTACCTTCATTCTGGGTTATCCCGGCCGTACAACACGTTACCGCACTTCAATCGAAACTGCTTTTGCACTCGATTATTCCTATCCGCAAAGTATTGCAGCTCTTGATGCCGGAATTAAGGGTATGGAAGAAGCTTACAAAAATGACAAAGCCCTTGAAATTGAATATGCATCCATCGTAAAAAGTTACATGAATACGATTAAGAATTTTCAGGGAAATGTGGCCGGGATGAGTAAGAACGGACTTATTGAAGAAAAGAAAGCAAACGAAAAAGCTTTTATGGATTGGGTGAACAAAGATCCGAAACGAAAAGCAAAATATGGCAATTTACTTTCAGATTTTGACTCATGGTATAAAAAATTGGAAGGACGGAACCAGAAAAATACCGTTCTGCAGTGGATGGGACGTGCCCGTTGGTACAATCTTGCAAACGGGTTGAATAAAACCATTGCAAAACAAGCCGGTCAGCCCATGACCGAAGAGGCTAAAAAAGCGTTTGTTGAATCCAATCTGGCAACCTTTGGTGATTTGAATGTAAAAATTGAAAAATTTGTGTTCAGAAATAATGCTGTCATTGCTTTCGCACTTCCTGAAGGACAGAGTTTATCAGCTTTTTCAAAAGGTGATTTGTCGGCTGATGAAGCTGCTGCCAGGCTTGCAGATGCAATTGTCACCAGTTTGAAAATTGGTGATGCTGAAGGTTTTACAGCATTGCTGAATGACATTGCTGCTGGAAAATCACCGGACAATGAAGCCATTAAACTGGCTGATTTTCTTGGAAAAGAAATGGCTGGTCTGACTGCTTTCACCACTGAATTTAACCGGAATCTTTCTGAACTCCGCCGGCTATTAATCGAAGGGATGATGGCTTTTAAAGGAAAAGATTTTTATCCGGATGCCAATTCTACAATCCGGTTTTCTTACGGATCGGTAAAAGCTTACAATCCCCGTGATGCAGTTTCCTACGATTATATTACCCGGTTTAAAGGCGTGATTGAAAAAGAATCAGGTGAAGAACCTTTCAATAATCCTAAAAAATTACTCGAACTTTATAAAACCAAAGATTACGGTTCCTACCTGGATAAAAAACTGGGAGACGTTCCGGTTGCTTACCTGACGACGAATGACATCACAGGCGGAAACTCGGGCAGCCCGGTTCTCAACGGAAAAGGGGAACTCATTGGTTGTGCATTCGATGGCGTTTGGGAAGCCTTAACCGGCGACTGGAAATTTGAAGATTCCAACAACCGCACAATTGCTGTCGACTCCAGATATGTCCTTTTTATTCTGGATAAATTTTCAGGTGCCCAAAACATTCTCGATGAACTGACAATTGTAAAGTGAATGGTTAATTATTAATGGTCAATGGTTAATGGAACTCAGATTGTTGTTTTTAACCCTGAAAGGGTGAAATGATTGTAACCCCGGGTGAAAACCCGGGGATTCTGACATCCCACCATTACCGCCCGGCCGCAACTCTTTTTGAAACTGACAAACCTGGTCCGGGCGGAACGAGATAATTTAAACACATCCCGAAAGTGTTCGGGATCTTCACTTCGCTCGATTTACTCTTTAACAATCACACTTTAACCTTTCACTTCCCCCATTCTCTCTCCTGATTTGAATTCCCCTTAAATTATCTGTAAATTAAGGTCTTATCTATACTTACAGAAAAGGCTTATGACCCATTCCGAACTGCAATCCATTTCCCGTCAATTGAAACGGGATGTGATAAAAATGATCACCCATGCCGAATCGGGTCACCCCGGCGGATCACTGGGAATGGCAGATATTTTTACTGCTCTTTATTTCAGTGAAATGAAACATGATCCCTCCAAATGGCCTTCTGTTGAAGGACAGGACTTGTTTTTTCTTTCCAACGGACACATTGCTCCCGTCTGGTATGCCACTCTGGCCCGGACCGGATATTTTCCCCTGTCTGAACTTTCCACTTTACGCAAAATTCACAGTCGCCTGCAAGGCCATCCGGCAACCAAAGAAGGACTTCCCGGCATCCGGGTTGCTTCCGGTTCTCTTGGGCAGGGACTTTCAGTTGCCATAGGTGCAGCCATGGCTTATAAATTAGACAAACGCCCCGAGTGGATTTATGTGGCGATGGGGGATGGCGAATTAAACGAAGGACAAATCTGGGAAGCAGCAATGAACGGTCCGCACCAGAAAGTTGATAACCTGATCGCTTTTGTTGACCGGAACCGTCTTCAGATTGACGGCAGTACAGAAGTGGTGAAAAAACTCGATCCGCTTCCTGATAAATGGAAAGCATTTGGCTGGAATGTTCTTGAGATAAACGGACATCATTTCGCCGAAATCCTCGCCGCAATTGCCAAGGCAAAAACAAATCTGGGAACCGGTATTCCGACCGTCATCATTGCCAATACAGTTATGAGTAAAGGCGTTTCCTTCATGGAAAATATTGCGAAGTGGCATGGAACTCCGCCCACAAAAGAAATGGAAGCCAAAGCTCTGATTGAACTGGCACCAACTGAATGGAAAGATTATGATGATCCGGCAGCCCGGGTTTACAAGGGGAGAAACTGATGCCGATTTATCCTGTAAAAGACAACAAACCCACCCGGAATGCTTTCGGGGAAGCCATTGCTGAACTCGGACAATCAAACCCCGATGTCGTGGTTTTGTGTGCAGACCTTAAAGGGTCACTGAAACTTGAAAAATTCTCAGAAAATCATCCTGACCGTTACTTCTCGATCGGGATTGCAGAAGCTGACATGATCGGAACAGCAGCCGGACTTGCAATCGGTGGAAAAATTCCCTTCACGGCAACTTTCGCCGAATTTTCTACCGGTCGGGTTTATGATCAGATCCGCCAATCGGTTGCCTATTCGAACACCAATGTAAAAATATGTGCTTCACATGCCGGTCTTACTTTAGGTGAAGATGGTGCAACCCATCAGGCTCTCGAAGATATTGGCCTCATGCGTGCCCTTCCCGGAATGACCGTGATTGTACCTTGTGATGCCAATGAAACTTATTCGGCTACTATGGCCATTGCAAAATTCAAGGGTCCGGTTTATCTCAGATTCGGTCGTCCTAATCAGCCGAACTTCACCGAAATCAATCCGGATTTCCAAATCGGAAAAGCCAATGTACTCAACCCGGGAAAAGATGTTACCATTATTGCAACCGGAATTTTAGTTTGGAAAGCACTTGAAGCAGCAGAAATTCTTCAGGCTGAAGGATTAACCGTTCGGGTGATCAATATCCATACCATCAAACCGCTGGATGTTGATGCGATTGTAACTGCTGCCAAAGAAACTGGTGCAATCGTTACCGCTGAAGAGCATCAGAAAAATACCGGACTTGGCGATGCCGTTGCTCACGTCATTTCCACACAATTTCCTGTTCCTTTGGAAATTGTTGCGGTGAACGACACGTTCGGCGAATCTGGTTTACCCGATGAACTGTTGACACAATACGGACTTTCGACCCAGGATCTGGTGACGGCTGCGAAAAAAGCCATCAGCAGAAAAAAGTAACTCAAATCATAAAGGACTGACCATCCATGTTAAAGAAAACGCCTTTTAATGATATCCATGTCGCAGCCGGAGCCAGAATGGTTGAATTCGGCGGTTGGGATATGCCCGTTCAGTACAAAAATGGGATTGTTTACGAACATCACATCGTCAGAAATAAAGTTGGTGTTTTCGATGTCTCGCACATGGGTGAAGTTGAAGTAAAAGGTGCTGATGCCGAAGCTTTTCTGAATCTGATTTCAACCAATGATGTGAGTAAACTTGCTCCCGGCAAAGCTCAGTATACAGCCATGTGCTATGAAAATGGCGGAATTGTGGATGATATGATTATCTACAAGCTGCCAAAATATTTCATGGTTGTGGTGAATGCATCCAACAAAGACAAAGATTTTGACTGGATGAAAAAACACGTTTCAGGTGATGTTCAGCTCCGTGATGAATCTGATGAAACAGCTCTTTTAGCCGTTCAGGGTCCTGATGCTGTAAAAACTTTGCAAAAACTTACCGATACCGATCTGTCAAAAATCCCCTATTACGGATTCGAAATTGGTAAACTTGCAGGTGTGGATATGTATCTTTCACGCACGGGTTATACTGGTGAACCTGGTTTTGAACTTTATTTTCATACGCCGCATGCAGCCTCTGTCTGGAAAGCGATATTTGAAGCCGGTGCTGAGTTTGGAATTGAACCTGTCGGACTTGGCTGTCGTGATACTTTGCGCACAGAAATGGGTTATGCCCTTTACGGAAATGATATCAGTCAGGATCGCAATCCGCTTGAAGCTGGTCTGGGCTGGATCACCAAGCTCGACAAAACCAATTTTATCGGTCGTGATGCCCTGTTAAAAATTAAAGCAGACGGATTAAAAAAACGTCTGACCGGAATTGTGCTTGATGAAAAAGCAATTCCAAGAAGTCATTATGAAGTTGTAAACGAAGCTGGTGACCTCATCGGTGAAGTGACTTCAGGCACCTTTTCACCTTCAATGGAAAAGGGAATTGCCATGGCTTATCTGCAGCCTGAATTCTCAAAAGAAGGCACCCGGGTTGGAATTAAAATCCGGAATGGCGTTCAGTGGGGTTCAGTTGTTAAATTTCCATTTTTAAAAAAGTAACCGAAAGTTTTCGTCCCCATGAAAATACAAGTTTACTTTCAGCCCGGTCAGTCTGATGAAGGACTGTTCAAAGGCAAGACCGTTATCGTGATTGATGTGCTCAGGGCTTCCACCACCCTGTGTGCAGCCATTTACTCGGGTGCAAAGGAAATTATTCCTGTTGCCACGGTTGATAATGCAATGAAAATTGCAACCAATCTTTTTTCAGGCCAATATCTGCTTGGAGGCGAAAGAGCCGGCAAGATGATTGCCGGTTTTGATTTGGGTAATTCACCCAGTGAATATTCTGTTGAAAAAGTCGGGAAGAAATCAATCGTTTTTGCAACCACAAACGGCACTGTTGCTATTCACCGTACCCGGTATTCTGACAAAACCCTGATTGCAGGTTTCGTCAATCTGTCTGCTATTCTTGAACATTTTGCAAAAAATCCGGTTTCTGAACTGCACATTCTCTGTGCCGGAAAGGAAAATGAATTTTGCATTGAAGATTCCTTATGTGCCGGTGCCCTGATTTCCGGATTAAAAAGCCAAAATCCTGAAAGTGAGTTTTCTCTTTCTGATGCTGCCAGAGCCTCTCTGATGGTATGGGAAAGTAAGAAAATCAATCTGGAAGAAGAATTGCGCAATTCTGATCACGGCAAAGTCTTAATTGAATTGGGTCTTGATGCTGATATCGTTGATTGCGCTACAATTGACAAATACCCGGTTGTTCCTGTTTTAAAGGATTCAAGTACATTGAAGGCCTGGACAGAAACAACTCAGGTTTTTAAAAAAGTTGATCTGTAATGGCTAAAAAGAACCAGCTTGGAACCCCGGCTGCAGAACTCTCGGCTGCAAAGGGAATCAGTCCGGAACGAAAGATCGAAATTCTCGGTGTTGCACTTCTTTTGTTCGGATTGCTAAGCGTTCTGGCTATTCTGTCAAATTATGAAAACGATTATCAGGTTTTAACTCAGCTTGGTTTTTTTGATTTATTCAAATCTGAGCATACTTCCCAAATTCACAATTGGCTGGGCATTTTTGGTGCGGTACTTTCTCATCACCTCATATACAATTACCTCGGATACCCGGTTTTAATTCAGTCTCTCATGCTGTTTGTTTGGGGATGGGTTATGCTTCGCCACCATGGACTGTCTAAACCCACCTACTTCACTGTCTACGCACTCGTTTTTAATCTGCTGCTATCGTCTCTTTTCGGATTCGTGGCAATTTTATCTGATTCCGGATTAACAGATAACGCCTGGTCGGGTATGATCGGAATTTTTCTGGCTTCCATGACCCATTCGATTCTGGGTGGAATCGGGGGTATGATTGTTCTGCTTGCTGCTCTTTTTGTTACCCTGGTTTTGTTTGTTGATCTTGATTTGAAGGCAACCGCACAACGACTTCAGACCTTTGTTGAAACTTTGTCAGGGAATGCTGCAGAGAAATGGAAAAACAGGGGAGTAAAACAGTCAGAACCGGAAATTGAGGAAGAAAACCAGGAGGATGAAATTCCAGCTGGAAATCATCAACCGGTTGAGCCGCCTGTAGTTGCAAAACCTGAGCCGGAACCTGTCAAAATTTATAATCAACCCATTATTCCGGCAACTGAATCTTATCCGCCAGAAAAACCTGCTGAGCCTGAAACTCAAACAGTCAAAAGCCAGAACAAACCTGTTGGCATACCGATAAATGAAATTATTTCGAGGGAAGAACGGGAAGAACGTCGTGCTGTTGCTGCTGCTCACGCCGAACCTGTTGTCCCACCAAAGCTAAAAGAAGTAGTGGTTGACTTGTCTGAATTCAGGGGCACAGAAGATGATTTTGTTCCCGTTTCACAACCAGTGGCCAAACCGGAAACCCGGGTTCCTGACCAGGTTGAGGCAACTTCATTGCCAATTGAAACAAGTCCGGATATTTCAAAGGTTGAAGAAACTCCAGAATTACCTGCTTCAGGTGAAAAGCAGCCGGCCAAACCGACTTTCTTTGGTCAGCTTCTCAAAAAAATTGAAGAAACCAAACCGGCTGAATCTGCCCGTTCTGAGTCTGACCTGAAAACTGAACCTCAAACACAACCTGTAAAAATTTCTGAGTCTTCTTTGGCGGATGATCAGTTTGATCAGGACGAAATTGACATTCCAGACCTGCTTGAAATCACCGAAGAAGATCAGATCCCTCTTCCAGCTGAAAAACAGCAGGAAGTTGAGACAATTGTTCAGGCAAAAGAACCAGAATTCCAGGGTGTAACCATCGGAAATGAGTTTCCTGAAATTCATGAACAGGCAATTGAACTGAAAATAAACCCGATCGTTGAAGAGAAAAAGGCAAATCTTCCAAAAGATCCGATTTTCAGATTTGGTTACCGAAAACCTTCCCTTGACTTACTCCAGCAAAATCATCAGACGGTTGCTGATATAATCGATCCTGTTGAACTTGAGCAAAATGCCGCCAAACTGGTACATAAACTTGGAACTTACGGTATTCAGGTGGATGGAAAGCCTGAAGTTACGGTCGGACCCCGTGTCACTCTTTTCGAAATTAAACCTGCGGAAGGTATTAAAGTCAGCCGGATTACCTCACTGTCTGATGATATTGCTCTGGCTATGGCAGCACGTGGAATCCGGATTATGGCTCCTGTACCGGGAAAATCAGTTGTTGGGGTTGAAATTCCCAATAAGAAATCGGTAAACGTGCTGTTACGGGAAATACTGGAGTCCGATAAATTTCAGAAAGCAGCAGAAAACGGATATATTCTTCCAGTTGCTTTTGGCCGGACTATCAACAACGGAATTTACATTGAAGATCTTGCCAAACTTCCGCACTTGCTGATTGCCGGCACGACTGGTTCCGGGAAATCGGTCGGTATCAACACCATCATCTGTTCGTTGATTTATCATTCACATCCGTCAAACCTGAAATTTGTGATGATTGATCCGAAGAAAATTGAATTATCTATTTACAAACGGCTTGAAAAGCACTTTTTGGCGGTTTTACCTGAGTTGGATGAACCTATTCTGACTGACACCTCAAAAGCGGTAACTCTATTGCGGGCAGTTGAACGTGAGATGGATGAACGGTACAGTTTACTCGCCCGGGTCAGTGTAAGACATCTTAAAGATTTTAACCGTAAAGTTGAAGCTGGTGAGTTGTTGGGACCGGATGACGATCCGTACGTCAAACTTCCTTACATCGTTGTAATTATTGATGAACTTGCAGATTTGATGATGACATCAGGAAAAGAAGTTGAAGAACCGATTGCCCGTATTGCACAGTTGGCCCGTGCCGTCGGAATTCATCTTGTCGTCGCCACCCAGCGCCCGTCAGTTGATGTGATTACCGGAATTATCAAAGCCAATTTTCCGGCCAGAATTGCCTATATGGTCACCAGTAAAATTGATTCAAGAACGATTCTGGATATGAATGGTGCCGATCAGCTTTTGGGTAACGGCGATATGCTTTACCTTCCAAGCGGATCTCCTAAGCCGGAACGGATCCAAAACGCCTTCGTCTCGACTGAAGAATGTGAAGCGATTATTTCGCACGTTGCCAAACAGCCCGGATTTATTTCAGCCTACAGACTTCCTTATCCACCTGATAAAACAGCTGCAGGGAAGACGAAAAAGGCGATTGGAAATACAGATGCCGGTGGAATGGAAGACTGGGATGACATGCTGGCCGAAGCGGGTCAGGTTGTTGTTCTGGCTCAGCAGGGAAGTACCTCTTTGCTCCAGAGAAAACTAAAAGTTGGGTATTCAAGGGCTGCCAGAATTATTGACCAGCTCGAAATTTTGGGGATTGTGGGTCCGCCAGACGGATCAAAAGCCAGACAGGTGACCATTGATGATATGGATACACTGAACGATATTTTAAATACAATGTAAGTGAAAGGGATACCTATGTTCCCGATTCTGTTAAGTATACTGGTAAGTTTTAATATGAATTTCGGAGATCTTTCAGCAAAGGATGTGCTGGAAAAGATCAAAAAAAGTTATGAGGCAATGAAAGATGCAACGGCTGATTTTGATCAGGTGATGCAGTTTAAAGTTTCACGGCTGAACCAAAAACTTGCCGGTAAAATTGCCATCAAGAAAAAGGACAAGATGAGGCTTGAAACTGAAGAACAAATGCTGATAACTGATGGTATCACAGCATGGACTTACTCGATCCTGAACGAAAAAGTCATTGTTGACCGGTTTGATCCCGAAAGTTCAGAACTGTCACCTTCACGGTTTTTCATTGAGTTTCCCAAAGATTTTTTCATGGAAGTGCTGGGTGAAGAAAACTTCGCAGGAATGAATACATACCGGTTGAAGCTCACACCAAAGAACACTGACAATTTCATTCAGGAAATGAAACTCTGGGTTGATGATAAAGACTGGTTTGTCAGGCAGATTGAAGTGAGTGATATCAACGGAAGCAAAACAGTTTACAGGCTCAAACAGCTTCAGGTCAATAAAGGTATTCCGGATCAGTTTTTTCAGTTTACAGCACCAAAAAATGTAGAAGTTATTGATCTCAGATAACCTGAAATAATGAAAAACTCTCTCATAAACGGATTTATTGGTATAGTAATCGCTATTGTGGCATTGTACTTTGGTTTTCGTGACATTGATCTTGCCGCCGTTTTTGATGAAATGCAGTCCGTTGACCCGTTCTATCTTTATGCGACTGTGGTCGTTGGTGTTTTAAGCCATTATTTCAGAGCATTGAGATGGAAACTGCTTTTAAACACTCAGAACCTTCAGAATCAGGGCGTTTACCCCTTTTTTAGTGCTACTATGGTGGGTTATGCAATTAATAATGTTATTCCACGTGGCGGGGAAATCGGTAAAGCTGTTTACCTTTCAAAAACAACCGGCATTGACCAGAGTACGATTCTGGGAACGGTAGTTCTTGAACGACTTCTTGATTTTATTGTCCTGGTCATTGTTTTCGGACTCACAGCCTTTCTTTACTCAGATTCGATGAATCAGTTTTTCCCTGGTCTTGGTGCTGGTGCAATTGTTGTTTTTCTTGTTGCCGCCGGTTCTGTGCTTGTATTCACTTTTATTCCAGGAAAAACGGTTAAAAAATTAATCCGGAACAATTTTGCTTTTATCAGCAAAAAAGTTGCTATCAGATTATCGGGTATTGCAATGAGATTTGTTTCAGGAATTGGAATTCTGAAAACGGGTTCAAGTTTGGTAAGTGTTACCTTTTTAAGTCTCGGAATCTTTTTTTGCTACATTCTGATGTCCTGGATTCCTTTGTTTTCTTTCGGGTTTCAATCTGAACTGAATCTTTCTCTGGGTGCCGGTGCAGCTATTATGGCTATTTCTGCCATTGGTATGATCATTCCCTCACCCGGTGGAACAGGTACCTTTCATTTTTTTTGCAGTGCAGTTTTGGTTAACTTGTTCATGGTTTCAAAAGTTGATGCCATGAGTTATGCAACAACCGTCCATCTTTTGAATCTGTTGGTAACCGGCGGTCTTGGTGTTGCAACCTTTTTATTTGACCAGTTTGTTTTCAGGAAAAAAAATGTCTGAGGGAAGGATTGATTTTCATAATCACATCATTCCGGGCGTTGATGACGGATCGAAATCAATTGAAGAATCACTTGAAATGGCGCGTCAGGCAGTTGAATCAGGTATTAGCCAGATAATCTGCAGTTCACATTTAAACCGAAGAACATGGTTGCCTGAATATGATGAAAAGGTGTCAAAAGCCTTGATTCAACTGAATGAAGCCCTGGCGAAAGCTTCAATTCCGGTTTCAGTTCAAAAAGGATATGAAATTGCAATTGACCGGCATTTAAGCCCGCTTCAGTCTGTTTTTCATGCAGGTTTGGCACAATTACCGGTTTTTCTGATTGAATTGCCCATGATGGGAACTCCTTTATATATGCTAACTGAATTTTTTGAAATTCACGTCAATAAATACCGGGTCATTCTTGCCCATCCTGAACGGTGTATAGATTTCAATTCAAAAAAAGAAGATTTTCTCCGGGCAGTTGAAATGGGTGTTTTGATTCAGTTGGATGCCGGAAGTCTTACCGGACAGTTCGGCAGGGCAGCAAAATTGGCTGCAGATTGGTTTATAAAAAATAAAGCAGCCCATTTTATGTGTTCTGATGCCCATTCAACAGGCTCAAGAAGTTACCTTGTTTATAAAGAAGCTATTAAAATTTTAAATGAAAAATACGGGAATCCTGTTACAGAAAAGCTTACGGTAACAAATCCGGGTTTTCTTGTAAAAGGCGAATTTGATAAAATCGATACTGTACTTCCTGAAGAGAAAAACCTGCTCAGCCGGATTTTGGGCATGAAGAAAAAAGGCAACTGAGAATATGTCTGATCAAATTAAAGCTTCTGAAGTTTTTGTTCATGAATCTTCCTATGTTGACAGCCCCTGTAAAATCGGATCAGGAACTAAAATCTGGCATTTTTCGCATATCATGCGGGATTGTGAAATTGGTGAACGCTGCAATATTGGACAGAATGTAGTAATATCACCAGGTGTCAGACTTGGCAATAATGTAAAAATCCAGAATAATGTTTCTGTCTACACCGGTGTAATCTGTGAAGACGATGTTTTTCTGGGCCCTTCGATGGTTTTCACAAATGTTGTAAATCCCCGCAGTGCAGTAGTCAGAAAAGATGAATACCGGCAAACTCTTGTAAAAAAGGGTACTTCTGTTGGGGCGAATGCCACCATTGTATGTGGTGTTACTTTGGGTGAGTACTCCTTCATCGGGGCAGGTGCTGTCGTAACCAAAAATGTAAAATCCTTTGCCTTAATGATTGGGAATCCGGCAAGACAAACCGGGTGGATTTGTGTATGTGGTGTAAAATTAAATGCTAATAAACCTATAATCTGTTCTTCCTGCGGATGTGAATATTTATTAGAGCAGGAAAATCTGATTTTGAAATCAAGTAAACAGGACATTTTCGTTAATGGAAAATAAACCAACCCCTATTCCGGTACTCCCTTCAAATGAATTTTTAAGTCTTGAAGATATTCTTGATGCAATAAAACGATGGAAGTGGCTCATTGTTGCTCTATTTGTAGTTTCAATGGTCTCAAGTATCATTTATTATGAGTATCAGCCCAATATTTATTCTTCAACCGTGAAAATGCTCTACAGTAAATCAGGTGGCGGTGTTTCTTTATTCGCATCCGATTTTTCTTCAACACAGTCACGGGCTTTGGGAAATGAACTTGAGATTCTAAAATCCAGACAGTTTGCAGAAAAGGTTGCTCTTGCCTTGTCTGATAGTCTCAGAAGAAATAAGAATTATGAAAAGTATCCCCTTTTTGCAAAAATAAAACGAACGGGGAAGCCAAATTCTATCCTGGGGGATTTACTTCAGAATAGAAATGCCTCATCACCCCGTGCTCTTGATATTATTTCTGTAACCTTCAACGGACTCAACCCTGAGGAAGCCGCCATTGTTGCAAATGTATTTGCCGGGGTTTACATCAATAATGACATCTCAAACAGCAGAACCAATCAGTCTGTTGTTAAAGATTTTATTAAAAGTCAGCTTGATATCAAATCTGATGAACTGAAAAAATCTGAAAATCAGTTGCAGGAATACATGGTTAATTCAGGTATTGTGACCATGTCTTCAGAATCACAGCAAATAGTTTCCCAGATTTCTGGCCTTGAGGCCCGGATCAATGAGAGTAAACTTCAGATCGGAGTTCTCGAACAGCAAATAGAAAGCTCAGATGAGCAGTTAAAAAAAATCGAACCCCAGCTTGCAAACCTGACTGTTAGTATCATCGATGATTATGTTCTCATTCTTCAAAAGAGAATTGCCCTGCTTGAATCTGAACGTGATATCAAAATGGCAACGACAAATCCGAATGATTACGCAGTTAAAATTCAGCTTTCAGAATTGGAAACTCAGGCTAAAAACCTTCGTGCCCAACTTGAAAAACGGATTGCTGAGGCATACAGTAACAGTGTTCCTGTGAACGTTCTTGAAAAGGTTAAAGAATTTACAAATACCAAAATCATTTCAACGGTTTCAATTCAAATTGAAAAAAGTAAAATTGAAAAACTGGAAAAACTTTTGGCTGAATATGAAATCAAATTTGAAGGGATTCCTTCAAAAAATGTTCAGTATGCACGTTTTGAAAGAGCACGCAGATCAGCTGAAGAACTTTATCTGATTCTTGAAAAAAAATATCAGGAATCGCTGATAGCAGAACAGCAGGTTAATTCGAACATTAAAATCATTGATTCAGCTATTCCGTCTTTTAACCCGGTTGAGCCCCAGCGAATGAAAATGGTCATCATATTTTCAGCACTTGGCCTTGCTCTTGGTTTGGGTCTTGCCATTGGCCTCAAAAAAATGGATAACCGTATTCATAAACTTGAGGATCTTGAAAAATTAAATGTGAGCATTCTTGGTCAGGTTCCGGTTGATGAAGAGAGGAAAAACTCAGGGAATCTGATTAGTGATGTAACATCCATTATTCAGGAAATGTACAGGCAGATCGCCTTTAATATCAACTATATCATTAATCCGAAAAAAGCCGGTCATCCAAAACTGATTTTAACGACTTCAACTATTCCACAGGAAGGAAAGACGTTTTCAACCATTATGCTGGCTGCTACATTAGCCGATATGGGGAATAAGGTTCTGTTGATTGATGGGGATCTTCGCCGCCCGACAGTTGATAAAAATGTTGGGGTTTCTAAGGTACCGGGTTTAACTGAACTGATCATGAACGGTGATGAACGGGGAATAAATACGATTCCTACTTTTCATTCTCATACATTAGATATTCTGCCTTCAGGAACCATTCCGGTTTCACCTGCTCCCTTGATTTCAAGTGCCGAATTTGCGAATCTTATCGCATCATTCCGTGAAAAATATGATTACATCATTTTGGATACACCTCCTTCGCTTTCTGTTGGAGATGTTTTCATCTATGCAGAGTTTGCTGATGCGGTCATTTATATTTGCGGTGCTGAAATCGTTCACAAAAAGGATTTTATCCGTCAATACCGGAATCTTTCTGCCAAATTCGGTAGTAAAGTAATTGGTGTTATCCTGAATAAAGTTCGGAAGGAACATTTAAGCAGTCAGGGTAACTACTACTATTATTATTACTCGTCGAAAAAATAAAGCAGGTTTTTTCTAAAACTCCCAACTCAAATCGTGAGTTCAGCTAGCCAGTCACCACCGGACTTTTCGGTGGTGAAGCAGGTTTCACAAAAATGAGTTCTTCCCGGTCAATAATAACACTTCCAGGTGCTCCACCTTTCACTTTTCTTACATATTTGGCCTGGGTGTAAGATACAGGAACCCATTCTGACTTCCTCTGTCCTGAAAAATAGGCAGCAAATGAGGCCGCTTCTGCGAGCATATCCTTACCGGGGAATTCTTTTTTAGAAAAGGGCAGGATAACGTGACTGCCCGAATCACCCCTGACGTGAAACCAGATGTCATTTTTCTTCGCAACTGAATTCAACAGAAAATCATTGCCTTTTGCATGTTTCCCGATAAAAAGTTCATAGCCAAATTTTGACTGTATTCTGTGGAAGGGTTCTGACTGAACCTGCCCTCCCGTTCTGATTTCTGAAAAAAGCCCGGTATTTCTTTTCCTTACGGTATTTAGTTCCTGAAGTGAGGTACAACCCGCAATTTCAAGGAGCAGATCGTTGAGTTGAGCATTTTCCTTTTTTTTATTCTGCAGTAAAAAAGCTTTCTCATCATGTATTGCCTTGAAATTACGGGTCTTTCTGTAATAATCGCTGGCATTCTGGGCCAGGGTGAGTTCAGGGTTCAGCGGAATATGAAGAAGTGTACTTTCCGGGAGAAAAATATTTGGTAAGTCAATGAATGCAATTCCACGCAGAGAAGGTAACGGTTGTGCCATCAGCAAATCGGCCATTTGCTGAAGCTGACCTGTATCTTTGTTTTTTTCAAGATAACCCTGAAGCTGAAAAAGAGTGGACTCGGTTCTTTTTATTTTTCCCTCAATCAAATTGAGTGAATTTTTTTTCTCCTGAACAAATTGGGCTGATTTCAGATCATCAAATACAAAATATTTGATTGACCGGCTTGAGTCATTTAAAGTGGCAACAACAGGAACTCCTGGTAACGGAAGTGCAGAAAGTACAGATTTTCCCCTGAAAGAATACTTGTAATACGTTTCAGTTTTTTGCAAATCTGGAATAACGGTAAGAAGTCTTTCTTCTTCCCCTTCAAACACTGCTTTTAAAAGCGGATTAAATCTGATAAAGGGAAACAGCATTTCGGGATTGTCGCAAAATTCGGCAGGTGAACGAAACGCACCTGTGTTTTCCAAAGGGTTAAATTCGTACTTTATTGCGCCGATTGTTGTTTTATCATGGATAATGGTTATCCCGGAAGATGCACTGAAAAGTGAAACGAAAATTTTAAAATCACCTTCAAGCGTCAGAAGAAGAATCCTGTCAGATTCATGAAGTGAGACCGATAATAACTTACGGTTATGAATTTCGGGAAAGAGACTTGCAATATTTTTGGTTGGCACAGGCGATTCTGGTTCAAGAAAAACAATTGGTTTTGCCGGATAAAGAAATACACAAAAGCGCTGCTGGTTCGAGAATGAAAACAAAATTTCGTTTTTTCTGAAACTTAAAACTGAAACAAGAGTTTTCCCAACTGTCTTTTTCTCAGTTTCAATTGCGATTTTTAACAATGTGATGAAATGGTTAATCATGGGTGTACATGCTGATCAGATTTGAAAAAGGACTTGATTTATCGTATTATTAGCAATTAATGGTGTGAAATTACTCTCTTTTTAAGGAGGATACAACGTGTTTCTTAATAAAAAAGCCCTGTTTACAGTTATTGTCCCCATAAGCATCTGGCTTTTTTCTGGTTGTGCCGGCAATCAACCAAAAGTTGAAGTTCCCAAACTTTCATTTATGACCGCACTAACGTCATCAGCCCCTGAAGAAGGAACCGGTTGGGAATGGGTTGCACCTCTTCCGACAGGAGTGCATCTGTCTTCTGCTTCTTTCTGGAATGATCAGGAAGGTTGGGTAGTGGGCGGTTTTGGTACCATTCTTCACACAACTGATGGCGGAACAACCTGGACCCAGCAAAACTCAGGTGTTAATCAAAGTCTCCTTGATGTCTGGTTTACTGATCGGTCAACCGGCTATGCTGTCGGGCATTTGGGTACTATCCTCCGTACCCGTGATGGTGGTCAAACCTGGCAACGGTTAAATTCCGGAACACAACTACCAATTTTCACCGTTCGGTTTTTCGATGCAAATCATGGATATGTTACCCTGCCTCAGGGTGGTGTTGCCAAAACCGGAAATGGTGGTGAATCCTGGTCTGCTGTTGTAACAAACGTTTATAATGACATGACAACCCTTGCTTTTTCTGATAGTTTGAATGGGTGGATTGCCGGAACCAGTGGTACAATTGTTAAAACAACAGATGGCGGAAATACATTTACACAGGAAGAAATTCTTGAAACTGAAAGTGATATTCAAACCCTTTCAATGGCCGGTTACGGTTCGGTTTATGCTTTTGGAACAAAAGGATTTGCGAAAGTATTAAAACCCGGTGCACCTTCATGGGTTTCAATTCAAAATCCAACAAAGGAAACCATTCTTACGGCTCACTTTCTTGATATGTCTAACGGATGGATTGCCGGAACGGGTGGTGTGATTTTTGGAACGAAGGATGGCGGTCAGTCGTGGTCCCAGCAAAACACACCTACTCAAAGTGCAATTAAAAAAATTGTTATGACAAATCTCCAGATTGGGTATGCCTTTGGTCGTAATGGTACTATGCTTAAAACGAACGATGGCGGTCAAAACTGGAAACTTCTGACGGGACAGGCCGGTTCTTCTGTAACTGGCATTCAGTTTTTTACTGCTGATCTCGGATGGGCGATTGGTACCGGCGGAACTGTTCTTCATACTACTGACAGAGGACAAACCTGGCAGCCAAAGAATATTGCAACTCAAAACGACTTATTAGCTATTTCTTTTACCGATACACTTGTTGGTTATGCAGGCGGAACAAAGGGTTCACTTTTTAAAACTACAGATCAGGGGAATTCCTGGAAACCAACGGGTACTTTCACTTCAACCATCCGTTCAATTGATATGCTTGATCCGCTGACGGTTTATGTTGCCGGTTCTGATGGTTTTATTGGGAAAACAATTGATGGTGGTACAATTTGGGTTCCTCTCCTGTCGTCAACAACTGCAAATCTTAATAAAATACGTTTTCTAAACAGCGATATCGGATATGCACTTGGCGACAATGGTATTTTACTCAGAACAAGCAATAGTGGTGGTTTTTGGAACAGGATTAACATCCCAACCAACTCAAATCTGAGAGATATCACCTTTATTAGCAGGGACCGCAGTATTCTTATCGGTGATCAGAATCTTATGATGATGACGGAAGATGCCGGGATGTCATGGACTAAAGTAACTCTTCCAAATCCGTCTGATTCAGGATTTGTTGCTCCCGATCTGGTCTCTATTCATGCATTGTCATCAACTCATGTTGTAATTGTTGGCAAAACCGGATTAACCTACGAATCTATTGATGGTGGTTTTTCGTGGGATCGTGTTGCTACTTATCCTTCTGTGAAAGTGATTTCCTCTGATTTTACCAGCGAAAGACGGGGATGGCTTTTAACTGAAAATAACGGAATATTTTATTCTAACTCATCAGGTGAAACCTGGCAGTTTTTTTCAATGATTCCAGCATTAGCCTATACAAGCCTGACTGTAACTGAGAACGGAACGATTCTGGTTGGAACCAATCAGGGTTCGGTTATGAAATCAATAGATGGCGGTATGTCTTTTAAACCAGTAAGTACGGGTTCAAACGGTAACATCCGCAAGATTACAAATAATGGTTCTTTTATTGTTGCCGTAGGAATTAACGGTACGGTTCTGAAATCTGAAGATTTAGGCGATTCCTGGAGTAAAATTAATCCAGGTTCAATGGGTTCTTTTTTTGCAGCTGCAACCTTTGCCGAAAAATCAGCAGTTATTGCTGGCAGTGATGGTATTCTTTATAAATCTGCAGATGGTGGAACGACTTGGAAAAAGGCAGCTTCTGCTTCCGGACAAAAAATTAATTCAGTTTCATTCCTCGCTGATAATTTAACCGGTTATGCAGTTGGTGTGAATGGTCTGATGATGAAGTCTAACGATGGCGGTGAAACCTGGAAACGTGTTCAAACTGGTTTTGATAGCGAATTACTTGATGTAAAGTTCCTTAGTGACAGCGTTGGCTATCTTTGCGGTCAAAACGGATTAATTGCAAAAACGGTGGATTACGGCGCAACCTGGCAAGCACAGCAAAGTGTAACCAATGCAACTTTAAACCAGATTCATTTTCTAAACGCTGAAACTGGATTTGTAACGGGTGTTAACGGGTTGATTCTATCTACCACAAGTGGTGGATTGAGTTGGGATGCCCAACGGATTAAAACCAATGATAATCTGGTTGGATTCTATTTCTTCAATCAATTCAACGGATTGGCAGTCACGGGTACTCAACAGGTGTTTAAAACCCGTTCTGGCGGGTTTCACTATGTGAAAGGGTCGTCACCTTTCGTTTCAACAAAATAGACGGCAGTTTTTAACTTCAGATCTAGAATGCCGGAGAGAAATCTCCGGCATTTTCATTTTATCAGGAGCGGAAAATTAAAATGTTTGACTACTTTTTTTTAAAACAAATCTCAGTTCTGACTGATTCGTTCAGAGATAATCCTCTTGGAACCCGGGCAATTATTGAACTGAATTCTCCTGTCAAAGTTAACAGAGCTATTGAAATCTTTTCAGAATCGGTTCTGCGTTTGGGTTTTTTTCCAGTTACATTAAAATTATCAGGACATAAATCAGTTGACCGCCAGTTAACCGACCTTGGCTTAAACCATGCTGACCACAAACTGCTCATAAACCTGACCGGTTGGGATGAGTATTTTGCAGGTTTTGCGACTGAAAAGGAAGCTGCAGAATTTCTTGAAAATTCTGTGCCGGCTTTTCAGGTTGTGAGACATGCTTTTATTTTTTGGTTACCTGGTTTTGCTCATGATGCTTTTTACAAGTACAGTCCTTCGGTTCTAAAGCTCTGCTTTCATTCCTTTAACCTCCAATTGAATTTCGACTTCCTGCCCGCCGATTTTCATCTTTTAAAGAAAAAGGAATCACATAAAACTCTTGAGCAAAAAATAAATATTCTCGAAAATCAGTTGGCAGGGTTACGTGGAAAGGAATCAGATATTTTCGAATTTGCCAATGTACTTCAAACACTTGCCAGTTTTTATTTTGATGATGGTGAATTTGAAAAGGCGTTTGAATGTTATGACCAATGTTCCAAAATGAAAGGAATTAATGTTTTCAATCTTGCCGAATATCAGCATAGGATGGGAACCATTTACCTTGAATGGTCAAGGTATGACAAAGCCCGTGAAAAACTGCTTGAATCTTTAACAATAAGAGAATCTCTGGGCGATAGACAGGGAATTGCACAATCCTGGCATCAGTTGGGTTTGTTGAATTTTAAATTGGCCAGGTATTCTGCTGCGATTGAAAATTGGAATAACGCTGTCCGTATTAATTCTGAAATGGATAATTATACAGAAAAGGCCTATTCCTTGTTAAATCTGGGAATTGCCTGTATGGCCATTGGGAATTCTGGCGCCGCTTTTGCAAATTTCACCGATGCACTTGATATCCTTAAAAAACTTGAAAACCAGCCCGGAATAGCTCTCGTTCTTTGCCATATTGCCTGGTTTCATGCAGAAACCAACAAATATGCCGAGGCGGTTAAATATTATCTGTTGAGTCGCCACCTTGCAGAGAAAAACGGATTTCTGGTCTTTACATCCTTAATCGATACTCATCTAAACATTCTTGTTGAGCTTCTGGGACAACCAGAATTTTTAAGATTGAAAGAACTGATTAAAAAGGGAATCGAAAAACATGAAACACAGGATCCACGCTTCAAACCCGTCTGAAAAAATCTGAAATGAATCAACAGGAATCAGCTTTTACCGCACTGAAATCATTAAATCCGTATCTGGTTAGGTACCGCAAGAAATTGTTGTTGGGTCTTTTCTTTGTTCTGCTTACCAATCTTTTCAACGTACTTGGTCCGGTTTATGTGAGTCAGGCAATTGATTCTCTGAAAAGCTCAGTTACCACTTCCGGGTTAATGGGTTTCGGACTGATTATCATTTCTTTTGCCATTGGAAGGGGCATTTTCCTCTTTTTGGTGAGACAAACCATAATTGTGGTAAGCCGTGAAGCTGAGTATGACATCAGAAATGACTTGTACACGCATATTCAGTTTCTTTCAATGTCTTATTTTAAAACTCACAGTACCGGTGACATACTTGCCAAAAATACTAACGATATCAATTCAGTAAGAAGTTATTTGGGTCCTGGTATTATGTATTCGGCGAATACGCTGATCAGTTTTATTTTTATTATTCCGACCATGCTTTATGTGAATTGGAAACTGACTCTGATTGCCCTAATCCCGTTGCCTTTAATGTCTTATCTGGTTTTTAAAGTTGGGAAAATTATTCATCAGACTTATGCAGGAATTCAGGCTCAGTACTCTACTCTCACAAGCCGTGTTCAGGAGAATTTTTCCGGGATCCGGATCGTGAAATCATTTGTCAGAGAACTATCAGAGATTGAACAATTTGAGCATTTAAACCGTGATTATCTCCGTAAAAATTTAAAACTGGGTCGTCTTCAAGCCATCTTTTATTCTTCAATGTCCTTATTGACCGGGCTTTCGGTTGTGCTGGTTATCTGGTTTGGCGGGTATCTGGTCATTGAAAACCAGTTGTCGCTGGGGAATATGACACAGTTTGTTATGTATGTTGGCATGCTGATCTGGCCCATGATCGCTCTTGGTTGGGTTATTAACATCATTCAGCAGGCTTCTGCCTCCCAGGCCAGATTAAATCTGATTATGAATGAGGTTCCCGAAATAAGAGATGAATCGGGAACTGATCACACAATAGTTAAAATTGATGGAAAAGTAGAGTTTCGTGGCGTCGGTTTTTCATATCCAGACCGTGAAAATGTACTCAGAGATATTTCTTTTTCTGTTCAACCGGGTGAGATTTTGGCCATAACGGGTCCTACCGGCGCCGGGAAATCAACTCTGGTCAATTTGGTTATGAGACTTTTTGATGTTAAAAATGGTCAAATACTGGTTGATGGGAATCCGATTCAGTCAATTCCGCTTAAAGTTCTCCGTCAATCAATTGGCTACGTTCCACAGGAATCTTTTTTGTTCAGCGATACTATCAGAAACAATATTGCGTTTGGGGTTGAATTCCCGAATGATGAAGCGATTCTTGATGTGTCTGAAACGGCTCTGATCCGTGAAAATATTGAGGATTTCCCTCAAAAATTTGAAACTTATGTGGGGGAACGTGGCATTACGCTTTCTGGCGGACAAAAGCAAAGAACTACAATTGCACGGGCTTTGATGCGTGAACCCAACATCCTGATCTTGGATGATTGTCTTTCTTCGGTTGATACTCAAACAGAAGATCTTATTCTTCAGGGTCTTCGTGAAGTGATGAGACAAAGAACTTCTATTATTATCAGTCACCGGATATCGACAATACAGGATGCCGATCAGATTCTCGTTTTGAACAACGGCGAAATTGCCGAACGGGGAACCCACGAAAGTTTGCTTAAATTGAATGGTTTGTACACATCACTATATCAGAAACAATTGCTTGAAGAAGAACTGAAAGCATTAACATAATGGAAATTACCATTTTGGGCACAAGTTCGGCGATTCCGATCCCTGGCAGGAATCTTTCTGGCACAGTTCTGAAATATGAAAATGAACATATCCTTTTTGATTGTGGAGAGGGAACTCAGTTTTCCATCAGAAAACTTCAGCTTCATCCATCCAAAATAAAAACGATTTGCATTACTCATCTTCACGGTGATCATGCTTTTGGTTTGCCTGGACTTATTTCTGGTATTAACTATTCGAATAAATCTGATTATCTGACCATTATTGGTCCGCAGGGGATAAAAGAATTGCTCGATGTCAGCCAGAAGCACCAGCAGTTTTTTGCAGATTTCCCGATTGAAATCAGAGAACTTGAGTTTATGGAATCCCCCGGGGTTGTTTATGAATCGGCTTATTACTCGATTTCTGCTGTCAGTTTGAATCACCGGATTCCTGCATTCGGTTACAGGTTTGATGAGCATACCAGATCAGGGAAACTGGATGTTGACCTTGCTGAAAAACTGGGCGTGCAAAAAGGTCCGTTGTTTCGTGAACTGAAGGAAGGGCGCTCTGTTTTATCTGAATCAGGAAAACTGATTTCTCCATCAGATGTTTTGGCAGAACCCAAACCGTCGAAATCGTTTTGCTATATCACTGATACCCGTTATTGTTCCCGATCAATAGCTCTGGCAAAAGGTTGTGATCTGATGATGCATGAGGCCACTTACCTGCATGAACTTAAAGCCAAAGCAGATGAAACTGGGCATTCAACTGCTTTGGAAGCGGCAATGATTGCAAAAGAGGCAGGGGTTAAAAAGCTTGTTTTGTTTCATTACAGTGCCCGGTATCCAAACTTGAATCCGCTTTACAGAGAAGCAATTTCTGTTTTTCCTGCAACTCAAATGGGCAATGATCTTGAAACTCTGAGGATTGAGTAAAAATGGCTGCACTTTTTCATGAAGATGAACCCTCAGGCAAAGCTCTTGATATCGGGCTGATGAAACGCCTCGTCAGGTATGTTCTTCCTCATAAAAAATTGGTTTTCTGGGGCGTTTTGCTTTCTGTTGCCTCGTCATTTCTGGGTCCGCTCAGGCCCTACCTGTCTCACATTGCCATTGATGATTATATTGCCAAAGGTGACTGGAACGGACTTCACTTTATTGGGCTGACCATTCTTGTGATTTTACTGTTTGAAATCCTGTTTCAGTTTGGTCTTACTTACATCACACAATATCTGGGTCAGAAAGCCATTTTTGACCTCAGACTTGAAATATTTTCTTTCCTACAAAGATTAAATCTCACTTTTTTTGATAAAAATCCGCTTGGAAGGCTTATCTCACGGGTGACTTCAGATGTTGAAGTGCTAAATGAGATGTTTTCATCTGGGTTGGTTGCCATTTTTGGTGATTTATTCCGGTTGTGTTTCATCCTGCTTCTAATGTTTTTAACTGACTGGCGGCTGAGTCTGATCACTCTTTCTGTTCTGCCGTTCATGATTTATGGTTCTTTTCTTTTTAGAAGAAAAGCTCGTGAATCCTACCTTGAAGTCAGAGTTCAGGTTGCCAAACTGATGTCATTTCTTCAGGAACACATCTCGGGTATGTCTATTGTTCAGATTTTCAATCGGGAGGAAAGGGAACTCAGAAAGTTTAAGAAGATAAATACTGAACACCGTGATGCCCACATCAGAGGTATTTATTATTATTCTGTTTTCTATCCGGCAGTTGATTTTCTTTCGGCGCTTGCGGTTGCTTTAATTGTTTGGTACGGTGGCGGTGAAGTTGTGCAGTCAAACCTGACGATTGGTGTGCTGTTTATGTTTATTCAGTATGTTGAACAGTTTTTTAGACCGATCAGAGACCTCAGCGAAAAGTATGATATCATGCAAAGGGCTATGGCATCTTCTGACCGGATTTTCACTCTTCTTGACCGGGCACCTTATGTTGAAAAGAATGAAGGTGTTCTGAAAGTTGACAAGTTGCAGGGTGCTGTTGAATTTGATCACGTCTGGTCAGCCTATCAGGACGAAGAATGGATACTGAAGGGCGTTTCTTTTTCGGTTAAACCGGGTGAAAAGGTTGCACTTGTTGGTGCAACGGGTTCCGGAAAAACTACAATTATCAGTCTTCTCACCCGGTTTTATCCGTATCAGAAGGGAACAATCAGAATTGATGGACATGATATCAATGAATTTGAATTAAGTGCTTTTCGTTCGAGAATTGGTGTTGTTCTTCAGGATGTATTTTTGTTTACCGGAACGGTTTATGAAAACCTGACTTTGGGCAGACGGGATATTCCTCTTGAAAAAGTAAAGGAAGCAGCCAGACTGGTTCAAGCTGATTCGTTTATTTCAAAATTACCCGGCGAATACAACTTTCTTCTTTCAGAACGTGGCGGGAATTTATCGGTTGGTCAGCGCCAGCTTATCAGTTTTGTCAGAGTTCTGCTTTTTAACCCCGATATCGTCATTTTGGATGAAGCAACTAGCTCTGTTGATACAGAAACTGAATTCCTTATACAAAAAGCAGTTGAACTTGTTATGAAAGACAGAACTGCCATCGTCATTGCGCACCGTCTTTCAACAATTCACAAGTCTGATAAGATTATTGTTCTTCATAAAGGTGAAGTGAAAGAAACCGGTTCACATCAGCAACTGATGAATAAAAATGGTATTTACCGGAAACTGTATCAACTTCAATACAAAGAGCAGGAAATAACCGGATAAAAAGCGGTCAATTATTTTATCCCTCCATTTCTCCGTTTTAACCAGCTTTATTTGATCTGCATTATAACCCAACAGCTAACGGCTCTCCCCCTCACTTGTCCTTGTCTCTTGTAACGGGATTTAAAAAAACACTATCTTTACAGTGACCAAAATCAGGACCAACCCATGAAGTTTCAAAGTATTATTACTATTGACCGGCATTTTATTGACCAGGAAAAAAAATTCCCGTATGCCACAGGGGAATTCACAAAAATTCTCTATAACCTTTCACTTGCTGCTAAAATTGTCACCCGTGATGTCAGAAAAGCGGGTCTTGTCGATATTATTGGTATCACCTCAGATTCAAACTCATCTGGTGAAGTACAGAAAAAACTTGATATGTATGCCAATGATGTTTTCGTGAATGTGATGAATCATGACGGAATTGTGTGTGCCCTTGCAAGTGAAGAAGTTGACAGCCTGATAGAACTTGACGAAAGTGCCTGGGGTGGAAGGTATGTTGTCATGTTTGATCCGCTTGATGGCTCTTCAAACATTGATGCAAATGTTTCAATCGGAACGATTTTTTCGATTTATAAACGTCAGTCACCGGTTGGCGGCCCCTCCCAGTTGCGTGATGTCCTGCAACCCGGTTATAAGCAAATCGGTGCCGGTTACATTATTTATGGGTCGAGTACGATGTTTGTTTATACCACCGGAAATGGCGTTCATGGGTTTACTTACGACCCCAGCTGCGGTGAATTTTTACTGAGCCACCCCAATATGAAAACACCGAAAAAAGGTGCCATTTACTCAATCAATGAAGGTAACTGGAATTCATTTGACCCGGCAACCCAAAAGTATATTTCCTTTTTAAAGGAATCTGATAAAGAGTCTAACCGGCCTTATACATCACGGTATATTGGTTCCCTTGTAGCTGACTTTCATCGGAACTTACTTTATGGCGGAATTTATATTTATCCTGGCACGGCAAAATCTCCGGATGGTAAACTTCGTCTGCTTTATGAATGCAATCCGCTTGCAATGGTGATCGAACAGGCTGGCGGTAAAGCAACTAACGGCCAGAAAAGAATTCTCGACATCACTCCCAAAGATCTGCATGAACGCACGCCGTTGTTTATCGGCTCTCCTGATGATGTTGATCAGGCCATGGATTTTATCAGGGAGCAGGAAAAGCATACTGTGACCTGATTCAGAGCTGATCTGACCCTCCGTTTAATCTTTTTGGATAAAGTCACTGTGCTTCTAAGCGGGCCCTTTTGTCATTCAGGATCCCAGAACACTTTTGAGAATTCGGCTAACGAAATTCTTGGGAGCCCATCCATGAATATTTTTATATTTGAAGACTCTCCGATTTTCCTTCCTTAAAAATTAATGTCAAGATTCTCGTTTCACGTTTAAAATCCTGCCAATTACCCTTTCACAGAATTACATCCTGAAAAACAAATAAAAGTCATTAATAAATGAAGTAAGCCAAGGAATTTTATCCAAAAGCAAGCATTCATTATTAGAAGTAGATTATAATATCCGAATTCCGTTGAACGGTGAAAAAAAATCCGCTAATGTTGAGTGCCAGAATATCTGGTTTAAACCATGTTCAGAAAGTATTTTAGTTATGGAAATCAAGACCGTCATTAATCCATTTGAGAATGCACTCAAAAATTTTGACATGGCTGCAGATGTCATTCACCTCGAAGATAATATCCGCAACCATATTCGTTTACCTGAAAGAGAATTGACCGTTAACTTTCCGGTTCGGTTAGACAATGGAAATGTAATTTCAGTAACAGGTTATCGGGTTCAGCATAGTACTGCCCGTGGACCTGGAAAAGGAGGCGTTCGGTTCCATCCGGATGTAAATATTGACGAAGTTCGTGCACTGGCTGCCTGGATGACCTGGAAATGTGCAGTCGTGGGAATACCGTTTGGTGGTGCAAAAGGTGGCGTTGTTATTGACCCTAAAAAAATGTCGATGAGTGAATTGGAAAGAGTTACACGGCGGTACACCAGTGAAATTGCATTTATGATTGGTCCTGATAAAGATATTCCGGCTCCTGATGTGTACACCAACTCCCAAACCATGGCCTGGATGATGGACACTTACAGTATGATCTCAGGACGAACTGTATTGGGTGTTGTTACCGGAAAGCCCATTTCAATTGGTGGATCTCAGGGAAGAAACGAAGCTACTGCCCGGGGTACTGTCTTTACCATTGAAAAAGCAGCAAAAAAACTTGGCATCAAGCTGAACGGGGCATCGGTTGTCGTTCAGGGTTTTGGTAATGCAGGATCCATTGCTGCCCGGCTTATGTTTGATCTTGGCGCCAAAATAATTGCAGTCAGTGATTCTAAAGGTGGAATTTATTATCCGAAAGGAATGAATCCGACTGAAGTTTCCATCCACAAAGAGTTAACGGGTTCTGTTCTTGGTTTCAAAGATTCTGAAAAAATCAGTAATACTGAAATTCTGGAACTTCCTTGCGATATTCTGATTCCGGCAGCTCTTGAAAATGTGATCACCGAAGATAATGCTGGTCAGATTCATGCACGAATCATTGCCGAAGCAGCAAACGGACCTGTAATTCCTGAAGCTGATGCAATTCTTCATGATCGGGGTGTCTTTGTAATACCTGATATTCTGGCCAATGCAGGCGGGGTAACCGTTTCCTATTTTGAATGGGTGCAGGATAACTATAGCTTCTTCTGGAAAACAATGGACATCAACAAATACCTGAAGGAAGTTATGGATGAAAGCTTTGACAATGTCATGGCCATTACTGAAAAACACAAGGTTAACACCAGAATTGGGGCATATGCTACCGCTGTTGCAAAAGTAGCAGAAGCCATCAGACTCAGAGGTGTTTTCCCATAAGATCATGGGTCATAAATTTGGTTTTTTTAAATAACTATTCCCAGTCTTTCTTTTCCCACATCTCTTGTCCCTTGTCACCGGCTTTCCCATTGCCATCCTGCTAACCGAATTCTAATTGCTTAATAAAGTTAGAGTTACACTCGAATCGGGTTTTAATATTTCAGCTTTTTGCCTTCTCTCTTTAAACAATTTTGCTCAAAGGCAATCCCGCATTCACACCATGATTTTTCTGTGGGTTGGGCAGATTATTAATACTTGAAAATAGAAGGAAAATGGCTATCTTGTAACATTGACAACAGGTTATTCGCTGTTAATCGCAATTTAAAAACAAAATTGACCACTTTGTAAGAAAAACCAAATTTCTGAAGGTATTGTATGTTAAATCCGACCCCTGTATTGCATGATTCTTCAAACCCTTTTCTGGATATGCTTAGCCGTTACGAACGGGCCGCTGAAATTCTTAATCTTGAAGAAGGTGTCAGAACTTTCCTGAAAACCCCAATGCGTCAACACATCGTTTCCATTCCCATTCAGATGGATGATGGAACAATTAAAGTTTTTGAGGGTTACCGGGTTATTCATAATGACGTTCTTGGGCCCGGAAAAGGTGGAATCAGGTATGCAATGGATGTTAGTCTTGACGAAGTTAAAGCTCTTGCTGCCTGGATGACCTGGAAATGTGCCGTCGTTAATGTTCCGTTTGGCGGGGCTAAAGGCGGTATTATCTGCGATCCCCGTCAGTTGACAAAAACTGAACTTGAGAAAATTACACGCCGTTATACTGCCAATATGATCAATGTTTTTGGTCCTGATTCTGATATTCCTGCTCCAGACATGGGAACAAATGAACAGGTCATGGCCTGGATTGTTGATACTTATTCAATGCACAAACATAACACTGTTTCTGGCGTAGTAACCGGAAAACCACTTATCCTGGGTGGTTCATTAGGACGTAAAGAAGCCACAGGCCGTGGTGTTATGGATGTAACTCTGGCTGCCATGGAACGGCTGAATATGGATCCGATGAAATCAACTGTTGCGGTTCAGGGTTTTGGCAACGTGGGATCGATTTCTGCAAAATTGCTTTATGATCAGGGATGCCAGGTTGTTGCAATTTCAGATGTAACGGGTGCCTATTATAATTCAAAAGGAATTGATATTTATGCTGCATTGAAGCATTCTGAAAACAATAAAGGTTTGCTTGAAGGACTGAAGGATGCTGAGAAAATATCAAACGATGAGCTTCTCACGCTTAAAGTAGATGTTCTGGTTCCCGCTGCCAGAGAAGATCAGATTACTGAAAAGAATGCCTCTAAAATCCGTGCAAAAATTATTGCAGAAGGTGCAAACGGACCCACAACTGCTGCCGCTGATCCGATTCTGAATGATCTTGGAATTATCGTAATACCTGATATTCTGGCAAATGCCGGGGGTGTTACGGTTTCCTATTTTGAATGGGTGCAAAACCGTCAGGGTTATTTCTGGTCACTTGAACGGGTAAACCGCCGCCTTGACCGGGCTATGCGCAGTGCCTTTAACACAGTCTATGAAACCTCTCAGAAACATAATGAAAGTCTGAGAATCGGTGCTTATATTCTGGCAATTGATAAAGTTGCAACGGCCCTGAAACTCAGGGGTATCTACGGTTGAGATCTGGAAATCCGGATTTAATTTTTACTCTTTCAGAAATCCATTTAATCCCCCCCTTTTTTAAAGGAGGGGATTGCTTCCGTTTTTCAATCAGTAAAAAAGTATTCTGCTTTTTTTTAATTTCAATTTTTTTTTCCTCCGCTCTTTTTGCTCAGCCCGAAAAGAAAATTGTTTTTATTAAACCAGATGCAATACAAACTTTTTCTGAAAATGAACTCCGTCTTCTTGATTCTGTTTTTAAGGTAACGCTGTCTTCTGAAAACCAGTTTCCCTCAGTTTCTTCAGTTTTTTATGAAAACGACTCGGTTTGGGTGATGCTGAAAAATGCAAATGATCGCATAGACCGGGTTGCAATTGCCCCTTCAAATGATCCTGCTTTGCCTTATCTTTGGATTGTTACCGCCGGTGGAACTTTAACCCTGTTCATCCTTCTATATTTCATTCGGTTCTGAATTGTCTTTAACCGACTGAAATTCCTATCTTTGCACCAGTTTAATAGTGGAAATCTCTGTGACTAAATATTTTCTGTTCCTGTCAACAGCAATCTTATTGTTTGCTTCATGCTCAAAAGACTCAAATGAGCAACTTTCAGCTAAAGACATTTTTAATAAAGCCGTAGCATTATATCAGGAAGAAGAATATTCTAAGGCTATTACCGAATTTAATAATCTGAGCTACATAGCTGCAGGAACTGAGTTCGAAGATCAGTCAAAGTTTTACCTTGCTATGTGTTATTTCAAAACTGAAAAATACCTGCAGGCTGCTGATGCTTTTGATCAATTGGTTAAAACCAATGCCGGTTCTGATCTTGTTCCCGATGCATCTTATTATAAGGCACTCAGTTATTATAAAATGAGCCCCCGGTTTCCGCTCGATCAGACCTATGCCATTCAGGCCATCGGTGACTTCCAGACTTTTATTGACTATTTCCCCTCGCATACCATGGTTAAGGATGCAGTTGAAAAGATTATGGAGTTACGCAGAAAATTGGGGCAGAAAGAATATTCAAATGCTGTTACTTATATGAAAATGGATTATTATAAGTCGGCGACTGTTTACTTTCAATATGTGATGGATAGATATTACGACACTGAGTGGGCAGAGAAAGCGCATGCCGGTAAAGTTGAATCACTTTTTGAGCGGCATAAATGGGAAGATTTTGATAAAGAAGTTATCAAATTTAAAACTAAATATGCTGGTTCTGAACTAACTGCTAAATTAGATGAACTTGTAAAAAAATCGGGTCCCCAGCGTAAACGTGATGCAGAAGATGCAGCAGAAGCTGAAAAAATCAAGGCTTTGCAAAAATGAAAATTGGTTTTTTTTGCGGAACCTTTGACCCTGTTCACCTTGGCCACCTGAGGGTTGCTTTACATGTTCTTGAAGAGTTTACCCTGGACCGGCTTTTTTTTTTGCCAGCCGGGTTGCCGCCAAATAAAGCTGTAAACGTGATCAGCCCGTCTTCTTTACGCCTCGAAATGATTTCCCTTGCAATTACCCCCTGGCCAATTCTTGGTGTTTCAACGGTTGAAACCGATCGGGTTGGGCTTTCCTATATGGTCGATACAGTTAAAATCCTGAAAAGCCAAAACCCTGACTCTGAGCTTTTTTTATTGCTTGGTGAAGATAATCTCGCTGTGTTGAATACCTGGAAAGAATGGAAAGCCATTTTGGATGAAGTGAGTCTGATCGTATTCCGGAAGGATTGCAGTTCATTTATCCTGCACCCGGATTTACATTCGTTTCAGAGTAAAATTTTTCGTTCATCGGCGCCTGTACTTGATATTTCTTCAACTGATATCCGGAACCGGATAAAAACAGGGAAAAACACTGATTTGCTTTTACCTGATCAGGTTCAGAACTTTATAATAAATAATGGCTTATATAAAAATTAAAAAAATGCCCTCGTAGCTCAGATGGACAGAGCAGAAGTTTCCTAAACTTTTGGCCGGAGGTTCGACTCCTCTCGAGGGTACAAAAAAATAGCCGGCTTTTGCCGGCTATTTTTTTTCAGCGTAAAAAATCCCGTATTCCCACAATCCTCGTTTTAAGCCCTGATATTGCCGAACGGCTGCAATCGTATTCCCGATACATTGAGGATTTCCATATTTTTTTCCAATTAGTGAAAACAGTATTCCTGCAAAAAGTGCAGCTCTGCCGAAAAACCAAAGCCGCCGTGCAGATGGCATGATCATCTTCGTTACATTTTTGTAGGAAATGTTTTGAAACCCAGCCGATTCAAGTCCATTTCTGAATTCCTTTTCGGTAGCTAACTTATCAACTACCCATGAATTCCAAATTTGTTGTACCGCCTTCCAATCAGATTCTGAATAATTTTCTTTTGAATAAAAAGCATCTGCAACAATGAGACGTCCTCCTGGTTTCAGAAGTCTGAATGCTTCACGTAATAAAGCTGCTTTATCTTTTGAGTAACAGAGAGATTCGATTCCCCAATAAATGGTGAAAGATCCATCCGGGAAATCGGTTTTGTTGAAATCCATTTCTATAAAGGTGACCAGGTGACTAAGATTTCTGTTTTTTGCAGCAATTTCTGCAAGTTCAACTTGCCGGGGAGTAATCGTAATACCGGTGCCTTTGCAACCAATTGTACCAACTAAAAACAAAAGACTGCCACCAACTCCGCATCCTGCATCCAGTACACTATCGGTTTTTGTAATTTCGGCCATTTCAGCCATAATTTCATTGGTTCGTTTAAGGGCTTCACGTAAATTCCGTGTTTTCTTATCCCACAACCCGAAATGAAATGCCAAACTCGTATCTAAATCCCATGCATCCCTGTAAGAAACCTCTCCCCGGTTATAGTATTCAATAATGTCTTTATTGTAAGAATCCAGTGTATTTTTAGGATCCATCATGATGACCTGTGGTTATGATTTCAAATCCTGAAATTGTATCTTCCAAACCTTTACGGAATTTCCCGAGCTCCTTTGAGGTTGGGAATAGAACAGGTAAAAATAGACGTTTCGGTATGAAAACCCCAATCCGAAACCAATCATGTTGGCGACAGGCAGAATCAATGGCAGAATTCGTTCATCTTCACAATCATTCCCAGTATTCCCTTTTAGATGGTGCAGCCAAAATTAAACGATTGGTTGAAAAAGCCGTTGAAAACGGTCAGAAAGCCATTGCACTTACTGACCATGGTAATCTTTATGGTGCACCTGAGTTTTATAAGACTGCAAAAGATGCAGGTTTGAAACCGATTGTTGGCAGTGAATTTTATATCACACCAACCAGCATGTATGAAAAAGATACCAAAGAACGGTACCATCTTATTTTACTTGCCAAAAACCTCACAGGCTATAAAAATCTGGTTAAGCTGAGTTCCAAATCTTTTTTGGAAGGATATTATTACAAACCCAGAATTGACCGTGAACTTCTGCGGAAACATTCTGAGGGTTTGATTGCCCTGACAGCCTGTATTAAAGGGGAAGTTCCAAATGCTGCCTTAAAAGGTGATCTGAACAGAAGCCGAAGAATTATTGATGAATATGTCGATATTTTTGGAGACGATTTTTACCTGGAACTTCAGAACCATGGTATTAAAGAAGAAATTGTTGCCAATAATTATCTGGTTGAATTTGCCAAAGAAAAAAATGTAAAACTCGTAGCCACCAACGATATCCATTACATTTCAAGAGAAGATTCTGCAGCCCACGATATTCTGCTGTGTCTTTCAACCGGCAAAGAGTACAACGATCCTACGAGAATGAAGTTTACAACTGATCAGGTTTACTTCAAATCATCAAATGAAATGGCTGAGTTATTCAAACATTTGCCTGAAGCCATTGAGAATACGGTTCGTATTGCTGATTCGATTGATTTTAACTGGAAGTTTGGTGAAACCCTGCTTCCGCACTATAAACTCCCCGAAGGTTACGAGTCTGGTGATCAGTTTCTAGAAGAACTTTGTGTAACGGGTCTGAAAAAAAGGTATGGTGAGATCAATACTGAAATTTCGGAACGTCTTGACTTTGAACTCAAAATTATAAAGAAAATGGGTTATTCAGGATACTTCCTGATCACTCAGGACTTTACTCAGGCCGCACGTGATCTGGGCGTTGGCGTTGGTCCTGGTCGTGGATCTGCTGCAGGTTCTCTTGTTGCTTATGCAACCGGAATCACAAACATAGATCCGTTGAAGTACAATCTTCTTTTCGAACGCTTTTTGAATCCTGAACGGGTATCCATGCCCGATATTGACATGGACTTTGATGACAAAGGCCGGTCAAAGGTTATTGATTATGTGGTAAATAAATACGGTCGTGAATGCGTGACGCAGATTATCACATTCGGTACGATGGCAGCCCGTGGTGCAATCCGTGACGTAGGCCGTGCTTTGGGAATCCCGCTTAAAGAAGTTGATACCATTGCAAAAATGATTCCAGAAGGTCCGGGAAAAACCATTCAGGAAGCCATTGATACCAATCCTGATCTGAGAGAAGTTGAATTAAACGGACCTCATCCCCACAAACAATTAATTGAATTTGCAAAAATACTTGAAGGGTCAGCCCGTCATACTTCGATGCACGCTGCTGGGGTTGTTATTGCCCCGGATGATGTAACCAATTACGTTCCTCTTCATAAAGCCGGCAATAATGAAATTACAACCCAGTATGATAAAGACTGGTCTGAAAAAATCGGCTTGCTCAAAATGGATTTTCTGGGTCTGAAAACCCTTTCCATTCTTGCTGATGCAGTAAGGATGATCAAAGAAAATTATAAGATTGCTATTGATGTTGAAACTCTTGATGAAACCGATGAAAAAACCTTCGAATTGATGCAGAAGGGTGAAACCATTGGCGTGTTTCAGTTTGAGTCTGAAGGAATGAGAGATTACCTCAAAAAACTCAAACCAACCAGTATTGAAGATATGATTGCTATGAATGCACTTTACCGGCCAGGACCGCTGGGTTCAGGTATGGTTGAGTCTTTCATTAACCGGAAGCATGGCCAGGAAGAGATTGATTATTTCCATCCGGCACTTGAACCCATCCTGAAAGATACCTACGGCGTTATTGTTTATCAGGAACAGGTGATGCAGATTGCCCAGAAAATGGGTGGTTATTCTCTTGGTGCAGCCGATTTACTCCGGCGTGCAATGGGCAAAAAGAAAGCCGAGGAAATGGAAGCCCAGAAAGATCGGTTTCAAAAAGGTGCGGCAGAACAGAATATTGATCCAGCACTGGCCACAAAAGTTTTTGATCTGATGGCTCACTTTGCCGGATACGGTTTCAATAAATCCCACTCTGCCGCTTATGCAGTTGTTGCCTATCAAACCGCATTTCTGAAAGCCCACTATCCGGCTGAATTTATGGCTGCCTGTTTGAACTCAGAATTAAGCTCTACAGATAAAATCGTATTTTTTATCCATGAATGTAAACGGATGGGGATTGATGTTCTCCCGCCTGATGTAAATGAATCTGCAACGGAATTCAGTGTAGTAAACGGGAAAATCCGGTTTGGAATGGCCGCCGTAAAAAATGTGGGCATCCATGCTGTTGAAAGTATTATTGCTTCCCGAAAAGAACAGGGACCCTTTACCTCGTTTTTTGGTTTCTTTGCCAGAATTGATCTTAAACTTGTCAATAAAAAGGTTCTGGAAAGTTTGATTCAGGTTGGCGCTTTTGATTCGTTGCCAGGTCATCGTGCACAAAAATTTGATTCTATTGAAAGGGCAATCAGTTATGCCCAAAACCTCATCGAAGCAGAAAATCGGGGGCAATCGAGTCTTTTTGACACATTCTTATCCGAAAATCATCCAAAGGCAATTGTAGTAGAACCGGGTTTGGTCGAAACTGAACCCTGGAAAAAATCAGATATTCTGGCGAAGGAGAAAGAATATCTTGGTTTTTATGTCTCAGGTCATATTATGGATGGATATCGGTCAGAATACGAATCTTTTGCAAGGCAAGCTATTACAGGCCTGAACTCATCACTTTTTGGTCAGCAAGTAACTATTATGGGGATTATTACCACGGTTACAAAAAAAGTTGATAAAAAAGGAAACATGATGGGCTTTTTTGGTGTTGAAGACTTTTATGGTAATGTAGAATGTATTGTCTTCAGTAAATCTTTTGAGAAACTTAAAGATTTGATTGTTGAAGACAACATTGTTCTTGTCAGCGGAAAACTTGAAGGAAACAGTGACGCTGATACTGGAAAGATTCTTGTTGAAAATATTCAGTCAGTTGATGACGTCAGGAAAAAACGAACCGGTTCTGTTCAGATCAATCTGAATCTCTCTCATCTCAATGAAGAAAGTATCAGAAAAGTTAAAAACCTGCTTGTTGCTCATCAGGGTAGTGCGCAGGTCTATCTTGAACTTTCAGGTCAGGGACTTCAAAGACCCATCAGAATGCTGGCAAAAAATTATAGTGTAAACATTTCACCCTCTCTGGCAGATAGTATTCAGTCCATATTGGGTGAAGGGGCAATGAAATTCTTAAACTAATAACTTTTAAAAAAGGAAATCCCATGAAACCTGTTAACGTGACTGACTCTACTTTTGAACAGGAAGTCATCAAATCTTCTGAACCTGTTCTTGTTGATTTTTGGGCTGCCTGGTGCGGACCCTGTAAAATGATTGCACCAATTCTTGAAGAAATGGTACCTGAGTATGCCGGAAAATTGAAAATTGCCAAAGTTGATGTTGATTCTAACCCTGTAATTGCAACCAAATACGGTATACGGTCCATTCCTACGCTGCTTGTTTTTAAAAACGGCGTTGTTGTTGACCAGATTGTGGGTGCTATGCCCAAAAAAATGCTGACTGAAAAAGTAAATCCACATTTAAACTGAAAATTTATGAAAACGATTGATGTTGGTATTATCGGGGGTGGCCCTGCCGGATACACTGCAGCTATTTATTCCTCCCGTGCCAATTTAAATACGGTGCAGTTTCTGGGTGTTCAGCCCGGCGGACAAATTACTCTGACCAATGACCTTGAAAACTTCCCGGGTTTTCCTGATGGCATTGGCGGCCTTGAATTGGCTGAAAATTTCGAAAAACAAGCAACTAAATTTGGAACCGTAACAGTTTACGATAAAATTGATAAAGTTGATTTCTCGAAAAGACCCTTCTATCTGAAAACAACCGTTGGTGAAGAATATCTGGCTGAATCAGTTATTATCAGTACCGGTTCCAGCTCAAGAATGCTTGGCGTACCGGGCGAAACTGAAAGTATCGGCAAAGGTGTGTCGACCTGTGCAACCTGTGATGCCTTTTTTTACCGCGATAAACATGTTGTGGTGGTGGGTGGCGGAGATTCAGCACTTGATGAAAGTTTATTTCTTACCCGATTTGTTAAAAAACTGACGTTGATTCATCGTCGTGATAAGTTTCGCGGAAGTCCTATTCTCCAGAATCGGGTTCTCAGTAACGACAAAATCGAAGTTGTTTGGAATTCTGTTGTTGAAGAAGTTCTCCACAATGAATCAGGTGTTTACGCTGCTAGAATTAAGAATGTTGAGAATGAAAGCAGCCATGACCTGAAAACCGATGGCATTTTTGTGTTTATCGGTCATATTCCTAACACCGAACTCTTTACCGGGATACTTAACCTTGATGATCATGGCTATATTCTGACTGACCGGAGTGGACATACCAACATTCCGGGGGTTTTTGCTGCCGGTGATGTTCAGGATTCTATATACCGTCAGGCAATTACTGCTGCGGGTTCCGGTTGTGTTGCTGCGCTTGAAGCATATAAGTTCCTTGAGCATGTGAAAAGTAGCTCAGAAGTTCCGCTTTCTGTTTAGTTTTTCTGGCTGCCGGAGCTAATACTCTGGCAGTCTGCCTTTTATCCTTTGATTCCAACCTTCCTTGTGAAAAATATCACGTATTTGTACACATTCATTAGAATAATGTTAAAGAGTAGATTGTTTTAAAACGGCATTTTATTATCTTTACGTTTTAGAAGTGAAAAACCTTTTCGTTACCGATGTTTTTCTGAGAGATAAATGAAAAAAATACTACTTATCACCTCTGTTTTCCTTACTTACTTAACTGCCGACGCCCAATCGGTTCAGGAAGTACTGAGTGGTAATTTCAAAACCCCCCCCATTTACCACTTTAATTATATTTTAGCAAGACAAACATACATTGCAGAATACTCAAGGGTAATCTACGACGAACTTAGATACCGCATCAGTGAAGATCCGAATTTTAACAAACAGGCTTATCAGCAGTTGCAGTTTCCTAAAATTGAAATGGATGATTATTCAGTTAAAGGTGCAGGGAAAGGTCGTTATTTTACCTTTGAAAACCAGGATGCTTATGATCAGTTTAAGGATTTTGCCGAAACTGAAAATCAAATCAGGGAACTGAATAAATTCAAAGAAATCTTATTGAACGGATCTTCAAAAGATCGGGGCACCAGTTTATTTCAAAATCGTCTGGCAATTGCTCTCGATTTTTACAACAAAGGTTCGTTTCGTATTTCCACATTGGCTCTTGATGACCTGATTGAAGAATACAAGACGGTTTATACCCAACTTGATGATGTTTATTTTGCCCGGGCTGAAGCACTTTTTGCCCAAAAAGCTTACAACAAGGCACTTGAAGATTACCGTGTTGTCATCCAGAAATACAGTGGTGCCTCTGCCTATACCAATCAGGCCATATATCGTATTCTTTTTATAAATTATGTCTATGCCAATCCCGAAAACCTTCTGCTTGAATGGGAAAAGCTGAAAAATTATATTACTGCTCAGGATGCTATTTATTACAATATTCAAATGCTCCTTGCTGTTGTTCAGCACCAGCGGGAAGATTACCGCAAGGCAATTACCCTTCTTGAGACAATCCCTTCAGGATATTCCGGTTTCATGCTTGCCAATTACATTATTGGTAACAGTTATGTAAACCTGGATGATATTGAAGGCGGAATGCGGGCTTATAAAAAACTTGAAAATATTACGCTTTGGCCCTGGGATTCTGATGCCCTGAAAAAAATAAAAACCTCAGCACTCCTTCAGTTGGGTTACCTTCATTACCTGAAGGGCGTCAAGATGATCAGAGAAGGTCTTCCTGATGAAGAAATTGGTGGCAATGAAGGTGCAAAAAAAGTCTACCTGACACCCAAGTCATATTTTGCGATGGGCAGAGACTATTTTAGCAAGGTTCAGCGTAACCACCCCGAATATTCAAGTGCTGTTCTTGCTGAAACCTGGATTGACCTTCAAAATTCTGATTATAATACTGCACTGATAAAAGTTCAGAATTATATCAGTACCGTTACCAACCAGGAATTAATTTATCAGGCTGTCTTTCTGGAAGGTTATATTCGTCAGAAAAAGAATCCGGGTACAATTAAACAGTCTGAAACTGATTACAATTATGTGATCAACGGAATGGTTGCAAATCAGTTTTTGACCGATTTTTTTGACAATCGTAACCAGTTATCAAGGCAATTACTTGCTGCAGAAGATTATATTGATTCGAAGGTAATTCCTGCTGCATCGTTGACTGTTGCACAAAGTATGGTAGAAACCATTCGCGATGTTTCTGGAAAACTGGGAATTGGAACGAAAATTCAGTTTAGAAAAGATAACCAGCTATTTGATGATTCCTTTATCGAAGATCTTCGTGCTGATTTAACAGTCCTGGATAAAAAGAAAACTGCAGTCCGCCAGAAGGGGTTACGTGAGCTTGTAATCTTTGGTGACAGTGCTTATTTCGCTCTTAAAGCAATTACAGATAAAGTTGCTGCCGATCCGTTAGGTCGTGACGTTATTTTATTTGCCCAACATGCTCCGCTTTTAATCAGAGCTTCAGAAAAAGGGTTGGTTAACTCTTTTCAGGCGTTCCGCGATGTTGCCGGTAAAGAATATATAAAGGCTACAGAAATTTACAAACAATTAGACGCCGCCATTCTTTCAAATGCAGATCCTTCTAAAAGAGAAGTAATGGATTACATGCGTGATGTTGTTGATGAGTTGCGGGTAAGGTACAATTCAATCGAAATCAGCTTGTATGAACGTGATTATTATAAACAGCAGACCGAAATTGAGAGATGGGGCGATGCTTCTGCTTTTGGTATCAGCTCACTTCTTTTTCAGGAATATGAACGTCGGTTAAGCGAGAATCAGGATAACCTCAAAATCAGGTCAGCTCTTAAAAATGCAATTTCAGAGAAAAAAGAACAGTTTGAAAAATATATGGGAGATTTGGCTAAAATTGAATCTCAAAAATCATTTGTCGCACGGATTGATTCCGTTAACCGGGATTTCAGGTTGAAGCTGACTGATTACCGAAGTGTTTATTTTGACCCGATTACGGTTAAACCAATTCCAAAAGAACAACTTGACAAGTTAAATGAAAAAGCAACTGCAACTGTTCAGGCACCCCCCAAAACTGATACTGCAACACCTGCCGGAGCCCCCAAAAAAGGAGCGAAGTCAGACGCAGTAAATAAACCCCAATCCAAAGCGAAAAAGGGTAAGTAGAATCTCCAGAAATTAATTGCGGTTAAATACTATGACCCATATGCTAAGGTTTTCGTTCACTTTTCTATTTCTGATCATTTGTCAGCTCGCTGGTTTTGCTCAGGATTCTTCTGTTGTTAAAGGCAGACATATTGTTGTTAAGCCAATCAATAATGATATTCTGAAAACAAAAACAAACGATGCTTCTACCGACTGGATTTTTGAAAAATTCTCGTTGTCTCAGGTTGAGTTAATTCTCAAAAAAACTCAGGAAAAAATCAAGTTAAGTCAGGATGAAGAACAACGCCTTGCAGCTTTACTTGATGAGAACAATGAACGTTTTATTTCTATTTTTAAGCGTTCAGCGGTTCTTGATGAAATCATTATGCGTCAGGCTGAAATTCAATATCAACGTGTTTTGAAAAAATATTTTGAAGACCAGTCTCTTTATAACATTAAACTTGATGCTTTTGTAAAAAAGCTTGATCAGTATGAAAAGAAGGAAATAACGGAAAGACCTGAAGAACCAAAACCTGCAATAAAGGATTTCAGTAAGGTTATTGGTCTTTACGATTACATTATTAATGAAATGCCTGACAGCAAATATGTTCCTGATGCCCTGTATTCCAAAGCCTACATCTTTGGATGGGAAGAACAGAACAATGAGTTAGGTGTTAAAACCCTTGAAATTCTGACCAGAAAATACCCCAATTCAAGATATGTATTAGAATCTAACTGGCTGATTGGTGAATTTTTGTTCACAAGTCCTGATGATGCCAGACTTCGCCGTGCGAGAAGCCACTATCAGAAGGTTCTTGAATTAAGTGCTCAAACAGAATACCCCACCCGCAGATTTGGTGAATCCCTTTATCGTCTTGCCTGGATCAGCTACAAACTTCGTGAATTTTCTGATGCAATAGCCTATTTCACTTTCCTCATGGATGATATTCAATCCAATAAGGAAATGTATGACGGAAAACAAATACCTTCCTTTGTCAGACCAGAAATGTTTGATGAGGCTGCGCAGTATATTGGTATTTGTTTTATGGATATCGTAAAAAGAGAGTATTCAAAACGTACTGATTCACCACCTACAGGAACCGTTCTGCAAAAAATGGTTACTTACTTTTCCAATTTTAATCCTCCTAAACAATATGAACCGTTTGTATATGAGCGATTGGGACAATCGTATTCTGAGGTTGATGATATTAAAGAAGTTGTTCATATTTACTCCTATCTTGTAGGCAGATACCCGAATTCAGAACGGTCTGCAATACTTGCCCGTGATATTGTTGAAATCAAAGAAAGGGAAGTCGGCGGTTCAACAGGGTTTGAAGAACTTGGTTTTCGTGAAGAAGTGTATAAGTTGAAGAAAACCTATTTCGAAACTTACAATTACAGATCGCCTTGGTATTCATCACAATTGTCAAAATTCAATGCCCAGAATGCACCTAATGCAGACATTTCTTCAAAAGGAGTTGTTCAGCGTTATTTGAATCCTGATATGTTTACTGAGATAGATTCAACAACCCAAAAATATTTCATAGACAATATGAATATGGATTTGTTCTATGCTCTTGTATTTGCCGGTGATGAACAAAGGGAAGGGTTAAGGGCAGATCCCGTAAGAGCTCCTGTTTTTTATGACAGATATATTGCTGATGTAAAAGGTTATTTTGACTTTTATTCAAGATATGATTCAGTTGCCTATGAAAATGGATATTATCTTGCGCTCGTACTTGATCAAAAAGTAAATCGGTCACTTGAAGCTTATCCCTATTATCTGGAAGTTTCAAGAAATCCTTTTGCAGAACACCATCGCTTTGAAACTTCGCTGAGTGCAATCTCGATAGCTGTTGATGATTTGAAAAACTCGGAAAAAACAACGGCTAAGGTTGGTCTTTCTTCACTACCCCGTGCCAGGGCACTGGTTTCTGATTCGTTACTGAAAGACCTTAAGTTTTTGGCTTATGTTGATACCCTTGCTCTTACTCAGTCTGAAAACCGTTTAATTGAAGCCTATGATAACTTTGCAAGATTATTTCCGCATGTAAGCAAAACTTCAGAGTATCTTGAAAACATTTCTTTGATCTATTTTAATAAAAATCAGCTTGACCATGTTGCTGATTGGCAGGTAATTCTTCAGAAATACTACCCGGATAAAAAAATTAATTCAGGTTATGTCACTGACTTGATGCAGGGCTACTTCCGGGTAAAAGATTATCCGAACGCAGAACTTCTTGCCAAGGCAATTATAAACATGAAGGATGCTTCTGTAAAACAGAAAGAGTATGCAACTCTGATTTGGTCTACAAGTATTGGTTTACTTGCACAGATTGAAGAAAACAGGAAGAATTTCAGTGCTGCTGCAGAACAATGGTACCGTATTTATCTTGAAACACCAGGTTACAAGGATGTAGATCAGGCAATCTATTTTGCAGCAGAAAATTATGACAAGGAACAAGAATTTTATCGCTCAAATGAACTTTATAATCAGTTAATTGAACGTTTCCCCAATTCAACCAAACTTGTCGAAAACGCACACAGGAATATTTACTCAAACTTCATTGAAATGAAGGCGTTCTCTCTTTCAAGCAAGCAGGCAGAACGTAATTATTATTATTTTGCAAAAAATAATAATACAGAGCTCGCCGAGTACTATCTCTACAAAGCTTTTGAAGATGTGAAGAAAGCAAAAGATCTTAAAGAGGCTTTTCGGTTGTCTGAACTGTACGTTGAAAAATTCCCAGGCTCACCCTTTGCATCAGAAGTACTTTTTGGAACTATCGGATTGCAAACCGATTTGAAAGATGATAAGGGTGTCTTTGATGCTTACGGTAAATTTGCAAACCAATTTCCTGAAGATTTCAGAACTGTTGAAGCTTTTTACCGTCGTGCTCTTTACCTTGAAAAACAGGGTGATTTTGCCGGTGGTTTGGTTGAGCACCAACTTGCAGTTGACCGTAACCGTGATTTGAAGAAAAAAGCAAAACCATCAAGTCCGTTTTACGCAGGCGAGTCCCTTCACAGGATTGGTAAGAAATTATTTTCTTCTTTTGAAGAAATTGCAATCAATTTTAATAATGGTGAGACTGAACTCCCAAGAAAAGAAGCCGCTTTTAAAACCTATAGGGATAATCAGGTTGAACTGCGTAATCTTGGTTTGGAACAGGGCGGCAGTTTTTACCGGGCGATTGAAGCTACATACAATATCGGAACTGCATACGAAGAAATTGCTGACCAGTCTGCACAGCGGAATGCTGAAGATGGCGGATTCAGAGGAACTGATTACATCAGTAAACAAACTGAAATCCATTATACAGCAAGTGATTTTTACAATAATGCCTATCAGATTTATTTGCAGACTTACAATCAGGTTAAAGATTATCAGAAGGCAATCAATGAACTCCTTTTGCGTAATCAGGATTCTGTTAAAACAAACGATATTTCAATGCCGGATTCAACTTTAAAATTGATTTCCAGGATTGATTCCCTTACAGCGACAAAAACTTCTGAAATGCTCTACCATGCTGCTGAAGCAAATCACAAAGTGGTGATGATTATTATTGAAGATAAATCAATATTAAGTACAATTTCTGACCCTAACCTTTATATGCAGGTTTGGGCCGGTCTTATTGATAATATTACTACTGATGTGGAAGGTGCTATTGCCCTTTACAGAAAAAACATGGATCTATCTGCTCAATTGAAAATTGAAAATGATTGGGTTCAGTTATCCAGGCAGGCTATTACAGATTTGTCAGACCTCAAGGCAACGAAGTATGAAGAATTGGTGAAATATTCAATTGAGTCGTTTGATAACAATGCAAATGAGTTTTCAAAAGTGGTAGAAACGGATACTGAACCGGCATCAGATGCAATTCTCAACAAGCAAACAATCATGATTACTGCCGTTGAAAATTCGAAGAATTATGTTAGTACCACCATTACTGAATATGCAAATGCACTCAAAGTAGTTGATGCAAACAATTTGGGGAAAGACCTTAGAATTCAGGTTGAAAACAGAACAACCCAATTCCTTTACTCAGTTGGTACTGCAGAACTTGATAGGGCTGGTACCCTTCAGCAAACTAGAAAAAGGTATGATTTAACGTCTATCGCCAATCCTGAGCAATATTGGTACTTAGATGCAACTTACACCCTCGATGATATTACTAATATTCTTAAAACAACTGCCATGGATATTCTTGAAAACGGCATTGGTTTTATGACATCCTACGGGGTATTTACTGATTGGACCGGCAAAATCATCACCAAATTGATTACAGTTGATCCGCAACGCTATGGAAATTTACTGGGTGATATAGATTTGCGGGCAAGTCTTGTTTACCAAACAGATGACACATGGAAAGCAACTTCAGCTTTAGAAGAAAACTGGTACCAGGGTTCAGTAAACGATACCACATGGAATCAGGCTGAAATTTCGTTTTCATCTTCACAACTGACCGTTGATTTTTCTGATACCTATTCAGGACCAAAATCTGTCTTAATTCAACCGGTTTGGTTTAGCCAGGGTGGTAGTGGTGAAACTGAATTAGAATCTCCGGACGTAAATAATTTCAGGTTTTTCTATTCTGGAATTAACGATACCGATATTGTTGCTGATACCGCAAAACAGGAAAATAAAACTGAAGCGCCGGAAACTGGGGAAACAAAAGCACCAGAAACTATTGAAACCACACCCGTTCCGGTAAGTGCAGATTCCACTTTGAGTGCTTTTGATACCACTGAGGTCGTTAAGCAACCTGTGGTAACACCCACAGTTCAGCCTCAGCAAGTTCTACCCAGAGTTACAGAACGATTTGATTTCAGTTCTGGAAGGGTTGTAGAAAAAAGTGACAAATTACAATCAGCATCGTTGCCTGATAACGTAATTTTCAGAAAAACTTTCATGGTTGATGGTACAATTGATAATGGCACTTTGATTGTGGGTAAGAATGTTCAGAGTGAAATTTACCTTAATGAAAACATGGTAGATATTTCAATAGGAAAAGAGTCACTTGACGGGAAATCAGTTATTTATGATGTTTCCAAGATTTTGGTTAAGGGTAAAAACATTCTGGCTATTAAGGCAAATGCTGAAGGTAGTTTTAATAAAAACCTCTACGCTGTTGTGAATGTAGTTTATTATCCTGAGATTCCTTCTGAAAAAATTCTCAGACTTTTTTCAAGCAAATATGAGTTACCAGGGGTGAAAGTTGAGAAAAAGGAAGAGGCTAAACCTGAATTGCCAGAAACACCTTCCCCTTCTGGCAACAAACCTGCAGACGGAGGACAGAATGGCAACAATTAAGATCTTTGTTTTATTACTCATAACCCTGTTCTTAACTGAAGAACTTTATGCTCAGGATGCCGGGACTCCAGCCCCTGAAGGCAATGTAATTACAATTAAGGTTCAAACCATTCGGGCCAGAATCAGAAGACCTACAATCAATCTGCTTCCTGAACGGATGAAACCTGACTTCAGCCAGATCAACAATTCTGTTGAATCTTTAAACCAACAAACTAAAGACAGACCTAAACTTGACTTTTATATCAGAAAAGATAGCGAGTTTCCAACCTCTTTAGAGGCCGAAAAAGTAATTAAACGCATTCGCAACTAAAAAAGTCTTGTTTTTCGTTATTTGTTCATTTAACTTTACGACCGTTTAAAACGTTTATTATCAAAAAGAACACAACAAAGGGAGAACTACCAAATGGATACAATGGATCTTTTTCTAAATTCATTCATCAACTCATTTAAATTCTGGGATCACGTTGATGCAGCAGGTGTGCTTGTCAAAGGAGACGTATCTGCATGGTTTCAATGGTCAATTTTAACTTTCATGATTATTGGTCTTTCAATTGTGTTTGAAAGATTTTACTATATCGTTATCCGTTCAAATATCAACGCTGATAAATTCATGGAAAGAATCCGTCAGTTTGTTGCTTCCAATAATATTAAAGAAGCTATTGCACTGGCTGAGCAATCAAAAGAAAAAGCACTTCCTTATATCGTTCTCAAGGGTCTGAAACGTGCAGATACTTCAAAGGACTTCCGTGATATTCAGAATGCAGTTGATGAAGCAACCCTCGAAGTCATTCCCCGCCTGACTAACCGTACCGGTTATCTCTCCATGATCGCCTCTGCCTCAACTCTTCTTGGTTTGGCCGGTACAATCTTTGGTTTGATCATTGCGTTTGGTGCTGTGGGTGGTACAGGAATTCCTGCTGCTCAAAAATCACAGTTTCTTGCAAACGGTATTTCAGCTGCAATGGGTACAACCATGATGGGTCTGTTCTCAGCTATTCCACTTACTGTATTACTTGTTATCATTCAGGCAAGAACACAAAAAATTATCGATGAAATTGATGAGCATACTGTAAAATTGATTAACCTGCTTACCGGTTACCGTCCTGTTGTCAACTGACAATCCGGGAACATACTTAATTTTACTCAGTATAATCACCCGTATCTAGTTGAGGAAACAATATGGCATTTAAACCTTCCGCAAGGAAAAAACAGGACAATGATTACAAAGAACCAGATATGCTTGTAATTATGAATCTGATGGTTTGCCTGATTCCGCTACTCCTTTCCTGTGCTGAATTCGTAAAAATGGGAACGATTGAGATCAATCTTCCCACTGATTCAGGTGGCGGAGGAGGCGGTTCATCTGCATCCCTTGAAAAGGCAAAAAAATTGGATCTGAAGGTTCTGATAACTGAGGCTGGATTTACAATTCAGTCAAATCTACGCGGAATTGAAAAAGGTCCGGTTGATAATGCAACCATTCCGGTTAAACCAGGTTCATATGATTTAACTATACCTGGCTCATACAAAGAACATTATCCATTTGAAGAACTGAACGTGAAATTGATTTCAATGAAAAAGGAAATCGAGGGTCAGGGCTATACAGATGAAAGTAATGTTCAAATTACCTGCGGGAATAATGTACCTTACCAGGTACTTGTAAAAACAATGGATAAAGTCAAGGCTAAATATGACAAGAACAAAGAAGTCGAAAAGATTCTGTTCTCGAATATTGCCCTTGGTGTGACGTTATAAGGAGTAAAAAATGGCTTTTCAACCAAGTAAGGGAAAACGTCATAGAAAAAAAGCAGACACAGGAGTGTCTCTGACATCTCTTATGGATGCCATGACCATTATCCTGTTGTTTCTTCTTAATCAGTTTTCTGCAGATGGTGCACTGGTTACCGAGGCTGAAGGTCTTAAACTACCTGAATCTTTGAACCTGGATAAACCCAAAGCTAAAACTACAATCGTTGCGACGACCCAGCAATTGGTTGTTGACAATGAGTTTATAACTGATGCTTCTGATTACATGGGACCTGTAGATCCCCAGCATGGTTTTGTTATTCAAAAGTTATTTGATCACCTTGATGCAAGAGCACAGGAACAGATTGACTTAGGTGACGGACCTGATGGCGAACCAATTTTTAGTGGTGAAATTTTGATCCAGGGTGACAGAGCCATGGATTATACTTCCTTCCTGAAAGTGGTGTACACAGCGTCGCAAGCAGGGTTCATTAAAATTAAGTTAATTACCGTTGAAGGCGATTAAAAGCAGGAGTCACAGATTCATGAAAAATAATGAAAAACAAACCCAGGCTAAAGATGAGCTTTTGGGTGCGGTGAACCCAAAAGCGACTGCTGTTTTGGCTGCCCAACAACTATCTTTTCCGAATGAATTTAAAAAGTCATTCTGGGAAAGTATTGATAAACGCTATGCATCAATTCTTTTGGCTACTTTTGTTGTGATATATGGTGGTATGTTTCTGGCCTTGATTAGTTATGTACCTCCCTCACAAGCCGATTTAAATGCTATGGCAAAACAGCAATATATGAATAAAATTCTGAAGCAATCAGCTTCACTAGATATTCAGAAAAAAGCTGAAGAAGAAAAAGCTTCTGATTCTGGAGCTGAAGAAGCTGCTAAGGAAGTTGTAGAAGAAAAAACATCTACCAAGGGTAAGACAAGGGAAGAAACACAGTCAAAAGACTTTCAGGCTGAACGGGCTGCCGCAGCATCTGCTGCCAAAGAAGCTTATCAGCAACAAGTTGCAGCACAGGCCTCAGCCATGCTTGCTACTCTGTCAGGAAGATCGAGAACCGGTCGTGTTTCATCTGCAGGTTCTGCAGCTGATGTTTTGGGTGGTGCAACCGGAACAACTGACTTAGGGTCTGTTCTTGCCGGCGCAACCGGAAAAGATGCTGCATCAGGTCTTGGTCTTGCTAATGCTTCACGTGCTGATATTGGTCGTGGCGGTGGTGTTGGCGGTGCAAAACTTGGAGCCGTTGGTGCTGGTACCGGTTTAGGTGCTGGTTCCGGTGTTGGAGATGCGCTCTCCCGTGGTGGAAAGATTAAAGCATCACTTGCAACCGGTAAAGTAAAATCAACGGGTGCGTCAAGCCGTTCAGTTGAAGAATTAACAGGAGTTATTGATCAGCATCAACGTGCTGTTCAAGCTTGTTATGAGCAGGAAAAAGTTAAAGATCCTTCGCTTAAAGGTCAGGTTGTTATTGAGCTCAGAATCGGCAAAGATGGTCGGGTAGTTGGCCCTCGTGTTGTTTCAAGTACAATGAAAAACCCAAATGTTGAGCGTTGTATTCTAAACAAAGTCAGGTTATGGCAGTTTAGTGCTGTGACTGATCCTGCACCTCAGGTATTGAACGTTCCTTACGTGTTTGCAGATTAATTGTAATTAAAAAATTGTTTGTCAAAAAACCAGGTTTGTTTAAACCTGGTTTTTTTTATTTTAAGAAAGTGACTATGATTCCGACGTTAGCAACCACACATCGTATGGCTTCATGCGGTGACCTGCGTAATATTGATGAAGGAAAAACCATTCGTTTATCTGGTTGGGTAGCCAGAATTCGTGACCACGGTGGTGTACTGTTTGTAGATTTGCGGGACAGATTTGGTAAAACTCAGGTTGTCTGCGATCCAGCAAATGAAACTGTCTACTCAATAGCAAAAAATCTTCGTTCTGAATGGGTTATTTCAGTCACCGGAAAAGTGAGATTACGGCCTGAAAACTCAAGAAATGAAAATCTTGAAACCGGTGAAATTGAAGTTGTTGCTTTAGAATTAACTGTTCTGAACCAAAGCCAGGTTTTGCCTTTCCAAATTGAAGGTACTGAAGAAGTTAATGAAGATTTACGTCTGAAGTATCGGTATCTCGATTTGAGAAGGGAAGGATTGCAGCAAAAACTTTTACTGCGGTCAAGAATTACCCATATCATTCGTGATTATTTCCACCGTCATCAGTTTGCTGAAATTGAAACACCGGTTCTGATGAAATCAACACCTGAGGGTGCACGAGATTTTCTTGTGCCTTCGAGAGTAAATGCCGGTAAATTTTTCGCCCTTCCACAATCTCCGCAAACTTATAAGCAGATTTTGATGGTTTCAGGGTTTGACCGGTATTTTCAGATTGTAAAATGCTTCAGGGATGAAGATTTACGTGCCGATCGCCAGCCTGAATTTACACAAATTGATATTGAAATGGCATTTATTGATCAGCAGGATATCCAAACTGTTGCAGAAGGGCTTGTTGCCAGGCTTTTTCATGATGTCATGAATATTGAGATTCCGGTTCCATTTCAACGAATGACCTATGATATCGCAATCAACCGATATGGCTCTGATAAGCCTGATCTGCGAAATCCTTTGATTATTTCTGATGTTACCCTTCCTGCAGAAACGGGCTTTAAAGTTTTTGATTCTGCTATTTCTGAGGGTAAACTCATTTCTGGAATCCGGATTCCATCTCCATCTGTTTTAAGCAGAAATACATACGATGATCTGGTTGAGCGTTATAAAGCTGCAGGACTTGCAGGCCTTATTCTTTTCAGAATGGGTTCTCAGTTAGATGGACCCGTTGTTAAGTTTTTAAATGATGAATCAAAGCAGGCCATTATTGATGGTTTTGGTTTAAAGGAAGGTGATACCCTTTTACTCTCTACGGGTGTGGGAACCAAGTACAAAATTATTCTTGGAAACCTCCGGTTAGAATTGGGCAAAATCCTGAATCTTGTTGATGAAAATCAGTATTTGTTTCATTGGGTGAATGACTTTCCGCTGCTGGAGTGGGATGAGGAAGAAAAACGATATGTGGCCATGCACCACATGTTCACTTCACCCCGTGATGAAGACATGGATAAATTAGGTGTAGACAATAGTGCTGTAAGAGCAAAGGCTTATGATCTTGTTTTAAACGGAAATGAAGTTGCTGGCGGGTCAATCAGGATTTATAAACCAGAAGTTCAATCTAAAATATTTGAACTGCTTGGTATGTCAGTTGAAGAAGCCAAAGAAAAATTTGGGTTTTTACTCGATGCGTTTAAATTTGGAGCCCCACCTCATGGCGGAATCGCATTTGGTTTGGATCGTTTGGTTATGATCATGACACAATCAACATCCATCAGAGATGTGATTGCGTTTCCTAAAAACTCAAATGCTCAAAGTTTAATGGATGGTGCACCGTCTGATGTAGCGGATAAGCAGCTTAGGGAGCTATACATTAAAACAACGCATATTCCTGTCAAATAACACAAGTATTGCTACTAAAAAAGCCGTAACCTGATAGTCAGGTTACGGCTTTTTTTTTGTTCTAAACTTAATTAAAATCCTTCAAATGAAATTCCTGTAAAGAAAACCCGGGGTATTTCTACTTTTGTGTTGATAGGAATCTGAACACTCCGGTTTTGATTTACAATAGTATGGTTTTCTAAAGGTTCCTTTCGATCAAACAGATTGTAAAAACCACCATAGATCAAAATTCTAACCCATTTTGTTTCAAAAGTCTTTCCTGCCTTTATTTTCAGGAATTGATTCCCTGCAGTAAGTTTTCCGTTTCGTCTGCCATATTCAACGAAAAACGCAGAAATGTCTGGATCTTCAAGTAAAACAGGGTTGAATTGTTCAGTATAAGGAACACCACTCTGATTTTTCCATTGTAAATCAAATGTAAAGTTTGAAAGTGTTTTAATACCGAAGGCAAGTTCAAACTTCCATGTGTTAAAGAAGATCCGGGGTACTGTTATTTTTCCATCCTCTAAGGTGCTTTCACCAAATCCCGTGCTGACCAACCAGTAATGAAAAGGTTCAGTTTGCTTAGCCATGAGATCAAATCCCCTTGATGATCCGCTCGTAGGGTTAAAATCATCTCTGATTGGATTAAACAACAGAATCCTGTCTTCAAAATTAAAAGTCTGATCATCAAAAAGCTGGTAGTAATTTTTAATGTAAAGACCAGATTCAATGGTTATATTTTGAAACGGGTACATTATCAGGGTCGAGTGGAGTTGAATTGATTTTTCAGGTTTTTGAAAAACAGGAGAACCTGAAGCGATATCAACCCTATCCCAGGGCTGAAACTGTGAATAATAACCAACCGACCCTTTTATAAGAACAGGATCAGTCAGTTTCCATAATACCGAAACCCTGGGATCAAGTAAAACCTGTTTTGTTCCTTCTCTGAAATCGGAACGAATTCCTGCTGAAATCAAAAAATCATTAACAGGCCGAAAACTATATTGGCTCCAGATATTTGCCTGAAAAAGGCCTCTATCAAGATTCAGGTTAATGGAATCAAGGCTATTTTTCCCTGATCCGAATCTGATTTCATAAAACCTGTAATTGATTGTTCCTTGCTGAACTTCGAATCCGATTTGAGCCAAATGTCCTGATTTTGGTTCAAAGGTTATTTCCTGGCTGACCCCGGTCATTTCAATCTTATGCAGATCTGGGTTGGCTGATGAAATTGAGTTTATAAAATCAAATTCTGAGATCCTGTTAACTTGCTGGGTACTTAGAGTTGTTTTGACAAATAAATTGGGGCTAACAATCCAATTGTGGTTAATCCATATTGCAGAATTTGTATTCAGAGAGTTTAAAGAGGGAATCCATGGTTTGCCCCCACGTTCAAGATTAACTTTATCTTTTCCTGAAAGATAATTGAGTTCAACCCGCTGGTTCCTGAAAAAAGTGGTATTCAACGTCGCAAAAAAATCAGTATAAACCGGCATGAGATTTTGACTGCCAAAAGAATTTCGGTAGAGGGAATTTAAATTCCCTGTACGATAACTGAATAAGGCCGTTATCTCTTTCAGTTTCATACCTGCAACAGCATTGGTTCCTGTAAGATCTGTAGACAATTTCCAACCGGAAGGAGTTGTTTTTGTTGTCATATCAAATACGCCAGACATTCTGTTTCCGTATTTAGCGGAAAATCCATCCCTGTATAGGTGATGTGTTTCAAGAATATCCTGATTTATTACACTTGTCAGGTTGAAAAAGTTGCTGAAATGATAGGGCGAGAGTAATTCAAGATTATTCAATAAGATTTTGTTTTCATCAGGGTGTCCGCCCCGTATACTGAAATTGGCACTGATTTCATTTCCATCAACACCGGAAACCGATTGAAGTGAGCGAAAAATATCCTGATAATAATTGTAGGGTGTTTCAAGTGAGTGTGTTTCGGTATCTCCTGATCTTTCTGTACTGAGTTGGTTAACCGGATTCAGAACTATAATTTCATCGGTGAAGATCTCAGATGGAACTAAAAAAAACTGACTTGTACTCTGGTTAACCGGATTAAAGCAGACAAATGCATTCTGGGGTCTGTAACCCAGTCTGAAGATGATAAAATGATAAATTCCACCCGGAACAGAATTTAGTGAAATCTTTCCGGCATCATCAGTTTGGGCAATAAATCTTGAGTCTTCAGAATAAATAAAACAATCGGGGATGGGTTCTTTTGTTACAAGGTCATGCACAGAGCCTATGAATCTGCCGTTTTTTTTAAGACTGCTGCTGATAACTGAAATTGAACTGTCGGGTTCATAAAGAAAACGAACCGGGCATTGTCTTGATATATCGTAGAGGATTTCAATGAGCTGCTTATTTGAGTAATTGCCCGAAACCACTTTTCCATTTACAAGGCTGTCAGAAAAAATAAGGTTCAGATTATTCGATTTTGCAAGTGTGAGGAGAACGTTGCCAAGTGGTTCTTGTTTGAATGAAAAATCGTGCGGATTCTGGCCGGTAACCTGAAAGGAGAAAAACACAACCAAAACAAAAAAAATCACAGCCTTTATAGCCACTGCCGATCTCTCTTTTTACTATTTGAAAATAGAGTAGACTGTACCCTCTTTGGTAACCTGCAAGTTTAGTGCAGAACAAACTGATTGAATAATACCTTCCTCAGTTTGAAATTCGTAAATACCAGAAACGGTTTGAGTCATAACTTCGGGATTTTTAATTTGAATTGTGACACCAAATTGTAAAGAAATCTCCTTCATCAGCGTAATTAAAGGAATTTTTCTGAAAACAAGCCTGTTTTTTTCCCATTGAATAATATCACTGGTTGTGTGATCAAGATCAGGTCTGAGAACTGAACTATCAGCAACTGAACCTGCCATGCCTGCACCCAACTCTTTAACTGTGGTATCACCTGTAAGTCCATTCAACAGAACCTTCCCTTCAGTAACAACTAAATGAGTAAATTTTTCCTGGCTTCTAACTGTAAACCGGGTTCCTTTTACTTTAACAGTTGCATTCTGGGTTTTAATAATAAAGGGATGATTAATATCAGGCTGGATGATAAAATAAGCAGACCCGGTGAGCTCAACATAACGGTTAAAAGGTGAAGGGATTGTAAGTTTTCCGTCACCATACAAAATGATCTGAGACCCGTCTTCAAGAAACAGTTCGTTTACACCAGAAAAATGTTCAGTTAGCCCATTGTCACCAGATTTGTACCAGAAAACTAAACCAATTGCCAAAATTAAAGCCGCCGCGACAAGGAAATTGGATCCACTTAAGTTTCTGAATGGGCGAATCCGATTTTGTTTTTCAACAGTATTTATTTTTACAAGAAGCTTTGTCCAATCTTCTTCTTGTGACCGGGACGGCAAGTCTTCTTTTTCCAGTAAAAAACCACAGATGGCATTATATTCTTCGGCATTTTCAGGGGACAATGCAATCCAACTGTTTAACTCAGCTTGTTCTGCTTCTGAAAGTCCACCCGAAATGGATTTCCCGATAAGTTCATCAATTTTTGTGTTCATTATGTTCTGATATTTTCGGATATCTTTGATACGGTTGACACTCAGGAAAACCCTTTTGTAAGATTTTCCCTGATGATTTTAATCAATTTGGTCATCCTGGCTTCGACAGTTTTTACTGAAATGCCCAGTATTTCGGCAATTTCCTGGTTTTTGTAGCCCTCTTGTTTGCTCAGAAAAAATATCGTTTTGATGCTGTCGGGCTGTTTATTTATGATTTCCCTGATTTTATCAGTGAGATCAGTTGAAGGAATCTGTTCAAGGGAATGGGTTGTAAAACTAACTGAATCAGAAAAGTCTTCATAATCAAGAAAATGATTTGATGTTTTTCTGAAATGATCAATAATGAGGTTATTTGTAATGGTAAACAGGTAAGATTTTAAAGACCGGTTCGGATCAAGATCCGCTCTTGCGATCCAAACTTTTAAAAATGTATCCTGAATTAAATCCCTGACCGTTGATTCATCATGAATCCGTCTGAATGCAAAGTGGAAAAGGGAGTTGAAATAGCGGTTGAACAATTCCTTAAATGCGTCTTCACGCCCAGCCGAAATTAACCTGCATAAGTCCTGATCTGATATTTCTGACTGGTTTTTCATTCGGAATTTGGATAATAAGAGCAAATTTCAGTTATATGATTCGTCTATTTTAAACAATATAATTATTTTCCGCACAACCAGAAAATAAAACCTGTATAATGGTGAAATATAGTTAATCCGGTGTGACAAATGCTGGCACATGGATGACTAATCAAGGTGATTTTAAAAAGGAATGTTAGTTTTTGATCAATTTAATACAACTCACAAAAAGTGACAACTCTTTTAAAAGGGGTTTTCTTTTACTGTTTTTGATCCTATTGTTTTCATCGGGAAAGGTTTTTTCACAGGCTGAAAATATTCCTTTGAACAATGAGGTATATGACTTTCTTAAAGAGCAAAGTATAAAAGGAAATCTGCCTTCTTTAAATGATGCCAACCCGAACAAAACCCGGTTTGAAATTGAAAGATGGCTTCGGGAGATTGAAAGAGTTAAAAATCAGCTTTCCGAAACTGACAGGAACAGACTTGAAAAATTTGCGAATGAATTCTTTCCCGAAAATCTTGAAACTGAAAAATCGTATGAGCTTTTTGACTTTAACCGCCCTTTTGTAAAAGTATTCACTGATTTTTACAGCGACAAGTCTAAAAATGTATATGTTTATAAGGATGAAAACGCCAATATTTATATGGAAGGGGTCGGGTATTTTACTTATACAGGTGAAACCGGCGAAAAGAGAAACAGGCAGGCCTTGCTCTACGATGGCGGGTTTCGCTTTATGGGAACTGTTTTTAACCATTTTGGTTACAATGTTTCAGTTATCAAGGGAGGGGCAAACGGTTACCATCCGCTTCAGTTACAAACTGATCCGCGATTAACTTACAGCTTTAAGTATAATGAAAATCTGGAACCCATAAAAAATTACGATTTTACCCAGGGATATATTCAATATGTTTCTGAACCCGCTCAGGGTTCTGTTCTTGCTGTTCAGTTGGGGCGTGAAACAACACGGTATGGTTATGGTTACAGCAACAGTCTGATTCTTTCAGGGGAGCAGCCTGACCTTGATTTTGTTAAGTTCAGGATGAATTACGGCTATTTTTCACTGACATCAATGCATGCGTCAACAGTAGGCCGTTTCAGTGTTGACCGATCAAAGAATTATACAAAATATCTGGCATTTCACAGGCTGCAGCTCTCATTTCCTGATCTTTTTGATATTGGAGTGGGTGAGGCAACCGTTTATTCACGTCAGTTGGATATGGCCTATTTAACCCCTCTCTCCTTTTTTAAATTTCTTGAACTCTCCCTGCAGGATAGAGATAACAATCTTTTCTGGGCGGATTTCCAGACTCACTTTATTCCGGGGTTTGAAATTCAGGGTACATTTTTAATGGATGAAGATATTTTGTCAAATTTGGGAGATCTTAACCGGTTTTCAAATAAAATTGCCCTACAGGGTGGATTTTGGTGGACTTCAGCACTCGGTGTTCCTGATCTTAATCTTATTATGGAATACACTTTGATCCGGCCTTATGTGTATTCTCATTTGGATTCAGTCAATACTTATAGTGCCTACGGGTTTCCACTTGGGCACAGGATTGGACCAAACTCAGATGAATTGATGACCCGTTTGTTTTATTATTTAAATAGTTCTGTGAAGCTTACACTTGAACACCGGCTTGTTCGATCGGGTGAAAATACATACGACAATTCGGGGAAACTTAATACCAATTATGGTGGTGACCTATTTGAACCGATCAGACTTCCGGGTGACCCTGAAAGAGTATTTTTTCTTGACGGAAACAGACGAAGGTTAAATAAATGGAAGATTGATCTGAAATATGAATTTTCCAGGAACAATTATCTCAATTGGGTGTATGATCTGACTGATGAAGTCAGGATAACTGAAAAGAAGTCTGGAAGTTATGGGTTCAGTTATATTAAATACACCATTGAATATTGAATTTAACAGACACAACCACTTTCAGGGTTGTCTGAATTTAAAATAAAACCGGAACCGGAGAGCCGAATTGCAGATTACAAAAAGACAGCTAGTTTATCTTGGCGGATTAGTTTTACTCGTTGGTTTCCTTGGTGGAATGACAACTCAGTATTTTATGGGCGACGATCAGGCTTACAGGCAGATTGCAAAACTGAATAAAGTGTTGAAATTGGTCATAACAAATTATGTTGATACCGTAGATTCACGGCAAATTGTTGATGGCGCCATTACTGGGTTGCTTGAAAAACTGGATCCGCACAGTGTTTACATCCCACCAAAAGATCTTGAAAGAGTTAATGAAGATTTCAGAGGGAAATTTGAAGGGATTGGTGTTGAGTTCCGTATTATTTCAGATACGATTACCATTACCAATCCGATACCGGGAGGACCCAGTGTTAAATTGGGAATTCAGGCTGGAGACAGAATTATTTCAATTGATGACTCAACGGCAATCGGGTTGAAATCTGATCGTGTTCCCAAAAAGTTAAGGGGACCGAAGGGCACAAAAGTAAAAGTTACCGTTTACCGCCCATCCCAAAAAAGAAACCTTGATTTTGTTATTATCAGAGATGAAATATCACTTTTCTCAGTTGATGCAAGCCTTCTGCTCGACGAGCAAACCGGCTACATCAAGATAAACCGGTTTTCATCAGGAACCCACTCTGAATTTGTGAAGGCACTGAAAGAACTGAGATCGAAAGGAATTACACGTCTCGTTCTTGACCTGAGAGGTAATCCGGGTGGATTTTTAGATCAGGCGGTTCAGATGTCAGATGAATTCTTGCCTGAGGGAAAGCAGATTGTTTATACAAAAAGCAGAGATTCGCGAAGTGAAGAAACTTTTTCATCTACAACAGCAGGAAGTTTCGAAACAGGAAACCTGATCATTTTGATTGACCGGACAAGTGCCAGTGCGTCAGAAATTGTTGCCGGTGCTGTTCAGGATTGGGATCGGGGGCTCATAGTTGGTGAAACTTCATTTGGGAAGGGGCTTGTACAGAAACAATTCCCTATAGATGAAGATCACAGTGCACTAAGGTTAACGGTTTCAAGATATTACACCCCATCCGGCCGGCTTATTCAAAGAAGCTATAAAGACGGCAAACAGAAATATTACAGTGATCTTCAAACAAGAAAAGAAACAACTCCTGTTTCTGCTGCAGAGCTTCAGTTGCCTGATAGTACACACCCGGCATATAAAACTGCAGGAAATCGTACTGTATTCGGCGGAGGTGGCATAACACCCGATTACTTTGTTCAGACTGATACCTTAAATGAATACACGGGTGACCTGATCAGGAAAAATATTTTTTCAGACTTTGTTCAAAATTATCTTGATGCCAACAGGGAAGTGCTAAAAAAAGAATTCAGGACACTTGGTGAATTTGAAAAAAAATTCAAACCATCTCAGGAACTTCTGCAAAAATTTGATTCCTTTTCAGTGAATCAGGGCGTAAAAGTCACTGGAAAAATCAGTAAGGATGATGAAGATTGGAAAAAAAATTACCTTAGCGCCCTCATTGCCCGCCAAATCTGGGGAGATAAGGGATTTTACACCGTAAATCTAAAAACAGATAAGGTTCTGAAAACAGCTCTGGACCTTTTCAAAACTTATAGTGAAGTGCTTGACAGTACTGAAAAACAAAAAAAGTCGGAATGAGATTAGGTTTTTAATAGAAATTTAAAAAATAAGTGTGATTTTTCAGAATAAATAAAAGATCATTTGTATATTTGTCTGAACCAAGACGAAAAGTCTTAAAAATAGATGTTTTACGCCAATTGACATTTGTAAACCAATCTTTTACCTTAGCAAGCGCTTTTACAAAACTGGTCAAATAGAAAAGGAATAATACCAATGCTTCTGAATACCCTTGTTCTCATCCAGGACCTTACAACTCAGCCTACCTACGACATGAACTGGTTAATCTCCAAGTTTAACGAAGGTGGTCTTTTTATGTGGCCTATTCTGTTTTTTTTCATTCTGGGTTTGGCCGTTTGCCTGGCTAAATTGTGGGCACTCAACCGTGCTTCAATTAATACCCGTAAATTTCTAGTCGAAGTTAAGACTGCCCTTGATCAGGGTGGTGTAAAGGCTGCAGAAGAAGTTTGCGCCAATACACGTGGTCCTATCGCTTCAGTATTTCAGGCAGGTCTTCTTCGTGCTGAAGAAGGTATTGATGCTGCAGAGAAGGCAATTGTTGCTTACGGTCAGATTGAAATGTCATTTCTTGAAAGAGGCTTGATTATTATTTCAACCTGTATTTCCATTGCACCGATGCTTGGCTTTACTGGTACAGTACAAGGGATGGTTGATGCTTTCGATGCTATTAAAGCTGCAAATGATATTTCACCTGGCGTTGTTGCCGGTGGTATTGCTGTAGCTCTTCTTACCACCCTTTTTGGTCTGGTTGTAGCTATGATTCTTCAAATCTTCTACAATTATTTTGTTTCAAAAATTGACCGTATCGTTATGGATATGGAAGAATCTTCTATTGAACTGATCGATTCACTCGTTCTTATCCAACGTGGCAAAAAAGCCTCAGGAAATTAATAAGTAAATCTGTCAACTTACTCAATCAGGAATTTTACAATGGCCTTAATGAAAAAAAGAAAACGTGAAACACCCGAAATACCGAGTGCTTCAATGGCCGACATCGCTTTTCTTCTCCTGATTTTCTTCATGGTTACAACTACTATTGATGTGGATACCGGAATCGGGCTTGTACTGCCCCCTCCGGTTGATCCAAATAGTCCACCGCCACCGCCAATCAAACAAAGAAATGTTCTCAGAATTCTTGTTAACAGCGCTGGTCAGGTGTTGGTGAATGATGAAGAAAGTTCAATTCCGATGATCAGGGAAATTGTCAAAAAGCACACAACCAACAATGGTGCAGATGAACGTTTTGCTGAGTCTTCAGATAAAGCTTTGCTATCAGTTAAAGTTGACCGTCAAACTTCCTATGATATTTTCATGAAAGTTTACGATGAAATCAATATGGGGTATCTTGAACTGAGAAAGTCTTACGCAAGACAGACGTTCGGATCTCCCTATGAGAAACTTTCTGACGCTCAGAAAAAAGCTACAGACGAAAAGTTTAAGAAGAAAATATCTTTTGCAGAACCTGAACAGTCAGGTAAATAAGGGGCTTCTGATATGAAATTTGAAAAAAAACAGGCAAATACCAAGCAGGAAATTCCAACTGCTTCAATGCCTGATATTATCTTCATGCTTCTGTTTTTCTTCATGGTAACAACAACTCTGCGCGATACAACTTTGCTGGTTAAATTCGTGTTGCCTAAAGCTGAGGCAATCGAAAAAATAGACAAGAAAAGATTTGTATCGTACATTTTTGTTGGTCAGGACGAAAGAATCCAAATCGACGATGCCATTGTTGATCTTCCGAAAATTGAGAAAATCATGGCTGAGAGACGGATTAAAATTCCGCAATTGATTGTATCTCTTCGTGTAGACAGAGATCAAAAAATGGGTATTATCACTGATATCCAGCAAAAACTGCGGAATGCTGATGCGTTAAGAGTAAATTATTCTGCAAAACCGAAAGAAAAGCAACTCTAGGTTTGATTAAATTGACTGAGATTTCTGCACCATGCCGATGGGGGTGAAATGATGATTACCGGTATTAAAAAGATTTTGGTTTTATCAGGATTATTTCTGATTCCATTCGTTTCAACTTTTGGGCAGGATCAATTTGGCAGAATTTCTGGCAAGGTTATTGACCAGGCAACCAATAATGGGGTTGCTTTCGTTACGGTCTATCTCTACCAAGGTGAGTACCAAAAACTTTCGGCAAGATCAAATTCTGGTGGAAATTTTAGCTTTGTAAATGTTGCTCCTGATGTCTACACCATTCGTACTTCCAAGCCAAATTATCAGGAATATGCAAAACAGGTTCGGGTAAATCCGAATTTTACAACAAAACTTTACATTCCGCTTAATGCAATGGGTGAGGCTCCTTCAGCAGCCAAACCCGTTCAAGTTGCTGATAATGTAGTAGTTGATCAGCCGGCAAAGAGTCAGCCTGAAATAGTAAAGACGTCCGCTCCGGTTTCAGCACCTGTTGTAAGTGCACCTGCTCCAAGTTTACCTGCACAATCATCACCTCAAGTTTCTTCTCCTGAAGTTCAAACTCCTGTTGCGACAACAGGACAGGTTTCAACAGCTCCGGCCGAAGTTGCTGCACAAGAAATGGAAGCGATTTCAGTTCAGGATGATGATCAGAAAATCTGGGAAGCAACTGAAATTTCTCCTGAAATTGAAGGTGGTTTTGCAACTGTTTACAAAAAACTTAAATACCCTGAAGTTGCTGTGATTCAAAAAGTTGAAGGAACAGTTGTTTGCAGTGTTTACATTGATAAAGAAGGGAATCCTATCAATACAGAAGTATTGAGATCTGTGCACCCCTCAATTGATCAGGCGGCTCAAGAGGCTTTATTTAATGTAAAGTATATTCCTGGTAAACAAAATGGTGTGGCTGTTTCTACCAAGCTAACCGTACCTATTAAATTCAAATTAAGCAAATAATCGGGGTGTAGCGCAGCCTGGTAGCGCGTTCGGTTCGGGACCGAGAGGTCGTAGGTTCAAATCCTATCACCCCGACTAGCACCATGAATGATCTTAAATCGTTTCTCGAGTTCCTTTACACCCGGTATAATTCACCTCATTTCATTTCATCAGATCCAATTAAATGGGTTCATAATTTCAACGATCCCGTTCAAATTGAAATTTCAGCCTTTATTTCTTCAGTTTTTGCTTATGGTCGGGTAGATCAGATTGATTTGGCTCTTAAAAAAGTATTTCAACTTTTAGGAAAAGATCCGCTCACATTTTTGCTTAACACTTCAAATGATGAAATTCGCAGGTCAGTAGAAAATATATATTACCGCTTTTATACTTCTTCCGATATTTATACTCTCCTTGTCTTTTTAAAATCCTATTTTTCAGAACAGTTATCCCTTTCTTACTTATTTGAGATAAAAAATGGGTATGTATCATTTCAACCCATGTTTGAAAAATGGCAACATTTTATATTTACAAATGAACTTGAATCAACAGGCACCCGGTATATGGTTCCTGATCCCGGGAAAAAATCGGCATCCAAACGAATGATGATGTTTCTTCGGTGGATGGTAAGAAAAGATGAAATCGATTTTGGAATCTGGCAAAACATAAAAACAGAACAGTTGTTGCTTCCTATGGATACTCATGTTTCCAGAATATGCTATTATTTGGGTTTATCAGAGAATTCGCAGTCCACTTTTCGAAATTCGGTTTCAGTGACAGAAAATTTGAAACGATTGAACGGAAACGATCCGGTAAAATATGATTTTGCAATCAGCAGGCTTGGGATTTTAAATGAATGCCCTGCAAAACGGGATATTTTGAAATGTCATGATTGCCATTTGGTCACTGTTTGTTCGCGTTGAATCTATTTTTGTTGTTATTTTAATCACAATTACCGAAATTACCTCAGAGTTGTTCCGTCCTTTAATAAACTGACTTGTCTTTGAAGTCTTTTTTTTTCATATTTAGAACCTGAGCACAAGACAAGAGGAGTCCTTTGTATGCATGTTGACCCAAATATGATCCCAATTTTTCAGGGAATTTCTCAGGAAGAAATGGATCAAATCATTAAATATGCCTTTATCAAGACATTTGACACTGGTTATGTGCTCTTTCGGGAAAATTTAATTGTTGGCCAGATTATGTACGTGGTTCTTTCCGGATCAGTGGAAATTACCAAAAAAGATTCATCTGGTAAAGAAAATACGATAGCTGTTCTTGGGCCTGGTGCCTGTATTGGTGAAATGTCACTTTTTGAACAGGAAAAAAGGTCTGCCTCAGCAATTATAAAAGAACGTGCTGAACTTTTGGTAATGCCGAAGTACAATTTTGACCGGATGCTTCAAAGCCGACCGAATGAAACGATTAAAATTCTTCTGAATTTTATTAAAGTAATGAGTCAGCGCCTTCGGGATACCACGGCTAAATTGGTAACTGCACAGCATGATTCACCTGCCGCTGATGATCATAGTACATCTGGCGATACACAGACTGCATCAGGTCAATTGTCTGTAAAAGATGTAAAAGACCGGGCAACCAGAACAGGAACCGGTGAGCAACGGATTCAGCTGGAGACAGGTATAAGTGCCGGAACATTCCCAACCAAAGACGGTAAATCATCAGAAGTATTTATTCTGACACTTGACGAACTTCAAAACGAAAATTTAATGAAAATTCTTGATTCAAAGCGTACAAGCGGAATGAGTCAGGAAAACGGTACACGTTTGCTGATGATAAGAGATTTACTGAATTATTACCTTCAGATTCCAAGCGAGGAGCTTCAGCTCAAAGTCAGGGAAATGGAGCTTCGATTCCGGTCAAGGGGAAAACGATAACTTTGAAAACCCGGTTTAGCCGGTTTTTTTTTTATTTAAAAATCAACAGTAATCAAACTGTCAAATAACCCTTCCTTTCTTTATTTTATTTATATTCTTAACTTTAATGATTTACAATCTGAGGTCATAAGTGGCAAAAATCACCACACGGGAAAAAGACTATTCTCAATGGTATATTGATATTGTATTAAACGCAAAGCTTGCAGATTATGCACCCGTTCGTGGGTGTATGGTAATCCGTCCCAATGGGTATGCAATCTGGGAAAAAATGCAGCAGGCTCTGGATGGAATGTTTAAGGAAACCGGCCACGTTAATGCCTACTTCCCGTTGTTTATTCCTGAAAGTTTCATGAAAAAGGAAGCTGAGCATGTTGAAGGATTTTCTCCTGAATGTGCAGTCGTAACGCATGGTGGTGGTAAAGAACTTGAAGAAAAATTGTATGTTAGACCAACAAGTGAGACAATCATCTGGTCAATGTATAAAAAATGGATTCAGTCTTACCGTGATTTACCCTTGTTGTACAATCAGTGGGCAAATGTGGTCCGCTGGGAAATGAGGACAAGATTATTTCTCAGAACAACAGAGTTTTTATGGCAGGAAGGGCACACCGCCCACGAAACCTTTGATGAAGCAGAGGTTGAAGCCCTTAAAATGATCAGAGTTTATCAGAAATTTGCTGAAGAATACATGGCTCTTCCGGTTATTGTAGGTAAAAAATCTGACTCTGAAAAATTTGCAGGTGCTCTGCATACTTATTGTATTGAAGCTATGATGCAGGATAACAAAGCACTTCAGGCAGGCACCTCACATCACCTTGGACAAAATTTTGCAAAGGCTTTTGAGGTGACATATCAGGATCGCACGGGGCAGCAGCAATTTGTGTATGCAACGAGTTGGGGTGTTTCAACACGTCTCGTTGGTGCCCTCATTATGGCCCACTCTGATGATCAGGGGTTGGTTGTTCCGCCCAAACTTGCACCCACTCATGTTGTGATTATTCCAATTTTCAAATCTGAGGAAGAAAAACAGGCTGTTTGTGATGCTGCTTATCAGATAAAAAGTGAGATTTCTGCTCAGGGATTCAGGGTTAATGTTGATGACCGTGATCAGTATAAGCCAGGTTGGAAATTTAATGAGTATGAATTGCTGGGCGTTCCTCTCCGGATAGAAATCGGACCCAGAGATCTTGCTTCAGGTGTTTGTACATTGGCCCGTCGTGATTCAGGAGAGAAAACAACATTACCTCTGACTGATGTTAGTCCAAGAATCAGCGGATTATTGGATGATATCCAAAAGGGACTGTTTGACCGTGCAAAGCAAAGAATGGAAAGTCATATTTTCAATGCTGACACTTATTCTGAACTCGAAGAAATTGTCAAGAAGGAAAAAGGATTTTCACGTTCACACTGGTGTGGAAGTGCAGATTGCGAAGCGAAAGTAAAGGACGCAACTAAAGCTACGATCAGGTGTATTCCGTTGGATGAGCCAGGCGAGCCGGGGGAATGCGTTGTCTGTGGAAAACCCTCTGATAAAAGGGTTCTGTTTTCAAAAGCCTACTAAGATACGGGGATGGAAACATCCCCGTTTTTTTTAAACCGGTGCTTTAGAAATTGAATGGTTTCACGGTAATTGAATCCCCAGTGATCAACAAAATCAAGTTCATTGTATTGGTCAAGGAGTCCCGGGCCACCAACAACCAAAACACCACCAAGGGAATCCAGCTTTTCTTTTAAAATTTTAAGTCCGTTGATTAGCGGTTTCGGGTTTCCAGGTTTTACGATACTGCTTATGAGAATGGCCTGCACCGGTTTTTTTCCCAAGGCTGATTCAAAGCTAAAAACGGGAGTGTTAGCCCCGAGATAATACACCTGCCAACCTTCAATTTCGAGCAGAATTGAAAGACATTTTGCCGGCAGTTCATGATAATCATGTTCAAGTACACCAACGATTGCATTCAGGTTTTTCTTTGGCAGTTTAATCATACTGCTGTTTGTTCTGATCAGAGCTTCATAGAGGGCTGCAGAGGCAGCATGTTCTTCATCAACTGAGATGAGATTTGCTGCCCATTTTTCACCAATCTGATGAAGTACCGGGCTCAAAACAAAATCAAAGAATTCAATATAGCTGTATTTATTGAGTACAAGCAGGTTGATAAAGGCGTAAATTTCAGAGGCATCAGCCTTCATCAGGAGGTTAAGAAAGTGGGGGATAATGACAGGATGGTCTTTATACTGGAGGGCTAAAAGCAATTTCTGGTTTGCATTGCTTTCTGACTCGGGTAATTTGAGTAAAGTATCTACATTATTTGCTCTGACATATTCATTTAAATCAGACAACCTGAATTTCCGGTGACCACCGGGTGTTTTCACACAAGCAATTTTTTTCGAATCAGCCCATCTTTTGATGGATGACTCATTAACTCCCAGCATTTCAGCAACTTCTTTTGACGAAAACAACCGCTTATCCATAGGTAATCACGCTTCCTTTTGGCTCTAAACAGCAAATCTGGTGAATAACATTCCCAGGAAAAGAGTTTTAAAAGAATATTCCACTTCAAAATTGAGTTTTGTTATCTGAAATTGTGGAATTCATCAACTCAGGAATAAAATAATTTGCGGATATTTAGAGTCTTAAAGTACGCTTTCCTGTTATGTTTTTAATCACATTTGGTTAAAAAGCAAAATATTTTGGCAAAACCAGGCAAAATATGCACAATCGGTTTTTGCATGACTTATCTTCAATGTTTATTTTAGTTCAATTTTAACCGGAAAATCCCCTTTCGGTACAAAGCAGGTTTTTAAATGGTCGTTAATAGAAAAAAAGTTCTGGTAGTAGAAGATCTAGAAGATAACAGAGATTTTATCTTTCAGGTCCTATCTTCTGAATATGAAATTATCTTTGCTACAGATGGCCGGATGGGTATTGCCATGGCAAAAGCGAAGCGGCCGGATCTTATTGTTATGGATTTAAATCTTCCGGTTATTGATGGCTGGGAAGCAACCCGGATATTAAGAACAGATCCGGGGTTTTTCAATACCCCAATTATTGCTCTCACTGCTTATACACTGGATAGTGATTATATGCGGGCGGTTGAAGCAGGTTGTACTGATTTTTTAACGAAACCAATTATGCCGGGTGACCTGCGTAATAAAATCAAAGAACACTTAACGAACCCTTGAGTACAATGAATTTATTACCTGTTAAAATACTCATAATTGACTTTGATGCAGACTTTTGTGAGTCTCTGCGACTTGCACTTCTGCAACAGGACCAATATGAAATCACGATTATTTCAACAGGGAAAGAAGCCGTTGAAAAGGCCTTTAATGACCTCCCTGATGTTGTACTTCTATCTACACAGCTCCCCGATATGGATGGTTATGAGATTTTAGATCTTCTCAAAAGCGCCCAAACCACCCATGAAATTCCTGTACTTCTGATGAGCTCTGAAAGTGCGTCTACCGAACGGATTGTTCAGGGCCTCGAAATGGGTGCTGTTGATTATGTTGTGCGCCCTATTCATAATGCAGAGTTTTGTGCCCGAGTAAAAGTGGCAATCAGGAATTACCGGATTCAAAAAAGTCTCAGGGAAAAAGCTGTTACCGATACACTTACCGGGCTTTATAACCGCTCCATTCTTGAATACCGGATGCAGACTGAGTTGAAACGGTCCCAGCGTCACGGAATTCCGATTTCAGCTGTTATGCTTGACATTGATTTCTTTAAAAAGATAAATGACTCCTTTGGCCACCTTTTTGGTGATCAGGTTCTTAAAACTTTGGGTGAGATTTTACTCAGAAGAGCCCGTACTGATGATATCATTGTACGTTATGGTGGCGAAGAATTTCTTTTGCTGCTGTTTGGTGCTGATATGCAGGGTGCGTATGCTTTTGCCGAAAGAGTCAGAATTGATTTTCAGAGTAAAATATTTTACGTCAACGGACAGACCGTTCACTTTACACTATCTGCGGGGGTTGCACAGTTTAGTGCCGTAATGAGTTCCTCCCAATTTATTGATACAGCAGATAAAGCCCTTTATGTTGCTAAAAACAGCGGCAGAAACCGGGTTTGCATTGACGAAGCTGCTGAGTCTGGCACTGTCGTCTGATTTTATTCGGCAGAAACTCAGTTTCATCTTATATTCTATGATCATAACCCACTCAAACCTGAAAAGGAACTTTCCAGCCTAATAAACCAAGACTCAATCCTACCTTTTCCCGAACCTGATTCGGAATTTGTCTTAAAAAGCATGTATTGTTAGTTCATAAATTATGTAATAACTAATAATATTAGAATAATGGTTGACAATGACTAATAAACCTATTAGATTTGTCGAGTTATTCCATATATTATTAGATTATGCTCGACGAAATTGACATCCAAATATTGACAGCGTTGCAGCTTGATGCCAAAGCTACCTACGCAGATATCGGAAAGAGGGTAAACCTTACCGCTCCGACTGTATTTGAACGGATCAAGCGTCTCGAGCGGATGGATATTATCAAAGGTTATGGTGCAATTCTGAATCAGGAAATGATTCAGGAAAAATTTGCAGCTTTTGTAAGAGTATCTACCATTGCAACCATCGATACCCACGCCTACACCGAGTTCCTCAAAGAAATTCCCCAGATTGTTGATTGCTATGATATTGCCGGCGAGGATAATTTCCTGATCAGGATTGAAACAGGTACTCCGGAAGGTTTGGGCGATGTTCTGAAAAAAATACGACTGATACCCGGAACATTAAGAGCTTCAACGGTATTGGTTCTATCTAAACTATTCGAACGAAGTTACGATATCAGCAGGCTTGCTAAAAAATTGAAAACTGCCTGAGTGAGGATTCAATGAGTCAACAAATCACAACCCCAGCATCACGTTTCACCGGAAAGTTCAATCTGGATTCAGAGCGACGGTCCCTCCGGCGAGGTTTGGAACATTCCAATACTCTGATGCATTTCAAAAATCTGGATTTTTTCCCATTTCCTGAGGCTGGTTACATCAACACCGAATTTGCCTTCAATGCACGGAATTTTTTTCAGAGTAACCATGATGGACTGCCTGTTTCGGTCAGGTATGATTTTGAAAATTCAGGATCATGGCAAACTGATTTTATGGCTGAGCCCATTATTTATCACAAATATCTAACCGGTGGCCGTAAAATTGTAAACATGCAGGCTAAAAAAGGTGCAATAGTTAGTGAAGTTGTTACCCGTGAAATTTACGTAAGAGAAGGACTTCGTATTGGTGAGAGTCTGCTGAGTGACATCGTCTTTACGCCTGATGCTTGCTCAATGGTGATTCTTTCATCGAGCCGGATTAAAATTCTGGGGATTGAAACCGGTGATACCCTTCTGGTTGGTGGTTACGAAGAAGATATTTCAGTAATGAAAATGGCAGGTAACGGAAATTACCTTGCAACAGGAAGTCACCACGGAACAATTAAACTCTGGCATCCGGTGACTGGTGAATGTCTGAATGTAATAAAGGCACACGATGGCGGCATTTCATTTCTTGAAATCTCAAAAGATGGGAACCGGATTATTAGCTACGGAACAGACAGTCAGCTTTGTTCATGGCATTCAGATACCGGCACATTAGCATGGAAACTGGAATTAGGCCGTTCATTTATCAAAACCCTGGCACTTTCACCAGATGGAAAAGAATTTGCAATCGGTAGTGAGCTCAAAACCATTTTCACAGGAAATCTTTTAACCGGGGAGCTTGAACATAAGTACGAATATGATAACTCGTGGATTGATAAAGTTGTGTACTCAACCGCAGGCAACAGACTGCTTGCAACCATCCGAAATGGCGATGTCGCACGAATTATTGATGTTGGTCATCAATTAACGCTGGCAGAACCAGGTCATTCAGATCAGATTTTGAATATGAGTATGGCTGCATCAGGTGAAATTGCCATGGTCGCAACCAAGGATCATCGTGTAAAAGTTTGGGATCTGACCAATGGACAGCTGATCTGTGATTTTTATTCAGCTGATGACTGGATTTTTAATGATCCGTTCAGCCCAGCCCAGCCTTACATTGCCTGCCGTGGCTGGGATAATTCTATAAAAGTTTATGATTACCGCAACGGATCCTGTTACGCTATTTTCCTGATGCCGGAAGGGTATCTGAAGGCTTCTGAGTTTCACCCCAAACGGAAAATGGTTGCTGTAGGCGGAACAGATAACAAAATCAAACTTTGGAATCTGGCGACAGGTGAAGTCGAATCTTCTTATGATACCGGATATGTATGGCCAAAGACCATTTCATTTTCGGCGGATGGAAATCAGATGGCTTTTCCTTCCGATGAAAAAACGGTTCAGATCTGGCAGATAGATACTGTTACCTTTAATCGTGAAGTTTGCATGCCTGAAGACAGAATCAAACAGGTTGCTTATCAGGGAAAAGGTGAGGTTATCCTGATCAGGGGAGAGCATACCCTTTCAATTTATGATGTTCAGTCTGACCGGTTTCTTCAGTCTTTTGAAGGGAATAATAAAATAATCAAATCGGCAGCAATGAGTCCGGATGGAAAATTCCTGATTTCTTGTGGACTTGATTTTGGTTTGAAGCTCTGGAATCTGGCTGATGGAACTGTTTACCGGGATTATTCCGGGTTGACTGCCATGGCTTCAGAAATTAAAATTTCAGAAGACAACCATTTTATTCTCGGCAGATCGGAAACCGGGCAATTTGCAGTCTGGGATCTTGCATCCGGCCGGTTGCTTTGGACGATTGCAAATCCGCAGCAAAAAATAACAGCATTTGCGATTTCAACAGACGGACTCATGATTGCAACAGCCATCCGGAATGATTTGTATATCTGGGCAACTGTAACTGGTAATTCATTGGGTCTCATTGGGTCACATGATCAGACCATCACCGCCATTGCCTTCCATCCGAAAAGCAAAATGATTGCCACCGGCGGGCTTGACAATCTAACGAAAGTCTGGTCACTGGCTGATCAAAAAGTTCTTGCAACCATAAAAGGGGGCGCAAGTGTAAAGATTTCTGCTGATGGCATTTATCTGATGAATGGATTTGGCGGAGAACTCAGAATCTGGAATATTCAAGATGAATTAAGGATAAACTTCTAATGAATGATCTATATGAAATTTTCACTGCCTACTACCATCAGGCTGTTGATTTTGCAGACAAGCATGAGTTCAAAAAATCATCAGAATCGTTTGAAAAAGCATTTGAGGTATTGAACGAAATTCGTTCAGAGGCACTCAGGAAATATGCAGGTAAAAAGATAACCCGTGTGAAAACACAGGAAGAAGTTGATCTTGAACGGTTAAAAGGTGTGGTACTGGATCTCAGAAACCGGGTGGGTGATCTTTACCTGGAACTCGATGACCTTGAACTTGATCTTGGCAAATTCCAGAGTGAGTATAATGCCCGTGTCGGGCGGTTTTTTATTGAGCTTGATCAGGCAGAATATGCCATTAATTTAATGAGACTCAAGTTTGAACGATACCATTCAGGAAAAGCATGGGATGATGAGTCTATAACTCAGGAATTATCTGACTTCAAAAAGCAGCTTGAAAATGATGAACATCAGCTTCATGAAGATGAAAAGAACCTTCGTGACTTTGTTCAAAAGAACAGAGAGTTATCTGAAGATCAGAAAAAGGAACTTCGGAGTCTTTATCGTGATCTTGCCAAAATTTACCATCCTGACAAAGCAAGAAGTGATGGAGAAAAGGCCTATTTTGAAGATGTGATGAAAGAAATCAACGAGGCCTATCATCACTCCAACCTGGATAGTCTGAAAAAAATAGATGCAAAGGCACAGTTGTTGATTGAAGTAGAGCAAATCGGGGAATCATTGAGTGACAAACTTTTGAGATTAAGCACAGAGGAACGAAAATTATCTGACCTCATTTCCTCAATTTCAAAACGTACCCAGGAGTTGAGAACATCTGATACCTATGCACTTTTCATTAAAGTCCAAAATTATCAGCCTTCAAGCAATGAATATTTTCTTGGAGTAATAGACGATCTGGAACAACGTATTAAACGAAAAAAGGTAGAATTGGCCAGATTAAAAGAACAATTTTCAGTTCTTACCAGCCAAACACACGAAAAGGTCATGGTTTTTTGATTTTGTGACGACCTTCACATTAGATTTTATCTAAATAGAAGTATCTTTGGTGCAGAATTTTCATGAGGAAATATGCCAGGGATACTTTTTTTTTGTTTTTTGATTTTTGCGGGTTTTATTTCTGAGCTTCAGGCTCAGGATGCAGGGACTGCCACCATTTCAGGGCAGGTCGAAATAACCAGTCAGCAGAATGCTGTAAATTCACGTTCCCGGGGAAGTCTTTACCGAAGCCGTTACCAGAATAAAAAAACACCTGTGCAGGTTCAAAACTCTGATCCCTACCAGGATGTTGTCGTATATTTAACCCCTCTTGACTTTAAACCCACCTTTTCATCTACTACACCCACACCCCGATTGGTTCAAAAAGACGTTTCTTTTTCTCCCCGGGTGTTGGCTATAACAGTTGGGTCACCCGTTCTGATTATAAATGAAGATCGGATTTACCATAATGTTTTTAGTAAAAGTCAGGTTCAGAGTTTCAATATCGGGAAACGTCTGACCGGTGAAAATGTTTATCAAACCTTTAACCGGGCCGGGTTGATTCAGGTTTTTTGCAATATTCACTCCAATATGTCGAGTCATATTCTGGTTCTGGAAACTCCATGGTTTACTAAATTAAACGAAGACCAACAGTTCGAATTTAAAAATATACCTGACGGAACCTATAAAATTGAAGTTTTCCATCCGGATTACTCAGTTGAGCCGTATCAATTGGCGGTAAAAGCCGGAACCCGAAACAGAATCAAATTATCACTCCATTAATACTCATTATGTTTTCAAAAATTCAGTTTAAACTTATCGTTCTTATTTCTCTGGTCATTTTTGTTCTATTGATGGGTGTTTTACTCATTATCACCCAAACGGTTGAAACACAAATTGTAGAAAAAATCAGATCTGACTTTAAAAAATCTCAGGCAACGTTTGAGGTTATTCAAAAGCTTAACTATGACCGGTTGGTTGAAACCTCACTGATTCTTTCAGATCAGCCTGTTTTGAAAGAAACCATTTCACTTCTCAATGATCCGAAAAACAAACTTGCTGATGTTAGTAATACGGTTGCGGTGACCATTTCTGATCTGGCAAATTCGGTAAAGGCTGATTTGATTCTGGTAACAGATAATAAAGGCGTTCTCCTTTCAAGTTTAACTCAACCTGGTATTTACGGCGATTCACTTTCAGGTCATCCGTTTATCCAGAAATCGTTATCCGGTGCAGATCCTGAGGTCAGTCCTGAATTTATAACCCTGTGGTACAGAGATAATTTTTTATTTCAGGTGGTCTCTGTTCCTGCATTTACTGACAATTTTCAGTCTGTCGTCGGCACTTTAACACTTGGAACCATCATTGGTCAAAGAGAAGCTGATACCCTGAAATATATTACCGGGTTTGATGTCACGTTTGTTCTGGATTCGATGATTATTGCCTCCACGTTGAGAAAAGGCGATCAGTTTTTGATGATTGATCAGATTATGAAGAATAAAGGATGGATTGAGACAGTTGATTCAACAATGAAATCAACGCCGGTTTTTGATTTGCCTCTAACGGCCGATAAATTTTTCAATGTTCTTGCACCGGTTGGAAAAGGCGCACATGCATTTTACGTTTTATCGAGCCCGTACAATACTCAGTTGACTGTTATCCGGAATATTCAAACGGTCATTTATTACACCGGCGGAATTTCACTTTTACTTGCCATTCTGGTCACCATTTTTCTGGGGACTTCAATTACCCGTCCGATCAAGGCACTTTCTGCCGGGGTTGAACGGATTAAAAGCGGGAATTATGATGTGAGTATTGCTGTGAACACCAAAGATGAGCTGGGTTTGCTGACTACCGCATTCAATGAGATGGCCAAAGGACTTAAAGAAAGGTTTCACCTTCTCAGGTATGTTGGCAGCCACACTAAGGAAATGATTGGTCAGTCAGACTCAACAGAGGCCAATTTTGCTGGTCAGCGTGTTGAAGTGACCGTCCTTTTCAGTGATATCCGGGGATTTACTGCTTATTCTGAGAAAATCACACCTGAAGAAGTCATTGGCATGCTGAATCAGTATCTCAGTATTCAGGCAGAACTGGTTGAAAAATATCAGGGTTCAGTTGATAAGTTCGTTGGGGATGAAATGGTTGCCATTTTCCTAAATGACGATCAGGAGGCCCGTGCTTCTTTCTGTGCAACTGAAATTTTAAGAAAAACCCGTGAAATGAATCTGAACAATGAAAAACCGATTGGCATTGGGATCGGCATTAATACCGGTCAGGTTGTACTTGGAAATATGGGCAGTCAAAACCGGCTGGATTACACCGTTATCGGCGCAAACGTTAATCTTGGGGCAAGGCTTTGTAGTGCTGCCAAAGCCGGTCAGATTCTGATGACAGCCTCAACGGCCGGCAAATTGCCTTCATCAATTTCCGTCAATGCGCTTGAACCCATGAATTTTAAAGGGTTCAGTCAGGCCATTCAAATTTATGAGGTACAGGTATGAAAAAACTTTTTTTATTTTTGTTTCTGGCTCTTTTGTGTTATCAGGAACGGGTTTCAGCTCAGGTTGAATGGAGTGGAATCGCTGATGTGGGCTTTACCATGGGCGGATCTGATTCCAAATTTATCTCAAACGGAATCTCAAACCGGTATCCGAATTTCAGTCTGATGAATCTGAATTTGTTTCTTGGAAGTCAGATTTCTGAGGATTTCAGTTTTTCAGGAAAATTGTTGTATGCACCTGCCCAATATGGGTACGGAAGTTATCCCCGGTTGGTTTTTGCAAGTGTGAATTATGATCCGGCAGGTGAAACCTTTGGATTTTCTGTCGGCCGGGTTTTAACTCCGTTCGGACTTTATGCAAAACGCCAGCATTCAACTGAAAATATATCCTTTCTTCCTCCACTGGTTTATGGCTATTTCATCAATATCAGTAATACAAAGGGTTTCTGGCCAGGTGCAGGGGATTTAGCCATCAATTATGGTTCTGATGATGTTGGTTTAAATTCCGTTTTTCAGGGCGGATATCAAATGGGGCTCAAAGGATATTATGCCTATGAAGATTTAATTGATGTTGAATTGATGATTTCAAATGCACCTGTGTCTGCCGGATCTGAAGTGAAAAATAATGGATCAATATCGGGTTCTGGCCGGGTTAGCTATAAACCTGTGATGTGGGCAAATCTTGGCGTTTCAGGCAGTTATGGGTCGTTTATGGAGAGAACCGGAGAAAATTCGGTTATTGGAAACATTCAGAAGTATAAACAACTGACATTGGGAACGGATGCCAGTTTTGCTTACAGTTATTTTGAACTTTCGGGGGAATATATTTATTCCAGCTGGACAACACCCAAATTTGCTAAAGGTGCCTTTGTGAAAATAGGAGACACCTATCCTTCATTTGAATTGGTAAATCACGGAGCCTATGCTGATCTCAAAATTGAAATTCCACAGGTTCCGGGTTTATTTGTTGCCGGCCGGTTTGACCGGATATGGTTTGAACCGGTTCAAAATGTAGTTTGGGATCTTGATCATGACCGGTTTACCGGTGTTATTGGATATACCTGGCAAAAAGGTGTGCTCCTGAAGCTTGTCGGATTTACCCAAACCAATTCAGGTGCAGTTGATTTAAAAGAAGATGGTCTTGCAGCATTAATAACCGTTAGCTTTTAAGGAGAAATATGGATCGCCGTCATTTTTTAAAATCTGCAGGGCTAGCTTCAGTCGGATTACCGGTTCTGCTTTCCGGATGTGATATTACTGACTCTAAAACTGAAACTGAAGGTCCTAAAGAGGGAGATGATATTGCTGTTTTGCAAAAGGTTGTGAAAATGGAAGGTGTTGCAGTTGCCACCTACAATGCTGCTGCTGCACTGATAACAACACCTGCTTATCAGAGTGTTGCCGAATCATTCCGGGATTCTCACAAATCTCATGCTGTTTATATCAATAATATACTGTTCTCTATTGGTGGCGCCCAAATTGATTTTTTAAGTGAAGTTCCGGATATCCGTGCCAGTTCGGTAACTGACGAACTTTCTGTACTTAATTTAGCCGCCAGACTTGAATTTGAAGCCAGTGAGGCTTACTTCAAACACATGTTTGAATCCGTTATTTTCAGCAAGCAGGCAAGGGAAGCCCTCGCCAATATTTACCCGGTTGAAGTTCAGCACTATCTCACTTTCAGAAGTGCACTGGGTGATCCTGATGCCATTAAATATGCTTTGTTTTCCACGATAAAACGCCCCTGAATTTTTGATACTCACGCATAGATCCTTTATTTTTACAGGTTTGAAAGTAAAGGATCATTATGTCAGTTCGTGTGCGATTTGCACCCAGTCCTACCGGCTACCTCCACGTTGGCGGTTTAAGAACCGCTCTCTATAATTACCTCTACGCCAAAAAACATGGCGGAACTTTTATCCTCCGGATCGAAGATACTGACCGTACCCGTTTGGTTCAGGGCGCACTTGAAAATCTGGTTTCAACATTAACCTGGTCAGGACTTCCGTTTGATGAAGGTCCCGGCGTTGGCGGTCCGCACGGACCTTACATCCAATCTGAACGTACCGAACTTTATCAACGGCTTGGAAAAGAACTTCTCGAAAACGGACACGCCTACAAATGCTTCTGTACTTCGGAACGGCTTGATGATATGCGGAATTATCAGCAGAGAATGGGTCAGCCACCCCGCTATGATAAATTTTGTGAACATCTAAGTGCTGCTGAAATCAAGGAAAAGGAAGACGCCGGTTTACCTTACGTAGTCAGAATGAAAGTTCCTGAACGGACGATCCGGTTTCACGATGAAATCCGTGGTCTGATCGAAATTGAACCTTCCAATATTGATGACCAGGTTTTACTCAAGTCTGACGGATTCCCAACCTACCATCTTGCCAATGTGATTGATGATCATGATATGGAAATTACCCATGTTATTCGTGGTGAGGAATGGTTGCCAAGTACGCCCAAGCATATTCTTCTCTACGAATATTTTGGCTGGACACCGCCCAAATTTGCTCACCTACCTTTGTTGCTCAACTCTGACCGGTCAAAACTTTCGAAACGTCAGGGTGATGTAGCTGTTGAAGATTATAAAGCAAAAGGATATGAAAGGGAAGCCCTGATCAACTTTGTTGCATTTCTGGGTTGGAATCCCGGTTCTGAAAAGGAAATTTATACTTTGCAGGAATTGGGCCAGGAATTCGATCTTGACCGCGTCGGGAAATCGGGTGCAATCTTCAATGTTGATAAACTCAACTGGTTTAATCAACAGCATTTGAAAGTAAAACCTGCTGTCGATATTCTGGAACAAATCCGTCCTGTGATCAGTGAACATGGAATTACAGCTTCTGATGAGTTTATCTCCCAGGTTATTGAGCTGATGAGAGACCGTGTGAATTTCCTGCCGGAATTTGTCACTTTCGCCCTGTATTTTTATCAGGATCCGAAAGAGTATGACATGGAAGCCATTTCCAAAAAGTGGACTCCGGATACCTTGACCTGGCTTTCAGCGCTAAATGAAAATCTGAAAAATCTGGAAAACTTTACCCACGAACAGATTGAAAATCAACTCAAGCTGACTGCAGAAACGCTGGGTGTAAAACCAGGTGGAATGGTTCAGCCTTTAAGAATTGCCATTTCAGGTGTTTCAGCAGGACCTGCACTTTATATGATGATGGAAATTCTTGGCAAAGAAACCTGTCTTCGCCGGCTGGAAAAAGCAGTTAATTCTATTAAGTTATAAGTTACAAGTTATAATTTATAAGTTATAAGTTATAAGTTACAAGTTATAAGTTATACGGGGTAAGGGGTACGGGGTACGGAAAAAAATTTGAAGATCAATTTAATCAATTGAGTTTGGATTTTGGCAATTCAGCAAACCACCCCGGCTTCGCCACCCCCCGAAAGCGTTCGGGGCAGGCCCTACTTGAAAAGGAGGGGAACTTGAATCCAAAACTTCAAACTTCACCTCAAACCCCCAAAAATTAAAAGGCTGATAGAAAACTGTCAGCCTTTTTTATTATTTTTAAACCAAAACTAAACCAAAGCCAAGTCAATCTCATCAAACCGCCATGAACAGTGAATCACCGGCATCTGTACAGGTTTTCGATTCGCCAGTTGTTTTACAGACAACCGATTCCGAAGATCTGGATTTGGTGCAGAAAATTAAGTCCGGCCGGTCAGATGAGGCTTTTGCCCGTTTGATGAAAAAATATCAGAAACGGGTTTACTGGCTGGTACGACGTACTATTTTTGATCATTATGATGCCGATGAAGTCACCCAGCAGGTTTTTATTAATCTCTACGAGAAAATTCACCTGTTCCGGGAAGATTCCAAATTTTATACCTGGCTTTACCGGATAGTTTCCAATCAGGTGCTTCAGTTTTTAAGAGCTCAGAAGGTCAGAAGCTGGGTTGGTCTTGATGCTGTTTTATCAGTTAAAAAAGCTGATCACCCCGATGCAAGTGAAGTTTTGGTTCAGTCTGAATGGGAAGAAAAACTCCAGAAAACGATTGCCACCCTTCCTGCCAGACAACGATTGGTTTTTAATATGCGATACCATGATGAACTGTCCTATGATGAAATTGCTGAAATTCTGGGAACTTCGGTTGGTGGTTTGAAAGCAAACTACTTCCATGCCGTTGCAAAAGTGAAAGAGGTTATGAAAAATGAAAACATGTAAAGAATTTGAAAATCCGTCTTCACGAAATAAAGCATTTTGGGAAACACATTTGTCTAATTGTGAGTTCTGCCGTGCTGGTTTTGAAGAGGATACATCAATGTTTCCCAAACCTATTTCCTTGCATACGCAGCCAGCAGAGGACCTTTACTTTTCGAACCTTCCTGACCGTGTACTGGCAAGAGTCAGCAGGCCAAAAGTTTTCGGGATGCCGATCAACACTTTTAGGAATTTATCAATCGCAGCAGCCGTCGTCATTGCTGCCGGACTCACCTGGGTTTATCTTCCTTCATCATCAGTTAGAGAGCCTGATTATTCAGACCTGGAAGTTTCACGGATTTTGCAGGATGAAGCCTTACTTTCAACCACGGACGAACTTTTTGACATTTATTCTACAGATACAAAAGAAATTGAATCAGCTTTAATGGGATTAACCGAAACCTACCAATTCCCGGTTTCAGAAGAGCAGGAACCTGTTCTGGATGAATCTGAATTGGAATCCATTTTTAAGGAAGCTGAATCGCAAAGAAAAGGAAGCTAAACATGAAAACGATTAACCTCATTTTAACGCTGTTAATTCTCTCTGCCGGAACCGTTTTGGCACAGGATGACGTCATTCCGGAACGTCAGCGGGAAAAAGTGAAGCAGCTCAGAATCTGGAAATTAACCGATAAACTGAATCTCACTGAAGAGCAAAGCCTCAAATTCTTCCCTGCATATAATAAGAATATGGATGACCAGGAACAATTGCGACACGAACGGAAGCGGGTTATTCAGGATCTGAAGGAAAACGGCGATGCTTTGACTGAAGCAAAGGTTTCAGAAAAGGTGGATCAGATGCTTGAGATCGAGCAGAAAATGTTAACCCGGAGAAAAGAATTTCTTAAATCCCTCGAAGGTATTCTGACTCCGAAACAAAGAGCCATTCTGGTCGCTTTTGATGCTGAATTTCTGAAAGATTTAGCGAAAAACATTGAAAAGCGCCGGGAAAATAAGAAGTAGAGTATATTAGAGGGGTGTACTCTGCTGTCAGTGTGCCTAAAAAGTCGGAGTACATGGATCCCGGATCAAGTCCGGGATGACACCCTATTCAGAGAGGAAAATATGATATTGTCATCCCCGTGAAGACGGGCTAACGAAGTTTTGCAAAGCTCATCCAGTAATTTCCCTAAACCCCCTTTTGACCAACAACCCGCTAACATTTGGACCCTCTACCGCTAATCAATTGGTTTTCTTCCTTTTCCTGACGATTTTTGAAGAATGAACAGACTATTTCTTGATTTTGCTTCTACAACTCCCGTTCACCCGGAAGTTATTTCCGTCATTGAATCGGCACTCAAAAACCTGCCGGGAAATCCATCCAGCATTCACGACGACGGACGGAAAGCAAGATTTGCTGTAGAAGATGCCCGTGAACGGGTTGCCAGTTTATTAGGTAAGCAACCTTCAGAAATTGTTTTTACTGCTTCGGCGACCGAATCAATCAATACAGTTCTGAAAAGCTGGTTTTTTCATCACCTTCCTGCAAAATCAACTTATTATTCCTCACCTGCAGAACATCATGCGACTTTGCTTTCTTTGGAATATCTGGAAAGTAAAGGTGCTGAATTTCACCAGGTTCAACCCGATCGATCTGGGATTGTTCATCCGTTTCTACCAGAAAAGGGAAGTCTGGTTTCTCTGATGGCGGTGAATAATGAACTGGGAAGTATTCTTCCTTCAGAAACGATTCAATCGGTTCTTAACTCAGGTGCTTCCTTACATATTGATGCTGTTCAGGCGCTTGGGAAAATTGACTTATCCACCTTTATGGATGCAGATTATCTTTCGTTTTCAGGACACAAATTTTATGGTCCGCGTGGAGTTGGATTGCTGGTGGTAAAATCAGGTTCTGATCTTGAACCTTTGCTTCATGGCGGTGCACAGGAGAGAAACCGGCGGAGCGGAACTGAGCCAACTGCCTTGATACTGGGATTCGCAAAAGCACTTGAACTTGCAATGAAATCTCAGGAAGCTACATTTATCCAGGCCTCAAAACTCAATAATTATCTCCGGAATAACCTGAAATCCATTGTTCCGGAAGTTCAGTTTAATTCACCTGATGATGGATCACCGTTTATCCTCAATTTTACACTTTCTTCAGATCCAAAAGAGCAAATTGACAGTGAAGCTGTGATTATGGGATTGGATGCGAAGGGGATTTCGGTCAGTTCCGGTTCTGCCTGTTCATCGGGAAGCTGGGAGCCCTCTCACGTACTTAAGGCGATCGGTAAATCAGATTATGAAGCACAAACCACGTTACGGGTTTCATTCGGTCACGGAATAACCGAAACCGATCTTGACCGGTTTACTGAAACGCTTGATGGCATCCTGAAGAAAATGAAACTGGCTTTAACCCTGCTTTGAAGCAAATATACCGTAACGAAGTCCTCTATCGCTGACCACCAGACTTTTTATCCCGAAGAAATCCATCGACGATTCCAGAATCAAACATCCAACAAGCATCAGATCATACCGTTTTCCTAAAATCGGGTAACGGTTTCTGATTTCCGAAGAGGGGATCGTTTGAAATTCAATTCGTTTTTCTCTGACAAAATCAGCGGGTAAAATGGAACCGTGAACGATTTCCGGTTGGTAAGTTTTTAATCCGTGCAAAATTGCACTTAAACTGGTTGGTGTTCCTGCAACGGCAACCCAGGTGGTGGCGGGTGTTTCATGAAACGGAAGGGTCATTAACTGTTCAGAAACGTGTGATTGAAATTGGGGAATTTGAAATTTGGATGGATCTTCACCCTGAAGGTGAAATCGTTCAGAAAGCCTTACCGTCCCGATGTTGAGTGATTTTTTTTCAAATATCGTTTGCCGGTTTCCGCGAATGTATTCTGTACTTCCACCACCAATATCAATCAGTCCGAATTGTGCTGCTTCAACTTTCAATCCGTCGAGTCCGCCATTAAAAGTGAGTTCAGCTTCCTGATCACCCGAAATCACTTCAATTTCAAAACCTGTAATTGCTATAACTGAATCAATGACATGCTGGCGGTTTTTTGCATCCCGCATGGCACTGGTTGCAAAAAGACTGAACTTTTCAACGCCAAGGGTTTTACCGGTTTCTTTATATTCCGACAATATTTTAATCAGACGCCCTAAAGCTGGTTCGCCGATGATTCCGGTTTGATGCAGATTTTCACCCATTCTGGCCATGTTGTGAAAATCGCCCAGAATTTCTCCGGTTTCGCTGTTTTTAACCGTCATGAGCACGGTGTTGGTACCAATATCCACTGAAGCCTGAATCATTTTCTGACCTCAACACCAATCCACTCGTTTTCTGCAGTAATGGAAAAGGAAGAAAATCCGGCTTTTGTAAATGCCCGTTTGATATCCGCTTCGTCATATTTTAAAAGTCCGCTCAAAAGAACAACTCCACCCGGGTTCAAGTGTTCCTGATACCAGTCAACGTAGGTGAGATGGACGTTTTTGTTCACATTTGCCAGGATGATATCAAAAGTTTCTGAAGAGGAAATGACTTCATATCCGCCAAAACGAAGATCAATATCAGATTCATCGAGATTCAGCACAATGTTTTCTTTTGAATTTTCGAAGGACCAGGTATCCAGGTCAAATGCAAGAGTTTTCCCGGTTCCCAGTTTTTTTGCAGCAATCGCCAGAACACCAGTTCCGGTTCCGCAATCTACGGTAGTTTTGTTGGTCATGTCCAACGTTTTCATCATCTGAAGCATGAGACGTGTGGTTTCATGGTAGCCGGTTCCAAACGACATTTTCGGGTCGATACAAATCATCACCGGGACTTGTTTTTCTGCCGGATGCCAGGTTGGGTAAATACAAAAGGTGTCGCCGATATAAACCGGTTCGATGGTTGCTTCCCATTGGGCGTTCCAGTTCTGTTCATCCTCTTTGGAAATCGTCCAGGAAATCTGCCAGTCATCATCCTCAAATAAAAGTTCAGTTTTAAGGTTTTCAAGCCAGAGTGTTAACCCTTCGAGTGTTTGTAGTTCTGCAGAGAAAGATAATTTGAGTTCATCAAAACCTTCCTCAAGGCCCAGAAATCCATCCAGATCAGATATCGAAGTGTTTATTGAATCGTAAGATTCTTCAGGTGCGGTCAGTTTAACGACAAAAAATTGTTTGGGCATAAAATCTCCTGAACGAAGCTAAAAATATGCGGGATGGAATTCAAACCGGAAGCAGGGAAGATAAGAGGAAATGGTGAATGGTAAATGATTAATGGTGAATGGTTGAGACCTAACTCAATAAATGGGTAGTTTTAAAAGGGAGGCAAATTGAAACCACTTCACCTTTATCACGTAAGACCGTAAAAGAATTTCAAACCAGAGAGGTCAGCATGAAACGTTTTGCTCTTGCTTTTTTCACCCTTCTTTTAATCCCGGCTTTTACTTTTTCACAAACACTTCTTGAAAAAAAGACATTCACCGGACCCGATCTTAAAAAAATAATTCTCACAACATCAGGTGGGGATATCAAAATTGAATCCTGGGCAAAAAATGAAGTTGAAGTTTCTCTTTTTCTGACCGATAAATCCAGCAAGAAACAGGCAGAATTTGAAGAAAAATATACCCGTACCTATAAAATGGAAAACGGCGTTGTAACCGTTGAGGTCAAGCAAAAATCAAAATCCAAATGGAATATCTTTGGCGGATGGAATAGCACCGGACATGAATTCAAAGTTTTTGTTCCGGCTGCTTTTACAATAAAAAGCACCACTTCAGGCGGAGATGTTTCAATTTATGGAATTAAAGGGATTGTAACTGCTTCAACTTCAGGTGGCGATTTTGATCTTCAGGATATTTCAGGCATTATTGAAGTGTCAACTTCCGGTGGAGATATTGAACTTGAAGAGGTCTCGGGAACTGTAAATGCATCGACATCAGGCGGAGATATCCGGGCAAAGCGCCTTGCAGGAAAATTGGCATTGACCACATCGGGTGGAGATATTGAGGTCAGTGCAGATGGTGCTTCGGTCGATGCCTCAACATCAGGCGGAGATATCAAAGTGGATGTTGATACCAAATGTGATGGACTTGATCTCTCAACATCAGGCGGGGATATCACAATTAAAATCCCAAAAACAACAGGTGCAGAAATTGATTTACGCACGTCTGGTGGCGGTGTGAGACTTTCTGATGAACTTGAATCCAATTTAAAGGGAAAAATTAAAAAGGATAAAGTGACCGGAAAGCTTAACGGTGGTGGTGTTGATATCAAAGCCAGTACATCAGGTGGCGGAATACGGGTAGATGGCAAGTAATACGCTGTACGTTATACGTTGTACGGGGTACGGTTAGAAAATTACAATATACAAGTTACAAAAAGGGCGGCCAGGGGTCGCCCTTTTTTGTTTGGGAGAAACGAGTGTGCCTATTTCTTTATTGATTTATTTTCAAATTAACGGGGTTTGGCAACCGATATCCAGGTTGTATTATAAAAAATAAATGTTGTACTTTTCCATCAAGAAAAATCTATCCAAAGGTCCAAGTATGTCATCACCTTTTCTGACCAAATCCAGATTTAAAATTGCGCTCGAATGTGCAGATAAACTCTACTTTGCAAGGCAAGATTCTGATTTTCCCAGTGAAAAAACCGATGATCAGTTTTTACTGGCGTTAGCAGAGGGCGGATTTCAGGTTGGGGAATTGGCGAAATTACTCTGGCCGGGCGGAACAGAGATTCTAACCCGGAATCATGCAGAGTCTGTTGCTGAAACAGAGAAATTGCTCCAGCAGGATTCGGTTACCCTTTATGAAGCGGCATTTCAGTCGGGCAATCTTTTCATCCGGGCAGATGTGGTGATAAAAAGGGGCAATCAGCTTTTTCTTTATGAAGTAAAGGCGAAATCCTGGTCGGCTGAAACTGAATTCTGGGCGAAAAAGAAAGAGTCCATTACCAGTACCTGGGCACCCTATTTATATGATGTTGCGTTTCAGGATCTGGTCATCCGGAAGGCACATCCTGAATTTATTGTTCACCCGCATCTGATTCTGGCAGATAAAACAATCCGTACAACATCCAACCAGCTGAATCAGAAATTTAAAATCAGGAAAGTAAATGGACAAGTAAAAATTGAGATCAACGCAGAGATTCCACTTGGTGAACCGTTGCTTCGGGCGATTGATGTGTCAAGAGAAGTCCAGTTTATCCAAAACTCTGACCTTGAAATCAACGAAGTCCCATACTCTTTTTCTGACGCCATTGATATTTTTGCCAACCATTATGAAGAGGGGATTCAGCTCAACCTACCGGTAGGAAAACGGTGCGGTGACTGTGAATACCGGGCAACTGAGGAACAAAAACAAGCTGGAAAAAAAGATGGATTTGAATTCTGCTGGACCCGGAAAACCCTGCTGAAGGAGAAGGATTTAACGAAACCGATGGTTTTTGAACTCTGGAATTACCGGAAAAAAGAAGACCGGATTCTTGAAGGCCGGTTTTTCCTTTCTGATTTAGGGTTGGATGATCTGGGAACCGGGAAAACTGCCGACCGCCAATGGCTGCAGGTTCAAAAAAGAACTTCCGCTTTTAAATCGCCCTGGCTGAATCTTGAATTTATCCGTCAGGAAATGGCAGCGCTTAACTTTCCCCTTCATTTTATCGATTTTGAAACCAGTATTGTCGTCATCCCGTTTTTCGCCGGACAACATCCTTATGAAACCGTGGCCTTTCAATATTCACACCACATTTTGGAAGCGAATGGAACCGTTCGTCATGCAGGACAGTGGTTGTCCGATAAACCCGGTGATTATCCGAACTTTGAGTTCATCCGGGCATTGAAAAAGGAACTTGACCAGGATGATGGTACGATCTTCCGGTATGCAAACCATGAAAATTCGGTACTGAATCAGATTGCTGTCAGTCTTGAATATTCAACTGAGCCGGATAAAAATGAATTGATAGCCTTCATCCGGTCAATCACTCAGCAGAAGGAAGGTAAAGGGTACCTGGCCGGGAACCGGAACATGGTGGATTTGCTGCAATGGGTTCTTTCCGGATTTTATTCCCCGGTTATGAAAGGGTCAAATTCAATCAAAGCGGTTCTGCCGGCAGTTTTGTATGAATCGTCATTTTTACGGGAGAAATATAGCAAACCCATTTACGGTACCAAGGAAATTGAAAGTCTTAATTTCACCGGACAAGTCTGGATCAGGGAAAATCAGAATGGAACGGTGGAATCACCTTATCATTTTCTTCCGCCGATTTTTGAACAGCAGGTTGAACTTGAAAACAGCGAAACCGAAGAAGGCAGTGTTTTATCGGATGGCGGAGCAGCCATGACCGCCTGGGCAAAACTGCAGTTTGAGGAGATTTCAGGGGATGAAAGGAAAAAAATAAGGGAAGCATTGTTGCGGTACTGTGAACTCGACACCCTTGCCATGGTGATGATCTGGGAATATTTTGCTGACGTGGTGAAGAGGGGGAAGTGACATCACCCGTCCTCCCAGAGGAGAACGGGTGATGTCACCAAAATTTTTAAAATAGTTTACCAAACCGTTATTACTGGTTGCTTTTCTTTATCATTTCGGCAAGAATCTGTTTCTTTTCGTCCTTGTTTTTGGCAGAAAGATCAGTATTAGAAACGACGGGTTTTTCTGAATCAAGCACAATTTTATTACCTATCCAATAACCTAGTCCTGCACCTGCAGCCGTTCCGGTTAAAGTTAGAGCAACTCCTTTTCCACCAAAATCTTCACCTGCAAATGCAGCACCTGCAGCGGCTCCAATAATCCCGCCTATAAGTAATCCACCTTCCTGTTTCATATCAGAAAGCTCGTCGGCATCTTTTGGTTTTATTTCTAAAATGGATTGACTTATAGATATAATATCACCGATATAAACCTTTTTTGAACCTTTATTTCCAAAGAAAATAATAGAATCTCCAACGATCAGACTTTCGGAGATTGTATTAAAGGATACAGCTTTTTTTGATTGAACAAAAACAGTAAAAAATTTGGAATTTGACATGGGTTCGGAAAGTGATTCAGTGTTATCTGAAAGTTTCATTGTCGCGCAACCGGAAATAAAAATAATTGGAAGTAAGAGAATGGTAAGGTTTTTCATGGTTTAATTGATTTTGATGGTTAGATTATGTTTTGGTTTTATTGGAAAAAAGTTGACCTGATAAAAGGTTTAAAAAACCTCATTTATTTTCGTCTCATATTTTTTGCGAGGATTAAGATTACTTTTCCTGATGCCGGTTCCAGTTCAGCAATGGGTTTTGACCGGAGTTTGACTTCAGCTTCAATTTTTTGGTATTCTTTTTGAGTCAGTGTTTTCCCTGATTTGTATTTTTCAAGAAGAGATTTAAATATTTTCCCAAGTTCTGAAACCTGAACAGCAACTGGGATTATTTCATTCAAAACCGGATTATTTTTGGATAGATTTTTAATATTATTTCCTGAATTTATCCAATTGTCTGTAATAACAGTTATTTTTTTTGTCGGATTCCTGTTTCCGGTTTTGATCATATCATTTAAAGCCAGGTTTACCAAAATTACATCAGGAGCATCGGGTAGTGCAATATCAACCGCACGGGAAAACGGCGAGAAAGTTGTATATCCAGGTTTGATACTGTGGCGTTTGTATCCTTCCTGAGGTTCTACGGCATTCAGGAAAACCCTGAGATCTGATATGTCGTTACTACCCGCAAGACGTCTCATCATGACATCCCGGTTGGTAATCAGGTTCAATCCGATTTCTTCAAGACGAAGACAGATTTCAGGTAATCTGCGGTACATTTCATCTGCATCTGCCACAGAACCAGGAGACCATAATCTTTCTGCAATGGCGGCTGTTCTTGGCCAGATTCGCATATCCAGAGTTTCTTCATCAACAAGTTCAGCCCACTGTGTTGCTTCACCACCTAAAATCCTGTTCTTTTCGTCATCGGTTAGTTTTGTTCCTGGCGGAATCGGATCGTTCTGATAATTTTCAGCAGCAGAATGGAAAAGATCAATGTAAAATCCGTTAGACAGCACTGATTGAAACCCTGCCTTTGCTGCCTGATCCATGTAGTCACGGCCACGCCAGGAATGAATGACAATGTTTTTAGGAAGGGTTGGCTGATAGATTTCATCCCAGCCCATCATTTTCTTTCCGTTTTTGGTCAGGATATCCAGGACTTTCAAATTGAAATACGCCTGAAGATCGTGATTTGTTGCCAGATTATTTGTGGCTTTAAATATTTGAATTTCCGGGTTTGCATCCCATTGTTCACCATTATTTTCATCACCGCCAATGTGCATATACTCATCGGGGAAAAGGGCACACATTTCTGCGAAAAACTGATCAAGAAAGGTATAAGTTTCAGGTTTTGCCGGATTCATTGTTGATCCGAAAATGCCAAATCGTTTTTCCGGTTTGATGACACCGGGAACAGAAGCCAGTTCCGGGTAGCCTGTCATCCAGGAGGTGGTGTGTCCTGGAATATCGAATTCAGGCATGACTCTGATGCCACGATCAGCTGCATAAGAAATGATATCCCTGACCTGATCCTGAGTGAAGTAATTTCCGTTTGAGCCCAATTCATGAAGTTTTGGGAAAGTTTTACTTTCAATGCTGAAGCCCTGATCCTCACTTAAATGAAGATGAAGCACATTGAGTTTTACCAATGCCATGGCGTCGATCTGGCGTTTAACTGTTTCAACTTTGAAAAAATGCCGACAAACATCGAGCATGAGTCCGCGCCAAGGAAAACGGGGTTGGTCTTTTATCTGCACCGACCGGAAGAAAAAACCTGATCCATCCCGTTCAATTAATTGGTATAGAGTTTCAAGTCCGTGCAGGGCACCGAGATCAGTGGGTGCTGAAATAGAAATGGACGAAGGAGAAATTGTGAGTGAGTAACTTTCATCTTCTCCAAGGCGGACCACTCCCGGACGGTCAACTGACAGTATAAAAGTTGTGCTGACGTTTGATTTTATAACCGAATCCGGATCGAAAGTTAAAGTAGTCTTTTTACTTAACCGTTTCAGAAACCGATGAATGGCTGGAGTTAACCGCTTATCCGGATTTCCGGAAACAGAAACGGAAAAGTCAGAGTTGATGCTGAATTTTCCCGTTTGAACCGAAACAGAGACAGGTACCGGCATCAGTTTGTTAATTTGGGAAAAAGCGGAAGTTGAAATCAGGATAGAAATCAGGATGGTGGGTAAGCTTTTCATGTGAGTTTTTTTGCAGAATTGATTGAAATTGAAGTGCCAAGATAGGAAATACGGAGGAGAGTAGGTAGTTGACGGTACTTCAATAGGCTCAGCAACCATAGGTAGTAGGTATTTCCGGAAATAAAAAAGTCCGGCAGTTGCCGGACTTTAAAAGAGAAGTGCACCATCACGGACTCGAACCGTGGACCCACTGATTAAGAGTCAGTTGCTCTACCAACTGAGCTAATGGTGCAGAAAATGTGTAAGAATTATTTTACAGGCGGTGCCGGAGCTGGTGCAGGAGTTGAAGCCGGAGCAGTGGTTCCAGTTTTTTCAATGAAGGATTCCTGACCGTTGTCGCCCCGTGGAATCAGGTAATTCGATGAAATACACAGAACACCAATGATGATGGCGAGGATGGTTGTAAACTTACTTAAGAAATCTGCTGTCCGGCGAACACCCATTACTGCAGATGCACCACTTCCGAAAGCGGATCCGGCAAGTCCGGTTCCCTTTGAACTTTGAAGAAGGATAGTAATGATCAGCAATGCTGCCAGAATCAATGTTAAAACAATAACTAATGTATACATATTATCTCCAATCGTTGTACACCCGTAGGGAGTCGAACCCCAAACCTTCTGATCCGTAGTCAGATGCTCTATCCAATTGAGCTACGGGTGCATATCATTTTCACTGTGAAGTGAGTTTTGAATTAAGGACTACAAAGGTAGAAGAAAAAACAAGGGAAATCAAGTCTGAAAAGAGTCAAAATTTAAGATGGGGTGTTCCTTTCCCATTAAACCATTAGGACACCTCTAAAACCCTTTTTATTTTCCTTATAATGGATGACCTTCCCAGAACTGCGTTAGCCCAATCCCCGATCCCGATTCTCGGGACGGGGCAGGCTAAGTTGAGGATGAAATTGTTGCGGTTTTTATAGGCGTCCAACAATCTTGCCTTCACGGTTTTTTGATTTCAATGAACATTGTATCAGTAATTGCAGACCCGAAAATACCAATTCCATCGCCGGTTATGTTCATTTTCGGTTCAACAAAATTTCCATCAGTATCCTGAACATCTTTATGAGTCAGCAAAAAGTTTTTCGCCGCAAGATCGGTTGCAAAAATTACAATACGGTAGTTTCCATAAAAATTAAACAGGTACCACTCCAAATCGTATTGCTGCAATCCAGAAGAAGAATAATTTAAAATTCCTTCTCTGGAATACTTTAGTGAATTCAGCGTTTCCCTGATATCAGATGAGTCTTTTTCTTCAAAAGAGCCGTATCGGTTAACCGGAGTGTAAATGAAATTATCAACTCTTGCATCAAGAGCAGTGATCCCGATTGCATAAAAATCAACGCCAGGACTTGGAGTGTATCCTAGCTTAAAGTTTTTATACGTTCCATCCAGGTTCTTTTCATTATAGGTGATTGAACCTCTCACTGTTGTTTCAAGGTCAAGGGCAAAGCCGGCAGATGGTGTGGTGGTTTCGCCAGAGGCTGAAAGGGTTTTACCATCGATGGTGGCTGTAACCTCAATTCTGTAATGCTCCTGATTTCCTACAATCCAGTCGGTTCCTGCATATTCGAAGGCTAAGGAAAGCGGATTGAAAACCAGATTTGCCTGCCGTCCGTCAGATAAACGGGTTAGTTTGACCTGAGCATCAGGGAGTAAAATGGAACTGGCGTCGAGCGGTGAATTCAGTCTGAAATTTCGTGAAACCCGGATGTTGGCAGGTGACGTTCCCGGGTACAAATAGCCTTCAATAACAATTTTTGACTGATACGATGACGACTCGAGTTCGACATCAGGGTCACCACAGGCAGAGAAAATAAATGTGAATGATAAAAGTAATAATAATAAATACTTAGACATGATTATCCTCAGAAATTTATAGTGACGCCAACGGTTGGCAACAAGGGAAACATGGTTATTTTCTTGATTTCCGGTTTGATTTTTCCGGCTATATTGCTGTCATCCTGATACTGGATAAACCAGACGTTTTTTCGGTTCCCGATATTGAAGACCTGAAAGTACGGGGCCAGTGTCCAGGTTGTGTATTTCTTTTCCCAGGTTAAACTGATATCCATTCTGATGTAATCAGGGAGTCGGTAAGAATTGATTTCACCCGGATAAAGTGAAAAACCCAAATTTCCTCCATTTTGAGAAAGCGGATCCGAGCCGACATCCGGTATTTCAGAGGAAAAATAGGCAGACCCGGGTGTTGTTATGGGTTGGCCGGTCGAATAAATAAAATTCATTCCAAAAAGCCATTTTGCATGATCATCATCAGGTGTTGAGTTCCAGAGTTTTGCCCAGGCTTCATCCAGCTCTGTATTGAGGGTTGCATTTATGGTATGTGACCGATCATGACGGGGTGAGAACGTTTTATTCCTGTTGATGTCAGAAAACTGATATTCAGTATGTGAATAGGTATAACCCAACCATCCGGTTGCCAATCCCATGTCCTTTTTTACCAGAATCTCGGCGCCGTAACTGCTGCCATCACCAGTAAAGAACAAATTTTTCGTGTTTTTGAAAAGCGTACGGTTTTTCGCATCAGTTCCTGAAGGAATAATATCAGTTACTACGAATTTTTTAAAGGAATTCAGGTTGGTGTAGGTTTTATAAAAAAGTTCTGCCTGAAGGGTGAAAGCTTCATCAAGAACACGTTCGTAACCCAGTACGTAATGGTTGGATGTTGATGGTTTGATGTTTTTATCGGATGTTACCCAGATATCCCCAACGAAAAACCGGGGAATTCTTTGAAGATATTGGCGGTAAACACCGGCGGCAAATTTGATATTCTGAACGGCATCCAGATTATATTTTACCGTTAAACGTGGCGACAGGTCAGTAAAGTATTCATCCGCCCTGAAATGGTCTAGACGAAGTCCGGTTTCGATCATCCAGGTTTCATCTGGTTTGTACTGGTTTTGGATGTAACCGGAAAGATGAGTCCGTTTTCCTTGTACATCAATAACTTCATTGTCGTTTTCACTCAGATATTTGGGATCCAGAAATTTACTTTCGAAGCCAAATTTTACTGAATTGGCATCCGACAAAGTATATTCCAGATTTCCTTTTAACGTCAGGTCATTAATTTCATTGGTTTCTTTCATGTGGATCTGTTTCAGATTCAGTTCAGAATCGAACCGGCTGTAAGTCAGCCAGAAATTGGCGAATAATTCGGGTGAAAGTACAGACAGCCATTTCAGTGAGCCTGTATTGTTTCCCCAGTCATATTTTAGTTTATCAGAATCTTCTGCATCCGGATTGAATTTAAAATCGAGATAATCTCTTCCGCCGAAATAACTTACTGTTAACTTGTTGGTTTCGTTGATATCGATCAAGGTTTTTACATTTCCGTCAATAAAATAATAATCCGGTATTTTATCCTTCAGACTTTTCACCTGACCAACAGTTTTGTCAAAGTAGGTTCTGCGAATTGAACCGGATATACTTCCAATTTTTCCCATAGGAAACTGAAGCGTGGTTTTTGCGGAAAGCAGGCTGATGTTGGCGGTGCCTTTGAATGAATTCCTGTTTCCATCCAGATTGGTCACATCTATTACAGAAGACAATCTTCCGCCATATTCGGCACCAAATCCGCCCTTTGAAATCACGACCGACTTGATAGCATCGGTGTTAAATGTTGAAAACAAACCAAAGGCATGTTCGGGGTTGTAAATGTCAGTTCCATCAACCATGTAAAGATTCTGATCGGGTGTTCCGCCACGTACATAAATCTGGGAAGAAAAATCAGACGCAGAAACAATTCCGGGGAGTGACTGAAGGGACCGAAGTAAGTCGGGTTCAATAATCTGGGGGATTTTCTTGATATCAAGTCCGGAAAGTTCCAGTTGGGAAACCGGTTCATCGAAGAGTTTTTTTATTGTTCGGATGGAGTCAGCGGAAACCACAACCTCAGCCATTGAAACCGTTGCAGGTTCTAACTGAATATTGAGTTTATCTGCTTTCAATTCGGTTGCCCTGATTTTTTTCTGTTGAGGAAGAAAGCCGATATACCTGATTTCCAGGGTCAGTTCACCATCGGGAAGACCTGTAATTGAAAAGAACCCAGAGGTGTTTGTACTGGTTCCGCGGGTGGTGCCTGAAACCAAAACGCTGGCACCAATCAGGGCTTCACCTGATTCTTTATCGTAAACAAAGCCTGCGACAGTTCGGTCGGGGCGGAATTCAGCAAATGCTGAAAATGAAAAAAGTAAAAGGAAGGTAAGAAAAATGGGCTTCACAAATCACTCCGGTTAATTGAGGAAAGAAAAGGAAATCAGGTGATTTCCGTTATGACAAAGGTCAGGGATTTTGGGTCAGCCGGCAGGTAAATCCGACTGAAGTGTCGGTTTTACAGGCTGAACCGTTAAAAAGATTCAGTGAACGGGAAGGGAAGAACAATGGTTTTCCTGGAATTCTTATTCAAATTAGAGATAAATAGGTCATTCATGACTATGTTTGCTCACTTTTTTGAGTCCAATTCACAATCCAAACTGAAATAGTGACAATTCAGCCCGATTTATTCACATAAAAAATAATTCTAAACTTATCTTTGAGAAATCACAGGATAGAAACTGTAATTGGTTGAAAGGGAAACTCAGAATCAAAACATTTTATTTCATTGCCATTTTGTGGTTAGTTATTCCAGACAGTTCATTTGCAGGAAATGACCCTATGGATTTGCCACAAGATTCAATTTCTGTTACGCTTAAAAAACCACCTGTTGATAAAACTGGCAATCCTGTATTTTTTTTGGATGGAAAACCGACACTGAATTGGAAACAGGTTCCTATACTGCCTGAAGATATCAAAAAGACGGAAAAAGCTTTTATCCGATTGGTTTTACCTGCTGTCAGGTACAATGATCCCGTTTTATACTTGCAGGCTGATCTTGAAAAATTTCGGATATTCCAGGGAAATACCCTGATTTACGACTACCCACAGCCATCCTCTGATGAATTGCCCGATTTTGGATTTCACATCATTCCGGTTGACACCGCTTCGGGAAACCGGGTATTGTTTATTGAACTACAATTTTCGTCTGTTTTTGACTTGGGAAATGTTACTGCTGCAAAAATCGGGAGCAGAAACGATCTGCTTGGACTGGCATTTAAAACCCAGGCAGAATCGCTTCAAACCGGGATCATGACCTTGATTCTCGGATTGATACTTTTTTCCTCAGGTTTAATCATTTTGGTGATGTTTTTCTGGAAACCGGTCAATTTTAAATCACCCTTTTTACCCTTTTCCGTGTTGGTTTTACTTTCCGGTTTTGACTATCTGATCAAGGCGAATGAATCTTTTCTTCCTTTCCATCCTTTTGAAATTCCAAACGGATTATTAGCTCCGGGTTTATTATTGCTGATTGCCATCATTCCGCTTTTACTGCTTCTGTTTTTTGAACGGAAATATGGCTCAGGCTGGAAACAAATTGTCAGATGGCTCAAATATGCGCATATTCTCCTGCTAGTGGTCATGGTGGTGTCACTGTTTCAATTGGAATGGCTGAATACCCTTGAAATGGGTGCCATTTTTTTCATACTTATTGAAGGAATTGCTTTAATTACAACTTTGATTTTCCTTAAAAATAAAGGCAGGTTTTATTGGATGACCTTATCAGGCTTTATTTTTATTTATTTGCTTGCTGTATTTGACAGTATTGGCTCACTAACCAGTCCTGGATATGAATTCAGCCAATATGGATTTGGCGTTTTGCTTTTGGTAATTGTTTATGGATGGCAGGAATTTTCACGATATCACCAGACGCACAAAATTGTTGAACGCGTCACCCTCGAACTTGATCTGAAACAAACAGAATTGCTCGCACTCCAGAAAGAACAGGTTCAGACCCAGCTTCAGGCCTTGAAGGCGCAAATCAGTCCGCATTTTTTATTTAATTCATTCAGCACACTTCTTGGACTGATAGAAGAAACCCCGGATAAAGCATCCCGGTTTGTTCAGGAATTATCAAACGTTTACCGGTATTTATTATTAAGCGGAAATAAAGATCTGACCACCCTTTCGGCTGAACTTGATTTTGTTCAGGCTTACCGGTTTCTTCTTGAACACCGGCATGGTGACGGATTAATTTTCCGGTTCGAAGAGGAAGCAGGTTCTGAAAGTCTGATGTTACCGGTACTTACATTACAGCTTCTCATAGAAAATGCAACCAAACACAACAGCACGTCATCCAAAAAACCCCTTGAAATCACCATCAGGGTTTCCGGAAAACGGCTGATTGTATCAAACACACTTCAGAAAAAATCAACTTTCGGTAAATCAACCGGAATCGGACTTGCCAACATCAGAGAACGTTACCGGTTTTACACTTCCGAAGAAGTTCAAATTTCAGAAACTGACAGTGAATTTATTGTTTCCGTTCCACTATTAGAACCTTAAAATAATGACAATCCTCATAATTGAAGACGAACCTGCAAGTGCCAACCGGCTGATGAGGCTGATACAAACTATTGACCCGGAAACCCGTTTCTGCGGCATTTTTGACAGTGTTGACGAATCGGTTTCCTGGCTCAGAAAAAACCAGCCACCCGATCTGATCTTTATGGATATACAGCTTGCAGACGGACTTTCTTTCGATATATTCCCACAAGTGGAAGTGAGTTCACCCGTCATTTTTATTACCGCGTTCGATGAATATGCCCTTGAAGCCTTCCATGTCAACAGCATTGATTATCTCCTAAAACCGGTTGATAAACAATCGCTTGAACGGACTTTTAGAAAATTCAGTATACTGGAATCGGGATTTTTGAACCGGCAAAGGGAAAAAATTCAGGCTATGCAGATAAGAAACCAGTCAGAATCAGGACAATATAAATCCCGTTTTCTTGTAAAACAGGGAAAGGTTTCAGTTTCCTTGCTTGCTGATCAATTAGCAGGAGCAATGGTTCACAAACAGGTGATTTTTTTAGTTACAACTGATGGAAAACGATTTCTCACAGATTACACTCTTGATCAGCTTGAATCTCTTCTAAACCCGAAACTGTTTTTCAGGATCAACCGGCAACTAATCATCCATCATCAGGCGATCCGATCGATTGAACCCTTCTTCAACAGCAGGCAAAAACTTCATCTTACACCCGGATTTGAAGGCGAATCCATCGTCAGCAGGGAAAAGGTGGCAGATTTTAAAGTATGGCTGGAAGAGTAGGGAAACTATTGTAACTGAATTGCCCGGGTTTACTTCCATTCGGATGAAATTTAACCTTTCATATTTTGTAAATACATATTTATTCAGAATTTACCGCTTCTTCCTTGGAATTCCCATCTTACAGATTTACTCTTTTTTGAAAAAACGTAATTCCCGATTCTGAGTAACCTCCACGTCCACCTTAATACCCCCTGCTCAAAACTTTTCTACATGATTTCCTGTGCACAAATGCATTTAATACCCGATTGAATGGAATAACCACCTTCCGGAACTTGCATGTGTAAAAAAAAGGAGAAATGCGATGTATAGTTTAATAACAATGCAGAATCCAAATCTGCGTCAAATTTCTATTATCTTTTTGACTCCTTACCTTTACCAATTGAAATAAACGGAATAAAAATGAATTCTGACGACAAAAAATGGGTAAGACTTTTACTTCATGATCTCCGAAATCCCCTGGCTGAAATTCAAACCGGAATTCAGATCAGAAAAATGGAAAATGAAAATACCGGAAGTGCAGATGACTCATTTCTTGATGATTCAATTCTTCAGTCAGTAAAAAACATGGCTTTGCTTTTGGATATGGTTCAATTGATGGTGAGATCTGACACTGAAACAGAAACCCCAATCTTGGTTTCCATCCCGGAGATTTTAACACATTACCCGGTCTATTTGGAACAGCGGGTTCCTGGATTGCTTCAATCGTGCATTATTGAACCGTTCGAAACTTCCGCTCCGGTTTTGGTTCACCCTGGTATTCTTGATTTGGCTTTAACCGGACTTGTTGTTTTTGCAAATCAGGTTAAAATGGATGACAGTTTAGTTCAGATTTCAGGTAAAATGAATCAGATATATGTGAGCTGGAAGGAAATTAATCCGGTGACGTATTCCAATAGCCTTTTTAACGAAAACGGCCAGATAAATCAAAAAAAATCCAAATTGGTAGCTGGTTCTGGGATCCCGCTTGTCTTTGCACACTATGCAGTAAATGAAATATTAAAAGGGTCAGTTTGCTTCCAAACGGATACAATTTCAGAAAGTGTTACTGTAGTTATTTCACTTCAGGTAGGTGGAAAAGAGAATTCAACTATTGGCCTTTAAGATGGGGTTGATTTTATTAAAGGCTGAATTTTGAAGGAAAAATCAAGTAAAAGAAGAAACCAATTCGTGAGTAAAGTAGTGTAGGTTGATTCTTTAATTCAAAGAATTCGGTTTTGTATAAATGGGTTTGTTTTAGAAAAGGGGAGGGCTAACAAGCACCAATTAAATAGTAAATGAAACTAGTTTTAATTGCAGAGGTAAATTCCGGTGCAAACAATTCAGCCGGAGCTAACTGCACAATACCGGGCGGGCTTCCTTTCTGGAAATCTGCTGAGGCAAAGCAAAAGCCGGTAACCAGAATCAATGTGATCCCGATCGACAGCATAAACATAAGATTGTCCTTCATGAATGGACCTTTCTTTTTTGGGTGGTATGCTTACCTGAATTATTGGTAAAACGATAATGTACCCAAAAAAATGGACCAGGAGTTAACTTTGTAAATACAGGAGAAAACTCATGGTCAATAAACGTCGGAAATACAGTTCAGAATTTAAAGTCAAGGTCGTTTTGGAGGCTTTGTCAGACCGACAAAGCAAAACCGAACTTGCCAAGATTCATGCATTTAATACAATTATTTCTCACCCAGAATGGGTGATATGTGAATAGCCCCGGGGTGTCAACCCGGGGTAAACGTAGTTGAATGAAAACCGCCCGGCCACCAATTCTATAAATTGAATGCCCTTATTCCGGGCGACATTGCAAAATTTTCTTTTCCTTCGGAGAGGTACTTTTGAAAGGTCAAAATTACCCAACCCTTCGACACCGCTCAGGAACCGGTGCAAACTCTGAATGCTGGATCCTTCTCCCACTGCTAATCCCACAAAAACGGAATCGGATGGATTTTCTCATCTGAATTTTTATTTAATTTTGATTCCATTCTTGTCGTAGATCCGGCCAACGACGGAAAGGCGCACGGATTTGCTTCGCACATTTCATGACTCCCACCGCACTTTCCGCTGAGTTTGCGGATACAAACGCCCCGGATTCTGGCAGAAATGCAATTTTTCACCCCAGCGGGGTGAAATGTTGGTAGCCCCGGGTGCCAACCCGGGGTAAAGGATTATGAATAAATACCCGCCCGGCCACAAAACCAAAAAATGGTTTGGACTTCTTCCGGGCGGAATTGCACAATTCCCTTTTGTCTTCGACGACCCACTTTTCCGGGAAAAGTGGGCAAAACCTTCGCCAGACTCAGAACACAAAGGTTCCTTGCCTTTGAAACCTGCGGTTTCAAAAGTCCCGCCTGCCACGGAACCTGACCGGTTAAAGTTCAGTCATGGTTTATTAGAGTTCTTGATTTTCGGTCACTTTCCGGAACGCACGAACCTCCGCAACCGCACTTGCCCTGATTCTGGCAGAAAGACAAAAATAAACGGCTGTGGTTTATAAGAGATTCCGCCTTTCACCGCCATTTTTTCCATCGGCGCCAATGGCAAGTGAAATATCGGTAAGAAGCCGGCGTGTTTGAGTCAGGCGAAGCCTGATGAGTTCGCCGGGTTCCGATATGAAACGCAGTCATAAACCAAAGATGGAAAGCGGCGGAAAGGGTTTGCCCTGTCAAAAGGGGGTCGTCGAAGACAAAAGAAGTCAGGAAAACGGGACAAATGTTCTCGTGATAGGCAATTTTCTTTTGCACAACTTTTCATTTCCCCAAAATGATGAAACCTTTCCTAAAATCAACCCCTACCTTCCAATTAAAATCGCAAAACGTGCTTCTTCCAAAAAAAAATACATGAAAACATGTATTGTTATTTTCTTCAGATAGTGCAAACTTGCCAATAAACTTAAAAAATCGTTTATTTTTTATAGTAATTTATCCTTTTCATCCAAAATATCCCTTAAAAAGATATGACCAAACGGATTCTACCTTCCAACAAACCCCGACTTTCCTCATCTGAACTGCATGAGAAGCTGAGTCCTTTTCATTTGGGCAGAACCTTGTATCCGGTGATTGTGGTGGGAATCCGTGGCTATTATCTCAAAACGATGGGAAATCCTGCTTCCAACGACCGTGGCATTTATGATGATGCTCTTTGTATTGATTCCCCACAGGTGACGGCTGCTTTTAATGCCAACACAGATCCGTCTCACTTCAGGATGGGTAAGGGATCAGGAATTGAAAAAGGAATAGCCCGGCTAAAACCAGGATCGTATAACGCCCACTGTCTCGGATTGCATAAAAACAAATACCTGGCTTTGGTTCAACGGCTGGGAGTAGTGACGGTCATCCGTGACTGTGAGCCGGACTATGAAGAATCCGGTTACTTCGGAATTAATATCCACAAAGGCGGATATACCACAACCTCAAGCCTGGGTTGCGAGACTATTCACCAGGATAAATGGGAGAGTTTTATTTCAACAGTGAAAGATCAGTCCGTTCGTTACTTTGGAAAGAAATGGGATAAAACGGTGATTCCGTATGTGTTGATGGGGTGAGGGGACAGATATTAATAATAATTAAGAATAAATATGATAATAGTTGCGAATAACCAAGGGATTTTAAAATTACCAGTTAAAATTGACCATAAAATACTATTTTGCACAAAGATACCCACAGAATCAATATCCAATGTTGTTTTCGATTTTGAGAAGACAAAAACAATTACTATTTCAGGTGTTTTGTATCTTTTATGTTTAATTGGTTATTTAAATGAAAAAAGGAAAGAAATAACGGACCTACCTATAAATAGTGAAATAATAAATATTGACAATAGTCTTATAAAATTTCTCATGAATTTTTACTACTTTAATCAAATGGTTATAATTGGTAATCTTAAAAAAGTTAACAAAATAGATTTATTAGATGACTCATCATTTCTTGACTTTGAAAAAAAATTTACGAAGTATCAACTAAACAAACCAGCAACAATTGAAAATTCGAATAAATATTTAATGCCAATAACGATAATCCCGATAGGGGGAAAGGAGTTGTTTGAAACAACTGTTGGTAAATTTCGAGATAGATTTAATTATTTTTATAAATCGTTAATTTTGATTGAATACTTTAAAATAAAATTTGAAAATAATGGAGAAATTCAAAAATTGTTCATGGAATTCAATATCACAATAAATGAAATAATTAAAAACATTTATGATCATTGTCAATCAGTTGGTTTTGGTGCAATACACGCACGAGAAAATGGAATTGAGATGGTATTTTATGATTATGGAATTGGAATTGAAAAAAGCATGAAACAAAATACCATTTATAATTCATTAAATGAATTAGAAGTTATTAAACTAGCGTTAGAGGATGGAGTATCAAGCAAATCAGAAAATGGTGAAAATCGAGGAAGGGGATTTACAAAAATGCTTGAATTTGCTGAGCAAAATAATGGTTTTCTTTCAATTCGAACTGGAAAATATCATTATATAAATAAGAAATTAATTTCAACAGAGTGGTTCCCTGGAACACAAATTGTTGTATATATACCAAAATGTTAATGCCATGAATGCTATAAGAATATGTGTTTCAAAGGATATCTTGAAATCTATTTACGGGTTTTCGGTTGATAAATTTATTGCAGAAAAATATATACAAGAAAATATTTTAAAAAGAAAAACAAAAACAATTATTGTCTTTGATTTTAGAGAAATTGTATTTGATCATTATTTTGTTGAAGCATTTGGTTTAATCCAAAATAATTTTGTAAATGATGAAACCGTTATTGATGCAATTTTCCAAATCCATAGTTTTCAATTAAATGAACTCTTGGGAGGGTTTATTGATTCAAATAAAATCAAATATTCAAAAATGAAAGATGGGGATATCCAAGAACATTTTATAAAAAATAATTTAACATTAAAAGTGATGTATAATCAGTGTGATATTGAGTATATTTCAAATTTAAATGAAAAGCACAAAATTGTTTTGGATTATATTAATAAAAATGGGGAAGCCAGTTTTAATGATTTATATGAGAATAAGATATTAACTTTACCTGAGGAACTCTCTCCAATTCTAAGTGAATTGCAACGACTTCGGTTTATATATAAAGGTCAAAATGCTGAATACATCTCAATTAAAAAACTAATATCGAAGGTAATATTATGATTGAACAAAAATTAACATTGCAAAATTTAATTAGTGCAATTGATCTAACAGTGCTTGATTTGATGGATTTAAAAAAAAGGAAAGTATTTTCAGAAGAATTACTTGCCCGAACAAAAAATATTTTTGAAATTATAAAAACATTTGGAAATAATAAAGTAAATAATGAAAGTAATAAAAAAAGAATATATATTGATTCGGAGGTATTGGAATTGATACAGGATAGCCTGATAATTTCAAATATTTCCAAAGATGAGATTGATAAAATTCTATTAAGTATAGAGTCACTAAAAAAGTATGATGTTAAAAAAATTAATGAGTTACAATCATTTCTGATAAAAATATCCTTGCCAATTTGGAACAAAACTTACAAACCCTTCAATGGATAAAATTACATTTCAATATATTACCTTAGATATTGCTGAAAAAATTCTTCGGTTAAGAAATTATATATTATTTAATTCGTCAAAAACAAACAACAATAGTAATTCTACCGTAATTATGGTTTATGAGGAATCAATAAACAAAATTATTAGTAGTTTAGATGAATTAATATGTAGAATAAATATAATTAATAAAAAAAGCACAAAAGATGAAATATTTGCTATCCAACGAAGTCTTTCTTGTTGTTACACTGCCATAAAGGAATTACATAAGGAATTGCACTATTTAAGTTCTGATTGGCTAAAACCTGAAACATATACTTTTATTGAGCAAATATTTAATGACAACTTTAACCCGAATAAAAAAAACAAAATCAGTATAATCCTTACTGATGAATATACATTTATAGAAACGAATCTCAATAAGCAATTTAAGAAAATTATTGATTCATTTTATTCGAATTCATTAGAAATATTATCCGGTGAAAATCCAACTGTTATTTTACCAAAAATTGAATATTCAAATCCATTAAACTGGCCGATTCTTGTTCATGAGTTAGGTCATACTGAAGTTGACAAAATTGAAAAACTTTGTTCAACCCAATACTTTAAGTCATTAAAAAATGGTGAAAAAGAAACTGATAAATTTAAAAATTGGGCCGAGGAAATTTATTGCGACATTAGGGCAATAAAAGTAATTGGTCCAGCTTATTTCCTATCATTGGCCACTTTTGCAATTCAAGAATCACTAATGACAGGTTTGGGGGTTTCGACAAACTCACATCCACCATTTAAAATACGTTTGGCACTTTTGCATTCATTTATTGATAACCATATTGACGAAATAGATTCTAAATTACCAAATAATACTTATGGTTCGATCCAAAAATTTATTTATGAAATGACAACAGTAATAAATACTAATATATGCTCATTTAACCCAACTTTGGAAAGAGAGCCATCTTCTTCAGGGTTAATGGAGTTCTTTTTAAATTTAAGAGCTGAATTGGTTGAAGAAGAAAATCAAAAAGTGATCATTAACTCAATACGACCACTTGTTACAAAATTAAGTGAATTTATTCCAATCGGAAGCTATAGGGATCGTGGTAAAGATGAGGACTATTTGAAGGAGTTAAAAAGATCAAACATTAAAACCGAGAAATTCAATGTATTAAAGAATAGTTTAACTGAACGAAAAACTGACTTACTGGAAATTATAAATGCTGGTTGGATTTATAAATTTGAACAAATTATTCCGAGTGGCATTAATATTATTTTCAATAATACGGAAAAGCGAGAATTAAAAGAGAACATTAAAATATATGGAGAAAAATTGGAATTACTTGATAATAGATTACTTGTTTCTATTGAAATATCCAAACTAATTGATCTTGTTGAGAATTAAATGCTTCTTTCTGATAAACAAATTGTTGCTGAACTCTACCTGGGGAAATTAATAATTACTCCAATATTAAATGCGAATAAACAAATTGGTAGTTCATCTATCGATATAAGATTGGGGACAGAATTTCGATATTTAAAAATTAAGCGGCAGACCCATTTTGATCTTTCGAAAAATATAGATGAAATTCGTACCCAAATTGAAGATTACTCTGAAGTTGTACATGTGAAACCTATGGAGGCTTTTGTTTTGCACCCAGGTGATTTTACTTTAGCCTCAACCTTGGAGTACATTGTAATACCTGATTATTTGTCTGGGCGACTTGAGGGGAGAAGTACTTGGGGGCGTGTGGGTTTACAAATTCATTCTACAGCAGGATTTGTTGATCCTGGATTTCGAGGACGTTTAACATTTGAGTTAAATAATTTAGGTAAGCTTCCCTTACCATTATATCCAGGAATTCGGATAGGTCAAATAAGTTTTCATAAAATTGAACCTGCATTATCGCTTTATTCCAATAAAGATGGTTCAAAATTTTCTGGATTAACCGGCACAAAAAGTTCAACATTTTATGTAGATTATGATTATCAAAATATTTTAAAAAAGGTGCACCATGAGCAATGAGTTATTAAATCAGAATCAAATTGAAACAATTGTAAACCCTATTTTTGATGAGCATTTTTGGTTCTACCAACTTGGAGTTAGTTTGTCCGTTGGAAAAAAAGATAATTTTGAAAATCAATTTTCATTCAACTTTTATTCTACAGGAAAGGATTATTGGAACAATGTTATTAATAAATTAACTGGCCTTTTGTGTGACAGAGAAAATAAAAAGCCTAAGGCTACGTTGGATGAAATTCTGAATGGTGATATTCGAAATTTGGCTGTCTATTTGTTAACTCTTGTTATAGCAGATCTGGGTGTTTCGGTGACTGTAGGAATACCTATTGTATCATTAATACTTAAACAAGGTTTAAAAGGCTTTTGCCTTCGAAGTTAATGGATTTAGGTTTAGCCAATAATTCAAATTGTAGGTGATTTGGAAAAATAAAGAAGAGTTACATGGAAAACCCTTGATAATTTGAGTTTTTGTCTTGTATTGTAACATACTATTATTGGGAGGTTTGTGGATTATCTAGGGACAAGGAATTGAAAAAAAGGATTTTCTTTCTTTTCATTGTCAACTTCATTAAACTTTAGTTGACATGCTTTCCTGTTTTGTATTCTGAGTTTTAATTTCTACCTCTATTTTAGCAGGGACTCGTTCCTTTAAATGGTAGATAAAAGCTTCCACGAACTTCTATTTGTAAACATCTATTGTTGCCAACTTATAAAAAAATAATGTTCACTCATGGATTTTTAAATACGAGTGCTTCTGCAAAAAAACAAAGTAGGCGGAAAGGTGATTGAAGATATTTATTCTTGAACAAATTCAAGAAGTCTTTACAAAAACGAAAATTACCTTTCAATGGAATATGGTTCGATTTATTTTTCAACATATCTCACTATTATTTGCCACTTTTAAATGACGGTTATTGATACCAATAATTTAGTTACCTGAGCTAATGGGAAAAATGTATAATGCTAAAGATTCATAATTTAATAATCCATAACATATTAAAAAAGCAATTTGAAAAGGATGTAATTTTAAAGGAAAGACAAACAGAAATAGTTGTTGGCCCAAAGCATGAAGTATTTTTTGAAAAAATACTATCAATATATTATAAAAAATCAAACCCAGCTTACGGTACATTTGATGGAAATATTACTTCTTACCCATTTCAGACCATTCTCAGCAATTTTCTCGCGAAGTCAATTTCATTTCATGAATTTACTATTAAATCTCTTCAACATTTTACATCAAAAATTAAAGAGGAAACAAATGCAACAGGTGGATTTTTTCTGATTGCATACTTTACAAGTCAAAATCAAGAATTTCTTGCAACAATAACCTTAAACAATACAACGAATTATGATATTGATGAAGCATCATTAGATATAATAGAAAAAATGATACTTGACATTGAAAAGGTAGATGTAGCAAATATAGTAAACATTAATAAATGGAAAGCAAAGGAAAAAACCTATCTTACTTTTACAAAGGGAAGAAAAGATATCTCTGAGTATTTTATAAGTTTCATCGGGTGCACACAATTAACCGATTCAAAACATTTTAGTCAGCAACTGAAATCGGCTTTTAATGATTATCTTATTAGTGAATCATTGTCTGAAGACGATAAGATCTCAAGACGAATGTGTTTATTTGAATATTTAAGCCAAAAAACAAAAGAAAGAACTGAAATATCTATTGATGAGATAGCCAATAATTTATTTCCTGAAAAACCTACCGAATTTAAAGATTTCATTCTTCAAGAAAAATATGGAATAACACCTGCCTTTCGTTGCGATATTAATACCTTTAAAGACTACCAGTATGTGTATTTTAAAGGAAAGGATCTTAATTTTAAATTTCACAGAAACCTTTTATTTAACCAAACAATTTCCTACAATAAAACAGAAAAATCATTAACGATAAAAAACTTAGATCAATCGGTTATTGACCAAATAGAACAAATTGGTACATGATGATACCTGATGCTGTTGTTGTCTATAAATGCATATGGGAAACAATATCTAATCCATTTCCAAGCAATCTAAATGTTGTTGCGGATATTCAATTAACGGAAGAAAATGTTAAATTAATACAAGAGGGTGTGTCTTTAACACTAATCTCATCCGATATAATTATTGGGAGTAAAACTTTTAATTCTTCAGAATTGAGATCACAAGAGCAAATTGCAAAAATTGAAATATTATCTCTAGTATCATTCGATTTGTCTGAATATTGCTTCACATCTAGTAGTGAAATATTTTACTACTCTTTCTCGAAATATTTTGTAATTCCTAAATATATTTATCTTGTTGATATCTATAATGCTGCTAAATTTGATGAGAATATATATATAAGTGGTTTAAAATTTGCAATTAAAGTAAACCATATTCTCTCAATTGTTGCCGACTATTTTAAAGAAATGGATCAGTATAATGAGTATTATTTACTTGGAAATAGACCTTTAGTAATAAAAAGTATTTGTATTTTTGATTTAACATCATATTGTAAGGAAGCCGATGAGGTTCTCAAATTCATTAATGATGAATTTAAAGGGGTTATATATAAGTCCTTTCTGAAAAATCAAATTATCGAATCTCTTTCTTCGGTTGATGAAAAGAATCGTTTCATGTCATTAATACGGAATTTCCAAACGGTTTTCTTAAATTTTAAGAATTCAATAGATCTCTATTTTAATGATTATGATTTTCAAAAAAATAAAAATGAATTACAAGTAAGAAAAATTGAACTTGGGAAAAAAATTCATGGTATTGTAAATGAAATTAGTGGAAAAGTCATAACAATACCAGTCGCTTACCTTTTTATTCTTAAAGATTTCAATTTAGAAAAAGGTCACTCATTAGAAAACTATAGTTTATTGTTTATTTCAATAGTTTATTCTTTTATCATTGAAACTACAATTACTAACCAATTTATTTTTTTAACTAGTTTAAAAAATGAAGTATCTGATTTTGTTAGGCACCCTTTTCAAAATTCTGAGTTGGAGTCAATATATGAAACCTATAACAATGATCTGACGAAAAGCTATATAATTCAAGAAAAACTTCTATGGTTCTTACGGAGTATTTTATGGTTTCTTCCGATACTTATGGTTATTATTATTTTGGTTCCACTGGAATTTCTTATTGGTACATTTCAATTATTAATCAATCTTTTATTTCCCTCATAACCTCCTCCCCTCTCCCCAAATTTGGGTTTCATACCGAAAAGACTTAATTTCCATGAAACCCAATTCATAAAAACCACCTTTTAGTTTTAGAGATTCATGAAAGAAAAGAAACAGAAAAGCATTGAAGAAACCCTATGGGAATCAGCGAATAAACTCAGGGGGACGGTTGAATCCTCTGAGTATAAACACGTGGTACTTGGGCTGATCTTCTTGAAGTTTGCCAGTGATAAGTTTGAAGAACGCAAAATAGAACTCATTGCCGAAGGCAAGGATAAGTACACTGAGATGGTTGAGTTTTACACGATGAAAAATGTGTTTTACCTGCCTGAAATTTCCCGTTGGAGTTACCTGATCCAAAATGCAAAACAAAATGATCTGGCTATTAAAATTGATTCAGCATTATTTACCGTTGAAAAGGCAAACCCGGCTCTGAAAGGTGCACTACCTGATAATTATTACTCCCGGCTGAATCTGGATGTGAGTAAACTGGCCTCCCTTTTAGACACCATCAATAACATCAATACCCTCCGTGACCGGCAACAGGATATTGTTGGACGTGTCTACGAATACTTTCTGAGCAAATTCGCCCTCGCTGAAGGTAAAGGCAAAGGGGAGTTTTATACACCCAAATCAATAGTAAATCTGATTGCAGAACTAATTGAGCCGTATAAAGGGAAAATTTATGACCCGTGTTGCGGGTCCGGCGGTATGTTTGTCCAATCGGTGAAGTTTATAGAAAGTCACCATGGGAACAAAAAAGACATTTCAATTTATGGTCAGGAATACACCGCCACAACTTATAAGCTGGCAAAAATGAATCTGGCTATCCGGGGAATCAGTGCAAACCTGGGTGACATTCCTGAAAACACTTTCTTCAGAGATCAGCATCAAAATCTGAAAGCAGATTATATCATGGCCAATCCGCCATTTAATCAGAAACAATGGCGGGCAGACGATGAGTTACTAAATGATCCGCGATGGGCAGGGTATGAGGTGCCCCCGACAGGAAATGCAAATTATGCCTGGATTCTGACCATGGCCAGTAAGCTTTCAGAAAACGGGATGGCTGGTTTTATTCTTGCCAATGGCGCATTGAGCGGTGATGGTACTGAGAAAACAATCCGCCGTAAGCTGATAGAAAACCATCTGGTCGAAGCGGTTATGGTTTTGCCTCAGGATATGTTTTACACAACCAATATCAGTGTTACCCTATGGATTCTGAATAAGAACAAGAAAGAACGCAAGGTTGATATTAACGGAAAAAGACGGACATACCGGAACCGTGAAAAGGAAATCCTTTTTATGGATCTCAGGGAAATTGGAGAGCCCTTTGAAAAGAAATTCACACAGTTTTCTGAAGCCCATATCAGCCAAATTGCAGAAACTTTTCATCACTGGCAGCAAACTGATTTCCTCTCTACTTACCGCAATACGCCGGAGTATTGTTATTCTGCAAACCTGACTGAGGTTGCAGGTAAGGATTATTCTCTTGTACCCAGCAAATACATTGAATTTGTTAACAGGGATGAGAACATTGACTTCGATGTAAAAATGCAATCCCTCCAAATTGAAATTACGGGTTTACTGAAGGAAGAAGAGAAATCGAAAAAAGAATTACTGACCGTTTTTAAAGAATTGGGTTATGAGATCAAACTATAAAAAAATAGGAGATTTCATCCGATTGATAGATGAACGGAATTTGGGTCTGAAAGTAACCAATCTGACGGGTCTGAGTATTTCAAAAGAATTTATCCGGTCGGTAGCCAATACCATTGGTACGGATATGGAAAATTATAAAATCATCAGAACCAACCAATTTGCATGCAGCACGATGCAGGTACGCCGTGATAAAAAAATGCCGGTTGCTCTTTATCGAAATGATGAACCTGCTATTCTATCTCCTGCCTATCCGGTTTTTGAAATAAGTGACCCGACCGTTTTACTCCCTGATTATCTGATGATGTGGTTTACCCGGAGCGAGTTCGACCGTGAAGCTTGTTTTTATGCAATTGGTGGCGTAAGAGGAAGTTTGGAGTGGGAAGATTTTTGTAATATGACACTGTCAGTGCCACACCCAGACAAACAAAAGGAAATCGTAAAAGAATACCATTCCATTCTTAAACGAATTGACCTGAATACACAACTCATCCGGAAGTTGGAAGAAACCGCTCTTTCTCTTTACAAACACTGGTTTGTAAATTTTGAATTTCCTGATGAAAATGGAAATCCTTATAAAAGTTCCGGTGGTGAGATGGTAGATAGTGAATTGGGTGAAATCCCGAAAGGGTGGGCAGTTGGGACTGTGAAAGGCTTTTGTGTAGATATGAAATCGGGGGGAACTCCGAGTCGGGACATTCTAAATTATTGGGATTGCAACGATTACCCGTGGTTAAAAACTGGTGAAATAAAAAACAATGTTATTATCGCAACAGAAGAATTTATCTCAAAAGAAGGTTTAAAAGAAAGTTCAGCAAAAATACTACCTATAGATACAGTTTTAATGTCAATGTATGGGGTTAACGCTGGGGATGTAGCAATTTTAAAAATAGAATCAACCACAAATCAGGCATGTTGTGGTATGATTTGTGCCGATAAAAACCAATCTGCATTTCTTTATTTTCATTTATTATTAAATCAGGAATTTATAAGTAGTCAGGCAATTGGGGGGGCGCAGGAAAATTTAAGTAAAGATTTTATTGAAAAAATACCTATTCTGCTACCTGCCTTTGAATTAATGAAACGAACAGAACTTGGTACAATTATAGAAACAAAGGAAATGTTGACAAGGGAGATTTCTTCTCTAAATAAAATATCTAAACTACTCCTTTCCAAGCTCGCAACAATGGAAGACTGAAAATGGATTATCAGGAAATAAAAAGAATTATTGAAAGTTGCCATTTAAACTTTCTTGTAGGATCAGGGGCATCAAAACCCTTTTTTTCGACACTTAATCAGATCGAGAGTGTATTAACTGAGCTGAATTCAATGTCCTTTAAGGAAATAGAAAATAAAACTATTATCGAAGCTTCAGTTAAAAATTATTATTTCCAAAAATGTATCAGAGGTAACCTTTCTATTCAGCACGGAACGGGTTCTGATTATGAAACAGCATTCAACAATTACATGACCTTTGTTTCCTCGTTGTATACAATTCTCACAAAAAGACGGAGTAATCTGGTTAGTAAACAAGTCAATCTTTTTACTTCAAATATGGATTTATTTTTCGATTGGTCTCTTGAGAAATCAAGGTTTAGTTTCAATGATGGTTTCGCCGGAAGAATGAATCCAGTGTATGGTACTGAGAACTTTCACAATACCATTAGAAAAACCAGTACTCATTACGAGTATAAATCGGATATCCCGCTTTTCAATTTGTTCAAATTGCATGGTAGTGTAAACTGGAAGCTTGAAGAATCCCAGATTACCTATGATAATTCCCTTTCCATTCTGAAAGATATTGATGGTAAACAATTGACCGCATCTGATTGTGTTACAATCGAAAAGGAAGTTGAAGATAAATGGGTTTTCTTAACCATTGGTGAAATGGAAAAGGAAATTCAGGACAAAAAAATAAAGCTAAGTGATTCCCATAAGGTGTTTCTGGATTCCTATAGCAAACTGGTTATGATCAACCCAACAAAACAGAAATTTGAGACAACAACCCGTGACCTTACCTTTTATGAGTTGTTGAGAATGTATTCGAATCACCTTGAACGGGAGAACTCAGTTCTTTTTGTCTTTGGTTTTTCATTTTCAGATGAACATATCAGAGAAATTACCAAAAGGGTGGCTAATGCAAACCCAACGCTTATTATCATCATTTTCTGTCATGATATTGAAGCGAAAGCATCAATCGAAAAAATATTGCCTGTAAGACACAATATTAAGTTTATCTGTGATTCAACAGGTTCAAGTCAGTTGTCACTTGATGAAATCAATAAAAAGTATTTTATGAGATTGGCATCTGAACTTGCCAAAGATGGTAAACAAGAATCAAATGAAGAATCAACCCCAATAGAATCAGATGACGAACCCAAACCAACAACTTAGTCTTGATGCCCTTTTAAGTATCGGGAAAGTAATTTCTGTAAAAGGGAGACTGGTCGAAGTTTTAGTTAGTAAAACTAAAAACAGTTCTATTCTGCTTTATGATGGGCAAATTATTAAAAATGTTTCTGTTGGCAGTTATGTAAAAATCGGGAAGGGTTTTGAGGAGCTAATTGGCAAAATTGAGGGTGAGTATACAACTGAGGATAAGGCCTTTAATCAGAAGAGTTATAGTAACGAACGTGATAAAATAAAGCGGATTTTAAGTATCAGTTTATTGGGTTACCTTCAAGGAGATACCTTCAGGCAGGGAGTAAAAGAGTTGCCCCTGATTGATAATGAATGCTTCCTGCTAACCCAGAATGAATTGGATGGTGTTCATAACTTCATTAAAAAGATCAATGGTGTACCTGATCTTAAATTGAAGATTGGCCATCTGGCAAGTGAAACAGGGAAGGTCATTGAAGTAGGGATTAATAGCCTCTTTGCAAGTCATATTGGTATATTCGGAAATACCGGTAGTGGAAAATCATATACATTGGCAGGGTTGTATCACAAATTATTTGAACAATACAAGGGAAAAGCGGGGTTTGTTCAAAATGCCAGATTTTTGCTGATTGATTTCAATGGTGAGTTTATCAAAGAAGATACAATAGAGAATTCTGATAAAACGATTACTGATGACAATAAAAATATTTTTCCCTTATCTACCGATAGGGATGGGAGTAGCAGAAAACTTATAATTTCTCACCATGCTCTTTATAACTCAACATTCTGGTCGATTTTGCTGCAAGCAACTGAAAAAACTCAGGCACCTTTTATAACTAGTGCCTTATCAAGTAAATATATAAATGAGCGCATTAGTTCAGATCAAGGTATTATTGAATTAATTAAGTCAACAATTAAACTTATAACGACCAATATTACTGTGAATCAAGAAAAGAACATGGTTGAATCCTTTCTTGATGAGATTGGCAAATTCAATGTCAACCGGTCTATTTTGGGAATAACTGAATTAAAGCAGTTTTACTCCGAGGAGTTGAAATTTTTTGCGGCACGTGAGGATCGACGATATTATTGCATGATCAATGGTTTTACCTATAATAGTAATCAAGATGATGGTTTTTATGAGAATGTAATTTCTATGAAGGTGAATCAATTAATTCGTGTCGATTCCAATAGTTTAACGGACCTTCAAAGAATTAAACTTATTATCAATTTTCATTATTTCTATTCAATTCAAAAAGGCCACTATCAAAAGGAACATATTGGGCATATTCTTGGTCGTCTTGATACAAGGATAAAGGATTTGGATAAATTGGTAATTGTAAACGACCAAGAAACAACACTTTCTAAGCCAATGAATATTGTTTCTTTGAAAGATGTAAATATTCATATGCGGAAATTGATACCCCTTCTTCTGTGTAATCAAATCTATGAAGAAAAGAAAAAGGAAAATGATAATTCAAAATATTTAAATATTATAATAGATGAAGCACATAATATTTTATCAACCTCCTCTATCAGAGAAAGCGAAACCTGGAAAGACTATCGTTTGGAAACCTTTGAAGAAATCATCAAGGAAGGTCGCAAATTTGGTGTTTTTCTTACGATTTCCAGCCAAAGACCGTCAGATATCTCAGATACCATCATTTCACAGTTACATAATTATTTTATTCACCGTTTAATCAATAACCGGGATATTCAAGCTGTTGAAAGAACCATTTCCTATCTTGATAAAGTCTCATTTGAAGCATTGCCAATTCTGCCAACAGGCACCTGTGTCCTGGCAGGTTTATGTGCCCACATTCCAGTAATAATTGAAATTGATAAAATTGATGATGAATTTGAACCCAGGAATAAAACTATTAAGCCAACTGATTTCTGGGAATAGGCTTTTGTTTTCTTTAGTTGTACTGCCAATCATTTACGGGTTATTGCCAATCGAAGCTTGATTTCAGGGGTATGATGTCAAGTCAATTGCGCAATAAACTTGACATCGTGCCTTGTGAGAGGACGATAAATGTCCAGTAAATGATATAAAATACTGGACAAATGACTATCTTTGAGAAAAATATGTGAGTATGAAAACGATTGATAGTCTTGAAGTTATAATAAACCGGTTTCCAAAAGGATACATCTTCACCTATATGGACTTTCCACAGTCGGTGGAGAAGCGGGAAGCCATCATTAAAGCACTGAACCGTATGGTTGTTGCGGGAAAGATCAGTAAGCTGGCAAGGGGCAAATATTACAAACCGGAAACAAGTATATTCGGTGTGATGAAGCCTCCCCAATACCAGATTGTGAAAGATCTTGTGGAATCTGACGGTAAGCCGGTTGGCTATCTTACCGGTTTCAGTATTTTTAATCAGCTCGGTTTAACCACTCAGGTTAGTTTTACGCTTCAGATCGGGAAAAACCAGATCAGACCTGCTTTAAAACGGGAGCAATACCGGATTGCCTTTATCCGTCAGAAAAATACAATTACCAGAGAAAATATTCCCCTTCTCCAGATTCTGGATTGCATCCGGTTTATCCGGAAAATTCCAGATACTCCACTGGATTCCGTCTGCAGGCGATTACTCTTCATTCTGAAAGACCTGCCTGAGAGTGATAAAAAATCTATGGTCAGGCTGGCACTGAAGTATCCGCCGGTTACACGATCTGTGCTTGGTCTCTTCTTTGAAGAACTCGGAGCAAATAATTTGGCAGACACCCTACGGAAAACATTGAATCCAATTACGGTTTATCGGTTACCCGGAATTAAAGGGATTTACCCGTCAGCAGCAAAGTGGAATTTGAAATGAACCTGCACGAAAATCCCCAGTTGTTCAGACAATCCATTGGGGTAACCGCTGAGAGATTGTCAATTCTGCCCATCTATATTGAGAAAGATTACTGGGTCACTCTTGCTCTTAAGCGGATTTTCAGCCACCCTGTTGGTGCGGATACGGTATTTAAAGGAGGGACTGCGCTTTCAAAATGCTCAGGCCTCATCGGTCGTTTTTCCGAAGATATTGATCTGGTTGTTATCCGCCGGGAGGGTGAAACCGACAGTCGGTTAACCAAAAAACTTAAAGAAATCAGCAGCGCTGCCGGTGTTGACCTCCCTGAAGTTGAGGTGCCTGAAATAACCAGAAAACGGGGAATGAACCGTAAAACCGCACATGCGTATCCAAAGGTTTTTTCCGGCAGTTTTGGACAGGTCAGGGATGTAATTGTCATTGAATCCACCTGGTTTGGTCATGCTGAACCGTTCACAACGGCAACGATCAGTTCTTTTGTTTATGAGATGATGAAAGATGCAAGTCAGGAACAGGTAGCTAAAGACTTTCAGTTACTTCCCTTTGAAGTCAGGGTGCTGGATGTCAGACGAACCTTCTGCGAAAAAATCATGAGTCTGGTCAGATTTTCCTACGGTGAAAATCGGGTGGATAGCTTGCGAAGGAAAATACGCCATACTTACGATCTGCACCAATTACTGAAAGACCAGGGCGTACAATCCTTTTTTGAAACTCAGGATTTTGACCGGATGCTGTTGAAGGTCGGCCTGGATGACTTTATCAGTTTCAAAAACAACAATGAATGGCTGAAACAGCACCCGAAAGATGCCGGCCTTTTTGCCGAAACTGTACAGCTTTGGCCGGAACTGAAATCTGCCTATACCGGCGAGTTTAAAAGCCTGGTCTACGGCGAATTTCCCGGCGAGGAACAGATTCTTGCGACACTGGTAAAAATAGGCAAACGGCTTTGTTCTGTTCCGTGGCAGGTTCCTGTAGGTGAGCCTGTATGAAATTCACAGAAGAAACACTGGAACATGCAGTTATTTCACTTTTTGAAGATGTTGGGTATCAGCATTGCAAGGGGGATACCCTTCACAAGCCACTTGATGAGGTTTTACTTCATGAAGATTTGAAGCAGTTTCTGCTGAACCGGTATTCAGCAGACAGTCTGACTCCCGCTGAAGCCGTTTCTATCATTAGGAAGCTTGAATCGTTCCCTTCCTCTGCCTTATATCCCAGTAATAAATCGATCCTGAAACTGATCAGTGACGGATTCCCCTTCCAGCGGGCAGACCGGACGAAAAAAGATTTGTTCATACAAGTTCTTGATTTTCAGAATATTGAGGCAAACCGGTTTAAAATCGTTAATCAGCTTGAGATTCAGGGGTATGAAAAACGAATTCCCGATGCCATTATCTACATCAACGGGCTTCCCCTGGTAGTTATTGAATTTAAAAGTGCCATCAAGGAAGAAACCACGATTAAAAATGCCCATACCCAATTAACCATCAGGTACAGCCGTGATATCCCTGAATTATTTAAATACAATGCCTTTTGCGTAATCAGTGACGGGATTAACAATAAAATCGGCTCACTGTTTGCTTCCTATGACTTCTTCTACGGCTGGCGTAAAATTGAACCGGAAGACGATCCGGTTGATGGCATTGATTCCCTGTACAGTATGATCAAAGGTTTGTTTAACAAACACCGGCTGCTCGATGTAATCCGAAATTTTATTTTCTTTCCCGATACCGCCAATGATGATGTAAAAATTGTTTGCCGGTATCCCCAGTTTTATGCAGCTAACAAACTGTTTGAAAGCATCCGTCAGAATATGCGTCCGGCAGGTAACGGTAAAGGTGGAACCTACTTTGGTGCTACCGGTTGTGGTAAAAGTTACACTATGTTGTATCTCACCAGACTGCTCATGAAAAGCCAGTTACTATCGAGTCCGACTATTGTTCTGATTACAGACCGGACCGATCTGGATGATCAGCTCTCAGCTCAGTTTACCAACGCCAAAGGATTTATAGGTGATGATACGGTCATCAGCGTTGAAAGCAGGGAGGATCTGAAACGGCATCTCCGAAACCGGAACAGTGGTGGTGTTTACCTAACCACTATTCACAAATTTACAGAAAGCACCGAACTCCTGACTGACCGGAGCAACGTGGTCTGCATATCAGATGAGGCTCACCGGTCGCAGGTCAATCTTGATCAGAAGGTGAAAATTTCAGAAAAGGGAGTTCAGAAACGGTACGGGTTTGCAAAATACCTTCATGATTCCCTGCCGAATGCAACCTATGTTGGTTTTACCGGTACGCCCATTGATGCGACTCTGGATGTTTTTGGGGAAGTCGTTGATGCTTACACCATGAAAGAATCGGTAGATGATCAGATTACCGTGATGATTGTCTATGAAGGTCGTGCTGCCAAAGTTACGCTGAACGAAAAAAAGCTTCAGGAAATTGAAAACTATTACCAATGGTGTGCAGCCGAAGGAGCCAACACTTATCAGATTGAGGAAAGCAAAAAAGCAGTAACCCAGATGGACATTATTCTGGGTGATCCAAACCGGTTAAAACTGGTTGCACAGGATTTTGTAGCCCACTATGAAACCCGGATTGAAGAAGGCGCAAGTGTAAAAGGTAAGGTGATGTTCGTTTCTTCAAGCCGCCTGATTGCCTGGGGTTTGTACAAAGAAATTATTGCCCTAAGGCCTGATTGGGCAATACTACGGGTCTGCGATGAGGGGGCAGAGCTATCTGATGCAGAAAAACGTGAACTGAAACCAGTTGAACGGGTAAAACTGGTGATGACCCGGAATCAGGATGATAAAAAACCGTTATATGAACTGCTCGGAACGAAAGATTACCGGAAGGAACTGGACCGGCAGTTTAAAAACGTAAAATCCAATTTTAAAATTGCCATTGTGGTTGATATGTGGCTGACCGGATTTGATGTCCCTTTTCTGGATACGATATACATTGATAAACCGATTCAGCTTCATTCTCTGATACAGACCATTTCACGGGTTAACCGGGTTTATGAAGGTAAAGAAATGGGGCTGGTGGTTGATTATATCGGGATAAAAAGCAATCTGAATCTAGCTTTGGCGAAGTATAGCAGGGTTCATGCCGATGACTTTGAGGATATTGACAAAGCTGTTATTATCGTAAAAGATCATCTTGATCTGCTTGACCGGGTTTTCCATAAATTTAACAGTAAGCCCTATTTCCATGGCACTCCCCTCCAGAAACTGGATTGTCTGAACCGGGCTGTTGAATATGCCCAGCAAACTGAAAAAATGGAGAAACACATCGTAGGGCTGGTAAGGAAATTACGTTCGGCCTATGATCTGTGTTGTTCAAGTGATGCAATCAATGAGGTTGAGCGTGATCATATCCACTTTTACTTTGCCATTAAATCTATCATTCATAAACTCACGAAAGGTGAAGCGCCCGATACCGAGAAAATGAATGAACGGGTGAGAGTACTGATTCAGGAAGCATTGATAAGCGAAGGAATCGAGGAGGTTTTCAAGCTCGATAAAAATAATCCGAAAGAAAATGCTGAAATATTCAGCGATGAGTATCTGGCCAAGATTGAAAAAATTAAACTGCCAAATATTAAAATTAAACTGCTCCAGCAATTATTAACAAAAGCGATCGAAGAGTTCAAAAAAACCAACCGGATAAAGGGGATAGATTTCTCAAAGAAGTTGAAATTACTGGTAGACCATTATAATGAGAGAAAAGACTTTCAAACCCTGCAGAGCGATGTTTTGGATGATGTAGCCGAACAGTTTGCCAATTTATTCAGGGAAATACAATCTGACCGGGATTCCTATATAGAGTTGGGGATTGGGTTTGAGGAAAAAGCTTTTTATGATATTCTGAAAGTTATTGCAGAAAAGCATCAGTTTGAGTATCCGCATGAAAAACTGATAGGTCTTTCTCAGGCTATCAAACAGATTGTGGATGACAAAGCCCGTTACACCGACTGGGCTCAGCGTGAGGACATTAAGGCCGAACTGAAGGTTGATTTAATTCTTATTCTTGCCGAACATGGATATCCGCCCGTGCCCAAGGATGAAGTGTTTAAGGAAATTTTCGAACAGGCAGAAAATTTTAAAAAATACCGTGGGGAGTGAGAGGGAAGAACCGTATTTTTTTGGTTTTCGTTTAATACTTTCCATGTTGCTGGGATTTTTTCCATCTATGGGGAATTGAAACTGGAAATAAAGAGAAATGCTTTTTAAATGGGTTAGATGAAATTTAAGTGAAAACTCAATTTTCAATAGTAATATATGACCGACAAAATCATAAACAAACAATCAGTCACGACACTTACGACTACAAATTGTTCAAATAAAACTGATTTAAAAGAAAAACCAACATTGAAAACAGACTCTGCTATAATCGTTGGTTGGCTTTTACTATCGGTTATTGTTTACTTCATTTTTAAGCGACTAATAAAACAAAAAGCCATTGCCAAGGCAAGGTTTTTTATAGGTTATTTGGTATTATCTATGTTGGTGGTTCTAATATTAATTGGTCAGCATTTAATTCCATCAGATTATTATGCGAATATTTTAACAGAAATCATTGGGATTGCATTAACAGTTCTAATTATTGACAGGGTAAACCAATACCTAACTGACAGAAATGAAAAACTCCATCGTGAGATTTCTTTAAGACATTGTAGAACACCAATTTATTCTTACTGCTATATTTGGTTTGCTATTTACGAACCTAATCAAGAAACAAGACAAATAAGACTTCGGGATTATCAAAATTTAGAAGACCTCTATATGTCGGACGATTTCTACAATTCTATTTGTTCTTTCAACTTTTCAAATTTAATTTCTCCTACTAAAACATTTGCACAATACTATGCTGAAAAACTTGACAATACAGAAGAAAGTTTTCAAAATATTCTTGCTAAATATGCATCTAAACTATCATTAGAAGATTTACAGCAACTTGAATTTTTCGGTGGTGGATCGCATTTGTACAAAGTGTTTAGAATTATGGATTTCTTAAGAACAGTTCAAGTTTCAACTCAAATAAATAATAATCCAGAGACTCCATTAAGAAATTTAGCACACATTAATAACTTCAATAGTGTTGCAAAGGATAATTTTCAAAAACACTTTAAAAAATTACTTTCACTTATCAATGATTACAATTCGGTAAGTAATGATGAAAACAAATTGACAATTCATTCTTTAAATACCTTGACAACATTGTCAGGACCAAAAGCAAATAATTATGATTGGTAGCCAAATTAGAAAATAGAAACAGTCGGTACAAACGGCATAAGAATTTCAGGGAAAATTGGTTATTAAAAGTTGTTGAGGCTTCAAATTTTAGTAAAATGATAAGAAATCGCAGACAATTATTTAAAGGTCTACTTCGATCCGTTTGCAACAATTAAAAAAAACACTTAGATATGATAGCAATAGCCATACGAACAGATCAAAATATCAGTTATTTTCGAAGAAATTTAAAATTAATGCTTTCCTATCCGGGTTTTACAAAAGTGGTGATTTGTTCAGGGTACTTTCAAGAAAGTTATAACGGTTCTAGTTACAGCATTCTGAATGATGGAATTTTGTCAACAATTTTAGCAAATCCGAATCATTGTAATATCGAATACATTATTGTTGGCGGTAAATTTAATAATGCAACTGACCCATGGAAATTAAGTTTTAATTGTTTTTTATCAGCTTTGAAATCAAATAGAATAAATTTCAAGGCATATATTAATCCAAGAGGGAAATGGCATGCAAAAATTTCTATCGGAATAGAGGGCAATGTTCCCAAAACGATTTTACTGGGTAGTTCTAATATTAGTAGACCCGCATTTGGTGAGCCATTTGCAGATTTTAATTACGAAGCTGACATTTTTCTTCTAGCAAACGAACCTAAATTAGAAAGCCATTTTAATCTCAATGATACTGCCAGTCAAAATCCATTATCCCAAATCATTGCTGAACTAAGGCCAGAAATAAAGCAAGCAAATTTAGAGGAAAGAATTCAGTCAATAGCCAATGAATTTTTAGAAGGCGGTTTTCTTGAAGAATATTTTGATTTTGAATAGATATACCTGCTTCTAGATTTATTTTGTATATAATGGATTGTAAAAATGCCATGGAGAATCCAGGAAGATTAACTTCCAAGTCATTTTACTCCAAATGGCATCTGTAATAAATGATAGTATAGTTATTCAAAATCCATCAGAAGTGTTTCAAACAGATTATTTATTAAGGTAAGAGTATCTATGAAAAAATTGATTGTTTTCTTCCTTGTTTTATATACAACTTCAGGTTATTCACAACCAGACCGGTCAATCGGAATTGGAATACATTCTTCAATTGATTTTACCCCATCAGTCTCCCACCAAAACTATGTTCCAAAAAATTATATTACCATCCCGGTTGACTGGGATTATATCAGGGTAGAGCCCTTTATTGGTTTTTTATTCGTTTCTGATCAAAAAGATAGTACGGGAAGTAATGCTGAATCATTGAATCAGTCTTCATTCTTATACATTGGAAGTAAACTGTTTTATACGAAAAATTTTAACAAAGCAAAGTTCTTCATTGGAAGTGGGATTGGCTTTGTTTCCGGGTTTGAAATTGAAGAGACATCCCTTAATAAACAGAACATCAATTCCCGGATTGAAATGAGTGGGATTATTATAAGTCCGCAATTTGGTGGGGAATTTTATTTTTATGAGAATGTATCAGCTGGGATTGGTTTAGAGTATCAGATCAAATCCTTAAAGGGGAAAGAGAAAAAGATTACGAATAACTTTGTTAATACCAACAATAATTTTACGTATACATCTTATTCTATAGGTTGCTTTTTAACAGTAAAAGTACTTTTCTCCTTATAGCATAGTTGCACTTTCCTTCCTGTTTAAAATAACCGTATGAAAGTATACTCCGCCATTTGCATTTATCGCCAGCATCATGCCATGCTTGAATTGAAAACCGATCTGGGTAAAGCAAGAATCGACCTGTCTGATATAAAGATGGATTTACTCGATCAGGATCTGATTTATCTGGGTTTTCGGGAATTACCACCGTTGCCCTATATTTGGGAAGACAAGAAGGGCACACACTCCGAAATGATGAATGGTTTTTCTAATGATCCGATTGTGATTAAACTGGTGCGTCGTTTTATTGATGATGTTAACAACGAAAATTGCTTTCATAAAAAAATGTATTTTCCTTAAAATGAGGTTGACTGAGTTAAGGGAAGGTGTCACATTTTCAAATTTCAATTCCCACACACCATTCGTATTTCATCCTGCCTATCCTGAATACCTTTGATTGAATGCATTTCATTTCCGTTTTTTCTGTGGTTAAAAACGTATTTCCCTTCCGCTTGGATAAAGAATTTCGGTTTCAAAAAGGGTTGTGGCCGGGCGGGTTTATCTTCTTATAACCTTACCCCGGGTTGCCACCCGGGGCTCCAAACATATCACCCCTTCGGGGTTCAAGACAAAATTCATTAACCATTCGCATTTTATTCTGCGAGTCCTGAATATCCCTGTTTAAAAGACTCTTTGGGTCAAAAAGGTTTTAAATTCTCCTTTAATGAACCTCAGGAAACTTATTTAATGGAAGATGGGGATTAATACAAGATGCGGTAAATAATTGCAATAGAATTCAGAAAGTAGTCAAGTTGGACCCTCGCTTCATAGGCGATGGCTTCTATTTTTGAGGCATGTGATTTAATTCGATTTTCCTCTTCACTTGAAATTAAACTTGGGTTTTCGGGTAATACTGCCGCCCTTACATGAACGAGGATTTTTGTTTTCTGCTTTGTGGCTTCAATTTTATTTAATCCAGGCAGTTCAGGATTCCAGAAATCAATTTTGAAACCATGATCAGTTAGATCTTTTACCACGGCACTTTCACCGGCAACTCCAATTTTAATCGTTCCAGACATAATTTTATTCCCAAAAAGAAAATGAATGGATTGGTTTCTGATTTTAATTCAACCTGCCTTATACCCGGTACATTTGAGATTGAATATGCAAAGTTCCCTAATATAACTTTTTAAAACAATACATGATTTCATGTATATTTAGTGGAACTTGTCAAATAAAACCAGGCAGTCAAATTGAATTTGGATTTCTTTTTCTATCGGGATTCATGTTGTATTTTATCTGGGGAGGTGCCGGTAATTTCCTTCACTTTTTTAAGTAAATGTTCCGGGTCATAAGGTTTACTAAAAAAGTCTGATACGCCTTTTTTTAAAAGGGTTGATTTTTCGAGGGGCTCAACATTCCCACTGGTAAAAATGAGTTTTACATCTTGATTTACCTTTTTCATTTCAATGAACATGGCTTCACCAGTAAGTTTCGGAAGTCCGATATCAGAAATGACCATACTTATTTTTGCGTTGTTTTTAATAAAAACATTTAACCCCTCTTCACCATCCTTTGCAGTTAATACCTCAAATCCATTTGATGTGAAAAGTAATTTCAGCAAAATGAGCATCCGTTTTTCATCTTCAACGATCAGTAGTGTTTTTCTCATTTATATAGCCCGGTTTATTTCTGAGACAGGTTGTTTTTAAGGATGCAAAATCTAAATTGACCTACTCTTTGAATTGAAATTTAGGGAGGACGATTATGAGACCCACCGTGAAGGGATCTGGTAAAAAACCGGTGTCAACATATGCATCATGTCCGCTATGAACTGCCTTAAGGTCATTTAAAGTTGAAAAGGAATGTCCGGTCCCGCCAGTTGTAAATTTTACTCTGAATAATTTTTCTCTGGCTTCCGCTGACAATGGTTCGCCGTTATTTAGAAGGTGAAGAAAAACAGAATTATCGTTTTCTGAAATATTAATTGTAATTTTCGTTGACCCATATCGGAGTGCATTGGAACTCAGATTTGAAATAAGACCTTCTAAATTTTCCTTATGTGTAAAAACCCGGATTTGTCTGTTTCCGTTTACTTCAATATTCAGGTAATCTTCCATGATCTGAGATTTTGGCAGAAGGTCGTCAAGAACCCAGAATTTCCCCCTTTTTACTCCACTTTTGAATTCTTCCCGGATTAATGGAACATATTCTTTCAGGTCAGTTAAACCCTTATCAACTGTTGAAACCAGTTCATTGGAATCTGATTTAAGGTGTCCGCTGATTTTTGCAACAAGGAATTTAAATGCAAGAAGGGGCGATGAAATTATGTTGTTGAAATCATGTAAAACCCGATCAAGCCGTTTATAACTGGCATCGCCAGATGCCTGAAGTCCATCATAGGCTTGTTCCAGTTTTGACCGATGCATTTTTTCAAGGGAAAGATGAGTACTGAGTTCTGTAACTTTAACAGAAAGTTTCAGTTTTTCATCATTCAGATTTTCAATTTGCCTTGACTGATCAAATAGCCTGAGTTGTTGGGGAAAAATGATATACTTTAAAAAACTGACAATCAGAATGACGACCACAAGAATCAGAATCAGGCTAATCCAGATTGGGTTTTGCCAGCTTAAAACCAAATCTTTGTCTAACTCTGAAATCAATAAAATAATAGCTGAGTATGAAAAGCTGTGGTAATTGATTAAGATAAAAACGCACATAAGAATTTTCCTTTCCCACAGAAGGCAGCCCGAGCCAACTTCCAAGTGTATCAAAAATTAGGCTGAAGTCATCAATAAGCATCATTAAGACAAGAGTAAGAAGTCCGAGCCGGTTAAACGAAATTTTGTATTCTGATAAAAACTCAACAGTTAAAAGTCTGACAATAAGAACCAGCCAAACCAGATCAATAAGAATATTGGCCGAGGGTAAAACAAGGTGATCATTAAAAAATTGCGAAAGGACAATGGCTGAAAGAGAAATAAACCCAGATAACCAGATTGGAATAAATGTTATTTTACCAGAAACATCGCTGATCATTTTAACCAGTGAAAAGGTTACAACTGGTGAAATCAGCATCATCAGGTTATTCGACAGAAAAATGCGAATCCCTTTTAATTCAGGGTTATTGGCTGAAAAACTGGGAAAATCAAGAGTCAACAATGTTAATGGCATCAACCCAAGATAATAGATTGAAAAAGGCATAAAGAAAAGACCATCCTTCTGCCTGTCCTGGAAGAACCATAAGACAGTCCACATTGCAAAACTGATCATGGATACCCCATAACGAATATCCTTAACCAAACCAGAAAGCAAAACACCAGCCAATAAAAGTATGACAGGGATAAACATCAATGAAAAAAGAAAAAGGCCGTTTTTAGTTTTTTTTGAAATCTGGTAAATGCCAACGCAAACCAGAATAGTTGCTAAATAAAAAAGGGTGTATGGCAACATATTCTTAACGAAGAGAAAAAATTAGGTTAAAATTATGGGTAGAAATGAACCCGGAAATGACTTATTCACAAAATGGGGGGCACATTAATCCACGCTCAAGCACTTCACCATCTGTTTCCAATGAAAATACACCATTCTGCCGTAATTGTAAATTTACCAGTTTTCCGGGATGCTTGTTTAATAAAGTCTGCACTTTTATTACATCGAAAACCCTGCCAAGTTTACCATCAAAAGTTGAATTCCCTGTTGTAAATAAAACTGTTTTTGCTCTTCCTGAGATTATGAAACTGCTGCCATTTTCATCGTAAAAAAACCAGATTCGATTCCCTTCTTTCTCAGCAAGAGATACAATTTGCTGAAGAACTAGAGGTTCAATTTCATATGATTTTAAAACAGGTCCATAAATTTCATTCGCATCGCCAGAACTATAAAAAGTACCGGCAACCTGACTAAATCCAGGTGAAAATCCTGCAAGGATCAAGCAAAGTGAAAAAACGATCGGTTTCATAAAAGTCCTTTTTTACTAATTGAATTGAGAGGGTTACTTCAAATAGTAAAAGTTGATGGCGCCAAATGCAAACATGACAGCTATGATTAAAAAAGTTTTGTAAGTGATTAATAATAAAAAGGATATGATCAAAATAAATAGGTTTGACTATCCGGAAAACAAAAAAAAATACATGATTCACCTTAGATGAAAAAGTGGGATTTTTTTGTTTTTTTTGATGTTACGAAAACAAGAGTGTCAGGATAGAGTAATAAAGAGAGTAATTTGAGGAAAACTGCTGATTTAAGTAAAAATCTATCCTCAGCAGTTTAAATTTCAACCATTAAATTGCACATTTACAGTAAGTTACCCAAAAAGGTTAGGTGTTGCCATGACAAAAATAAAAATTCTTATTGCGGATGATCATGCAATAACACGAATGGGAATTAAACAGGTGCTTTCAGCGAATACAGATTTTCAGTTTGTTTGCGAAACCTCCAACGGTATTGAAACTGTAAACAAAGTGATAGAACTCGAACCGCATCTTGTTTTTCTTGATATAACCATGCCCCATTTAAATGGAATTGAGGCTTGCTACCAGATTCTTAAAAGTAAACCCCTCACGAAAATCATTATTATTACCCTGAATGATCCGGAGGATTACTTTTTTTTAGCTCTGGAAGCCGGGGCTCATGGCTTTCTGAGAAAAGATGCCCCCTTGGAAGAATTTAAGCTTGCAGTTAATTCGGTTCTGAGCGGATTTAAATATTTGAGTCCATCGATATCCGGGAAAATGATAAACGAGTACCTGCAGTTGAAAAAAAATCCGGTTAAATTAAAAAAGCAATCCATTACCGGCAGGGAAAAAGAGGTTTTGACACTAATTGCTGAAGGATACTCATCAAAAGAAATTGCTGAAAAAATGAATTTGAGTGAAAAAACAATCGGGACTCACAGAAATAACCTGATGAAAAAGCTTGGAATTCATAAAACAGCCGAATTGGTAAGATATGCCCTTGAGAAAAAAATAGTTGTCAAAGGGAGCCATTTAAAAAAACCGGATAACTGATTCATTGTGAATTAAACCAGTCATTCGGTCTCAAAGCACCTTTATAACCACCATCGTCATGTCATCATGCTGGTGAGCCGATCCTGCAAAGCCTTTGATTTCCTTATTGATAGCAGAAATCATTTTTTCTGCTGTTTCAAGCCGTGTTGACTTCAGAATGGAAATCAATCGGTCTTCACCAAATTCGTCCTTCTTTTCATTCATGGCTTCTGTGTACCCATCGGTGTAAAAGACAACCACATCTCCCGAAACCAACTGAACTTCTTCGTCACGGATCACTTTGTCAAACAGTTCACCTTTTTCAAGTCCTAACGCCAATCCGCTGGGTTTAAGGTTTTTTACCTGTTCATCTTTAAAAAGATAAACAGCCGGATTGTGACCGGCTCTGCTCAGCACCATTTTCTTCGTTTCAAGGTTTAGAATGGCGTAAAACATGCTGACGAAATTTCCTTTTTCAATGGATTTGTACAAAAGCTGATTCACTTTCGACAAAACTACTGAAGGTGAAATGAATTCATCAGCGTGAGACTGTACAATTCCCTTTGTCAAAGTCATGTAAATTGCTGCAGGCAATCCTTTTCCTGAAACATCGCCAACGGCAATTCCAATATTTCCGTTTGGAATGTCTATAAAGTCATAGTAATCACCACCAACTTCAAGTGCCGGTATGCAAATCCCTGCAATATCAAACCCTTTTATATCCGGACTTCTTTTCGGAAGCAGTTTCATCTGAACCTGACGGGCAATTTCAAGTTCTTTAACCATTCTAACCCGTTCAGTAATTCTTCTGATGTGGGCAGGGGTTGTATCAGGGTTATAGGTAAACTTCTTTTTCGTGATAAAACCGGCAATCATCAGAAAAGCAGGAATGGCCATTAACAGAAGAGCAAGAATTGAATAGAGTGTGTAAACAGGTCCGGAAGATGCTAAAAGCGGAATCATGGATATTCCGCCGGAAATAGTAAAACTTGCAATTACTGTTGATAAAATATCAGTTTTCCAGAAAACCAGATTGAGATAAAATCCGATCAGAAAGGGAATTGCAAATGAAATCCACAGGGGTTCTATGAAAAAGTTCATTCCCCAGAAGACTTGTGAGAAAGCCGCCCATAAAAGGGCAGAGATCAGCCCGGCAATCCATTTATTTTTTAGTAAGCGGGTCAGGTAAAGATTCCCGAATAATCTGAACATCAGTTCGCCAAGCAAACTGTAGTAAATCCCAACAATGAACGGTGTTGCGAAAGGTGCATAAACCGGAAGGACATCCTGATAAAAGGTAAGATTATTGGTTCCGCCAGTGAGAGTGACTGAAATCCATCCTGAAAGAAACAGAAGTCCAAGTCCGATAAATCCGGCCAGGTAACCCCGTGCAACTGAAACAGCAAAATGCAGATTGGCCCATTGCTTGTTGATGAGGCCGTCAAGTGCAGCAAGTTTATCGCTGTGAGATTCTCTGAGGTAAGATTCACCGATACTCCAGGCTGAAAATACAGCCAGAGCATAAAGCGGATTGAAAATCAACAGTTTGATGACCAGGGTGACAATTGAAACCCAGGTGTATGAAAGTTCACCAAAGCCAAATCCGTAACCCGCCACAGGGAATTTACTCAGACTGACAAAACTGCTCACAATAAGCATAATCCAGAAAAGTGTTCCGGCAGTTTTTACACCGACTTCACCTTCGTGGTACTTTTTAAGAAAAACACCAAGCTGTAAAATCAGGACAAAGAAAAAGATGACAACAGATCCCAGAAAAATAAGAAAACCAATTCCTTGAAAGTCCGCCTTTTCAGACGAAAACTTTTCAGGTGGAATGAGCTCATAAACAACAACAGTAAGTTCACTTCCTGAAACCATTCCGTAAATCTGAAGTTTTGATTCAAGTTCAGGGAATGGTTTCTGAAGTTTAAAAGTATGCTGGGTCCGCTTTTCCTGATGTACACTGCTTGCCTCAATTGTTGCAAATCCGGTCGTGTCCAATCCATCAGCAGAAAGAAACTGATCGAAAATTTTTCTTGCTTCAATTTGTTCAAGATTTGGGTTTCCGAATTCTGCATTTTCAATTTTTTCATAAAGCACGAAACTGAATCCGGTAACTTTGCCAGTTCCATCAAGAAATAAATAAAATTTACGTTGGGGTGCACTCTGATTCACATTCTGGTAGAAGTAGGTTTGCCATCTTGCGCTAAAAAGGCCATGAGTTGCTGAATCGGTAAGTTCATTGGCCCGGTCATAGGATGTGTACTTCCAGGCTAGACGGTGGTTGTCAGTGTCAGTTACCCAGGCGGTTGACTCATATTGATCAACCGGATAGCCTTTCTTTTTCAGGTAATCCCGTGAGATTGAAATAGCATCAGATCGGGTGATTGAATTGGGGAAAGAGTTGAAGGGTATGAAGTGTTCGGCGGTTAAGAAAGTAAGAATCAATCCGGCCAATGCGGCCAGGATTAATCCAGGATGTATCCTGTTTTGTTTTCCAGTCATATAACCCCCGCTGAATTTATTTAATTACACGGTATTAAATCCCGAAAGTTACAAATGACATCAATAAAAATCGAATTGGGGAAAAGGTTAATTATAATTGTTAAATGGTTAATGGTAAATGAATTTTCGAATCCCGAAGGGGTTACATGTTTACCTGCCCATGGCGAAGCCTTGGATAGCACCGGTGAGGCTCTCGAAGTGCCGGGGCGGAAATGAAAATGCATTTTTTAACATGGATATTCAGGATGAACAGGATAAATACAATTATTTGAAAAAAAAATACGGAATTTGGGTTTCCTCACCCCAGCGGGGTGGAATCTTGGTAGAAAACAAAAACATGAATGCGATGACCGCCCCAGAAGGGCGGAATGTGGTTATTGACCAATTAGGGTGATAGGAAGGGTCTATTCCGCTCCGTCGGAGCGGGGGATTTTGTTGTTTTGTAATTCTACCAATATTTGGCTCCGCTGGAGCCTGATTGCAGCATTCAAATTCGACGTTTAACCCAAAACGGAAATGCGAAATAGTCCTCACCCCAGCGGGGTGAAATTTTGGTAGAAAAACCGACCATGAAAAAGAATCACCGCCCCAGAAGGGCGGAATGTGGTTATTGACCAATTTGGTGTGATAGGAAGGGTTTATTCCGCTCCGCCGGAGCGGGGGATTTGGTTGTTTTGTTATTCTACCAATATTTGGCTCCGCTGGAGCCTGATTGCAGCATTCAAATTCAACGATTCCCCCCCCCCGAACCAGAAATGTGAATTATTGGAACCCCAGCGGGGTTACCGTTCATTAAAAAGCGAAAATCCAACCCCGTTTAGAGTGGAAATATTTTGAATGTATTTCCTTCTCCATTCCACGTTAATCATTCACCATTGATAATTAACCATTACCGTCAATGTGTGAAAGATGTAACATTATCCGCTAATTATGCAAAGGTTACCAGTTCAGGTATGCCTAACTTTAGTCAACAAAAATTACAAAGGAAAATGATCATGATGGACACCTACTTTTTCGGTATGAGTTTGAGCGTTTTACTTATTCCTATTGCAATCATTCTGATTGCAGTCTTTGTTGTCAGGTTTACCAAACGTCGCAATAAAAAATAACCACTTTTAGAAAGGACATTCAATGCCCACTTTCGGAACGCCATTTTCAGGTTTGGCAAAAGATCAAAAATTAACCGATTCAGAACTCATCAGAGCCATTCGGTTTATGGTTGCTTCTGAGTATGAAGCTGTTCAGCTATATATGCAGCTTGCAGAATCTACCGATAATCAACTTGCAGTGAAGGTTTTAACTGAAATTGCGGATGAGGAACGGGTACATGCCGGCGAATTTTTACGGTTACTGCACGAACTCGCACCCGATGAGAAAAAATTTTACGCCGATGGTGCAAAAGAAGTTGAAGAAGAAATCAGTAAGTTAAATCAAGGGAACCACGGTAAATCAAAATGAAACAAAACGCCCAAAAACCACCTCAGCCTTCTGAAAAGCAACATGTAAAAGATAGAACAGATCATGTGCCTTATTACAGAAGGATGCATCATTCTCCGATTTTCTGGGTTTTTCTGTTTTTGATGTTTGTAGCCATTTTATATTACATTGTCAGTGTTAATTTCATGTTTACCCCAGCATAATTTTGCCCGGAATATCTAAACTATAGCTTTTTTGAACTTTTCTCATGGGAATTGTTGTTCAGTCTGATTATTGACAAAATTGGATGGTTATGGTTGAAATTACGGTTTGGCACTGGGTTTTCTTTAATGCAGGAATTCTGGCTCTTCTTCTGCTCGATCTGGGTATTTTTCACAAAAAATCTGAAACGCCATCTGTAAAAAGTGCGCTCTGGTGGAGTGCATTTTGGGTTACATTAGCCCTACTTTTTAACATCCTTATCTACAAGTGGATGGGATCTGAAACCGGATTACAGTTTTTAACCGGTTATCTGATTGAAAAATCGTTGAGTGTTGACAATATTTTTGTCTTCATCATGGTCTTTTCCTACTTCGCTGTCCCCCCACAATATCAGCACAAAGTTCTCTTCTGGGGAATCATCGGTGCACTGATTATGAGATTTGTTCTGATTCTGGTTGGTGCTGCTCTTATTCAGGAATTTCATTGGATCATTTACATTTTTGGTGGATTTCTGGTCTTTACCGGAATAAAAATGGGAATTCAGAGTGATGAACAGATGGATCCTGAAAAAAATCCGATCGTCAAACTGTTCAGAAAATATTTTCCGGTAACCAAAGACTATGTGGGCAACCGGTTCTTTACAAAAATTGATGGAAAAACCTTTGCTACACCGCTGTTCGTCGTGGTTCTTGTTATCGAAATAACCGATCTCGTTTTTGCCGTCGATTCCATTCCGGCAATCTTTGCAATTACTACAAATCCATTCATTGTTTACACCTCAAATGTATTTGCTATTCTCGGACTTCGGTCTCTCTATTTTGCGCTCTCCGGAATAATGGATCTTTTCCACTACCTCAAGTACGGACTTGCACTGATTCTTGTTTTTGTCGGAACCAAGATGATGATTGTGGATTTGTTCAAAATTCCGATTATGGTTTCCCTGCTGGTTGTGGTTGGAATTCTGGCTGCTTCAGTTATACTTTCCCTTCTTCACAAACCAAAGTCTGCCGGCCTCCAGAAATAATGGCTCACCTTTTGCATTCTTTTAGTCCGGATAAGAAATTATTCCGGACTAAAAGGGTCATGAATTGACCTGTCTTTCACAATTTCCTATTCTATCGCTTCTTGTTGTGAACTGTAATATATTTTGTATATTTGTTATTACTGTTTACAAAACAATGGAATCAGTCATAAAATAATTAAAAGATAAGGTAAAAAGAACGATGAATTTGTTTGCTCCCGCCATTTACCTCATGAACCGCCTTAAGTATCCGGTCAAATTTTTACTCATCTCACTTATCTTCCTCATACCATCGGCCTTACTGGTTTACGTGCTCATTACCATTCGTAATGAAGCAATCGATTTTGGAGCCAAAGAACGGGTGGGTAATGCCTATCTTGAACCGCTTCATGTCATGTATGCTTCGTTGATGGATTATCAGCGGGATCATAACCGGTTTTTACTTGGCGATTCAACTGCTCTTGAAAGTTTTCAGCAAACTGGCGGTCAGGTTCTGACTGCATTTGGTAAAGTTGATTCTGTAAATAAATTGATCGGCGAAGAACTTGAAGTCACTCAGGATTGGATAGATGTCCAGACCGATTGGGCTTCTCTGAATACCCGGATTGAAACCGGGGGCGATTATGATAAACTGATGGCAACCCACGTTGCACTTCAGGAAAAAGTATTGAGTCTTCTATATAAAGTTGGCGATAAATCAAACCTGATTCTGGATCCTGATTTGGATTCCTATTATCTCATGGATGCCATCATTCTCAAAGTTCCGGCCTTGATTCGTGATGTTGAGACTTCCCGAAATCTTGCCGCCTCAATTTACAACAACCGGGCTTTAAGTCAGGCTGAAAAAATTCAGTTACTCTATGGTAATCCGGGTTTGATCAGATCAAATCTTGATGCACTTGAGCGGGGAATGCAGATTACCTATGAAATAAATAATGCAAAACCAGACGCCTTTGTTGAAAGTGAAATCTCAGGAATTGTGAAAACTGCCAGTGAAACACTTAAGGAAATGCTTTCAATATCCGATCAGGGTCGGCTTTCTGGCGATACGCTATTTTTTAACACGCCAGAATATAGTATTGCTTCCGATCAGGCCTCTGTTGCCCTGCGGGATTTGTACATGGCTCAGCTTTCAGCACTTGATGATTTGCTGATTATTCGTATTGATGCCTTTAATCAGCAGAAGAAATTGATTCAGCTTTTGGTGCCGATATTTCTTGTCGTGATTATTTACCTGCTGGTTGGATTTTATCTGGCAGTAAGAAAAACAGTAGGTTCCCTTGATGAAATTGCGCAAAAACTCGTTTCCGGAAATACAGATGAAGAAGTTCACCTTGATGCCCGCGATGAACTGGCTCAGGTTGGTGTTTCTTTCAACACAATCGGCAGAGCTCTGATTCAAAGAAACAAAGAAATTGAAGACAGTTACAAACAAATCAGGGAACAGCAGTCTCAGCTGATTCAATCAGAAAAGATGGCGTCCCTGGGTCAGATGGTGGCTGGTATTGCCCATGAAGTTAACACACCATTGGGTTTCGTCCGCAATAACATTGAATTGCTTGAACGGCATCAAACCCGTCAGATTGACCTGCTTGACAAATATCATAACCTCAGAAATAATCTGATCAACGGCAGTATCGATGATCTTGAATCTCAGTTGATGGAAGTTGCCGAAAATGCCAAGAAAATGGAAGTGCCTTCCTACGTTGAAAAAGTAAAATCCATCCTGGAAGAATCAATTGTGGGTATTGACCGGATTCAGGAATTGGTTATGGATCTGAAAAACTTCTCCCGTCTCGATGAAACCCAGTTTAAAACGGTTGACCTGAACGAGGGAATTGATACTACGCTGAAAATTGCTCACAACCAGATCAAGCACAAACTTGAAGTTCATCGTGATTTCACAAACGGAATGATCGTTGAATGTTTTCCTGCACGACTAAACCAGGTATTCCTGAATCTGATCACCAACGCCGCTCAGGCTTGTGATCCTGCCGGTGAGATGTTCATTTCAACCAAATTTGATAATTCTGGTGGAAGTCAGGTCGCTGTTCTTAAATTCAGAGATACTGGAAAGGGAATTTCTGACGAAAATCTTCAGAAAATTTTCGAACCGTTCTTTACCACCAAACCGGTCGGACAGGGAACTGGGCTCGGTCTTTCTATCGCCTTTAAAATTATTGAACAGCACAAAGGGTCTATCAGTGTGAGCAGCGAAGTTGGAAAAGGGACAGAATTCACCATTACCTTACCGCTTCGCCAATCCCAAAATTGAACTAAGAAAACTGGAATACTAACATGTCACGAATTCTGCTTATTGACGATGAACCCATGATCCTGACCTCACTTACCCGTCTTCTTGAAGACGACTTTGAGGTCAGTACGGCTCCTGATGGATTTAAAGCCCTTGAACTGATTGCGAAATCAGAATATAAAGTAATTATCTGCGATCAGCGTATGCCGGGTATGTTGGGTCATGAAGTGTTGAAAAAGGCCAGGGAACTTTCGCCCAAATCCATTCGGATATTGCTCACCGGGTATTCTGACCTGGACTCAATTATCAATTCAGTGAATGCCGGCGAGGTTTTCAGATACATCAATAAACCCTGGAAGGCTGATAATCTGATCAATATCGTGAAACTGGGAATCCAGATTTACGACAAGATCAATGATCTTCAGGCCTCCGCTCCAAAACCTGTCGGTGGTGCGACTGCTGCCTCTGTTCATATTGAGGTTGAAGAGAAAAAGGGTGATGTTCTTTTTGTTGATTACAGTCCGGAAGAAGTGAAGCGACTGGCAAATCAGTTCGGAAATAAGTTTAATATTACCATGGCGACGTCAGTTGATGAAGCATTTAAAGAAATGGCTCAGAAACCGGTTTCGGTTATTGTGAGCAATGTGGTTTTTGAAGATGGCGTTGATGGTATTTCCTTCCTGAATACAATCAAAAAGGAATATCCACAGACGGTTACCGTGATTCTTACCGAAGTCAAAGATGCAACCCTTGCTGTCAGGTCAATCAACGAACTGCAAGTGTTTAAATATCTGGTTAAACCGACTGATCAGACCATGATTGAAAAGACGATTTCAGACGGCATCATGCAGTCCAGGGCAATTAAAGGAAACGCCATGGCCAGCACCAAATTTGTTTCTGAAACCATTGCTCCCCAACAGGATTCCAACTCGCAGAATGAAAGTGCACTCCGACTCAGACTCCGCGCCGCTCAGGCACTTCTCGCCAGAAGGTAAGTAGTGAAAAGATAGATTTAAATGCCGTGGTTTAAGTAAAACCCGGCATTTTTTTTTGGTTTTTTTGTTATTGTCATTCCCGCGAAGGCGGGTCATGAAATGTGTGAAGCAAATCCTGTATTTTCTTCTCATCTAGACACCGGTCATATTAAAAGTCAGGGATGAACTTCCCAGAACACTGGATTCCCGCTTTCGCGGGAATGACATTTTCTTTTATCTGGTGAAAAATAGAAAATTCCCTGTTTTCCTATTTATGTTTACATACGAACGTTAATAACTGCAAAAGCATATTTATATAAAGCGAATAGCGAAAAGAACGTTAATAAGTAAAATATTTACAATTTGTAGATTTATAAAACCAATTCGTATCTAAATCCGTACAACTGGAACAAAAGTATTTCATACTTTTGTATTGAAGCAAAATTGTGAGTTGGAGCAGAATATGAAAACAGGAACGCAGGGACTTAAAAAACTAAACAATCAGGTCGCGTTTGTCGTCATGATTGGATTTATTTTGTCAGTTGGGTTGTCAATAGCAGTACTTTTTAGCGGCAAGTCAGAACCAGGGTTCCACCAGTTGTTTGGTGGGAATCTCATGTTTTATCCGTTTTTCTTTTTAATCTCTCTTATTTCCTCCCGCATTCTTTATGTTCTCGAACATTACCGCGATGCAGCCATGGTTAACCTGGTCATCCCGTTTCTTTTTGCTGCTGCCTTGATTATCAGATGAAAATCAGGGTTTAATAGCATAACGACCAATTTAGGTTGACCCAGAACACAGCACATATTTACAATTTATTTGAACGAACCATAAACTCAATTTCATGCCAACTATTCTCGGGTCAGCCTGAAATTGTTTGTTAGATTTTCCTATTTCTTATTATAATTATTTTTGAAAATAAATACCACGATATGGAATTCAGAATTACTGCAACAATTAATAATGAATTTGGAAAATCGACTCCATCTTGAAATGCAGCAATCATAAAAGGTATACCGTAAACTATTGTACTTTTATCAAAGTTTATTGGATAGAAATAAAAAATAAAACTTAAACCAATAAACACAATTCCAATTGACCATTTAACCAAATAATGATTATTCCTTTTATTTCGATAATAGAAATAACTTGGTGTTATTAAAACTAAATTAAATAACAGCATCAGTGAACTATAAATAAAGAATGATCCAATAATTGTTGATAATATAGAATAAAAAATAATTACCTTATTTGGACCGGTAACATACGTTATTTTCTTTTCTTTTTCTATGCCACTGGTTTTGCTTCGTCTGTCTATTTCATATTGTATTTTTTGGAACCGACTTGGATATTTCTCTTTGTCTATATTTTTAAGGGAATCCTGTAATTCAGATAAAGAGTAATCTTCATATTTAGGTTCTGATGCCATATAAAATTTAACGTCTATTTGAGTTCAACCAAAACCGGACAGTGATCACTTGGCCATTTTTCTGTCATCCGGTCTGTTAAAACCCCAAGGCGCACAACTGTCCATCCTTCCGAAAGAAAAATAAAATCAATTAATTGCCTCTCTTGAATTGGAACTGATCCAAATCCCTGAAAAGACCAGTTCGGACCATAAGCCGGGCTATTTAATTTTGCCTGAGCAGGTTTCAGATAAGCCGAGTTGAGAGAATCCAATTCACCAGATTCCAGATTGGTATTGAAATCTCCGGTAACGACAACGCTATGAATCCCCGATTGTTTTGAAATAAAACCGGCAATTTGCCTGCTGCCGTTGATTCTTGCCTGATGTCCCATATTGTCCAAATGGGTATTGACGACCAGAATGATTTTTTCGGTTGATTTGTCCAGTGCTTTAATCCAGATTGTTGGCCTGATCCAGGCTGCATCCCATCCTAAAGAAGGAATATCAGGTGTTTCAGATAAGAAAAAATGTCCGGTTTCCTTGACGGAATACCTTTCTTTTCTAAGTCCGATTACTGTTGCTTCACCCTTCATAAAACCATCTTCACGACCTGATCCTTCAAAGAGATAAACATCATTCAATGCCTCCAGATCAACCCGCTGATCGGGAAGAACTTCCTGCAGTCCAATAATATCGGGGTTGTGAAAACGAATCAGGCTGAAAACTTCATTTCGCCGGTTTGGCCAGGCATTTGTACTGTCTGAAGCAATGTTCAGACGAATGTTGTAAGTCATGACATGGGTTCCCGGTGGGGGAACTGAACATCCGGCTAAAAAAAGAAAAAGGGAAGATAAAAAGTAAAACAGAACCCGTTTCATCTGAGATCCAGAGTTGGTGATTCAGTAAAAATACAAAATCAGTACCGTTTCCACTAATGATTTCGAAACGGTTTTCTGATAACTTCTATATTGTGGTTGTTTATCTGTTCATTTGGTATATTTATAATTAATCTAAATTGTATCTGTTCTGTGTTTTATACTGATTGGGCTCTTTTTGAAAATTTCGTATGTCACAAATTATGATGCAACCAATATCCTGAACTGGTCAGGGTTGGGGTATTATATGGCAAAATCACTAGCCGATCAGAATGCTGATCTTGATTTGGTCGGAAATCTAAAAATTCGACGCACACTGCCTTTGCTGCTAAAAAAAGCATTTTATAAAAGCATAGGTCAGGATTTTCATTTTTTACGGACTCCGGATATCGCCCATCAATTGGCTGGTCAGATTCAATCCCGACTAAAACCAGATACTGAAATTATTTTTTCACCTGGATCCATTCCCGTTTCACTGCTTGAAACAACGATTCCCAAAGTTTTTTATACTGGAGCTTGTTTTGGCGGAATGGTGGGGTTTTATGAAGGATTTGCCAATTTATCTGCGGAATCCCTGAAAGACGGACATTTCCTCGAACAAAAAGCACTTTCTGAGAGCAAGTTGATTTTTTATTCTTCAGAATGGGCAGCTCAATCGGCTATTGAAAATTATCAGGTTGATCCAGCAAAAATAAAAGTGGTACCGTTTGGTGCAAACCTTGACTTTTTCCCTTCACTTCAGGAAAGGCGGGAGATTGTGAATAACCGGTCCGATTCTGTTTGTAAGTTGCTTTTTATCGGTGTTGAATGGAAACGGAAGGGTGGTGATTTTGCCCTTGAAGTTGCAACCGAAATGAACCGCCGTGGAATAAAAACCGAACTTCACGTGGTAGGAATAAAGCATCTTCCATTAAAAAAAATCCCGCCATTTTTGATTAATCATGGTTTTCTCAATAAAGGAATTCCCGCTCAAAAAACTAAATTGACCCGCCTTCTTACCAGTTCACATTTTCTTATTGTTCCATCAAAAGCCGAAGCATTTGGTGTTGTTTTTGCTGAAGCCAGCGCCTGGGCAATTCCTTCTGTTTCGTTTCACGTTGGTGGAATTCCAACTGCCGTTACAAATGGTCTGAATGGACATTTGTTTTCACCCGAGGCTGGTGTAACTGAATTTTCTGATTATCTGACTGATTTGTTTACCGATAAAGCCAGATATAACAATCTTGCCTTGTCTTCCTTTAATGAATTTCAAACCCGCCTGAACTGGAATGTTGCTGGAAAAACGATCATGAAATATCTTCGTGAACTTTGAGTTTTTGTCACGTCCTGTCTTTTCTCATCCTGCTGTTTCAGTCAATCTGATTTTTTCTTGCCATTTAAAACCTGATTCGCCAACTTTACGGCGGTTCAGTTTTATTTAAAGCGAACCCGCAATCATTTCCAAAAATCCGTTAATCAAAACCTCAGCTTATGCCTGAACCGGCAAAACCCTGAAGGTATAGCAAAATCCAACTCAAACCAGACCTCCGGTCATTCCAATAGGAGAAATGAACCCAATGAAAAAAATGAATCTGTTCATCCTTTGTATTCTGATTCCATTTGCCCTTATGGCTCAGGATGCAAAAATGGATGCCTTTATCATTGATCTGATGTCGAAAATGACACTTCAGGAAAAAATCGGCCAGCTTAATCTTCCAACTTTCGGCGACTTTCAAACGGGAGCAGTTACCAGCAGCAATGTTTCCGAAAAAATCAGAAAAGGCGCTGTTGGCGGACTTTTCGGTTCATCTTCTTACGACGACATTCGTGCCGCTCAGGAATTGGCCGTGACTCAATCCCGGCTCAAAATTCCGTTACTTTTCGGATTGGATGTGATTCACGGACTTAAAACCACTTTTCCGATTCCTCTGGCTCTTGCCTGTTCATGGGATATGCCCCTGATCGAAAAAACTGCCCGTGTTGCTGCCAAAGAAGCCAGTGCAGTTGGTGTGAACTGGACGTTCTCTCCAATGGTGGATATTGCCCGTGACCCTCGTTGGGGCCGGATTGCTGAAGGAAGTGGCGAAGATCCGTTTCTTGGTGGATTGGTTGCTGAAGCGATGGTGAAAGGGTATCAAGGTTCTGATCTGTCCCAAAATAACACGATTCTTTCCTGCGTAAAGCATTTTGCATTATATGGTGCTGCCGAAGCCGGTCGTGATTACAACACGGTGGATATGAGTAAAGTAAAAATGTATGAATACTACCTGCCACCTTACAAAGCTGCAATTAAAGCAGGTGCTGCAACTGTGATGAGTTCATTTAACGAAGTAGATGGCGTTCCTGCCACAGGAAACAAATGGCTGATGACTGATCTGCTCAGAAAAGACTGGGGATTTAACGGATTTGTTGTTACCGATTACACTGCGATCAACGAAATGACTCAGCATGGTTCCGGTAACTTGCAGCAGGTTTCGGCTCAGGCGTTAAAAGCCGGAATTGATCAGGATATGGTTGGCGAAGGTTTCTTAACAACGCTTGAAAAATCGCTGAAAGAAGGAAAAGTAAGTCTTTCTGATATCGAACTCGCTTGCCGCCGGATTTTGGAATCCAAATATAAATTGGGTCTTTTCGAGGATCCTTACCGGTACAATGTTAAAAAACGGGCTGATACAGAAATTCTGACCGTTGAAAACCGCTTAGCTGCCCGTGAAGCTGCCACAAAGTCTTTTGTTCTGCTTAAAAATGAAAAACAACTCCTTCCGTTAAAAAAATCAGGATCGGTTGCTTTGGTAGGTCCGCTTGCCGATAATCTGAAGGATCCGATGGGAACCTGGTTTGTTGCCGGTGACTGGAATAAATCTGTGACGGTTTTAAAAGGATTTGAAAATGTTCTGGGTTCTGCAGTAAAAGTAAATTATGCGTTGGGTGCCAATATTACTGAAGATCCCATGCTGCTCGCACAACTTGATCTGAACCATACCTATAAAAAACGTGACAGGGCAGATCTGATTAAGGAAGCTGTTGATGCAGCCATGAAATCGGATGTGGTTGTTGCCGTTTTGGGTGAATCTGAAGCTATGTCGGGTGAAGCCGCCAGCCGGACGGATATCGGCATTCCTGAAAACCAAATGGAATTGCTCAAAGCACTGGTGAAAACCGGAAAACCCGTGGTTCTCGTTCTGATGAACGGCCGTCCACTGACTTTACTTTGGGAAAATGAAAATGTGCCTGCCATTCTGGAAGCCTGGGCTCCGGGAATCGAAGCCGGAAATGCCGTTGCAGATGTGCTTTTCGGTGATGTGAATCCTTCAGGAAAACTCACAACGACCTTCCCAAGAAATGTGGGTCAGATTCCGCTGTATTACAACCATAAAAATACCGGACGGCCGTATGATGGTAATCTGAAGGAAAAATACAAATCGAAATATCTCGATGTGGTAAATGAACCCCTTTTTGCTTTCGGTTACGGACTCAGTTACACCACGTTTGACTATTCTGATGTCACTGTCAGCAGTAAAAACCTGCAGGGAACAGCTACCTTAATCGCTTCGGTAACTGTAAAAAACACCGGAAAATATGCCGGTGAAGAAGTGGTTCAGTTGTATTTGTCTGACCCTGTTGCCTCAGTCACACGGTCAGTGAAAGATCTGAAAGGATATAAAAAGATTTCCCTGAAACCCGGTGAAAGTCAGGTTGTAACCTTTACGATCACACCCGAAACCCTGAAATTTTACCATTCTGATTTAAGTTACGACTGGGAAGGTGGCGAATTCATTTTCCACATCGGCACCAGTTCAGATAAAGTAAAATCTGTTTCAGTTAACTGGGAAAAATAGATACTTCCCGTCCTAAAAACCCCCTCCGATGGAGAGCCCGTCCCGCTACTGCGGGAGGGAATGGGGGTGGGTTTTTTGTTGTCATCCCGGACTTGATCCGGGATCCATTATTTCCTCCTAGTTCCTCCCACAAAACCCCACACATCTTCCATTGAATCTTTCCCCCCCGATTCCCGAAAACTTCGTTAAAAGTGACATTGCCTTTCGAAACAAAATGTGAAATCTTTCCAAATCAGGAGAGTTTGATTCCGTTTTGAAATAAAGTTACCTTCATGGAGGAATATTGTAAATCAGTGAATGGGGCAGTGTTCGTGAAAACGAGTAATTTGTAATTTAAAAAATGACGACAAAAGATATCCGCGAAAGAATTTGGTTAATTCCGAATGGCATTCCATTAAAATTGGAAAATATGACCATTCGGATCACTGATTCAAATAAGTTTTTAGTAACGGGGTGGACAAAAACAATCCATTTTGAAAATATATCTCGAAATATCGTTCTCCAAGAATTAGAATGGTTGAAAAAATCTTATAACGAACTTACTTACACATTTAATGAATTGAATGATATTGTAGTAATGAACAAATTAACCATAGAATTTCACGTGTCTTATGATGATGCTGGAAAAATTGGAATTGGACTTTGTTCAGAAATTGACGGTATATTGAATTGGTATATTGACTGACAAAACTACTACAACTAAATCGAGTTTTGTGTGCGGTGGGTGGATGCTGAAGCCCGTATTTATCTGAGCAAATTATTTTTTTGAACCTGTAATAAATTGATAAATAATCAAATGACTTTAGACCAGTATATTGACAACATAAATAGACGCTATAAACTTGGAAACGCTACCGAACATACTTTTCGGGGCGATTTACAACAACTTCTAGAAAGTTTAGTACCAAGTATCAGAGCGACAAACGAACCCAAAAGGCAAATTTGCGGCGCACCCGATTACATTCTGACAAAGAATGAAATTCCGGTTGGTTTTATCGAAGCAAAAGATCTTGGCGACAAAGACCTTGAAGGTGCAAAAAAGGCAGGTAACAAAGAACAGTTCGACCGTTACAAAACATCATTAAACAACATCATTTTTACAGACTATCTCGACTTTCATCTGTACCGTGACGGACAGTTTGTAATGAAAATTGCAATTGGAGAAATTTCTGAAAAAGGCATAAAACCACTCAACGCAAATTTTTCAAAATTTGAGAATTTCATAAAAGATTTTTGTACTTACATCGGGCAAAATATAAGGAGTTCTAAAAAACTTGCTGAAATGATGGCAGGAAAAGCCCGACTGCTTTCTGATGTAATTGAAAAGGCGTTGACTAGTGATGAAAGTAATCAGGAAAACAGCACGCTTAAAGATCAAATGAATGCTTTTAAGCAGATCCTGATTCACGATATTACACCTAAAGGTTTTGCAGATGTGTATGCTCAAACTATTGCATACGGTATGTTTGCTGCACGTTATCATGACCCGACGTTGCCCACCTTCAGCCGGCAGGAAGCCTTTGAACTCATTCCAAAATCGAATCCATTTCTTAAAAAACTGTTTGGTTACATAGCAGGTTTGGAATTGGATGAACGGATCAAATGGATTGTAGATGATTTGGTGCAGATTTTTCTCGCCTGTAACGTTGAAGAAATGCTGAAAAGCTATGGGAAAGCGACAAAAACGGAAGACCCCATTATTCACTTTTACGAAGACTTTTTGAGTGAATACGACCCGAAATTAAGAAAAGCAAGAGGCGTTTGGTACACACCTGCCCCGGTTGTAAATTTTATTGTACGTGCTGTTGACGATATTCTGAAAACTGAATTTAATTTACCTCAAGGACTTGCCGACACGAGCAAGACTAAAATAAATATCGATGTACAGGGTAAAAAGGTAGAAAGGGAGGTTCATAAAGTACAAATTCTCGATCCTGCAACAGGTACAGGTACATTCCTTGCAGAAGTGGTGAAACAAATTTATAAAAAATTTGAAGGGCAACAAGGCATTTGGAGCAATTATGTAGAAACACATTTATTGCCACGACTTAACGGTTTTGAGTTGCTGATGGCAAGTTATGCCATGGCACATTTAAAGTTAGATTTACTGCTTACCGAAACAGGTTATAAACCTACAACGAACCAACGGTTTAGAGTTTATCTCACCAACAGTTTAGAAGAAAGCCACCCGGATACCGGAACCTTATTTGCCAATTGGTTAAGCACCGAAGCCAATGAAGCCAACCACATTAAACGGGATACTCCTGTAATGTGTATAATCGGAAATCCGCCATATTCAGTTAGCAGTTCTAATAAAAGTGAATGGATTGAAAAGTTAACCTACGATTACAAAAGGGATCTTAACGAAAGAAACATACAGCCACTCTCAGATGATTACATCAAATTCATACGTTTTGGCCAGCATTTTATAGATAAGAATGGAAGTGGAGTTTTAGCATACATTTCAAACAACAGTTTTATTGATGGGACTATTCACAGGCAAATGCGGAAGTCATTGCTAGAGAGTTTTGATAAAATTTACATTTTGGATTTACACGGTAATTCAAAGAAAAATGAAGTGTGTCCGGATGGTTCTTTTGACCAAAATGTTTTCGACATTATGCAAGGTGTTTCAATAAACATATTTGTAAAAACTGGTGAAAAAAAGAAAAATGAAATAGGACAAGTTTTCCATTTTGACTTGCAGGGAAAACGCAATATTAAATTTGATTTTATGGAATTTAATTCTTTAAAATCTGTAAATTGGAATCTCTTATTTGCGCATAGACCAGATTATAAATTTACGAAATCAAATTATAAGTTAAAATCAGAATATGAATTGGGTTTTTCCTTAAAGAATATATTTTTAAATAATAATGTAGGATTCACTGCTGCAAGAGATTCTTCCTTAATTCATTTTGAGAAAAACAAAATTGATGAATTGTTATATGATTTTGAAAATCTTGAAATGGAGACCATTAGGAGTAAATATCAATTCGGTGTTGATTCCAGAGATTGGACTATAAAAGGTGCTATTGACGATATTAAAGGAAAAAAGGACAGAAATATAACCCAGGTAAATTATCGTCCATTTGATTACCGTTTTAGTCATTATAGTTCAAAAACTAAAGGTTTTTTTAGCTATCCCCGCTGGGAAATAATGCAACATTTTATTGGAAATAAAAATATAGGTTTAATTGCAACAAGATTGAATAGACAGCAAAGTCTAAGTTATTTTTGGATTTCAAATATGGTCATAGATAGACATATTTTGGATTCCGCGGGTGACTCAACTTCATTTTTTCCTCTCTATCAATATCCTGAAAAAAAAGGCCAACAAAATATTGACCCAAAAACCGAAAGAATGCCTAACCTAAACTTAGAATTGGTAAATCATATATCTGAAAAAATAGAATTGCCCTTTACTAATGAAAAAGAAGAGAAGAATGACACCTTTGCCCCAATTGACATTTTGGACTACATATATGCAGTTTTACATTCTCCAAGTTACCGTGAGAAATACAAAGAGTTTTTAAAATCCGAATTCCCTCGGGTACCTTATCCAAAAGACAAAAACACATTTTGGCAACTCGTAAACCTTGGCTCGCAAATCCGCCAAATTCATTTATTGGAAAGTCCGGTAGTTGAGAAATTCATCACACAATATCCGATAGACGGTAATAATATTGTAACCAAACCGAAATATCAGGATGGTAAAGTGTACATCAATGAAACCCAATATTTCAGCAACGTTCCTCAGTTAGCCTGGGAGTTTTATATTGGCGGTTATCAACCCGCCCAAAAATGGCTCAAAGACCGCAAAGACCGTAAACTCGAATTTGATGACATTCTTCACTATCAAAAAATAATTGTAGCCTTGTCTGAAACTGAAAGACTCATGAACGAAGTAAACAAAATAAATATCGAATAAAAGGAAAAATGGGGTTCAAAACTCCAACAGATTATTATTAAACTAATCAACAAAATTCATCACTCACAATGAAGCCAATATATTTAATACTTTCCTTCTTTCTGCTGCTTATTATTAATCAATCCTGTACAACAACTTCAAAAATTGCCGTGGAAACCACCTCCAACCCAACCCCAACCGGAGTTTTATCCTTTCTATCAACAAGAGACGGTAATTTTGAAGTGTATTCAATGACTGCTGATGGGAAAAATGTAACCAATCTGACCCATAATAAATCGTTGGACTTTTGGTCGTCATGGTCACCGGATGGAAAGCAACTTTTATTTTATTCAAACCGTGACGGTAACAATGAAATTTACAGAATGGAGACCAATGGTGATAATCAGGTAAATATTTCAAATCATCCGTCAAACGATTATTTACCGTGCTGGTCACCCGACGGTAAACATATTTTATTTACGTCCGACCGGGACAATAAAAACAGAGAGATTTACATGATGAATCAGGATGGTTCAAGTGTAATCAGATTAACCCATAATGAGTTGTTCGAAGAAGTCCCAACCTGGTCCCCTGATGGCAAACAGATCCTTTTTACACGACAACTGGTTGAAAATATCGACACGGTTAAAACAACCAATGGCGAAATATTTGTAATGGACAGAAACGGTGAAAACGAAAAACGGTTAACCTTTAAAAGAGGATTTGACTCAGGGGCAAAGTTTTCACCTGATGGTAAGCATATCGCATTTTACGGTCCGACCGAAGAAAAAAACTATGAACTCTTTACAATGAATTCTGATGGATCCAACCTAATCAATCTGACAAATGATGTTTTAGAAGACTATTCCCCTGATTGGTCACCAGATGGAAGGTGGATTGCCTATTCAAGCGGAACCTCAAAACAATATGACGTTTGGGTGATCAACCTGCAAACAAAAATAAAAATCCAACTGACAAGTGAACCCAAACGAAATGAAACCCCCGTTTGGCGACCCGAAAAATAAAGGGTAAAGTCTTGACGTTTTGAGAAAAATAAACCAAATTTAACACATAAATGCTTTCCCGGTTAATAAGGCGTGTTAAAATGGCAATTCGGGAAGGGGAAAGATCTTTCACCTGAAACAAGGTAACCGGTACCATGAACATTCAAAAAATAATCCCGATTCAGTTTTTTGTCATTTTTTTAATTATCCCCATCATTCAATCCTGTTCAGGACCAGGTTATCAGTTCCGGTCCGATTATCAAACTGCAAGTGCACTTCTTTACGACACCCAATCATTAAAAACGAAACCTTTCCTAAAGGCTCATCTGATCAATGGTGATATTTGCATTTTAAAAGACTCATGGTCGGTTGATACGGCATCAGGCAGAGTTCTGGGGACAGGAACAACTTATGATTTTAACCGGAATCAGATCAGAGAAGGTGCCGTTTCCCTCCTGGTTGACAGTGTTGCCATTTTTGAAACCAATAAAAAAATTATCGGATCGGAAAAAAACCGGGTCACGGCTTTGGCATTGATGGTAACGGCAGAAGTAGGGTTGGGTATTTACTGTTTAACCAATCCCAAAGCATGTTTTGGCAGTTGTCCGACTTTTTACGTCAACGAGAACGAATCTTTCCATTTTGCAGACGCTGAAGGATTTTCAAATGCCATTTCTCCAAAACTGGAATATGGCGATATTGATGCTATTCATCAGCGTAAGGTTTCAGATTCAGTCTTTACCATCACCATGAAAAATGAAGCGTTGGAAACACATTGTGTCGATGAGGTCAAACTTCTTGCCTGGAAAATCGGACCTGGTGAGCGGGTTTATCAAACCCAATCCGGGGCGTTTTATTTATCAGACCAAAGTTACCCGCTAACAGGCGCACAAGCATCAGAAGGTGATGTAACTTCACTTTTAAAAGCTGAAGATACAAAGGAACGGTTTTCGCTGGCCAATGCAGAAAATCTGAATCACAGAGAAGAAATTTTCATGGAATTCAATGGGACAGATATTTCAAGAAATCTGGGTCTGGTTTTATCCTTCCGGCAAACCCTGATGACAACTTATTTTATCTACAGTGCGATGGGTTATATGGGAGATGAAGCCGGTGATCTTTTTGCAAAACTCGAAAGAGGAGAATTGCCAGCCGGACAGCTTGGAAGCGGGATTAAAAAACAACTGGGTGATATTGATATTTATACCTGGAATGAAAATTCAAAAAAGTGGGACTTTCAGGGCGGATTTTATGAAACAGGTCCAATTGCATTTAATAGCCAGTTGTTGCCGCTGAAAAAAATAGAGGGTTCATCACCGGTCAAAGTTAAAATTATTCTGAATCAGGGGTTGTGGCGGATAAATTCAGCCTCACTTGTTTCTCTGCAGAAAACGGTAGAGCCTGTTGAAGTTTTACCGTCAGGTGTTTCATCTAAAGGAATTCCGGATGAAGACGCATTGAAAAACCTTTTAACGCATGAGAATTATGTGGTTTCTCTTCCCGGAAATGCGTTTCAGATCCGGTTTACACTGAAGGATGGCCCCGGTGACTATGAACTGTTTCTCTATTCAAAGGGATATTATCTTGAATGGATGAGGGAAACCTGGCTGAAGGATAAAAACCTCGCCAAGCTTAGGCAATTGTTCTTGTCTCCTGAAGACTATTTAAAAGAGGAGGCAGGCAATTACAAGGTATATGAAACCACCATGGAAGAAACCTTCTGGAATTCTCGGATTGATACTAAAACCTATACCTATCATGAAAACTAATCTGATTTCTGTATTTCTTCTTTTATTGATATCCGGGTGTTCTTCCCCAAAATACCTGCCGGTGTCAGATGATATTGATGTGGCTACCCACGGAGCCTTTATTAAAATGATCCGTGATGAAAAACCCACTCTAGCTGGCGAATTGATCGCAATTGATACAGCCACTATTTATTACATTTCGGATAAGACAAAGAGTTGTGACTCGGTTCGGGTGAAGGAATTTGATCATTTTATATTAAAGTATGCCAAACCGCCACAATATGGCTGGGCAATTCCTGCAGGTGTGGTTTTACCCTTTATTCATGGGTTGGTGTCTTACGCTAGTCTGCCGGTACACCTGATTGTAACGATATCAGTGGTAGGCTCGGGTGAGAATGCATTTAAATACAGCGATGAAAATCTGAGTTTTGAGAAATTACACTGGTACGCTAGGTTTCCGCAGGGAATTCCACCAGGAATCAAGCCTAATGATATTCATTGAATTTCTGGATAGTTAAAATCGCAGTATCCTAAAAATTGAAAATAAAGCAAGAAATAAATCATGCCATCCGATAAAAAGTTCATTTCCTACATCGCCGAACAGGCACGTCATGCCGGACTTATAACCAGCAAATCAATGATGGGCGAATACCTGATTTATTGTGATGGCATTTATGTGGCGTTAGTAAGTGACAATCTGGTTTTTGTAAAACCCTCTCCGGAGGGAAAATCCTGGATTGGAGAAGTCGTTGAAAGACCACCATATCCCGGGTCAAAACCCTGTTATTTAATTGAAAGCCGGTTCGAAGATGAAAAATGGTTTTCAGAATTGATCCGGATTACCATGGTGGCACTTTCGGGGAAGAAAAAGAAGAAATAAGGGGTAGGGAAAAAGCCTTTAGTTGCGGTCCCTGAGCGGAGTCGAAGGGTTGGCTGTTAGGTTAAATGCAATATTTTATTGGGAGACAGGAAATATGTCATCCTGAGTAATTTTGCATAAAATGCAAAATTGTATCGAAGGATGTCTATTTGCATACTTTTGGACATTTTAACACTAAGATAAATTCGATGCATCGTGTCTCTACGGAAAAACCGAAATTTAAAAACCAATTCGGATCGCAATCCAAAAATCTGTCATCTATTATTCGTGGGTACAAGTCTGCCATAACCACCTATGCCAGAAAAAATGGAATCGAATTTAATTGGCAACCCGGATTTCATGAACACATTGTCCGTTCAGAAGAAGATTTAAACCGAATTACAGAATACATTATAAATAATCCTATTAAATGGGAAGAGGATCAATTTTATAAATTGTAAAAAACCGGGTAGAATCGGGTAGAGACACGATGCATCGTGTCTCTACCTCACGAATTCAGAAATTTGATTAAACAAAAAATGCCAGTCGGATGACTGGCATTTTTTGTTTAAAAGAAAACCGAAAATCAGAGATAAAATGAAGCAACAAGACCGAAGGAACTGGTATTTAAATAAAAACCACGGGTCGGAATTGAAAATGACTTAGTTTTTAATTGCCGCTCCTTATTTGTGGATTCTGATTTATTTTCAGTGTATTGAAATCCAAATCCCAGATTGTATTCAGCTGAAAGAGATATATAGTCTTTTACAAAATACTCAATGCCAATAAGTCCCGTAATTCCGGCAGAATAGGAATTGGAATTTGAAGTATATTTATTCATCGGATTTTCACTTAAGTTGTAACTATTGCCAACCATGAGATCAATACCTGCCCCATAATAGGGTTTTAATTTATCCCTTTTATACATGTCCATTATAAAATCTGATGAAAGCTGAAGGGTATAATTTGAATTTTTTCCTTCAACACCTTTGGTTCCGTGCGGATTGGCCCGGTTTGCAGATAAGGATACGATATGGCGAAGCCAGGCCTCTTCACCGATTTTATATTTTAGTCCTGCACCACCTGAAAAACTATTTAAACCCAGATTCGCCAACCCATCAAATTTGAACAAAAGACCTTTACCGGTTAAGAAATCTGATTCTGCTTGGGCTTGTACCTGAGTTGCCCACACGCTACCAATTAGAAAAAAAATAAATGAAAATACCTTGAATTTGCACATTATCGTAAACCTTTCTGCTTGTTGGTACTAATTATTTAGTGTAATTGGAACTGAAAATTCTTTATCGGAAAATTTAAAATTAAAAGTCATTTGAGTGGGGGGAGTGTCGGGTGTATAATTCTGATAGAAAACAAAATAAATATAACCGGCTTCATTTATATCATAATTAATACTTACAACTGAATAAGGTAATTCAGGGATAGAATATCTTATGTTAAATGAATAAGCCATTAATTTAGAGATTTCACTTTTGGATATTGTTTTGCCATTTTTATCTGTAAGATAAAAGGTGACAGAGTGGTAGGTTTTCATTTTTAACCGGATTGTATCTGATTCGGAGGAAATGAAGTGATCAAATAAATCCATAGGTTTTACAACAACAGAAAGAGGAATATCCAAATCCTCTGTCTCATTGTTGACCTTGAGTTGAAAATTAAAGACTGATCCAGGAATTGCCCGGTTTCCAAAATAAAGTCTGATAAAACCATCAGGAAGAAATGGATATTGATACGTTTGAACGTAAATTTGGTCAAGATTTTTTGAACCGTAATACTGTTTCCCGGCCTTGATTTGTGGGAATGGGTAATCCAAAGTTAAATATGAGTTTTCATATAAGTAGATTGTGTTACCATTTGAATCAGGTTTATTATTTTCGTCCTCACCCCATAACCCATTTTCACAGGATAGCAGAGAAAGAGATAAAAACGTCAGGAAAAGACCATGTTTTAATTTCATAAAATTCACTTTGAGTAAGTTTCTGATAGTGATTGATTTTGAATGAGGATAAGAGCAAATACCAGGATCCGGGCTATCAATTTTACAAATTCTTAAAACCTTTGATTGTTTCTTAAATTATGATAATTGTAAAGATAGGTTTAGGAAATTTTATAACAAAGGCAATATTTGGGTACTGCGGGATTTTATAAAATCAAAAAGCCAGTAAATGACTGGCTTTTTGATTTCGGGCGACCAACCGGTAGCCCTTACGAATAATAATCCATTAACTACTGTCTACTATCTACAAACCGGGTCTGAGACCCGGTTCTACTTGTCTCACCTATTTAACGACTTTTAAATTGGCGAATTTCAAAACAAGGGTTTTGGCGCCGTGACCTACGAAAAACACAACAGCTTTCCGGTTGTCCCCCGCACCATCAATTGAGGTTACTTTTCCACGGCCAAATTTGGAATGTTCGACATACACGCCATTTTTGATATCGGCAACCCCTTCTTCATAAACAATTGAACGTTCTTTGTTCACTTTTGAAGCAGGTGATCCCTTCGCCTGAACATATTTCTCATCACGCCAGTAATACGGATCCTTTTCAGCATATTGATGAAGGGCATCGCCATCAAGTCCTTTTGCAGCAAAACTGTTCCGCATTTCAACGGGAGCCTGACCCTCATTCTTGATGTGAGTCAAGTCCATTTCGTCAATAAACCGTGATCTTACTGAATATTCAGTTGAACCAAACCGGAAGCGGGTTTTGGCGTGTGAGAGAAACAACTTCTGCTCAGCACGGGTGATTCCCACATAACATAATCGGCGTTCTTCTTCGAGATTGGATTCTTTATCAGCACCGCCTGAAAACGGGAAAAGGCCTTCTTCAAGTCCGCAAACGAAAACAACAGGGAATTCAAGTCCTTTGGCTGCATGCAACGTCATGAGGGTGACCACGTTTTTATCACCGTCAAGGTTATCGGTATCGGCAACCAGTGACACATCCTGAAGGAAAGCTTCAAGTGAAGCATCCGCTTTGGTTGAAGAAAATTCTTCAATGGCGTTGATCAATTCCTGTACGTTCTCAACCCGGTTTCTGCCTTCCTGGGTTTGCTCCTGACTCAACTCTGAAATCAGGTGAAGTTCTTCAACATACGTTCTGATGAGAAGTCCGAGTGGGGAATTAGGCAGATTAGCCTTGGTTTCTTCGACAACCCGGTTCAATTCCTGCAGGGCACTTCGCTGGCGGGCAGTTAACCCCGGAACCATATCAATCACACTGAGAATTTCAGCAGGGCCTTTCTGTGTCTGATGTGCATATTCTTCAATTTTTGAAAGGGCCACATCACCAATATTTCTTGCCGGATAGTTTACAATCCTGCGAAACGATTCGGTATCCCTTGGGTTGACCAGAATTTTCAGGTAGGCAAGAACATCCTTGACTTCCTTCCGTTTATAAAACTGAATTCCACCGATAATGATGTAGGGAACGGCGATTCTTCTGAGCCCGTCTTCAAGCGCGCGTGATTGGGCATTGGTGCGGTAAAGGATGGCAAAATCCTTGTTGTGCATGCCTTTGGTAATTTTGTATTGCTGAATGTAATTGGCGATTCTCATCGACTCATCACGTTCAGAATCACATTCGAGCAAGGTTACATAATCACCTTCGTCATTATCCGTCCAAAGAGTTTTCGGAATCTGCTCTTTATTGACTTTGATGACTGAATCGGCAACGGCAAGAATCTTTTTGGTTGACCGGTAATTTTGCTCGAGGCGAACAACACGTGCTTCGGGATAATCTTTCTCAAAATCGAGAATGTTCTGAATGTCTGCACCGCGCCACGAATAAATTGATTGGGCATCATCACCTACCACAGCAATATTCCGGCCTGAAGCAGCAAGCAATTTTGCAATCGTGTACTGTGCCTTGTTGGTATCCTGATACTCATCAATCATGATGTATTTAAACTGATTCTGATATTTCTTAAGCACATCAGGAAATTTGGTGAAGAGCTCGATTGGCTTCATCAGCAAATCGTCGAAATCCATCGCATTTGATGCTTTCAGGCGAACCTGATAATCTTTGTAAACAAGAGCAGCTTTAATATCAGCCGGGTGGACGGCATATTTGTCGAGATCAGCCGGATACCACAACCTGTTTTTGGATGCGGAAATCTTAGACATGATTTGCTTGACGGGGAATTGCTGAGTGTTGATCTCCAAATCCGCCATAATTTTCTTGACAAGACTTTCCTGATCATCCGTGTCATAAATCGAGAAATTGCGGTCGTAACCCAGTTTATCGCCATCCATTCTGAGAATACGGGCAAAAATGGAGTGAAAAGTGCCCATCCAGATGCCGGAAGCAACCTGTTCACCGATGATATCGGCAATCCGGTTTTTCATTTCCTTGGCGGCTTTATTCGTAAAGGTTAGCATCAGAATCTGCCATGGCGCTGCATGGCGTTCAGCCAGCATGTGTGCTGCACGATAGGTCAATACCCGGGTTTTACCTGATCCGGCTCCTGCAATAATCATGACCGGACCGTTGACTGTAGAAGCTGCTTCTTGCTGACGTTCGTTTAACTTTGATAGAAACTGGGACATACACTCTTAATTAAATAGTTATATAATCCACTAAGATACGAAATAGATGGGGTTATCGGATTTGGAATGACGTTAATCGGACTAAAATGCGGGGACGGGTTTTAAATGCGGGGACTAGTGACAAGTGACGTGGGACGGAAGGAAATAAAAAATTTCATTCGTAATCCGTCATTCGTCATTCGTAATTCAAAATTCTATTCCACTCTTACAATCAAAGACGTCATGTCATCATCATTTTCGAGTCCGTCTGCAAATAAATCACAGGCTTCAAATAAACGGGAAGTGATAGTTGTCAGGTCAGATTCTGATTTGATAATGGTTTCAACCGAAGAATTAAAGGCCTGATCTTCGAAAAAGAGAACATCCTCAGGATTCAGCCGTTCAGGAAATCCGTCAGAAATGAAAAGAAACACATCACCTGAATTTAAACGGATGTTGACTGACGAAAGTTCAATATCGGCAATCATCCCCAGTGGTGGACCTGTTAACTCGAGAATCGAAAAAGTATCTTCAGATTTCCGGTAAAAAAACGGATAGGGCATTCCGGACGAAATAATCTGGGCAGACATCTGGTCAAGATCAATAATCATCAGGCAAAGTCCCATTCCAATTCCACGGTTGTGAATCGATTCCATCAATGCGGTATTCAGATTGATCATGAGCTGTTCAAGTGACAGATTGATGTTATAGGAACGGATCGTATTGATAATCGCCATTTTCACCATTCCCACAACCAAACCGGCAGCCACACCATGACCGGTTGCATCCCCGATTGCCACACAATACCGCCGTTCAGCAATGTGAATCAAATCGTAATAATCGCCTCCAACTTCAGTAGCCGGTCTCATTTTCCCAACAAATTCAAGTCCGGGAATTTTTAAACCCGCAGCAGGGAGCATATCCATCTGAAGGTTACGGGCAAATTCAAGTTCTTTGCTTTGCCGCTGAAGTTCCATCTGGAGTAATTCTTCTTCCTTTTGTTTTTGGATAAAAAGAAGTTCTTCCTCCTTGGCATGTCTGACCGACTCAATCATTTGATTAAATGAACGGGTTAAAAAACCTATTTCATCATCATCTTTAACGATGACCTGTACAGTTAGATCACCTTCATTTACTTTTCTTACGCCGGCAAGCAGGGTTTTAAGCGGATTTGTTACGGTCAGTCTGAAAAAATAGGGGAAAATAATAATGGCGACGGCAGTTGAAAACAAAATCATGAAAATGAATACAAAGGCACCTTCGTGAATGTAAGCTCTCTGGTCACGGAAATAATCTTCATAAGCTGACTCACCTGCCGGAACAATTACCGGCAGATCTTTATCAAACCGGATTGTTTCCTGTTGATTCGTTTGTGTACCTGCATCAAGCCCGATAAAACCGGGAAAAGTTTTTGAAATTCCATAATAGGTCAGATCAATTGACCCGTCACGGTGAAGTACAATCTGAAATGTGTTTTTGCTGTTGCTGCCAAAATCAGGCACCTGAACCCAGGAAAAAGTTGCAGTTGAATCGGTTTCATGAACCAGAACCATTCCACCCTTTTCCGGATTTAAATCCTTGAACAGACCTGCAATTTTCGGATTTGACCGATAAAATTCAGTGTAATGATAACTATTGATTCCGGAACCAAAGCTGAGTATTCCGTTTGAACCTACATTGATTGAACGGTATTCAGTACCATAAAAAGGAAACGGAAAGGGAAGAAGCATCCAAACTGAATTGGCATCTCTGAGGTAGAGTCTTCGTCCGTTAGGATTCCTCCAGGCTGCAGTTTCAGACCAAACATAATACCTGCCATCTTCTGCCGGTGAAAAATGCAGGGTTTTGAAATCAGGTGTTTTTCTTGTAGTGTCATACTGCCGGGTTAGGGTCGACATGGTTGCCGAACCCACAATACTTAAAACAACCAGGATGGTTAGGATGGAAACCGTGATAATTTTTCGGTTAATACTTGATTGTTCGGGTGAAAGTTTAAAATAGGCGAGAATAAATAGGAAAAGAAAAACCAAATAAAAAAAATTACTCAGGTAAAGATTGGTTGTCTGCGAAATCTGGCTTGAATGATATAGAAAATTCAAAACAGAGGGCAGGGACCCTACAAACAAAATAAAAACGAGAAGTGACAGTTCTCTGAACGGCCGGTAAATTTCTGATTTAGAACCTCTGATGACATCCCAAAAAGCAAAAAGAAAAAGCTTTACCCAATCAGGTGAACCGGTTGAAGGGATTTTACCTTTCCATGAGTCAGATTTTAAAACCGGAATCAGGGAATACCGGGTCGAAACACTCATCGCCCAGAAAAATCCGCATAAAAGAATGGCATTCACAACCTGAAGTTCGCCCGGTGAATAAAACTGATTTTTAATAATGGAATAAATCAGGAAGGAGCTAACGAAAAAAGTAATTGAAAAACTAAGGATAGAAACAAACCGGGATTCTGACTGAAAGTAATTTGCAGGGAACCGATACACAAATTGGGTTATCAGCGAAACTGACAACATGAGCAGGATATATTGTGAAGTGATGAAGTATTTGCTCCACCAGACAAAAAGACTTGTTGAAAGAAAAGAGCTGAGGAAAACACCGGTTATGGCAATAAAAAAAAATGTTCTGAACCAGCCTCGGGGATGTTGTTTTTTTATGATGAGAAAAAACAGGGTAATAAGGAAGGATAGCAGAAACTGCGAGAAACTGGAAATGGAAAACTGATTGAAGAAGAAATCTGAGTGCATTTTTTAAAAATCGTGAATTGTGAACTGAAGGTCAACTGATAAGTGGTACGGGATACGGGTACGGGGTATAAAAATGGGAAGGGTTAAAAATCAGGTCACTGAGCGGAGTCGAAGTGCCCTGATTTTTGAGAAAAAATAAACACAAGCGAATTTGGAAAGTAGCAGAACAAAATTCCTTTGAAATTCAAACCACCCCGGCTTCCCCACCACTCCTTTTCAAAGGAGGGGAATTGAAAGACATTTTTTGCTTTTTCCTTAAGCTTTCACCTAACAGCTAAAAGCTAAAAGCTAAAAGCTATTAGCTTTTCCCCCCAACCCTTACTTTTTCTTTCCGGCATGGTCAGCAGCCCAGGCACTGTGAGCTTTTAAAGCGGATTTTGCAATCTCACTGGCTTCTTTCATTTGTCGGCTAACTTCGTCAAGAGCCGACTTTTGTTCCTCAAGAATTTTAACCACTTCATCATGTTTGAGTTCTGCATAATCAGGCTGAGATAATTTGGGCATAACTTCATTCATTGCAGAAATCGAAGCCTGAACTTTTTCTCTTGCACCAATTAAATCGAGACCGGAATGATAACTTTCGCCCTTCTTTAGTTTCGCAAGAAGTTCATCATGTGACTTGAGTGCAGCTTCAAGTTCTTTATCAGTTGCCATGAGTTCCTTCAGGAAAGCCATATCTGCAACATGAACCGAATCAATTTTAGCCCATTCCGCCATTTCCATTCGGATGGTATCGTCTGATTTTCCGCAGCCGGAAAGTAGAATCAGAGTTACAGAAATCGTGATAAATAAATTGAATCTGTTCATTTTATGCTCCCTTGTAAACGATGTGATTGCGATTGTTAAATTTACGTGAACAATTTGGTATTTGCCATACCAGATTGAAAATATAAACTACATTAACCGTGATTTAATGAATAGGTTTGAGCCTGTACAATTTTGCCGGCAGTTTAAGACTGGCAGGTTCCGGTTTTAACTGATCATCAGTCAGTTGTAAGTGATCAACTGCACCCGTGATTAGGTTTATTTGGAAGAAATTGATTACCTTTGCAACCGGAAAGGACCAATCTGTCTTCAGAGACACATTTATAACATTAAACCTGTCCTTCTCCGGGTGAGTTCATCTGCGCATCGGATTTTAGATTCCTCTTGCCTTGACCCGTCACCCCGTAACAGTCCCGCCGTTAATCGTAAGCCGGGCATGAAAAATAAAAACGTACATGGAAAACCAAGAAATAAACAAAACAGAACACACTGAAAATCCGGAAAATGAATCCGGAAATACGCCCCAGGATGTGGTACCGGCAGTAACTTCCGAAACATCCGAACTTATACCTGCACCAGTTGCAGAAGCAGTCAAACCGGCTGATGATTCCGTATCAAGTAAAGAGGCAACATCCCCAGTTACAACCGATGAACCTGTTGAAGAAGCACCTGCTGCTGTCACATTTGACTCATTTGGTCTCGATCAGGAAATTATGGATGGAATCAGGGATGCAGGATATGTAACTGCAACCTCAATTCAGGCACAGGGAATTCCTGCTATTCTAAGCGGGAAAGATGTGATCGGATCTGCCCAGACTGGAACAGGAAAAACAGCCGCATTTGTTGTTCCTATCCTTCAAAAATTAATGAAAGATCGCAAGCCCGGAATCCGTGCTCTGATTTTAAGTCCGACCCGTGAATTGGCAACTCAGATTTCAGATCAGATCTGGGGTTTGGGTTATTATACCGGAATTTCATCCTGTTCAATTATTGGCGGAACTGATTGGGCTGATCAGGCTGATGCACTGAAAAAAGGCGCAAATATTGTGGTTGCAACTCCCGGCCGTCTGCTTGATCAGATGCGTGATATTGCCATTGATTTCAGTCATGTTGAAATTTTTGTGCTGGATGAAGCTGACCGGATGCTGGATATGGGGTTCATTCCTGCTGTAATGAATATCATTGCCAGAATGCCGCCGAATCGCCAGAATCTGATGTTTTCGGCTACAATCCCTGCCAAAATCAAATACATCACCCAAAAAATTATGATTGATCCGGTTTGGATCAATGTTGCTTCCCGGATCGCAGCTGATACGGTTACGCAAACTTATTATGTAGTTCCTGAATATCAGAAAACTGCTCTGCTCGAAATGCTCATCAAAACTCTCGACTGGAAGTCTGTAATTGTATTTACAGGGACCAAAAAGGGTGCTGATCTGCTGTCCGGAAAACTTGGGCGCAGAAATATTCCGGTCACTTATATTCACGGTGACCGTACCCAGGAAGAACGTGATGCAGCTTTGAATGCATTCAAATCGGGTCAATACCGGGTTTTGATTGCAACTGATGTGCTTGCCAGAGGAATAGATATTTCTGATGTCAGTCATATTGTAAATTTTGATGTTCCCCGTGATACCGATGATTACATTCACCGTATCGGCCGTACAGGTCGTGCAGAGAGTGAAGGATCGGCTATTTCTCTGGTTTCACCGAGTGAAACCCGGTATCTCGATCAAATTGTTGAAAGAATGGGATTAAAACTGAATCAGGTCGAAATTCCTGAGGATATTCAGATCTTTCTGGATACAAAAATTCGTAAACCTGATCATCAGCGTGACCGCCGTCCGCACCACCGCCCTGATCACCGTCATCCACGTCAGGATACTGATTTGGGTGAAGTTGTTTCTGCAGCTGAGATTCAATCTGCACCAGGCGGTGAACCTGAGACTGGGAGTACTCCGTTTCAACCCCGTCAGCCACGCCAGCCACAACCTCAGCGTCAGCAGGGAGACGGACAGCGTCAGCCCAATCCGAATCAAAATCCGAACCGTCAACCACGTCAGCCTCAGGGTGAACAGGGTCAGCCAAGACAACAGGGCGAACCACGTCCGCAACAAAACCGGGGTGAACAACCTCAGCGTGGCGATCAGCAAAACCGTCCGGCAAATCCTAACCAGCAACGCCAGCCTCAGGGTCAGCGTCAGCAGGGTGAAGGTCAACCACGGAATGATCAGCGTGACCGGCAAGAAGGCGGACCACGGCAGTATCAGGGTCCGAAAAATGAAAACCGCCCGTCTCAGGCGCAAGGTGGAAGAAGTGATCGTCGTCCGGGTGGAAACCAAAACCGTGGCAACCGTCAGTTTGAAAAACCGGCCTCACGTCCTGCAAGAAAAGAAGAGATAAAACTTTCACAACCTGTTGGTTTTATTGGATTTATCAAAAAACTTTTCGGGAAGTAGTCAGGCAAGTTACAAGTGGTAAGTTACAAGTGACAAGTGATGTGGGACTGAACTTCATCCTTCGATAAAATTTTTCACATGGTGAAAAATCACTCAGGATGACACAATCAGTGGCCGAAGGATGGAGTAAAGAACACAAGAACCCTGCTGTCAGCCTGAGTGACGAATTTGTAAAACAAATTCGTTGTATCGAAGGCTTACCTTACCGAACTTCTACCAACAACTTAAGAAAAAAGCGGCTCATGGCCGCTTTTTTCGTTTTTTAACGAAATTACTTTTCTTTTGCATGTTGATTTCCATTTTTTCTTCGGATTTTTTATCTTTGCAGCTCAGTTCTGGTTAAATAACTAAATCCCTAACTTATCACAGCCGTACAAGTCTTTGCCGGCTGTCTACCGGAGACCCGCTATGAAACATAAAGTAGCCGTTTTAGGAGCCACTGGTGCTGTCGGACAGCGTTTTATCCAACTCCTTGAAAATCATCCGGACTTCGAAGTCCACGAACTCGTTGCTTCCTCCCGCTCTGCCGGAAAGCCTTATTCCGAAGCTGCCAAATGGAAACTGGCAACTGCACTCCCCGAAGGAATAAAACAGAAGATCGTCAAATCAACCGACGACGTTCTCGAATCCAAAATTCTTTTCTCCGGTCTTGACTCTGATATTGCAGGAACTGCTGAAGAAGCCTACCGTGCAAAAGGTCATATCGTTATCTCAAATTCAAAAAATCACCGGATGGATGAAGATGTTCCGCTCGTGGTTCCTGAAATCAACCCCGAACATCTGGATATGGTTATCGCCCAGAAGAAAAAATACGGTGGTGCCATTGTTACCAATCCGAACTGCTCCACAATCGGACTCGTTCTCGGAATCGCCCCGGTTTTTAACCTGGGAATCGACATGATGATTGTGTCAACCATGCAGGCCATTTCTGGTGCCGGCTATCCGGGAATCCCAAGTTTTGATGTTCTTGACAACGTCATCCCCCACATTGGTGGTGAAGAAGACAAAATTGAAGATGAACCCAATAAGATTTTCGGGAAATTTGACGGAAAGGGAATTGTTCATGCTCCTACCCGGATTTCAGCAATGGTTCATCGTGTACCTGCCATTGATGGTCACCTCGAAGCCGTTTCCATCAAATTCAAAAAATCAGTTACCCGTGACGAAATCGTCAGTCTGATGAAAAATTATGAAGGCGAACCGCAAAAGCTGAACTGTCCGTCTGCGCCAAAACCTGCCATTCAGTATTTTGAAGCTGTTGACCGTCCGCAAACCAGGCTCGATCGTGATCTTGGAAAAGGGATGACGGTTTCGGTTGGTAATCTTCGTCCGTGTAACATTTTCGACTGGAAATTTAATCTTCTCGTTCACAATACCGTTCGTGGTGCTGCCGGCGGTACCATTCTGATTGCCGAACTGATGCTCAGAAAGGGACTGATCTGATATGTTAGTTATGAAATATGGCGGAACCAGTGTGGGTTCTGCCCAAAGAATCGGTGATCTCACCAAAATTGTTGCCAGTTACCACGACAAAGATCCGATTGTGGTTGTTTCTGCGATGTCTGGTGTTACTAATCTTCTTGTGGAAGCCTGTGAAAAAGCCAGAACCGCAGATTATAATGCCTTTTACCGTTGCGTGGATGAAATTACTCAAAAACACCTTCAGTGCATCGAAAATCTGTTTGACGGACATCCTGAGCAACTTAAGCCTCTTTATGAATATGTGCTTTCACACATCAAGGAAATCAGAAATCTTCTTGAAGGGATTGCCATTCTGAAAGAACTTACGCCCAGAACATCTGATCTGATCAATAGTTATGGCGAACGTATTTCTTCAATGGTTGTGACTTATGCTCTCAATTCACGTGGCATTCCTGCCCAGCATGTTGATGCCCGTGATGTAGTTATCACCGATAATGAATTCGGTTCTGCAAAACCATTGCAGGATAAAATCAACACAAAAGCCGCTGAAATCCTGGTTCCGATTGTGAAATCCGGCAAAGTTCCGGTAATGGGTGGCTATGTTGGCAGAACTCAGGATGGAATTACCTCAACTTTAGGCCGTGGCGGATCTGATTATACGGCTGCTGTGATCGGACTTGCAGTCAATGCCACTGAAATCCAGATCTGGACGGATGTGGATGGTATTTTGACCTGCGATCCCCGGTTGATTCCGCATGCAAAAGTGCTTTCAAAGGTATCTTTTAACGAAGCCAGTGAAATGGCGTTTTTTGGTGCGAAAGTGCTGCATCCTTCCACCATTAAGCCTGCTGTCGAAAATAATATTCCGGTAAAAATTCTGAATTCGTTTAATCCTTCTTTCCCCGGAACTTTGATTACCAACGAAACAGACGCCACCCAAACGATCAAGGCAATAGCTTTCAAACGGAAGGTGACAGTTCTTTCCATCAGCAGTCCGAAATTGCTGTTTGGTTATGGTTACATGTCGAAGTTATTTTCAGTTTTTGAAAAGTACAAAACTTCGATTGATCTCGTTGCAACCTCTGAAGTTTCGGTTTCAATGAGTCTTGACAGTACAGATCAGATTGGGAATATTGTTTCTGATCTCTCTCAGTTTGCAGATGTGAAGGTAGAGAACGAACTTGCAATCATTTCAGTGGTGGGAATGAATTTCTCACGCCAGAGCGGACTCGCTTCCAAGATTTTCAGTGCTTTGCAGACTGTCAATATTAAAATGATTTCTTTCGGTGCTTCCGATATCAATTTTACACTAGTTGTAGACATGAAAGAACTTGACGGAGCTGTAAAAAATCTCCATCGTGTTCTTTTTGATGAAGCCTGATTTAGCCTCAAATAAAAGGGTAAAGTCAGGATCCAGTTTATTTTTTTCCGGGATTAACCCGGTTTTCCTTTGAAAGGGTTATCATGAAAAAGCTTCGTTTAGGTCTTATTGGTGTCGGACAAATGGGCAACCGGATTATTCAGCTTGCTCCCGAACGCGGACACACAATTACTGCTGAGTTTAAAGGCAATTTTCCTTTTACTGAAGAGCGGATGATTCAGGCAAAAGATCGTGTTGATGTCTGGATTGACTTTTCGCATGCTTCCGTTACTGAAAAAGTGGTTGCTGTTGCAGCTCAGTATAACCTTAAACTGGTTATCGGGACAACAGGCTGGTATGATAAAATGGACGAAGTTGCAAAAGTAACTGAAGGTAGTGAAGCTGGGGTCATCTGGGCTTCCAATTTTTCATCCGGTGTTTACACTTTTAATAAAATTGTTGATTTCACTGCCTCCATCATGTCGAAACTTCGTGCTTATGATGTTTCCATCCACGAAATTCATCACAATGAAAAAAGAGATGCTCCAAGCGGAACCTCAAAGACTTTGGCTGAAACGCTTCTGAAGCATTATAAAGCCAGCGGACTTAAAAGCAAAATTGCTCCTTTCTCTCCTGGTAACACTGAACTGAACAAGGACACCCTTTACATTTCATCTTCACGTGTGGGTCAGGTGGTTGGAACTCATGAAATCATGTTCGACTCACCTGAAGACAACATTTTCCTTTCACACGAAGCCAGAAGCCGAAACGGATTTGCTTTGGGTGCAATTCGTGCTGCTGAATGGATTTCGACCCGAAAAGGGTTTCACAATATAGATGACTTTTTCGCTGATTTAATGGACGGACAGGAATGAAAACCCCCTTACAGGGTTGTTATACCGCAATTGTAACGCCCTTCCTCAAAGACGGTTCAATTGATTATAAATCCTTTGCCGGTTTACTTGATTTTCAGATTAATTCCGGGATTACCGGAATTGTGATCTGCGGATCAACCGGTGAAGCCGCAACCTTGTTTGACGATGAACAAACTGAACTGATCAAGTTTACAGTTGCCCACGTCAATAAAAGATGTCTGGTTGTTGGCGGTGCAAGTTCAAATAATACCCGTCATGCCATCAAACGGGCAGAAATTGTTTCTGCTTTGGGTGTTGATCTGATTCTTTCAACTTCTCCCTATTACAATAAGCCTTCCCAAACCGGAATTTATGAACATTACAAAGCTCAGTCTGATGCTTCGGGTGTTCCCATCATTGCCTACAATGTTCCGGGAAGAACAGGTTCAAATATTCTGCCGGATACGACTCTGAAACTTCAGGAATTGCCAAAAATGGCTGGCGTGAAAGAAGCTTCTGCCAATGTGGTTCAGGTATTAACTATTTTGAAAAACCGTTACCGCCCTGATTTTTATGTGTGGCTGGGTGAAGATTCACACACCATTCCCATGATGTCATGTGGTGCAGATGGTATCATTTCAGTTGTTTCCAATGAAATTCCTGCTGAAATGAGCAAACTCGTTGATCTTGCTTTAAATCAGGATTTCAAGGGTGCTTCTGCCTTATTTTTAAAATATCTGGATCTGATGGAAGCCAATTTCTGGGACTCCAATCCGATTCCTGTCAAATATATGCTCAGCAAAATGGGGAAAATCAACGAGATTTACCGGTTGCCTTTAGTCCCGGCAAATGATGCCGTTAAAACCAAACTGGATTCTGTAGCCAAAGGCCTGGGTTTGTATTAAAAGTAATTATCTGGTTCCCCTCCCCCGATATAATCGGGATTTACAACTTTTCAAGGAGGGTGTCCCGAAAGCATTCGGGAGGGGTGGTTTTTCCTCCCATTTCTGTCCCATTAATTTATTAATTTCACCACCTATGAATTCACTCCAATCCAAAATTGAATCCCTTTTTGCAAAACCTGCTGCAGAACTTACTTCCGCAGACAGAGACATTTTTCTTGAATTTCTCTCAGAACTTGAAAAGGGAACCATCCGGTCTGCCGAACCTGTTGAAGATGGTAGATGGAAAGTAAATCATTGGGTTAAACAGGGCATTCTGGTCGGATTCCGGCTCGGTAAAATTGTAGACTTATCAAACGAAGGATTTCCATTTTTTGATAAGGATACCTACCCGGTTCAGCCTATGGATGGTGTTTCGAGAAGTATCAGGATTGTTCCGGGTGGATCATCAATCCGTCGTGGTGCTTTCATCGGAAGAAGTGTTACCTGCATGCCGCCCATGTACATTAACGTGGGTGCTTATGTGGATGAAGGAACGATGGTGGATTCTCACGCTCTGGTTGGCAGTTGTGCCCAAATCGGGAAACACGTTCATCTTTCTGCAGCAGCTCAGGTTGGCGGTGTTCTTGAACCGGTAAACGCACTTCCGGTGATTATCGAAGACAATGTTTTAATTGGCGGAAATTGTGGTATTTACGAAGGTACAGTAATCAAAAAAGGTGCAGTGATTGGTTCTGGTGTGATTTTAACCGGTGGAACTCCGGTTTATGATCTTGTGAATCAAACCATTTTACGAAGAACCGAAACCCAGCCGCTTACTATTCCTTCAAATGCAGTTGTGGTTCAGGGTGCAAGAACTATCCATTCTGACTTTGCAAAAGAACACGGACTTCAGATTTATACGCCCATCATCATCAAATATAAAGATGACAAAACCAGTGCATCAACTGCTCTGGAATCAGCTTTACGGACACCTTAATGCCAAAAACTCTGCTTACCTTTTCTGCCTTTCTTTTTTCTTTATCTCTGTTTGCCCAGATTCCTTCGATAGATAATTCCAGTTCACTTGATGTTGGAACCTGGAATCTGGAGTGGTTTGGGGATTTGACCAACGGCCCCTCAAACGAAACCACTCAGTACAACAATGTCAAATCTGCTCTGACCGCAATGAAACCTGACATGATGGGTTTTGCGGAAATTTCAGACGTGGTACTCTTTTCAAAACTGATTACCGAATTGAAAGGGTATGATTATACTTATTCTGCATTTAGCGGATCACAAAGAATGGGATTGATGGTACGTGCTGCGACTTTTTCAATTTCAAACAGCAGGGACGTTTTAACCCAATTCAATTATGAATTTGCCGGCCGGCCACCCCTTGAAGTTATTCTGGATGTCAAAGGAAACAAATCTCCGGTAGACCGGATTATCGTTTTTGTGCTCCACATGAAAGCATTTAATGACGCCACCTCTTATTCAAGAAGAAAAGCAGGCGCAGAAAAACTAAAAGCTTATATTGATGCCAATTATTCAAGTGAATACGTAATCGTACTAGGAGATTACAATGATGATCTCGATGTCTCCATTACATCAGGAAATCCGTCTCCGTATAAAAATTTTGTTGATGACAAGATAAATTATAAATTTCCCACCATGGAACTGACGTTGACAACTGATCATTCCACGGCTGGATACAGTAACATGATTGATCACATTTTACTCACCAATGAGTGGTTTCCCTATATTGAAACGGGTAAAACCAAAGTGATGTATTTAAATAAATACATTTCAAGTTACAGTTCAAATACTTCAGATCATTACCCGGTTTATACCCAACTCACTTTTCCGGTTTACACCACCGTTGCAGATATGAACCTGGAAAAACCAGTTTCAATTCCGGTTTTATCTGCATATCCGAATCCATTTAATCCGGAAACCACGATCGAAATTCAGAATCCGGGTACAACCGCCCAAACTTTGAAAATAGTAGATTTGCTCGGGCGGGAAATCCGGTCATATAATGTTCGGCCGTCTGCGCAAAAAGAAAAAATTCACTGGGATGGAAAAACAAATAACGGACAAATTGTTCCGTCTGGTGTTTATATTGCTGTTGTTTCCGGTGGAAGGTCATTGAAACTGGTATTGGTGAAGTAGGTTAATGGTTAATGGTTAATGGTTAATGAAAATTAGCCTTGTAAATTATATTTTTTAATTCAACATTTAAAATTCAAAATTTGCTCTGCAGAACTTCGTTTTTAATAATTGAAATAAAAGCCTGAAGGGCTGACAGGATTGTAGATAAGCAGAGCCAAACCGAATTCAAACCCTGAAGGGGTGACATTAAGTTTTGCAACATCAATTCAAAATTTGGAATTTAAAATTCAAAATTCTCCCATCTTCCTGTCAGCAAAAAGCTGAATCAGAATCTTCCTTCATTATCTGATTGATAAACCCCACCACTCTTCTTATTTTAGTTGCTAATTAATCCATCATACCGGAAAAAACCGTGAAGAAGCTAACCCCTCAGGAAATCGAAAAAATCACTCAGGCCGCAATGAAGGAGCTGGGTCCTTCTGCAACACCCGAAAAAATTCACCAGATCGTTGCTGATGTTGTTTCAGAACTGGAACGGGGTGCACCCTCGATCACACTTTCGCCCGAAAAGATTTCTTCTGAAGGAAAGGTTATTGTGACCGCTTTTGGTAAAAACCAGCCGGGAATTCTTTTTCAGATTACAAAAGCACTTTTTGAATTGAATTTTGATATTCAGGATGTGAGTCAGAAAATCGTGCAGGACTTTTTTACCCTGATTATCATTGTGGATATTTCAAAATCAGCAGGTGATTTCAACCAGCTTAAAACCCGCCTTACCCAGACAGGTGAACAACTTGGTATTCGTGTTTTTGTTCAGCATGAAGATATTTTCAAATCAATGTACCGGGTCTGAGTAAACTATGTCATATAACTTCGACGAAATTATTCAGACTTTGCGGATGACCGAACTGGATCATTTTGATATCCGGACGGTTACGCTGGGCATTTCCCTACGGGATTGTGCTTCGCGGAATGCAGATACAACCGCGCAAAAAATCTATGACAAGATTACCCGGGTTGCACAAAATCACGTTGAAAATGCCAGAAAAGTTGAACGGCTTTACGGGATTTCAATCGCCAATAAGCGAATTGCTGTAACCCCGATTGCCATTGCCTGCGACGGACTTTCTGCTGATGAATTTGTAAAAATTGCCCACGCCCTCGACCGTGCCGCCATGGAATGCGGTGTTGATTATATTGCAGGATATTCAGCTCTTGTTCAAAAGGGTTACACCAACGGTGACCGGGAAATGATCAAGTCAATCCCGCAGGCACTGGCAGAAACCAAACGGGTTTGTTCATCGGTTAATGTGGCTTCAACAAAAGCCGGCATCAACATGAATGCTGTTCTTGAAATGGCTCATGTCATCAAAAAAACAGCTTTACTGACCAAAGACAATGATGGAATCGGTTGCGCAAAACTGGTTGTTTTCTGCAACGTTCCGGAAGACAACCCTTTTGTTGCCGGTGCTTTTCATGGTGTTACAGAAGCTGAGGTTGTGCTCAATGTCGGAATTTCGGGTCCGGGTGTGGTTTTGGATGCAATCCGCCGTTTGGGAAAATCTGACTTTATGGCGTTGGCAGAGGAAATCAAAAAAACCTCTTTCAAAATTACACGTGCCGGTGAAATTATTGGCCGAAAAACAGCAGAAGGCCTTGGCGTTCCATTCGGAATTGTTGATTTGTCATTGGCTCCAACGCCGGCAATCGGAGATTCAATTGCAGACATCATTGAAGCAATGGGATTGGAATCAGTCGGTGCACCAGGAACGACTGCAGCCCTTGCCCTGCTAAATGAATCAGTTAAAAAGGGTGGCATCATGGCAACGTCATCAGTTGGTGGCATGTCGGGTGCATTTATTCCGGTTTCAGAAGATCAGGGCATGATTCGTGCCGTTGAACTGGGTCACCTCAGCATTGAAAAGCTCGAAGCCATGACAGCCGTTTGTTCGGTTGGTTTGGATATGATTGCAATTCCAGGGAAAACTCCGGCTGAAACGATTGCAGGAATAATTGCGGATGAATGTGCAATCGGAATGGTGAACAACAAAACCACCGCTGTGAGAATACTGCCGATTCACGGAAAAGATGTGGGTGAGTTTGTAGATTATGGCGGATTGCTTGGCCGGGCACCAATCATGCCAGTGCGAAATCTGGATTCGTCTGTATTTGTAACCCGTGGCGGACAGATTCCGCCGCCAATCAGAAGCCTGACAAACTGACATCCTAATGTTCAGTTTTGCATAAATGGTTATAATATGGCTGGTTTTTAGGGGAATTTTGAATCAATTGGGATTGTTTTTCCGTTTAACTCCTGATTCGGCACAGGGTTTGATAGATGAAGCCGGACAATTTTCACGGATTTTTTTCCTGAAAAATGGGATTTAAAACTAAATGAAAGGTTTAAAGATATGAGTAAAGGATTGTGGATTGGTGGCGGAATTGTATTGTTTGTTGTTATTATTTTCTTTTGGGTTACCGGTCAGTATAACGGAATGGTAACTTTGAATGAAGAAGTAAACAATGCCTGGGCAAAAGTTCAGTCTGATTATCAACGCAGAAGTGACCTGATTCCAAATCTGGTTGAAACTGTTAAAGGCGCTGCCGTTCAGGAAAAATCAATCCTGCTTGGCGTTACTGAAGCCCGTGCAAAGGTTGGTCAGCTTTCAATTACACCAGAAATCCTGAATAATCCGCAGGCATTCAAACAATTCCAGCAAGCTCAGGACGGATTGAGTTCTGCCCTTAGCCGGTTGATGGTTGTGAATGAAAATTACCCGCAACTGAAAACCAACCAGAACTATCAGGATCTAATGGCACAATTGGAAGGAACTGAAAACCGGATCAAAAAATCACGTGATGATTTCAATGATGTCGTTAAAGTTTACAATCAATTGGTTAAACAATTCCCCGGTGTTCTTTTTGCAGGGATGTTTGGATTTGGAGAAAAACAATATTTCGAAGCTGCGGCTGGCAGTGAAAATACACCTAAGGTTCAATTTTGAAACTGAAAACCAGTCTTTTTTCAATTTGCCTCTTTATTCTGAGCCTGCAAACTCTGCAGGCTCAGACATTTGATGAAATTGTAAAAAACAGGAAAGTCATTAATGACTATGCTGGGATTTTTTCAGAACAAGCTGTTTTATCTGCCATGGATTCACTTGTCCGGTATAGCAATCGGACTGGTAACCAAATAGTTATCATTACCTTAAAGCAAATTCCTGATAACGACGATCCCATAAATTTTGCAATAAGATTATGGAAGCAAAAAAAATGGAAACTTGGGGATGAAAAAAATGACAATGGGGTCATGGTTATTATTACAACCGAAAAGCCACGGGAGTTTAAAATATTTCCTGGAAGTGGTTTGGAAGGTGCTTTGCCCGATGTCGTAATAAAAAGGTTTTTCCGGGAAGAAGCAGTTCCCCGACTTAAAGCCGGTCAGTTTGATGAAGTATTAGCAAGAACCATTTATTTTATCTGTGCCTCAACTGAAGGTGAATATAAAACAACTGCAAAAAAGGGGGATTTAAGTCTTTCCGATTTTCTTGTCGGTGGCGTCATTCTTCTTGTTTTGTTTCTTGTTCTATCAAATATTTCAAAAAGAAGTAATAATGGTGGAAATAATCTGGGCGGGGGATCTAGAAAAACCCGGACATCAGATACAGCAGCCTGGCCGTTTCTTCTTCCGTTGATTTTTGGTGGAGGCGGGCATTCCGGTGGTAGTGGCTGGGGTGGCGGCGGTTCATCTGGCGGAGGCTTTGGCGGGTTCTCAGGTGGCGGTGGATCTTTTGGCGGCGGCGGCGGCGGCGGAAGCTGGTAATTTAAGGTGGTAAAATGAAAAAGTATTTTTTCGTCCTTCTTTCTGGTTTGCTGCTGTCATGCTCAGGCACAAAAAGTGCCTATACCACTCAGCAGGAACTTGAAGCCTATCTCGGTAAACCAATTGAGGCTGCTTTTACCAAGTTAACCCCTGAAGAACAGAAAAGCGGGATCGTCGTTTTTGATTACCAGGTTAATATTACAGGTTCAAAAGTTACTGGAATTAAACTTTTGGATTTTATCAATTCCGGGCAGGTAAATTATTGGATTCACTTCAGAACGACATCCTTTTCAACAAACAATAAAATCGTACTTCCTGCCCCAATACCTGCCATAGAGTCATCAGTTGACCTGTTTCTTAAGGTGACCAATTCTGAAGGTATCACTTATTACAAAAAGAATGAATTAGCTAAATTTTTTGATTTGTTTAAGGGTAAGGTTATTTCTGATCTGGCCGGCCATTCCCGTATTGAACTGGCTTCAGTTCCGCCTGATTATGAAATTGAATACATCATGAATCAGACTCTTTCTTCACTTCCTTTTGCAATTGGATTTCGGTTTATTGAAAATGCCTGTTATCGCAATGTGAACATCAGAATTGATACGGGGAATGACTTTAACCTGGCTTACCTGTCCACTTTAAATTCCTTTATTCTCACCAATGAAAACGGGCCGGGCAGTCTGATTGAAAAGCTGGTTGATAAAAACAACAAATCGGTTGATGGTACACCGCAATTGGGGGGTAATATTTCAGTCCGGATTGATGAAACTGGTTTTAATCCGTCAGAACCGGCAACCTTCTTTTTTCCGCTAAATAAGGAAATCTTTCAAAGCTCAGACATTGAAAACTCGGCCATTTTGAACCTCAACAGGAACAGTTTTTACCCGTTGCGTTCCTGGTCTGATTTTCAACTTACCGGTATCATGAGTAAAATTAAATCTGAGTTGGATTTACCCGGAGATACCGACACCCGAATGAAGGAAGAATCAACTAAAAACCAAAAAAACCTGATTCACGGCTATATTGAGAAAATCCAGTTGGAAAGGGTTGACGTTCAGGGCAAAATTGACCCTTATTTTTTGAGTTTCGATGAGAATTATGTCAGAAATTTCCTTCAATTACTTTGGTCGGTAAATATTGGAATTTCAAATTCCGGGTTTGTTCTTGAAAAAAAGCAGACTGATGTCAGAATTCTTGAAACGACAACCAAAAGTCAGGCCAATTCTGCACCTTATGCCGGATTTAATTAAATAACTACTGATTTTAACGGATCACAGAAAATGACTTTACCCGCAAATCATACTTTGTCAACGGCCCTGGTGCAGTTTAATTCCCGGCTGCTTGATTTGCAGGCAAATCTGAAGCGGCACATAAAGTTCGCAACAGAAGCAATTGAAAAAGGGGCAAAAATCATTGTTTTTCCGGAACTGAGTCTGTCTGGTTATAATCTCCAGGATGCGGTTTATGATGTTGCAATTTCAGAAGAAAATCCCATTTTTGATGAACTGAAACCCCTTTCTCAGTTTGCTTCACTTCTGATTGGTTTTCCGGAACGTGGATCTGATGGTGAACTTTACAATTCTGCCTGCCTGATAGAGGCTGGAAAAGTCAAAATTGCCCATAGAAAAAGATATTTGCCAACCTATAATGTTTTTGATGAATCCCGGTTTTTTACCCGTGGAAATGACATCAGTGTGATTGATACTGCTGTGGGAAAAATAGGCGTTTTAATTTGTGAAGATTCATGGCATCCGTCATTAGCTTATCTCCTTGCTCATCAGGGAATGGAACTGCTCATCATTATGGCAGCTTCTCCCTACCGAAGTGAACTGGCCTCAGAAACTCTTGATATTTCGTCGAAATGGAAAATCATTTGCCAGTCTTATGCAACCACACTTTCTCTCCCTGTCGTATTCTGTAACCGAACCGGATCAGAAGATGGTATTCTGTTTTGGGGTGGGTCTGCCTCTTACAAAGCCGGTGGCCAGGAAGCCGGTAAACTTCCCCTTTTCGAGGAAGGTGTTTTATTTTCTGTTTTTTCGGCAATTGACAGAAACAGGGAACGTTTTGCCTCATCACACTTTCTTGATGAAGATCTGCTTTGGCAGCATCACCAGTTGGGAAAAATTCTGAGATAATCTGCCAGTGTTGCTTTTAGATTCGGCTTTTTTTATAAATGCTGATTCTCAAAAAATCCTTTTCATCCCAGTTGAAATTTTAACTAACCTTTAATTTTTATTAGATTTTACGTTATTACCCTTATGTTGAGGCAAAACACTTTATTTTTGTTGTATATTTAACATCTAATCTGTTGTCAGGCAATTTTAAAAAATGAAATTATTCCGACTTATTTTTCTAACAAGCTGTGTTTTAAGTTTACTAATTCCTGGTGTTTTTGCCCAGGTTGTTAAATTTGAGCACTTAGGTCCTGATGAAGGTCTAACTGTTGGGCTTGTTAATGGATTGGTACAGGATAAATCAGGCTTTTTATGGATTGCATCTCCTGACGGACTTTACCGTTACGACGGATATTCATTCCGGGCCTTTAAACACCACCCAACCGATCAGAATTCACTGCTTGATAACAACATTCTGAATATTTTTCTTGACCGGGATGGCATGATCTGGCTTGCAACTGCAGGTGGCGGCCTAAACATGATTGACCCTGTTACTGAGAATTTTACTCACTACCTGAGTAACTTTAATGACAGTGAAGCTTTAAGCAACATAACTGTTCGTGGTATTGCCCAGGACTCAAAGGGGAATATCTGGGTTACAACTGCCTACGGTCTTAATAAACTTGACAGAAAAACGGGAAAATTCACCCGTTTCTTTCATGATCCTGACAATCTGAACTCACCCAGCACAAATGACCTCCGGCCCATCGTCATTGATAAAAATGACATCCTTTATATGGGAACTGATGATGCAGAGGGTTTGAATGAATATGATATCAACAAAAATCAGTTTAAGATTTACCGTCACAAACCGTCAGATAAAAAGAGTATTTCAAACAATGCCGTCAGAGCGGTTTATTTAACTACAGACGGTATGCTTTATGTGGGAACTGACGGTGGCGGACTTAACCGTTTTGACCCGGCTGACGGCACTTTCACCCGCATCCTCCATAAAAATGACCCAACTATTCATGTCGGTGATGAACGTGTTGTATCTATTCTTGAAGACAGCAGGGGTATTATCTGGTTTGGTTCAATCGGTGGCGGACTCTCAACCTACAACCGGAAAAATGGTGACATCACACATTATAAAAATGATCCGGGAAGGTTAGGGACTTTAAGTCATGACTGGATTACCGCAATCATTGAAAGCAGGTCTAAAATTATCTGGATTACAACCTCAGGCGGTGGAATTAATAAATATTCTCCGCTGAAAGAAAAGTTCAGACATTTTAAACACAACGAAAAAAATCCAAATTCACTCAGTTCAAATACAATCCGGTCAATTTTCCAGGATTTAAACGGAGATATCTGGATCGGAACCATTGGCGGCGGGATTAATAAATTAAATCATTTGACAGGTACTTTCAAACGGTTTTTAAATGATCCCGCAAATCCAAAAAGTCTTTCAATCAATGATGTATCAGCTTTTTGTCAGGAAGATCCTGATATTCTTTGGGTTGGCACCTGGCGTGGCGGGCTGAACAAACTTGACCTTAAAACTTTAAATTTTACAAGTTACACCAGTATGGAGTCTGACCCGACAACCATATCAGATGATCGTGTTCAGTCTGTAATAAAAACAACCAACGGTAATTATTGGGTTGGTACAGAAAATGGTCTTAACCGGTTTAATACTGAGACCGGAAAATTTAAAAGATTTTTCTCTGACCCGGCCAACCCCTTAACTCTCAGTGACAGCCGGATCCAGACACTTTTTGAGGATACCGAACGTCAGTTGTGGGTGGGAACATGGAATGGACTCAACAAGTTTAATGAATCTACCGGTAAGGTAACCCGATATCTTTTTGAGAAAAACAAATCAAGAGGAATCAATGTTGCAAGTGTGATTTCAATAGTGGATGCCGGAAATGGATTTCTCTGGCTTGGAACTTATGGTGGCGGACTCAACTATTTTAACAAGAGTACAGGACTAATTGAGAAAACCTACACCGAAACGGAAGGTTTGACCAGCAATCTGGTATTTGGCTTACTCATGGATAAAACCGGGAATATCTGGATCAGTACCTCAAGAGGACTTTCACGATTTAACCCGGTTAACGAATCATTCAGAAATTATGATGAGCTTGATGGTTTGCAATCAAGTGAGTTTTACTGGGGTGCCTATTTAAAAACACGGGAAGGGCAAATGCTCTTTGGTGGACTTAATGGCATCAATGCTTTTTCTCCCGACAGTGTTTATGACAATATTCATATTCCGCCACTGGTTCTCACTGCATTTAAAAAATTTGATAAACCTGTAAGTGTAGGAAAACCTCTTACCGAACTCAGGGAAATTGAACTGGATCACAGTGAAAACTTTTTTTCTTTCGAATTTGCAGCACTTGATTTCAACAATCCGGAAAAAAACCAGTATGCTTATAAACTGGAAGGATTTAATGAAGATTGGATCTATTGCGGAAACAACCGGGCTGCAACCTATACCAACCTCGATGGTGGCGAATATACTTTCAGAGTAATTGGTTCAAACAGTGATAATGTCTGGAATATGGAAGGTTTGACAATTAAGGTGATTGTTCACCCGCCGTTTTATCAAACCTATTGGTTCAGAATTTCGTTTATCCTGTTAATTGCAGGCGTGTTTTACGCCTGGTACCGTGGCCGGATTATTTCAATACAATCTCAAAAGATTAAACTAGAGGATCAGGTTGCAGAACGAACACATGAACTTGAGATAAAAACAGAAAGTCTTGAAAAAATAAATTCAATTGTTAAGTCAATTAACTCGGAATTGAATTTTTCGAATTTACTCCAATCCCTTCTAGGTGAAATATCAGTTCTGAAAGGTGTCCAGTTTTCTCTGGCTTTGGTGCTTGAAAGAGATTTAAGGCGTTTCACTGTCCGTGCAGTTTCGGGAATCAAAACTGAGATTCTGACGCAAATAAAACCGGATGAACTACAGAACAACCTGATCAGAGATGCTGAAATCCTTTATGAGGATATTTATAAACAAACTGGTGACCGAAACCAGCTTGAATTGTTTAAAAACCTGGGTCAACAACCGGTTGTGACTGTAACCATTCCAATGCTGGTTGCAAATAACATAGAAGGTTATCTGATTTTTGGCAACTGGACGGACCCAGATGCTTTTACAACTGCTGATATTGATTTTCTTGAAAACCTGAAAGAGCATATTCTAACGGCATTTATTAAAACCCGGCTGATGGAAGAACTTTCTTTCCTGAATGAAAAGAAAAATGAATTTCTGGGAATTGCCGCACATGATTTAAGAAACCCGCTTACGGTTATTATGAATTATGTGACGTTGGTTATCATGCAGATTAAATCCGGGCAGATTGATAAGGAAAAATCTGTGAGGGATCTTGAAAAGGTGACAACCGTTACGCAGCAAATGTCTCGGATGATTACTGCCTTTTTGGATATAACTGCAATAGAATCAGGAAAATTGGTTCTTAATATCAGACAGGATAGTATTCTTGATATTTTGAAAGAATCTGAAAACTTTTATCTGAGATTGGCATCTCAAAAGGGCATTCAAATATCTTATTCTCTTGAAGAATCAGAAGATACAGAAATGATTGACCGTGACCGGATTTCAGAGGTGATCGATAATTTGGTTTCAAACGCAATCAAGTACACCCAACCTGGCGGTGAAATTAAAATCAAATTTTCTTCAACAATCAGGGAAGTTGTTGTTCAGGTTGAAGACAATGGTCAAGGTCTTTCAGAAGCCGATTTGCGTGATATTTTTAAAAGCTATAAAAAGCTCAGTGCCCGGCCAACCGGTGGTGAATCAAGTACAGGCCTCGGTCTGGCAATCGTGAAGAAAATTATTGATATGCATCACGGAAAAGTCTGGGTTGAAAGTGAAAAAAACAAAGGTGCAATTTTCAGCTTTTCAATTCCCCGTATCTGGAGCCAGCCCTACTAATTAATCACCATGGTTTTATTTCAATAAAATCATGCGGTTTGTTTTAACCAACGATCCTGATTTTAACCTGATCAGATAAACCCCGCTTGCAAATCCGGAAGCATTCCAGGTAACTGAATGCACTCCTGCTTCCTGCTTTTCTTCCACTAATGTGAACAATTTCTGTCCCAGAACTGAAAAAACCGAAAGTTCGGTAAATCCCGGTATCGACAGGGAATAAGAAATTGTTGTTTCAGGATTAAATGGATTTGGATAGTTTTGAAACAGGGCAAAAGTTAAGTTTTCCCGATTATCAACTGACACCGGTATCCATTGTGAGTTTGTATATCCCGGAGTTCCATGAAGTGTTTTAGACGAAATCCACGAAGAGGATAAATTATTGTCTTTTATCGGGTTAATAAGTTCTAGTGTAAACCCGGTATTACCGATTTGGGGCCATGGGGAAGTTGTACCAAAATAGACTTCATCGACACCATTTCCTGATCCATCTTTCAGAAATAGGGTTTCGCCTGCTGAAGAAAGACCAAAGTCAAAATTGCCGATCCGGTTTTTAATATTCGGATGTAAGCGGTCAAACTTAATCGTGTCTTTGCACAGGATCAGAAAATCACCCGGTTTTAGCACCTGGTTTCCGGGAAAAATAAATCCTGTAGAATCGGTAAAATCACTGACTGACCAGCCGTCCAAAGAAATTGCCTGTAGGCCTGAATTATGAATTTCCACCCAATCTTCAGTATTGAAGTCAGGTGAAGACTGGTAATTAATTTCATTGATAACAACCAGAAAGTGGGTTACAACAGAATCCTTTGTGAAATAGGCTGTTAAAACCTGATCACCGTCCGGAATGATTGAAAGTTCAGGCGAGTAGACAGTAGTTTCATTTGTTCCGCCGGATAAAAAGCCTGATAATTTCAAATCAAAGCTTAAATCTGAACTGGTTTCACCTGATTGATGAATTTCAACAGCGAGTACATTTTGTCCCGAAACAAAATTATCGGCCGGGATAGAAAAGGTAACGAATGTATTTTCAACATCAGAAAATCCAAGTGCCGGGGTTGAAAACGTGATAGGTCCGGTTGGCATATTCACTCTTAAAATTTCTGTTCCATTCAGGTAAATGACAGCCCCGTCATCTGCTATCAGATCAAGAGAGACAGTTTTTATGGTTACACCCGGTTCAATCGTAAATTTTGTTCTGAAATATGCCGTCATGTATTTACTCTGACTGTTGGGTCCGAAACTGATAACAGTCGATTCATCACCTTCACCATAGCCAAACTGCGATGTTCCTGTTGACCAGGTACTTTCATCAAAAGCTGAACTCATCCAGGACACATTTGGAAGTCCGTTTTTATCATAATAATGCCAGGTTGAGCCGGAAACGATAAAATCTTGTTTTTGGGTTTCGGTCGCTGAAATGCCCCAATGTGAGAAAGTGTTTCCATGAAAGGGGATAACTGATATTTTCAAAGGAATATCATTGAAAAAGGTACCGGTAAAACCATCAGATACTGATTTGTTCACAACCTTAAAAGCACCTGATCCATCTTTTTCAGATTTTACAGTTATTTTTGACAGCCCGGACAAGCCAAATTTCTGAACCATGTGGGCATTCGAAAATGCTGCCCGTTCAGTTGCATAGGTTCTCATTTCGTTTACATTTGATTGCCATTCACCCACAGAACTGAACGTAGGTTTTTGCCAGCCTTCCTGAGAATCGGGATCAATTTTACCACCCCATTTTTGAATATGTCTGGGAATCTCGGGAGCGAGACGAGCTTCAAACCTGTCGATAAAAGAAAAGAGCCTTTCGGGATTAAACGTGACATTCGTGTGCCAGGCATATCGTTGAATGAACTCATTTTTGAAGTCCGGATTTTTTAATAGATTTCTGAACAGTTTGGTTGACCAATCCGGATTCGGCCAGCCGGGTCCGTTGGTTTGTGTCGTTTTGGCAATCATGTCTTCGTTGAGCCAGATCAGCGTAAAACATTGATCCATATCAAAATTGATCCAACGCCATTTTGCGAATTCGCCTGAATTTGCCTTCCAGAATTTGATATTATTACCCGGCCAATCTCTTTCAGCGAGGTAGATGTGACCGGTCATGTAGTCGATGTATTGATCTACATCCATTTGTGTTTTGATGTAATCGTAATTTGCTTTTAGAGCCATGTTTTTCTGATCGGTAAAAGTGACCATTGCCGAATAACTGGTTGCACTTCCAACAGTTGCCCAGCCTTGTCCTTCCAGAATATTCACCTCCTCAGGGTTTACTCCGAAATGATTCGAGAAGTAGTGTTCATCAATTTTTTCTCTGAGATTGTGAATGCCCCAATAAACCCCATTAATAAAAACAAGGGCTGGCCGGTAAGCCTGAACTTCAGCATCCATAAATTCAGGCAGAACACTATGTGAAAGGGCATCACGGAAAAAGGTAAAAACCTGATCATCTGAAGAACTTCTGAGCAGAAAGGATTCATATTTTTTGAAACTCCGATCCGGGAAAATGGGATAGTCGAACGATCCTTTTCCGTAGTTATTTCTTGCATAAAGAGCAAAAGATTTTTGGGGATAACGGGTTCTGGAGCATCCGCCAAAGATCTTTATTCCGGCTTCCTGATTCAGTCCCTGTTCACCGGTTGGTTCATAAAATTCGATGTTTACCGGTCTTTCCCAATCCTGATTGAGATTTCTTGGTGTCGGATCGCACGCCCCTGCAATCCCATTTGTACCCGTGACGTAAATTCCGATTTTATTATCAAAAAGATTTGCCGGATTTGTAACCAGAGAAATGATAGGAAGTGTTGTAGTTTCGTTAATGAAAAAGGTGTTGGTTAAAACAGGGCTTGAAATAAAACCGGCCTTTATTGCAATTGCACGTACGGCCGTCGTTTTTGTAATGGAAATTGGGGCTGAATAGAGGTTCGAGGCAGGGGTTGGCTCAGTACCATCAAGTGAGTAATAAATATCACCTTCAGCAGAAAGAGAAAGCGATACTTGTTGTGGTCCGTTAAAAAATCCGCCCTGAATTGAAAAAACAGGATCAGGAAGCAGGCCTGATGATGAAGATGAATTGTTTGATTTCCCTGGTGTTGGAACTGGAAAATAACCCCAGTTTTCAGGTTGCGAAAGAATCTGTCCAAAAGAAATATCATCTGATTGTTTACCGAAAGTCAGGGAATCTGCAATTGTACTGTCAGGCTTTACGAGAGCAATAAATTCTCCCGATTTTGATAGCTTAAAATTAGTGTGAAGTCCGGTATTGCGTCCGTCGGCATAGACAAGGAGGAAAGTTCCAGCGTTTAAAAAGGTATTTGCAGGAAATCGCCATTTATTCAGGGAATCTTTTTCATCAGTCAGGAAATAGCCAGTTAGATTGGCAGAACTGCTACCCGGATTGTAAAGTTCAATCCAATCTGAATGTTCACCGAAAACCGTCACAATCCCCTGAGAGTTTGAAGCAAGGACCTCGTTTAAAACAACATTTTGGGCAAGGGATGGAATAAATTGAAAAAGAAAAAGAAAAAGGATAAATGCGAACTTTATTGCTGATTTCATTTGTAATCGTTTTCCAGATTTTATTGCGATTTAAAAACAAAAAGGCCACCAAAACCGTGCCAGACAAAAATGTCCTTTAAAGTAACTCTGACAATTAAAAAACTAAATAAAAAGATCATTTTGATAATCCATTATCAGGTTGATAAAGAAAAACTGTTCTTTTTCCCACCTGCATTAAACTTGAAATTTTCTAATAAATTTCGCACCATCCTGAATGAAAAACCTCCTTTTCCTCCTTTTTTCTGTTTTCATATTTTCCGATGTCACGGCTCAGGAACCGGCATATACCAATTATACAACCGAATTTGGTCTTCCTTCCCATGAACTTTACGATGTCCTTACCGATTCAAGTGGGTATATCTGGATTGCAAGTTCGGAAGGTTTAGTTCGTTTTGATGGTTTGCGAACAGTTGTAATGGCGATGAAACCAACCATCAGGCGGTCACTTTCAGGACTTCGGGTTGGTCCGGACAACCGTATCTGGGCTGTAAATTTTGATATGGATATACTGGTGACCAAGGGTGATTCTTTGGTTCGGGTAGAAGGTTTGAAGTCAACCAACAATTACCTGTTGCCCCGGATTGTTTTTCTTCCGGATGGAAAAATGGCCGTTTCTCAATCTGAAGGTTTTATTCTTTATGATTTTGCAACGGGGAAAGGTACCCTTATTTACAGACCGGGACGGGGTTCAGGTTTTGCCTATGATCTCGTTTGGAGCAGAAAAGACCAAAAATTGTATCTGTTTGATTCCGTTTTTGGATTGATGGGCTGGCAGCCCGGAGATAGCGTTCTTTCCGCTTTGCCCGGAAACAGTTCGTACCAACACCTAACCGGCGCCGTTTTTTTGATTGACCACCCTGAAGGTGTTCTGGTTTTATCTCAGGCCTCACACCAGTTTATGATTTACCGGAATAATCAGCTTGAACGACTTCCGGTTTCTGATTATTTAGAGGAAAAACAAATCTGGGCAACGATGGGGAAATTCCTTCCTGATCATGGTTTATGGATTGCCTCCTACAATGGTGTTTTTTTCATTAATTCGCTTCAGGATGCTTTGCCCACCAGAACCTGGTTTCCCGGAATTCAATTTTCAAATGTGACAGAGGATAAAGAAGGTTCACTTTGGTTTTCTGGACTTCAGGATGGGTTGTTTCAGGTTCCCGATGAAAAAGTAGTGGTGATTAATGAATTTAACAGCAAACTAAGCGACAACAGTATAACCTGTATGTGGCCCGGACCCGATTCCTGGCTTTTTATTGGCCTTTACAATGGTGATGTTTTTGTTCTTGACAGAAAAACACTTGAATTGCGTGATATTGGTTTTAACAACCGGAAAAATGTTGAAACCCTGTTTTATGATAATAAAACGGGTAACCTTTTTGTATCATCTGGTGGTCTCTGGGTTTTTCCTGACTGGAAAAATAGTAAAAACCGGTTTCTGATTTCCACTGCTTCTGTTAAAAAGGTCAGAAAGGATGTGAATGGTAACATCTGGATCGCTTCAAGTGGTGGCATTCAGCAATTACCCAAAGTAATTAACAGTTCAACTTCTCTGGAAATAACCCGTTTTGAATTACGGGGTGCTGGCAGGCACGTTGTTCCGTTAGGAAAGGATTCTGTTTTATTTGCAACCCGGTCACAATTGTTTCTTCACAAAACTGGCAAAACTCTTGAAGAACTGACTGACTCATCCGGTGGATCACTTTACATGACTTCCTACACTTTCGACAGAAAAAAGCAGCTTCTGTTTTATGCCGATAGAAAAGGGATTTTCAAATTGCTTCCATCCGGTTTATCAGGCCCTTTGCAATTACAAACAGGCCAAAATGCTGCAACCTTAAGGGTGATGAAAGAAAGTCGTGCGGGTATTTGGCTGGGTACCAATTTTGGACTTTTCAGATGGAATCAAGCAACAGATGACGATCATCAGGTTACCGGTCCGTATTTCAGAGAAGAAATCACTTCACTTGAGATTGACAATGACTATCTGTTTGTGGGTACCGGGAAGGGCATTATCCGGCTTCCGGTAGATTATAAACTCGAATCAACCAATCAGCCAAACGTTGCAATCCATTCTGTAAATGTGAACGGAAAAGACACAACCTTATTACCCTATTACAAATTTGCAATTCCCCCTTCAGTATTGACAGTGAACTTTTCAGCAATTTCTTTTCTCAATAAATCACAATACCGTTTTCGTTACAGGGTAATTGGCCTGACAGAAGAATGGACAGAAACTCAATCATCATCCCCATTTGTTAGTCTGATAGGTTTGCCTTCAGGTGATTATCGGATTGAAGTTGAAGCGGTTCTTTCCTCAGGACTTAAAAGTAAAACTCCCGCTTTTGTTGAATTCAGTATACCACCGCCATTCTGGAAAACGGGATGGTTTTATGCTCTGGTTATTATTCTCTTTCTTTCAGGCATTGTTGCCATTCACCGGTTTCAGGTTCACCGGTTTGAAGCTGAGCATAAACGGTTACAGGAACGGTCTGAGCTGCAAAAAGAACTCAGATTGTCGCAAATGACGGCATTGACTGCTCAAATGAATCCGCATTTTATTTTCAATGCATTAAGCTCAATTCAAAGTTTTATTTTTAAAAATGATAAATTGAATGCTAATATTTATCTGGGAAAATTTTCTGATCTGATCAGAAGTATTTTAAAATTCAGTGAGGCAATTGAAATTTCACTTGAAGAAGAAATCAAAGCTCTAAAACTCTATCTTGATCTTGAAAATCTGCGTTTTAACAGTCAGTTAAACTGGACAATTTCAGTTTCTGATGATATCAACCCTGAAAATCTGATGTTACCGGCCATGATCATCCAACCTTATGTTGAAAATGCCATCAAACATGGTTTAGGACATAAACAGGAAAACCGTGAACTTCAAATCAGGTTTTCATTGGATAAGGAAGGTGACGTGCTCCGGGTTGAGGTTGAAGACAACGGAATTGGCCGGAAACGATCGTCTGAAATTAATGCCAGCCGGCCGGGTTATCATGAGTCGTTTGCCCATTCCGCAACAGAAAAACGACTGGAATTGCTCAATCAGGCCACTCCGAATCAGATCGGGCTTACCATAGCAGATAAAATCAGTGCTGATGGCCAACCGTCAGGTACGCTTGTTATCATCACTTTACCTCTTGTTTCAAATGACTGAAAAAATTACTGCCATCGTTGTCGATGATGAAGATCTTGCACGTGAAAGTCTGGTTGCCTTAATCGGGGAATTCATTCCAAATATTGAGATCATGGGTACTGCCCGTGACTTGCCTGAAGCAATCCGTCAGATCAATCGTCTGCATCCGCAGGTCATCTTTCTTGATATTGAACTTCCTGGCTATTCCGGTCTGCAGATTCTCGATTTTTTCAATCCGGATGAAATTACTTTTGAAATCATTTTCACAACGGCCTACAGTAAATATGCAATCAGTGCGTTTCAACTCTCTGCAGTTGATTATCTGCTGAAACCTATTCAGGTTGATCAGCTTGAATCTGCTGTCATGAAACTGGATAAAAAGGGAAGCCGGTTTAATATCCAGAAAAATATGGTTTTGAAAGAAAACCTGACTTCAGGCAGTCCAGGGAAAATTATCGTTCCCCACTCTGAAGGATATTCGTTTTTATCAGTTCCTGATATTTTATTTGTGAAAGCCTCGGGCGCCTATTCCGAATTTATTCTGGTAAGCGGAAAGAAATTACTGGTTGGCAAAAACCTGAAAGATTTTGAACCGATGCTTGAATCCCGGGGGTTTTTTCGTCCGCACCGGTCTTACCTCATCAATCTTCATCATGTGAAAGAATTTGTACGAAAAGAAGGTGGTTTTGTCGTGATGACAAATGGTGAAGAACTGACGGTTTCAAACAATCGCCGTGAAGATCTTCTCACAGCTATTGCTTCCCTTCGTTAACCTGATCGGGTATTTCACAAACCTGAACCCGTCCTTTACACGTTCCCGTGGATATTAAAGTCAAAAAAATCCGATTCTTGTAAAATGGAATTGATCTGAAGGCGTTTTCAAAACACTTTTCAGGTCTCATCCTCATTTCAATCAGTTGGATAAAAATGCAAAAATCGGCATCGAAAACAGTATTCATTTTAGATGATGAACCCGGAACCGTCAGTTATCTTGACGGATTATTTTTAACTTTTTTCCCTGACATTGTGGTTGCCGGATCGGCTCAGAATCTTGAATCTGCCTGCCTTAAAATTGCCCATTCCAAGCCTGACCTTATACTTGTTGATATTGAACTTTCCGGACAATCAGGATTTGACCTTCCTTTTCATCTTAAAGCCTGGATTCCCGAACTCAAACCGGTTTTTCTTTTTATTTCAGCCAATGAAAAATATGGGAAGTTCGCACTTAACCATCCTGGATCCTTTTTTCTTTCAAAACCCCTGCAGATTCAGGCATTAAAGGATATCATTTCCAAATTGCCTGGATGATGCCCAAAATCACGATCAGGCTTATCAAGCCATTTCATCATTTTATCAATTGAAACTCAGGTTTCACAAAGTCTGGTGAATAGCAAAAAAACATAACCCGTACTTTTGACCCATTCAAATCTAAAACAGGAAAATCCCTATGAAACAACTGCTCATGATCTTTGCCGGACTGTTCATTCTGAACTGGTCTTTGTCTGCCCAAACCGCCTGGACGGTTAGCTCAACCGATGACACCAATACCGGCTCTGGAAACACCGGAACTTTACGGTATGTGCTCACCCAGATTAATACGACAGCTTCAGGAAGTCACACGGTTGATATGACCGGACTTTCAGGTACACTGACTTTGACCAGTCTATTGCCGGCAATCAATTATTCAACCGTTATCAACGGTCCGGGATCGGGTAATCTTACTATTTCCGGAAATAACCTGTACCGGATTTTCTTTGTCGGTGCCGGAACGTCTCCTTTTACTTCTGTAGCTCCAGCTGCGCCAACTGTTGAAATTAAAAACATGACACTTGCCAATGGAAAAGGAAAAGGCGGAAATGGTGCCGCCGGTGGCGGTGGTGCAGCCGGAATGGGCGGAGCCATTTTCCAGAATGCCGGAATTGTAACCGTTGAGAATGTTATTTTTTCATCAAATAATGCAACTGGTGGAAATGGATCATCAGCGGGTGTTGGTGGCGGCGGTGGTTTTGGCGGCGACGGACAAGTCATCTATACTGGTGGCGTAAGCGGATATCTGGGCGGTGTAACCGGAACCAATACGGTTGTTGCTGGAATTGGTAGTGGCGGCGGATACCGGGCAACCTTTGGTGGTGCCGGTGGTTTTGCTTCAGGCGGTGGTTCAGGTGGTGCGGTTTCCAACGGCGGTGCTGGTGGTACCGGTGGATTTGGCGGCGGCGGTGGCGGCGTAGGAAATACCGCATCGAATACACCGGGTAGTGGCGGATTTGGCGGAGGAAATGCAGGTGCGAATAAAGCTGGCGGTGGTGCCGGAATGGGTGGAGCTGTTTTCCTGAAATCAGGTTCACTTTATCTGAAATCCTGTTCCTTCCTGAATAATTCTACTACAGCCGGAACAACTACATCACCTGGTCAAAGCGGATTAACCTATGGCGGAGCTATTTTTCAATATGGTGGTTCACTTTATACTTTGGCGGTAACTTATGGTTCTGCAGGAACTGCGAATTCAGCAACCAACTCAGCAGATTATTACCGGTATGGGGGTTCTTATGCAACTTTGAATCCAACCGTTTCGCTTCCGAAAGTCACTGAAAAAACGTCGAAATCGGTGGTTTTGAACGGAAAAGTCAATCCGAACGGAGGTTCTACATCCTCCAAATTTATTTATTCAACTGATCCTGATCTGGCAGGTTTTACAGAAACTGCTTCTCAGTCAGTTGGTTCCGGAACTGCTGATGTTGCCGTTTCTGCAGCACTTGCAGGACTTACCCCAAAAACAAAATATTTCTATAAACTGATCGCCGAAAATTCATTTGGAACTGATTCAACAGACGTTGCCTCATTTGTTACCGTTCCTGCCGTTGACGGATTGGTTCTCTGGCTTCGTGCGGATACACTTGTGACAAAGGATGCCTCCAATTATGTTTCTACCTGGGGAGATTTGTCTGATCAGGGGAATAATTTCAGTCAGGCTACTTCTGCAAAACAGCCACTTTGGGTTGATGCTGCTGTGAATTCTGAGCCTGCAATTCGTTTTGATGGATCAAATGATGTGCTGGGTTCACTCAAGTCGTTAAATCTGACTTCAGGTGCTTCCATTTTTATCGTTGCTAAAAACAGAATCCGGAAAACGAACAACGGACTTTTCCGTGTGGCTGCCGCTGAAACCGGTGTGGCTTCTGATCTTGAGTTATATTGGGAAGCGGGATCTATTCCGACAACCGGTGGCAATTTTGTTGCTTCGTCAAACCGACCTGCAACAGGAACAACCGGTTTTACCTGGAAAAGAGATAATGATGCAGGTCCGGTTTCCGGAACCTATTATGTGATGACAAACCGGTACATTTCAAACGGATTTCATGATTATTTCACGAACTCAAAAGGAATGGAAATGAATTCTGCATCCAGTCAAACCATGCAGCTGCCACTTTCTGCAAATATGGGTTTTATTGGAGTTGGAGTTAATTCGGCCATCGGCGAAGCTACTTACTATCATGATGGTGATATTGCAGAAATCATGGTTTTCGACCGGTCTGTGACCAATGAACAGAAAATATTTATTGAAAGCCGTCTTGCCGCTCATTATGGAATTGCCAACTCAACATCCGACGCACCTTCGGTTTTTGCAAATGCAGCCGGTTCTGGTAACTATATTTTAGGAACAACTGGTGCTGTTCTTAATTTTACCGATCCGAGTAATACAGCAGGTTCATTAACTGCTGTAACCGGAACCAATCCGGGTTCAATCGGGATTTTACCTGATGGCGTTACAGCCTTTTCTTCAGATAAGTTCTGGTCGATCACGCATTCTGGGTTAACCTCATTCATTTATTCAATCACCCTTGATCTGACCGGAATCAGCGGGATTACGGATTTTGAATCGTTGAAAATTTTGAAACGTGCTGATGCAACTTCTCAATGGCAGGATGTTTCTCAGGCTCCGATCAATGCAACTGTTATTTACCATGAACCGTTTATCACCGTTTATGGCCTGAGCAGTTTTTCTGATTTTGCAGTCGGAAGCAACGAAGAAAATACGCTTCCGGTTGAACTTTCAGCTTTCACAGGTCAGATTTCAGATGGAAAAGTAGTTTTGAACTGGTCTACTTCTACCGAAACCAATAATTATGGTTGGGAGATTCAGAGGAGCGCGGAGCCTGAGGCTCTCGAAGGCTCTGCTTCTTATATCTCAAACCATGACCCTTCGAGAGCCTCAGGGTCCAGTTCAGATTGGGAAACAATTGGTTTTGTTGCCGGCAAAGGAACTACAACTGAAGCACATTCCTATTCATTTTTGTCACCTGCCACAAGTCTCAAGTCCCTTTTCAGACTGAAACAAACTGATCTGGATGGAAAATTTGAGTATAGCCGTATTCTGAGTATCGAACCGGTACCTCAAAACTTTGAGTTGTCGGGCAACTATCCGAATCCGTTTAATCCGTCTACATCAATCAAGTTTTCTCTGCCTGAAAAAGGAAATGTAACCTTGAGGGTTTACTCTGTTTTGGGTCAGCTCGTTGAAACCAGAATTCTATCCAATCTTGAAGCCGGTGTGCAACTTGTACCGTTTTCAGGTTCTGGTTTGGCTTCCGGACATTATTTCTATCAGCTTCAGTTCAATACTAAAGTTCTGAACGGAAGAATGACCCTTCTGAAGTAAATGATTTAAGTTTCGGGGTAAATTCCTCGCTGCATGTTGCGCCCGATGTCATCCCCGCGAAGGCGGGGATCCAGTATAGAATGCATGGATCCCGGATCAAGTCCGGGATGACAACGTCCTCATTTTCCAAATTATGAGATGGTTGTCATAGGGCAGTCTAAAATGAAAGAAATGCATGGATTCCCGCCTTCGCGGGAATGACAACTCTCTCAAATGTGCAAAAAGGAAGGAATTTGTCATCCTCGCGAAAGCGGGGATCCAGTTTTTTCCCTTTGATTTATCCAATCTCAACTTCCACATCCAACCTCCACAAGTTTAAATCCCGCATATCTAATCTTCCAACATCCGAAAACGTTTTTATTTTCCGTTCCTTCTGATTAACTTTAAAAGATTTAAAATATTTTTTTCAAATTGAAACCGGAGGAAATTATGTCAGATCCCCAGTCATTCCCATATCCGGGAATTGAAACAACCACAGACGGTACGGGTGCTGTGGTTTGGGTTGAAACTCACATTTGTCAGGGTGCCTGTGCTTATCCGATTACGCCTTCCACGAATATGGGCGGTGGGTATCAGCTTGAAGTCGCCAATGGCAAAAGAAATCTCTGGGGTGAATCTCTGGCGTTTATTGAGCCGGAATCTGAACACAGTGCTGCTTCTGCCTGCGAAGGTTTTGCTCTTGCCGGTGGCCGTGTGACCAATTTTACCTCCGGTCAGGGACTTGTCCTCATGAAGGAAGTGCTTTATACCATTTCAGGGAAACGTTTGCCGATCGTGTTTCATATCGGTGCCCGTGCGCTGACTTCTCACTCTCTGAACGTTCACTGCGGTCATGATGACGTCATGTCGGTTGCTGATGTGGGTTGGGGAATGCTGTTTGGCCGGAATGCCCAGGAAGCCGGTGATATGGCGCTGATTACCCGCCGGGTTGCAGAAGATACCAGAACTCCATTTATGTCAATTCAGGATGGATTTTTAACGACACACACGATTGAAAGAGTCCGCCTGATCGAACCTGAAATGATGAAAGATTTTGTCGGAAATCCGAAAGATAAAGTCATCAATCTGTTCGATACCAAAAATCCGGTCATGACTGGGATCGTGCAGAATCAGGATTCCTACATGAAGGGGAAAATTGCCCAGCGGTATTTTTACGATATCGTACCGGCTGCCATTGACGTTGCTTTTGAAGATTTTTACAAACTGACCGGCCGGAAATATCAGCAGGTTGAAACCTATAAAATGGAAGATGCTGAATATGCCATCGTGGGTCTTGGCGGATTGGTTGAAACTGCTGAAACTGCCGCTGACTGGCTGAGAGAAAATACCGGAATGAAGGTTGGCGTGGTCAACGTTCGTTCTTTCCGTCCTTTCCCGGGAAAAGAAGTAGTTGCTGCCCTGAAAAATGTGAAAGCTTTTTCTGTCATCGAACGTCTTGACGTTCCGTTGGCACAATCGAATCCGCTCACCATGGAAATTAAATCGGCTTTCGCTGATGCACTTACCGGATTTAACGGATACGAGAAAATATCTAAAATGCCCGACATTTATTCGGGTGCTGCCGGAATGGGAAGCCGTGACATCCGCCCGGGCGATCTGATCGCCATTTACGAAAACATGGCTGCCAAGGGCAAACAGTTTTTCACCATCGGTATTCACCATCCGCTGGCCATTGAATCCAGAGTTGACCCTGACGTTCGTCCTGAAAATGCGTTTTCTATGCGTGGACATTCTGTTGGCGGATTCGGATCAGTAACCACCAACAAAATTATCGCCACAATCGGTGGTGATGTGTTTGGTATGCACGTTCAGGCTTATCCGAAATACGGATCAGAAAAGAAAGGTTTACCAACAACCTATTACCTGACTCTCGCAAAACACCACATCCGGACCCACGCTGAACTTGAACATGTTGAATTTATCGCAGTCAATGATGTGACCGCATTTCTCCATTCCAATCCCACCAGCGGACTTGTAGACGGCGGAATTCTTTTCCTTCAGTCACAGCATGAAACTCCGGAAGAGGTTTGGGCTTCCATTCCGAAAGCATCCAGAGAAAAAATCAGAAACGGGAAATTCCGTGTTGTTTATCTGGATACTGTTCAGATTGCAAAAGAAGTCAGTTCTTCAGCAGATTTGATTCAGCGGATGCAGGGAATTGTACTTCTGGGTATTTTCCTGAAACAAACACCATTCAAGGAAAAACTCGGCATCAGCGACGATATGATTTTCAAAGGCGTTGAAAAAGCGCTCCGCAAATATTTCGGAAAACGTGGCGACCGGGTCATTCAGGATAACATGAATTGCGTAACCCGTGGCTACAATGATGCAAAACTGATTCCAGCCAGTGTGATTGCCAGTGAACCTGCTGCAAAAACGGCTCACGCTTAATCAAGAGGAGAATGAAAATGAGTACCAAAACAAACGTTCCTGAACCATCAACCTCCTTTGTGATTGATGTTGAAGATTTTAATAGCCGTATCATCGGCGCTTACAATAAAGGTGTCGCTGAAAAAGGACTTCCTGCCGACATTACAACTGCACAATCGCTGATTCCTGCCGGAACCGGTGTTTTGCGTGATTTCAGCTACATCGCACCAGAAATTCCGGAATACATTCCTGAAAATTGTGTGGGATGTATGGAATGTGTGACTGAATGTCCCGATACGGCTATCCTGGGAAAAGTGATTGAAGAGCAGGATCTCGAAAAAGAACTTGCTGCCATTGAAGACCCTGAACTTCGTGAGCATTTCAAAACCCAATGGACGAAAACCCAGAAGTATCACACGGTTTATGAAAAGAAAACCGGAACCGGCGGTTTGTTCGGGATTTTTATTGATCCGACCAAGTGCAAAGGTTGTGCAGAATGTGTGACGGTGTGTGATGATGATGCACTGAAAATGATCGTGAAAACCGATTCCAATATTCAAACTTACCGGGAAACTTTTACACAATACAAGAAAATGCCGGAAACTCCGAGTAAGTATATCAACGAAAAAGTTCTCGCTGATATGATGCTTTCTGAGAAATCATTGCTTTATGTAGGTGGTGCCGGATCCTGTATGGGTTGCGGTGAAGCAACTGCTTTGCGGATGATGCTGGCTGCAACCGGTTTTGTTTACGGACCTGAAAATGTGGGCGTTGTGGCTTCTACCGGTTGTAATACTGTGTATTCATCCACCTATCCGTACAATCCGTTTCTGACGCCGTGGGCAAACAGTTTATTTGAAAACGGACCTACTTTTGCCATGGGCGTTCGTGCGAGATGGAATCAGGATCCGGAAAATGCCAAGAAGAAATTGTGGCTGATCGGTGGTGATGGTGCGCTTCTGGATATCGGATTTCAGGCGCTCAGCCGGATGTTCCTTTCCGGACTTAACATCAACGTGATCATGCTCGACACCCAGGTTTACTCAAACACCGGCGGACAGGCTTCAACCGGAACTTTCCACGCTCAGGAAGCAAAAATGTCTGCTTTCGGTAAGGAAATTAAAGGAAAACGTGAAGGCCGCAAGGAAATGGGCAACATTGCGATGATGCACCCGAATGTGTTTGTGGCTCAGACAACGGCTGCCCACATCAATCACTTTTACCGGGCAATCATGGCAGCCAATGAATATGATGGTCCGTCTGTGGTTTCAGTTTATACAACCTGCCAGCCGGAGCACGGTGTTGCCGACAATCTGGCATCAACCCAGGCCCGTTTGGCAGTAGATACCCGTACTTTCCCGATTTTTATTTACGATCCTAGAAAGGGAAGTTCTTTCAAGGAACGGTTAAGTCTTCAGGGAAATCCGAATCCGAAAGATGACTGGTTTGTGAATCCGAAAACCAATGAAGAAATCACCTTTATTGACTTCGCCCGTTCTGAAGGCCGTTTTGCAAAACAATTCGATAAAGATGGAAATCCAACCGAAGCCCTTCTCGAAACCAAGCAGGAACGTTTGGCCAACTGGCATATTCTGCAGGAACTGGCGGGAGTGAAGTAAGGGGGCTGGGGTAAGGCTTAAGGTTTAAGCTGGTTCCGGTCATTGAGGCTCTCGAAATGACCGGAAAAACACCAGACCCTTAGGATTTCTACCGGTGGTTTCGAGAGCCTCAACCACCGAAATAAAATTGCATTTTTAAAACCCCTTCAAATTCATCTCATACAAAAAATCCGGTTTCAGTCGGATTTTTTGTTTTGTGGAAAACCCATGTTGTCATCCCGGACTTGATCCGGGATCCATGTTTTATAATTGCAATTTAAATTCACACTTCAAAAACTGAAAAACTTAATACTGGATCCCGGATCAAGTCCGGGATGACAGCCTTTCCAACCCGTCCCCATCAAATTCTACAAATTCTTCAGAATCCAGTTGGTCATGTAGGTAAACAGGTGATACCTGATTTTGCCGCCACCAATACCATGATACCCATCGGGGTAGTACATGGTTTCAAACTGTTTTCCCTGTTTTTGCAATTCCCGCACCAATTCAACGGTGTTTTGAAAATGGACGTTGTCATCAGCCGTTCCATGGAGGAGCAGGAAGTTGCCTTTGAGATTTTTTGCCAGATCAATAGGTGCGTTTTTGTAACCGTCCGGATTTAATTCCGGAGTTTGCATATATCTTTCGGTGTAAATGGAATCGTAAAATTTCCAGTTGGTAACCGGTGCAACGGCTATTGCTGCTTTAAATGTATCATTTCCTTTAAAAAGAGAATAAGCCGACAAAAATCCGCCATAACTCCATCCCCAAATACCGATCCGGTTTTTATCAACCCAGGATTTCTCTGCCAGCCATTTCGCAGCAGAAATCTGATCGTCAGATTCAACTTTTCCGAGATTTTTGTAAATGGCCGATTTAAAAGCTTTTCCCCGGTTTGGCGTGCCACGGTTATCAACGGAAACAATTATGTACCCTTTTTGAGTCAACAGGGCATGCCAGCCGTTATACCGGGTATCCCAATTATTGAGTACAACCTGACTTCCGGGTCCGCCATAAATATAAAACAGAACGGGATATTTTTTGGTGGAATCAAAATCGGTTGGTTTGATGATGTAGGCTGCAAGCGGAGTTCCATCGGCGCCGGGAATGGTGGTAAATTCAGGAACCGGAAAGGAATAGTCCTTCAGTGATTCCATGTTATTTTCCAGAATAGTTCTGACCAACTTTCCGTCGGAAGAATGGAGACGGGTTTTGGTTGGGGTTTTTACATCAGAAAACCGGTCAAGATAGAAATTGAAATCGGGATGAAGGGAAATCCGGTGAGTTCCGGTTTCCTGGGAAAGCCGGGTTAACTTTGAATTTTTAACTTCAACCCGGTACAAATCAGAATTCATCGGACCTTCTTTTGCCGCCGTAAAGTAAATGACTCCCGATTTTTTGTCATACCCCAGAACTTTATCAACTTCCCAGTTTCCTTTTGTGAGCTGGCGGATTTGTTTTCCGTCAACCGAATATAAATAGAGATGATTGAATCCATCTTTTTCTGATTGCCAGATGAAGGATTTTCCGTCGGGAAGGAAATAAACATTGTCCTGAATTTCTACCCAGGTGTCGCTCTTTTCTGAAAGAACCAGTTTGGTTGCACCCGTGCCTGCATCCGCAAAAAGCAAATCCAGTTTATTCTGAAGCCGGTTCAGGCGTTGAACCGACAGCACATTTGAATCGGCCATCCAGTCGATTCTGGGCACGTAAATATCCGTTTCTGAACCCAGATCAACCCACGATGTTGATGATCTGGAAAGATCACAAATTCCGATTTTAACGATTGAGTTCGGATCACCGGCTTTCGGATATTTGTACTCATTAAACGACAAATACTTTTCATCATAAATGGATATTTTAAATTGCGGCACGTTGGTCTGGTCAAGACGCCAGAAAGCAATTTTCTTTGAATCAGGTGACCATTTCCAACCGTTGATGATTGAAAATTCTTCCTCATAAACCCAGTCAAAATTTCCGTTTAAAATCTGATCGGTTCCATCAAAAGTAAGCTGGGTTTCCTTACCGGAAGACAATTCAAAAGTGAACAGATTGTTGTTTTTAACATAACCCAGCGTTTTACCATCAGGCGACAACTGGGCAATTTTAAGTTCAAATCCGTTCGAAGGAATGACTCTGAGGGTTTTTGATTCCAGATTATAAAGAGCAAGTTCACCACCGGTTTTTATATCCCGGGCAGATAAAATCCCCGAAAGAAGAATATCTTTTCCATCCTTCGTCCATTCGTAATAGCTGAAGGGGAAGGGTTTATCTCCACTTTTTAAATCTGAACCTGAAATCAGCAGAGATTTTTCGCCGGTTTTACAGTCATATTTCAGAATATCTGAAACACCGGTTTCTTTGTTTTTCTCGACCCACGAATAAGCATCCTGACCGGGAATCCATTGGGTGCCGAATAAATACTCGCCAGTGAATTTCTGGTTCAGGAAAATATCTTCGAGTGTGATTTCTTTATTCTGTGCTGATGCCGAAATGGCGAGGAACAGCAGGGTAAGGATAAAATTGGTTTTTTTCATAAGGATTTATCTTAACTAGGTAAAAAGAGTTTTGGTTTTAACCGGATATTATATTGTTTCTGTTGGTTGTCATCCCGGACTTGATCCGGGATCCATCCCCCTGCGAAGTTGTATTTCCAGCCCTGAATAAACATGAAAGACAGCAAAAATACTGGATCCCGGATCAAGTCCGGGATGACAGCAATTTTTTGAATTGCTAAAAAGCATCGATGTTGTCATCCCCGTGAAGACGGGGATCCATCCCCCTGCGAAGTTGTCTTTCCTGCCATGAAAGAACATGAATGACAGCCCAAATACTGGATCCCGGATCAAGTCCGGGATGACAGCCAGGTTATCAACCGTCCGAAAAGTGTTCCCAAAATTTAAAAACTCTTCCCTGATTCTTTCCAGGAAATTTTATAGGAATAATGAACCGGATCCAGGTTCTCAAGTTTTGCAATCCGGGTTTCGCCGGAACGGGTGAATTCGAGTGTGACTGAGTCGTTTGTCTTCACTTTTTCGAGCCATGGATCAATTTCCGTATCGGGGATAGGTTCCGTTTCGGTTCCTTTAATCACATCGCCAATATCCAAACCTGCTTTTAAAGCCGGACTTCCGGGTCTGACGTTGGTCACAACCCATTGTTTGTTCTGGCGGCTTAAATCCAAACCGGCAGCTGTCCTGAAAGTGGCTGGAGCTGGTTCTTTTTCGAGTGAAAGTCCAAAACCGGCAAGCAGTTTTTCATACGGAAGGGGAGTGACGCCATCAATGTATTCTGTGAAAAAAGGTTGGAAATCTTCACCTGAAACTGATTTTAAAATCCGGAGCAAATCTGCTTTGGTGTATCCTTTTCCGGAAGGTACGGTTTCCCGGTAAAGCTGAAGCATCACATCACGAAGTTGCTTTTTCCCGTTTGTTGCTGATCTGATTTTCAAATCCATCAAAAAGCCAACAATTTCACCTTTTCCATAAAAACTGATGGGTTTATTCCGGTTTCCGTCAGAAGCATATCCGTATAGCCAGGAATCAAAAGAGGATTCAGAAAGGGACGTGATTTTATTGCCGGGAGTGAGTTCCTGAATACGAAACTGATTGGCAAAATCGGCGAAAAGTTCAGCTTCCGTTAAAATCCCGGCTTTATAATTCAGGTACAGGTCAAAGTAACTGGTAAAACCTTCAACAAACCAGAATAAGTCAGAATATTGCTCTTTGGTAAAATCATAGGGGACCAGGTCAGCCGGAATCAGTTTTTTCACATTCCAGGCATGGAAAAGTTCATGGGAAGTGGTTCCCAGTGCACTTTTGAAATTATTCGAATCAGGCATATCAGTGAGCGGACCCAAAACCATTGACGTACTGGTGGCATGTTCTACGCCGTGTCCGTTCCGGTAATCAACAAAATGATAGAGAAAATGAAATTCTGAAAAGGGGACAATTCCATCCCAGAATTCAAGCTGGGATTCAGCTATTTTCGAAATTGATTCACCCAAAGCAAGAATATTCCCGTTTGTTTTTCCCTGAATCCAGATGTGAAACGGAATGTTCCTGACGGTGACCACATGATGCTGGATAGTTGGGCTGATAATCGTCGGGCAATCAATAAAGTCATCATAATTGGCTGAAACAAATGACCCATCCGGATTTCTTTTCAGGGCAGTTGCGGTCTTCCAGTCTTTGGGTGAATCAATGGTGAGAGAAACCGGGGAATGTTTGAATCCATCCACATAAACAAACAAATTGGATCCGTTGAAGTAGATTTCTTCCTCATTGTAAAGCGTAGATCCGGCGTCGAGAATGTTGGCGTAAAATTTATAAGAAAACGTAACCGGCTGATTTTTGGAAATTGAAATCCGCCACGTGTCCTTGTTGATTTTTTTAGCCGGAATCGGCTTGTTCTGATCATCAAAAGCAGAAACTTCCTGAACGAGACGGGAATAATTCTGGATTGCATACCGACCCGGACGCCAGGATGGAAGAACGAAATCGAGTTCAGATTTCCCGTGTCCGGAAACCGAAACACTGACCACCATAAGATGGGAATTGGGTTCTTCAAAACTGAGACGATATTTGATTTCAGTTTCGGTTTTTCCGAAGGAAAGGGTTGCAGTCATGGAGAGCAAAAAAGATAAGATGGATTTTTTCATAGGTGGCAAAAATAGCAAAAAGGGGAATGGGAACAAAAAACAGGTGACAAGTCGAGCGAAGCGAAGATCCCGAATTCACTTCCGGGTGGTAAGAGATAAGTCGAAGTGCAACGAAGATCCCGAACACTTTCGGGGTGGTAAGTAGGAAAAAGGGAAACGCTTTACGTGGTACGCTGTACGCTGTACGGGGTACCGGTTAAGAATTGAATTTCTTGTAAATGGTTTTGCTTTTGGGTCATATTGACATTGATGTTTTAAAATGTGAAATTGGATTAATCAAATCCTGAACTACCGGAGTTAAAAATGAAACTCACCTCACTCTCAACTATTTCGCTCGTTTTTCTGCTTTTTTCATGCAACGACAATGGGAATAACTCAATTGTTTCGCAGGAAACTCCACAGAAGCTTGCAACGGTGACAACAAATCCGGTTACAGGTATTTCTGCAGTAAATGCTTACACTGGGGGTGATGTATCGGATGATGGCGGTTCTGCAATTAAAGAACGTGGTGTTTGTTATTCAACCAAAAAAGACCCGACTATTTCTGATTCCAGACAAATTGCTGTAAACGGAGCCAGAATCTTTTTCAATTACTTATCTGATTTAAAACCGGGAACCCTTTATTATTTAAGAGCTTATGCAACGACAAATGCCGGAACTGCCTATGGTGCATCTGAAACATTTAAAACGCTGAATGAAAATATAGAAACAGGTACCGTCACCGATCGTGATGGAAATATTTATGTAACCGTGAAAATTGGCGATCAATGGTGGATGGCTGAGAATCTGAAAACAACACGTTATCGTACTGGCGAAAAAATAAGTGAAGTTGAAAATCAGGAAGACTGGAATTCAAAGCAATCCGGTGCATTCTGTTCAGTTAAATTTAAAAAAGAAAATGTTTCAAATCGTGTTGGATATTTATATAACAATGAAGCTGTGAATGATTCCCGTAATCTTGCTCCTGAAGGCTGGCATATTCCAACATCAACTGAATGGGAAAACTTGATAAATTCTCTCGGTGGTGAAAAAGAAGCAGGAATTAAACTTTTTATGGATAGTAAGGACGGTTGGTTATTTGACCTGACAAATTTGAATTCCAGTGGATTTTCTGCCCGTAGTTTTGATGGAATAGACCGGTTAGGATTTTTTTCTGAAAATGTTGCTTTTTGCGGAACCGGAAATTACGGTCTTGGTACTTCAATGTGGACGTCAACATTGAATGAATACGAGGAAAATAAAACTGTATCCATCGGATATATCGTGACCCGTGTTTTTAACGAATTCAGCCCAAGTTTGGGTCTTCCAATCCGTTGTATTAAAGACTGAAAACTTCCTGCTGCTTTTTTATTCCGGCCCCGGTTTGATTTGATTCTGTGGGATGAGTATCTTTTTAGACAAAGGTTTTCGTCCCCACGGAACCAGGTTGAATTAAAAAAAGGGTTTGAATTTGTCAACGACTACCATAACTCCCCGCAATAACTTTCACCGGACGGTTTTTCTGACCGGTGATAAATCCATTTCTCACCGTGCGCTCATGTTCGCCGCCCTTAAAAAGCAAACAACCCATATTTCAGGACTTTCAGAAGCTGCTGATCCCATGTCAACCCGGTCGGTTTTGGCTCAGTTGGGTGTTGCCATCCGCAAAAAAGGTGAAATCTGGGAAGTTAAAGGCGTTGGAAGAAAAGGATTTACTGTTTTTAACGGCGTTCTGGATGTAGGAAACAGCGGAACAACCATCCGGCTGATGAGCGGAATTCTTGCTGCTCAACCCTTTGTTTCTGAACTCACCGGCGATGCTTCCATCCGGAAAAGACCCATGAACCGGATTATCAAACCCCTGACCCAAATGGGTGCCTCAATTGAATCGGTAAATGACGGTCGTGCTCCCATCAAAATTCATGGCTCGCCCAAGATTTTCGGGATTGATTACCTGATGGAAATTTCTTCCGCACAGGTAAAATCCTGTATTCTTCTTGCCGGACTTTATACCAAAGAAAAAACCATCGTCCGTGAAAAAGTAAAAACACGTGATCACACAGAACGGATGCTGAATCTGACCACTTATGAAAAAGATGGGTTGTTTGTGACGGAATCCTCCGCCGATCATGATTTTGACCTTCCGGATATTACGGTTCCCGGTGATCCGTCTTCCGCTGCATTTTGGGCTGTTGCCGGATCCATTTTGCCGGATACTTATGTGAGAATTGAAAATGTGCTTTTAAATCCGACCCGGATCGGATTTGTTGAAGCTTTGAAGCAAATGGGTGCAGATATCACCATTACCCAAACCGGAGAATGCCAGAAAGAACCGGTTGGAACGCTTGAAGTCCGATCTGCCCAATTGAAAGGCATCCATCTTTCTGGTGATATTATTCCAAGTTTGGTTGATGAAATTCCGATTTTATGTATTGCTGCAGCTTATGCAGAAGGTGAAACTGAAATTCGTGGTGCTGAAGAACTCCGTGTTAAAGAATGTGACCGGATTGCAGCCATGGTTCAGGGAATCAAAGCCATGGGCGGTGAAGCAGTAGATTTTCCTGACGGATTGAAAATTACCGGAACCGGAAAACTCAAAGGTGCTTCCATCGAAACTTTCCACGATCACCGTATCGCCATGAGTTTTGCCATTGCCGCACTTCGTGCCGAAGGTGAAACCCTGATTCAAAATTCTGAATGTGTAAAGATATCCTATCCGGCATTCTGGGAAATCCTGGCCGGAACTCCATGAGTCATCCTGTTTTTGGATAATACCCTCCAAAAACAAATTCCAAGAGGTCGTTTATGGCTGAAGTCGTCCTGAAAAAAATCAGCAAGCAATATGAAAATGGCGTTTACGCTGTTAAAGATGTCAATATTGAAGTCGCCAACAAAGAATTCATGGTTCTGGTTGGTCCTTCCGGATGCGGGAAATCAACAACCCTCCGCATGATTGCCGGACTTGAAACCATCACCTCGGGCGAATTGTACATTGATGGTGCGCTGATGAACGATGTCTCGCCAAAAGATCGTGATATCGCCATGGTTTTTCAGAATTATGCCCTCTATCCCCACATGTCCGTTTTTGAAAATATGGCATTCGGACTCACCCTCAGAAGTTTCAGCAAAGATGAAATCAAAAAACGGGTTCATGATGCTGCCGAAATTTTAGGTTTAACTGACTATCTGGATCGTAAGCCCAAAGCCCTTTCAGGCGGACAAAGACAACGGGTTGCGGTAGGCCGTGCGATCGTCAGAAAACCAAAAGTTTTTCTTTTTGATGAACCGCTTTCAAATCTCGATGCCAAGATGCGGGTTCAGATGCGTACTGAAATCTCAAAACTTCACAAACGCCTCGAAGCTACTATGATTTACGTGACCCACGATCAGGTTGAAGCCATGACCATGGGTGACCGGATTACGGTGATGAAAGATGGATTCGTTCAGCAGATTGATACTCCGCTTCACCTGTATACCAAACCTGTCAATCGGTTTGTTGCGGGATTTATCGGCTCGCCGGCCATGAATTTTATTACAGGAAAGCTTGCCGTTGTTGATAATGAAATCAGGTTCAAAGAAGAGTCCGGTGATCTTGATCTCCATTTGCCCGATTCACTTCCCGCCATTTTCAAATCCAAAATCGGGTCAAAAGTTGTTCTCGGTATCCGCCCGGAAGATATTCACGTTTCCTTCCAGGAAAGTGAGTCGATGGTCAAAGGACAGGCACTTGTTGAAGTGGTTGAACCCATGGGCAACGAAGTATTCATTTACCTGAATTCAGCATTGACCGGAACAGCAGGAACTGCCATGGTTTCCCGTTCTGCAATCCGAACGATTCCAACACCAGGAATGGTGCTTCCGATCGGATTTGATACCGGCAAGCTTCACTTTTTTGATGCAGAATCCGGTTTGGTGATTCAGGAATAAAGTTTGCTGGAATCTAAATTGGGAATGAAGTGTTTTGTGGGAATGGGATGACAATCAGCTTACCCGGTTGTTTTTCATTTCTAACAAATCATTATATAAATTACGGAGAAATTGATGCTTAAAGTTGGTGATCTGGCCCCCCTTGATATCGTTGTGAATGACCAGGATGGAAAACCTGTTTCCCTGAAAAGTCTGGCCGGGAAAAAAGTGGTTTTGTATTTCTATCCAAAAGATGACACTCCGGGTTGCACAAAGGAAGCCTGCAGTTTCCGTGATGAACAGGCTGATTTGAAGGCTGCCGGAATTCAGGTAATCGGCGTTTCAGGTGATGATGAAAAAAAACATGAAAAATTTATTTCAAAATACAATCTGAATTTTCCGCTTTGGGCCGATGTAAACAATGAACTTTCGTCAGCGTTTGGTGCTTACGGTGAAAAATCTATGTATGGCCGGAAGTACCTGGGAATTTTCAGATCAACCTTTATTATCGGCGAAACCGGTAAGATTCTGAAAACCTATCCGAAGGTTAAACCTGAAGATCACGCCAAGGAAATCCTGGAAGATTTGAAAACTTTATAGCCGGTGACAAGGGACAAGTGACCGGGGACGAAATACTGGTCACGGGTCACATATTACGGGTCACAAAAACCAGGTACGGTTTACCTGAAATTGTAAATAAAGGTCACTGCGCTTGTCATCCCGAGTGATTTTTCACAAAGTGAAAAATTGTATCGAGGGACGATGTGCCCTTTCTTTGTGGGACGGGTGACGAAATACCGGTCACAGACCACATATCACAGGTCACCAAATATTTATCATTTAATCTGCCACGAAAGTGGCTTTTTCATTTATGCAAATAATTGTACTCTGCAATGGCGAACAACCAGATCGTGAACGGTTCCGGTCAGATTTGTTTGCTTCTGATTTATTTATTTGTGCGGATGGTGGGGCAAATACAGCTTCAGAGTTTGGGTTGGTTCCCGATGTGATTATCGGCGATTTTGATTCTGTCCGGCCAGAGGTTCTCATCCGGTTTGAAACGGTTGAACAGGTAAAAATCGAAGATCAGGAAACGACTGACTTTGAAAAAGTGCTCAGTTTCTGCAGAACTTACAACCCTGAGAAAATAATTATTTGGGGTGCCCTGGGTCTCAGAATTGATCACTCCATCGGAAATATGTCTTCACTCATCCGGGTTGGAAGTGATTTGCCTGTCATTCTCAAATCCAATCTTCACCATGTTTACCGGATTCCTGCTGATTTTAAAAGTGATTTTCCTGCCGGAACCATCCTTTCACTCATTCCGATTCCAACCGCAACGGGTATTACTACAACCGGACTAAAATGGCCGTTGACTGACGATACACTTTCCCTTGGTGTCAGAAATGGCACACTCAATCAGGCAGAAGGTGGGGAAGTGTCAATTTCGTACAAGACCGGGAATCTCATTCTGATGGAAGTTCTGAAGTGAATTTTTCTTTTGCCGATTATTCTGTAGTCGCCATTTATTTTTTGCTCCTTTTGATTTTGGGAATCCGGGCTTCCGTAAAAAAACAATCGCAGGATGATTTTTTGCTGGCGGGAAGAAAAGTTACTTTGCCTGGATTTGTGGTGACTTTGGTTGCAACCTGGTATGGCGGAATTCTGGGTGTAGGTGAATATTCTTACACGTACGGGATTTCAAACTGGCTGGCCTTTGGTTTTCCCTATTATGTTTTTGCCTTCATTTTTGCAATCTGGCTGGCGCCAAGGATTCGAAAATCCAACCTGATTTCCATTCCTGATCAGATTGAAGCATCCTACGGCCGCCGTGCCGGACTTCTGAGCGCTTTGTTTACCTTCTTGATGGTTTCACCTGCACCTTACGTTCTCATGTCAGGTATTCTGATTTCCCTGATTCTGCCGATTCCCATTTGGATTTCCATGATTATTGCACTTTTCTTTTCGCTGATTTATGTGGGGATTGGCGGATATAAAACCTTGATTGTGACCGATTTTCTTCAGTTTGCCCTCATGTTTGGCGGCTTTTTTATCATTCTCCCGGTTGCATGGTTCACTTTTGGTGGATTTGATTTTCTTCAACTGAATCTGCCACCTTCTCACCTGGAATGGATTCCTGCAGGAACCGGTGCAGGACTTGTGGTTTGGTTTTTTATTGCTTCCATGACGTTGGCTGATCCGGGTTTTTACCAACGGTGCTATTCGGCAAAAAGTCCGCAGATTGCAAGAAAGGGGATTCTGATCAGCATCGGGTTCTGGCTGATTTTTGATATTTGCACCACCCTTACGGGATTATACGCCCGTGCTGCACTGCCTGATCTTGCAAAAGCCTCACTTTCCTACCCGGCACTTGCCGACCAGATTTTACCGTCAGTAGCAAAAGGATTATTTTTCACCGGGATGCTGGCGACAGTGCTTTCAACATTGAACGGATTCAGTTTTCTGGCAGCTCAGTCTTTGGGCAAAGACTTCTGGATGAGATGGAAGGGAACACCTGAAGCTGAATCGGTCAAAGTCACCCGTATTTCTTTGCTGATTGTTGCTGTTTTGAGTTTTGGAATTGCCGTTTATTCCGAAATGATAGTAAACATTTGGTACACGTTGGGTTCAGTTGTTTTGCCGGCTTTACTTTTTCCGTTATTGCTGGTTTATTTCAAACCTGATTGGGTCAGGAATTTGCCCATGGCGGGGATGATGCTGGCAACTTTTCTGGTTTCTTCAGGATGGTGGATTGCAGGATTGCTTTTCCCGGAAGCATTTCGGACCCTATTTCAGTTGAGTCCGTTTTATCCCGGGGTCTTGGCGATGGGTGGGATGTTGGTTTATTTTCATTTTGAATTCCGTTAAAAGAAAAGTGCATATTTTCCGAGACTGACATACTTGGAGTTTTATTTCACCTTGTCCAGTTTAAACGCATTTTATTATTGAAATAAGTTTATTGTTTAGATTAATTTTATGTATAATTCTTGACAAGTTATATTAATAGTTGGTAACTTTATTGAGTATTTGATAAAATAAAATTCTAAAAACGACTTTATTTTATTGATTTCCGGGTCTAAAAAGGAGTTTAAAATGAAAAATGCCCTGATTATTTTACCAATTCTTTTAATTGGAATATTGTCTTTGGCAGGTTGTGATAAAGATGGATCACCAACCGATCCTGAAGATAAAAAAGATGACTTTCGGGATTTTTCAATTGGCAGTGATATTGCTGTTTCTGTAAATGTGAATGTAAAACTAAATGGAATTCCAGAACCTCACTCGATTAATCACCTTGACGGCAAAGGGAATTATTACTGGCAGATTGGGGATGAATTTGGTAATAACTGGTATGATCTTGAAGTTTACATGCCCTCAAGAAAAGACTTTGTAGTGGCAAAAAATATACCGGAGCTTACCGTTGAGGGTGTACCTGACCCGGGGTATGAAATTTACAGGGTGAGATGTACCTATCCGAATAAAGATGGTTCGATTTCAGAACATTACAGCAATGCAAAAAAAGTGACTTGGTCTGCAATTAAATAAAGTCATTTCTTGTATTCACAGATCTTTATAACGCCGGACTGACCATCCAGAAAGTGTTTCCAAGCTTCGCCGAATTCGCGGTTCGTAACCGAACCTTGGATGTGATCTTTGCTAAACCCGGCTTATAATTTATAACCACCAACTTTGAAACCTGCAACTAACTTTCAAAAATCAACCGCACGTTTGTCGGTGTGAAATTGTATGTTAGATTCTCTTTTCTTTTTTGAAATCAATGCTAATGAAAACAATTTTGTAATCTATGACTTTACAGTCTGTAATAAAAACATAGTTTGATTTGTAAAACTCAATGATATCATCAACTGATTTATAAAACTGCTTCTTCTCTGATTCACTGGGTTTGATTTCAGTACAATAAACAGAATCGCCTGAGATAGATAAAACAGATGTTGTTGATAAATTGTCCTCTAACATGTAAATATTAGGTATTTTAAGTCCCTGAATAGTCCCGGGGGTTTTTATTTCAATAATAGTTTTGAGAAAGCCAAATGATGTGAAGATTAGTTCAAAATCGGTTCCCAGGTTTCTTTTAATATAATACTTTCCGCTACTATCAGTTACCGAACCAACATTCTCATTTTTAACAATTACATTGGTTAATTCCAACTTAGCCTTATCTGAAAATGAAAAGACAGTCCCCTCTATTGACTGTGCGGATACAGACTGGAAAAGTAAAATGAAAAGAAGACTAATAAAATATAAATACATATTTAGAATCTAACTTATAACTTATAACTTATAACCCCGAAGTGAATTCGGGATCTGCGCTTCGCTCGACTTGTAACTTGTAACTTCCCCTATCCTCTCAGTTTCTCAATATGATTCTGTAAAGCAGCAGATGCCTGCAAGGCCAATGATTCCACGATCTGAACCAGAAATTTATTAAACGGGATGATTTTTCCGGTCACAGGTTCAGTTGCATTGATCAGCTGAATGACTCCCAACGCATTTTTATCATTATCCTGAAGCGGAACTGAAAGACAGGAAACTGTTTTGTAATTGTTTCCCTGATCAAATCTTTTTGCACCAGAAAAATCAAATTCCGATGCGTTATAAACATCCGCAATATTTAAGGTTTTTCCGTTGATGCATACCCAGGTTGCAGCAAATTTCAGATTTGGTTTTCCCGTTCCATCTTCCAGAATTTTAAGCGGCGGAAGAGTGATGGGTTTCCCGGTAGAGCCACCAGCGGCGAGTTTTAATGAGTTTGTGCGGATATTAACAAATTTGAGTTCGTGATTCCGTCCCCGAAGGTAAAGAGTTCCGCCATCTGCTCCGCAAATATCCTGTGCTTCAAGTAAAATAAGTTCGAGAAGTTTGTTCAGGTCTTTTTCCGCAGAAAGTTTGAGTCCGAGTGGCAAAATAACCCGGATGAGTTTTTCTGTCAGGTTATGAAGGTAATTGATGTCAAGTGTATCTTTATCACACCTCAGAAGTTGGACGAGGGTTTTGTCATTGTCAGTAATGACAATGTGCTCACCAGATTCTGCAGCAGAAATTAAACTGCCAATTGATTGAATCGCCTGTTCCCGGGTAACCTGTTTCATAAAAAACTCCTTTCAAAGTCTCCGGAAAGATAGCGATAACGTGAAATATTTCAAATATTCAGAGAAACAATTAAGTTCAGTTTGTCATAGACAATTAATTTGGGTTTATTTGCAAAGATTTTACAAGGATGTCTGATGAAACAGTTATTAACTGTTCTTTTTTCTTTACTGATGGTCTGTCAGGTTTCTGCCCAGATCCTTTTTGACCAGTATGACAATGGCGAAGCACCTGACCGGAATTATGATGTTCAGCATTATAAAATAGTGCTCACACCTGATATTCAGAACCATCGTGCAACCGCAACCACAGAAATCACCTGGAAAGCATTGAGTACAGGCGATACGTCTTTCTGGTTTCATGCTGAAGAGCTTGAGTTTAAAAAGGTAACCCAGAAAGGGCAACCTCTTTCTTTCCGGACGGAAAAAAACAAAGTGTATTTTTCCTTAAAAAATCCGGTTAAAAGAGGAGAGGTTTTTACTACCCGGTTTGATTACATCATTGACCATCCCAGAAAAGGAATGTACTTCAGAGTTCCAACTGTAAATACACCCTACCGGCGTACTCAAATCTGGACACAAGGTGAAGATCATGATAACCGGTTTTGGTTTCCGTGCTATGACTACCCGTCAGATAAAGCAACCAGTGAACTCATTGTAACCGTACCTGATTCCCTCAAAGCATTGAGTAACGGAAAGCTCATAAAGGAACAGAAAGACCTCAAAACAAAAACGAAAACTTTCCACTGGAAACAGCAATTGCCTCATTCGAGTTACCTCATTATGCTGGCTGTCGGAAATTACACTGTGGTAAAAGATAAAGCCGGTACATTTCCGCTGGAATATTGGGTTTATCCTGATTTAAAACGGGAAGGTGTGAGAGGATTCAGTAAAACACCTGAAATGGTGAAGTTTTATTCTGACTATATTGGTGTGCCGCTTCAGTGGGAAAAATATGCACAGATTGTAATCCAGGATTTTATGTTTGGCGGAATGGAAAATACCACAGCCACAACCATGAATGATAACAGCATCAATCTGAATGACAGGGAACTGCTTGACGGAACTTCAGATGCTTTGGTTGCCCATGAACTGGCCCATCAGTGGTGGGGTGATAATGTAACCTGCCGTGATTTCAGGCATCTCTGGCTGAATGAATCATTTGCAACCTATTTTGAAACCCTCTATACAGAACGATTCAAGACGAAAGAAGAGTTCGAAACCGAAGTTTATGACAATCAGTATGCAGGAATTCAATCTGATCGTTCAAGAGGCCGTCGGCCGATTGTTCACCCGGATTCCTATACCACAAATTTATATCCGAGGGGTGGTTCAATCCTTCACATGCTCCGTTTTATTTTGGGTGAAGATGGATTCCGTAACAGCATCAGATATTTTTTACAGAAACATGCGTATCAACCGGTTTCAACTGAAGATTTTCAGGTTGCGATAGAGGAAGTGACAGGGCAGAATCTTTATTGGTTTTTTGGTCAGTGGATTTATAAAGCGGGGTATCCCCAGTTTGCCGTTTCATGGGATCATGATTCAAAAGCCGGCATTTTAATGGTCAGATTACGTCAGACTCAAACGGTTGATTCGCTTACCGGAATTTTTAAAACACCCTTTTTGATGGAGGTTGAATCTGATTCAGGGAAACAGCTACAAAAACTCTGGACCGCATCGGCAGACACCGTTTACAAAATCTCAAACGTTTATGGTCTGAAAAACGTCATTTTTGATAAATGGAATTACTTGCTGGAAACAACAGCCTGCACCAAACCGGAATCCATGTGGGTTCATCAACTTGAAACGGCAGAAAACTTTACAGAAATATATGATGCCCTGTTGGGTTTAGGAGATACTGTTTACTCTGACGTTGTTTTTTCTGCGTTAATGAAAGTCTATCAGAACCATCCGTATGAAAACGCCAGATCAGAAGCTCTGAATTTTATTGCTTTTGACATGAATCGCCTAACCCTTGACGTTCTGAGAACCGGGCTTTCAGATTCAAGTTCATTGGTAAGGGCAACTGCTGCAAAAAACCTGGGTGATATTACTCAGAAAGAGGAAGCCTGGAAACTATCAAAAAATTTGTTTGAATCTGACCAAAGTTATACTGTTCAATTCATAGCAATGTCAGAAATGGTGAAAATAAAGCCACTTGATGCCTTGACTTATTTTAAAGCAAAAATCAGAAGCGATGAATTAACTCCTGATTTGAAATCCCGGATGATTTCTTTTATCGGCGAAAAGGGTGTTAAATTAAACGATATTTTGTGGCTTGAATCCTTTACAAAACCTCCCTTTCACAGAAAAATAAGATTAGCTGCACTCAGAGCCATGAAACAACTTGACCTGAAAAATGAAAAAACAGTTTCGGCCTGGGTTTCGGTTATTCAATCAGATGATGACGAGATGCTTGTTGAAAGTCTGTTAAACGAGGCCAGTGAGTTTCCCAAAGAAAATCTTGTACCCGTCCTGACTGAATTGTTTAAAACAACAAAATTTAAAACCATCAAAGATCAGGCAAAAATTGAACTGGTTCAGTTTGGCAAATTTGTTAATTAAACTTCCGGTATGACATAAGTTTTCAGAACCCACAAATTTTCCGTTGACAGGGAATATGCCAATCCTTGCTGAATTAACGGATTCTTTTTGATTTTTTATCCGATTAAAGCGACTTTCCTATATTTTTATGCGCAAAGAAGTGATCATCTATACTGACGGAGCCTGCTCAGGAAACCCTGGTCCGGGCGGGTGGGGAGCCATTCTCATGTTTGAAGGTGTGAACAAGGAAATCTCAGGATTTGACCCTGTTACAACCAACAACCGAATGGAACTGACTGCGGTTATCCGCTCTCTTGAGGCCTTAAAAGAACCCTGTAATGCAAAAGTTCACTCAGACAGTGCCTATATCATTAATGCGTTTCATGATGGGTGGATTCAGGGATGGCTGAGCCGGGGTTGGTTAAAATCGGATAAAAAACCAGTTGAAAATCAGGATTTGTGGAAAGCACTTCTAGAACTTACCAGAAAACACAATGTTGATTGGATTAAAGTAAAAGGTCACAGTAATGATGTCTGGAATAACCGGGCTGACGCCCTTGCAACCGGTGCCATTAAAAACCGGCCGTCTGCTTCTTAGTATTGTTTTTGTTTTCACTTTATCCGCCTGTGATAAAGCTGAACCTGTTGAACCTTACACGCCGCCCGCACCGGAAGTTAACTCGCTTTTTGATCAGTTTGACAGCTCATATAGTGGCATTGCCTATTGGGATCTCAAAAAAAGCCGTGAAAACCCGGATTATGAAACCATTCAAAATCAAATCGTTCCATTCCTTCAGTCCTCTGAATTTACAGGCAAATTAAGTGATGGATTTCTGTATCTGGATTCTGTTGGAGTTGATATCAGTTCTGATATTGATTATGCTGTTGCAGCAGTCTATGCCAAACCGGATTCAGGCTACAAGTTTGCTGTAGTTCTTGAAGGAAGAATCCCGGTTTCAAGGTGGAAGAAAGCTCTAACTGAATTCAAAAAAGAGGGTGAAAATACTGTTTTTGACTGGTTTAGAACTCAGTCTGGTCAGTATTGGGTTTCCTTTCCAAAAGAAAACAGAGTCATTTTAACCACCGAAAGAAGTCTGATTAACTACACATCGGGGAACGGTGACCTTCTCGTTTCTGAACTTGCCCGGGAATGTGCTTCCATTCCACAGCAGTCTGAGGCATTTTTCTATTTCAAAGAATTGGGCAAAACAACCCGACTTGACTTTGGTGACCCTGGCTCATCTCATGCGGTGATTGATGGTGAGGGATTAAAACAGGTCTATGCCGGAATGTACTTCAGGGATAAAATTGTCATTCGGGGGCAGGCTGATATGAGTTCTTCCTCAGGTGTGTTCACCTCGTCAGTTTTTATTAAAGCTGCCCTGAATTTTATTTCGATGAAGGCTTTTTTCTCAAATGAAACGGTTCTGACTGACTTTATTAAAGTTGATTCCCGTGATTCTTCAATCGTTTTAAAAGCAGATATTCCGGTTTCGGCACTGTCAGAAGTAAATAAGATTGGTATTGAAAAATGATTCACTCACTTGATGAACTGAAAACCAAACAATCAGCCCCGGAGAATAAGTTTATTCCCCAAATTGCAGTAATTGGTGGCGGGATAATGGGGCAGGGAATTGCGCAAACTGCTTCTTCAAACGGTATCGAAGTTATTCTCGTCGAAAAAAATGAGAAACTCGCCGAGATTGCCCTGAAACATCTGGATAGCAGTATGAATCAGGAGATTGAAAGGTGGTCGCTGACGATTGGTGAAAAAAAATCGATCATGTCTCGGATCAAAACGACCGGGAAAATTGAAGATGCTGCCCACTGTCCGATTATCATTGAAGCAATCAATGAAGATTTCGGTTTGAAAAAACGGTTGTTTCATTTACTCGATCAGGCTTGTGATCCTTCAACTGTAATTGTCAGCAATACCTCGACTTTGAATCTGACTAAACTTGCAGACGAAACCAACCGACCTGATCGTGTGATCGGCATGCACTTTCTGAATCCGGTTCCCAAAATTCCGCTGGTTGAACTGATCAGGGCAATGAAAACATCAGATGAAACCTTTACCATGGTGAAGGAGTTTGCAGAAACCCAGCTTGGTAAAAAAGTGGTCGAGGTTTTTGAATATCCGGGGTTTGTAACCACCCGTGTTATTATACCGATGATAAACGAAGCCATGCAGGTTTTCAGTGAAGGAATTGCCACAGCCGAAGGTATTGATACTGCCATGAAACTTGGTTACGGATTTCAAACAGGTCCGCTTGCACTTGCTGATATGATGGGACTTGATGATGTTCTCATGTGGATGGAACAGCTCTGGCAGCAATTGGGTGAACCTAAATTCCGGCCGGCACCGGTTTTGCGCAGAATGGTGAGAGAAGGTAAACTCGGGAAAAAATCGGGTGAAGGTTTTTTCAAATACGACGAGGACAGGTAGGCGGGGAAGCTGTTGGCTATTAGCTGTTAGGCGTAAGGAATAAGGCTTAAGCAAATACAAAACGGTTTGCAAAAGACAACCTATTGTTATGATGCATGTTTTTGGGGAGTGTCATCCCGGACTTGATCCGGGATCCATAGTTTTCCCTCCATGTATTATTCTTTGAAAATGGCCAGTCATAATTTCAATTTTCTATTTTCAGCTGGTTCAAAATTCAAAATTCAAAATTCATAATTCATAATTCATAATTCAAAAGACAATCATGTTAATTCTTACCCTAAACTGCGGTTCATCCTCAATCAAATATCAGGTCATTGAAGCTGAGACTGAAGCAACCCGTGCTGTTGGAACTGTTGAACGAATCGGGATGTCAGGTGCAATATTAACACACAAACGGGATTTTGAGCAGGCCATCAAAGTTACCGGCGAAATTCTGGATCACGCCCAGGCATTGGAATATATTTTGGGTGTGCTCCTGTCGAAAAACCATGGTGTGATGTCTGATCTGAATGAAATATCAGCTATTGGACACCGGGTTGTTCACGGTGGTGAAACTTTTAACCACTCGGTTCTGATCACACCAAAAGTTTACAATGAAATCAGGGATACGATTGAACTGGCCCCGCTTCATAATCCGGCAAATCTAAAGGGAATTGATGCCTGCTCCCGTAATCTTCCAGGGAAACCCCAGGTTGCCGTGTTTGATACAGCTTTCCATCAAACACTCCCTGAAAAAGCTTTTCTTTATGGCCTCCCGTATGTCTTATACAAACGACATAAAATCCGTAGGTACGGATTTCATGGAACCTCCCATTTTTACGTGAGCAACAGATTATACGATATCGCAGGGATTGAGAAAGAAAATTCGCGGGTTATAACCATTCATTTGGGAAATGGTTGCTCGATGGCTGCCATTCTGAATGGATTGTCTCAGGATACCTCAATGGGTTTCACTCCGCTTGAAGGTCTTCTCATGGGTACCCGTTCCGGAGACCTTGATCCATCTGCAATTTTGTTCATTATGAATAAAGAGGAATTATCTCTGAGTTCGGCTAATACACTTCTGAACAAACATTCGGGATTGATGGGAATTTCAGGCGTATCCAGTGATATGCGTGAAATTATTCAGGAAATGGAAAATGGGGATAAAAAAGCGAAAAATGCGTTTGATATTTTCTGTTACCGGGTGAAAAAATATATTGGAAGTTATGCAGCCGCTTTAGGTGGTGTTGATGCCATTGTTTTTACAGGTGGCATCGGAGAAAATGCTGCGTTGGTTCGGGAGCACGTTTTGGCCGGATTGGAATTTTTGGGTGTGAAATTAGACAAAGAAGCCAACAGCAACGGACCCAAAGAGCGCAAAATTACAACAAAAAGTTCAAAAACTCAGGTTTGGGTAGTTCCAACCAATGAAGAACTGGTCATTGCCCGGGATACCATCAAAATTATCTTTGGTGTTCAAAAGGTTATTTCCGATTAGGATCTAACCTGTCCGTTACCGATTACAATCCATTTGTAACTGGTCAACTCACGAAGTGCCATTGGGCCTCTTGCGTGGAGCTTTTGAGTGCTGATTCCGATTTCTGCGCCCATTCCAAATTCCCCTCCATCTGTAAAAGCAGTTGATGAATTCGCATAAACCACAGCCGCATCAACTGATTTCAGGAAAAGATCAATGGAAGCGTGATCTTCTGATACGATGGCTTCACTATGTCGTGAACTATAAACCGAAATGTGCTCCAAGGCTTCGTCAAGAGAAGAAACTGTTTTGACAGATAGCTTCATTGAAAGAAACTCCTGACCAAAATCTTCGTTTGTTGCCAGGTGAAGAGTTCCCTGGTAATTTCCATGGAGCACGTTCTCTGCCTTTTCGTCAGCAAACACTTCTGCTTTATATTTTTTCCCTAATTCACTTAGCAATTCAGGCAATTCGGCAAGTCTGCTTTCGTGGATAATCAGGGTATCTAAGGCATTGCAAACGCTCACTCTTCTGGCTTTTGCATTGGTGATAATCGCTTTTCCTTTTTCAAGATCGCCGGTGGCATCAAAATAGGTGTGAACTATACCGGCACCGGTTTCAATGACCGGAACTTTCGACATTTCTCTGACTGCATTGATGAGTTCCTGACTTCCCCGGGGAATAACCACATCAATTTCATTGACTGAATTGAGAATTATAGGTAAATACTCACGTTCTGAAGGAGCAAGAAAGACGGTTTGTTCAAGACCGTGCTCCCGAAGAACAGACTGAATAACTTCAACGATTGCCCGGTTTGAATCCTGAGCATCACGGCTTCCTTTTAATACACAGGCATTACCTGATTTCAAACAAAGAGCAACCACATCAAACGTTACATTTGGGCGGGATTCAAAAACAATGGCAACTACACCAAGCGGAACTGAAATCCGTTCGATATGCAGTCCGTTGGGACGGTCAACAACTTCCAGACTATGATTTAATGGAGATGAAAGAGTTGCAACCTTTCTGATGTCATCGCAAATCGCTTTTAAACGGGATTCGTTAAGAAGTAAACGATCATATTTCGGGTTGCCGGGATCCATTCTGGAAAGATCTTTTAGATTGGCTGCAAGGATTTCAACAGAAGCAGATTGTGCTTTTTCGGCAATCGAAATCAGGATTTGATTGATTTCAAAATCGGAAAGTGTTACCAGCTTCCGGCTGGCTTTTCTGACATTTTTTAAATTTAAAATTAATTCTTCAGTTGTCATTCTTTAAGGTTCCAATACCAGATAATCATAATGGATCAATGCTTTTTTCCCTGATTGTCCAAGAAGTTCATGCGCTTTCTCTGAACTGTATTGGGCAATCCCAACACCAATCTGGTCCCCGGAAGGTCCGACAATGCGTAGCACATCACCTTTGTCGAATTCACCTTCAATTTTGATGAGTCCAACCGGGAGTAAACTTTTTACGGTTTGTCTGTCGTTCAAGGCAGAAACAGCACCTTCACTGATGGTAATAGTCGCTTTGTAGGTTCCATTATGGGTGGAAATCCATTTTTTTATGCCGGATACCGGGGTTTCGGGCATGATAACCGTACCGACCGGCTTTAAATCCAGAATGTTCTGGAGAATATTTGTTGTCTTTCCGTTTGCTATAACCACCCGGATTCCCATCCGTGCTGACTTTAAGGCAATCCTGTATTTGGTCTGCATGCCACCACGGCCGAAACTGGATTTTATCGGGAGCACGCTAATTGATTTTTTTTCAGAAACCCGGATTTCAGGAATCCGTTTGCTCTCAGGGTCATCGGGGGAACCGGTAAAAATACCATCCACATTGGTTAGAAGTACCAACATTTCAGCGTCAACCATGCCAGCAATCAGACCTGCAAGTTCATCGTTATCAGTAAACATCAGTTCACTGACTGAAATTACATCATTTTCGTTAACGATGGGAATGATTTCATCACGAAGAAGGGCTGTTAGGCAGTTTTTCATATTCAGGTAATGGGTACGGTCACGAAAATCTTCCCGGGTTGCCAAAACCTGTCCGCAAAAAATCCCAAACTGGGAAAAAAGTTCGGAATAACGCTGCATCAGTTTGACCTGACCAACGGAAGCAAACAATTGCCGGCGGATGACAGGGTTCGTTTCAGAGATATGCTTGAGCGCAGACCGACCGGAACCTACTGCTCCGGAACTGACCAAAATGATCTGAATCCCTTGCTTTTTCAGGGAGCTGATCTGATCAACGAGATGGGAGATGGTGGTAATATCCAAAGATCCGTCATCTCTTGACAGAACATTGGTGCCCACTTTGACGACTATTTTTTTCATAATTTTGGGGATCTTGATCCTTTTCCTTTGAAAATCGGAAAACTCGGGTATAATTTCCACCAGAAGGATAAAATTAATTAAGACCATGATTGCTTTTCATGCTTATTTATTTGAATTTGGAGCCCTCGCAATCAGAGATTTAATTCTCTATGCAAACCAAAATTTAAAAAAACGTGTTTTGCCGGTTTAATGAACCCCATTTATTCGTGGCGGCAAATACAGGTAATTGAAAAGGAGTTATAAAAATGGCCAGGAAAAAGGATTCAGTTTGGAAAATGATGGGAATGTTGTTTCGTGCACACCCGTGGCACGGAATACCAATAGGGGAGCATGCTCCTGAAGTGGTTGGCGCCTATATTGAAATCGTTCCGACTGATACCATTAAATACGAGCTTGATAAACAAACCGGATATTTAAAAGTTGACCGTCCCCAATTGTTTTCAAATATTTGTCCGACTCTTTATGGACTGATTCCACAGACTTATTGTGATGAGCTTGTGGGTGAGTATTGTTCAGAAAAAGTGGGCAGACCCGGTATTTTGGGTGATGGTGATCCTCTGGATATTTGCGTTCTTACAGAGAAAACCATTTCTCACGGTGATATTCTGATGCAGTGTATCCCGATTGGTGGCATGCGAATGATTGACGGAGATGAAGCTGATGATAAAATCATTGCCGTCATGAAGGGTGATGCACTGTATGGAAAGTGGAATGATATAGGTGATGTGCCGGTAGGAATTATCGAACGCCTTCGCCATTATTTTCTGACTTATAAATCGATTCCTGGCTCAACACCACGAAAAAAAGTAGAAATCACCCACATTTATAATAAAATTGAAGCGTACGAAGTCATCAACCGAAGTCATGCCGACTATCACCGTGAATATGGTGATATTGAAGAAATGCTGACAAAAGCTTTAAAGGGGTAGGAATAAGTTATAAGTGGTAAGTTATAAGGTCATGTGAAGAATCGGGCACTTCGACTCCGCTCAGTGACCGATTCTTTTTGAGCTTGGCTATGACCAGAAGGACTTCATTCCTCGTTCCACGTATCACTTATAACTTATAACTTATAACTGATTAAGTGGCTTTTCTTCCTTCCGTCCATCAGAATACGATGCAAACCGGCCTTTTTCCCTCGGATGAACGTTGTCATACCGCTTAAACGGCCAGCCACCAAACTGGGTTTTCCGGTAATCATTAAACGCCTGATGAATTTCTTCAACTGAATTCATCACGAACGGACCATGCTGAACCACCGGCTCTGCAATCGGTTTTCCCTGAAGTAAAAGTAAATACCCTTCCTGATCTCCATTTTCAATCAAGACAGATTCATCCGACTTTAACTCTGCAGAATGCATTGGCTTCAATGTTGTTCCGGTGATTGCAACCTCAGAACCCCTGTAAAAATATAGGGAACGATTTAATCCTTTTGAAGCTGGCGGAAGTTCAAAAACCGCACCGGCTTCCATTTTAATAATCCAGATGGCAACTTCATTTTCTGCCGGAAATGCCCAGGAATCAGGTGCAGGTGCCGGCGGAACAACTTCCTCAATTTTGCCGGCAATGACAGTGATTTCCGTTTGCTTACCTTTTTCATCCGTTTGTGAAAATGCTGGAATGTCTTCTGACCAGAGCATTTTGTAAAATGGCGGAGCAAATTTCTTTGCCTTGGGCAGATTGATCCAGATCTGGAAAAGTTCCATCGGGTTTGGATTGTTTTTATCCAGCAACGGAAACATTTCAGCATGCTGCAAACCGGAACCTGCCGTCATCCACTGAACATCACCATCTCCATAACGACCTTCTGAACCGTGTGAATCTGAATGATCAACAAATCCTTTTAAAACAACTGTTACGGTTTCAAATCCACGATGGGGATGCGCAGGAAAACCGGGAACTGTTTCACCGTGATACATCCGCCAGCCATCTTTGGTGGTAAAGTCTTGCCCGATGTTACGGCCGGTGAGAGAAGCTGCCGGACCAAATTCATCATTACCTGCCGGATAGAGATCGAGGTGATGAACGCAAAATAAAAATGGATCCTGAGTTTCCCATTGGAATCCCAGTTTTCTGATGGCGAGGATGGGTGAGGTCATAGTTGTTTTTTAGTTTAGATTGATGCTTCAACTTTCATCGAAAATCCCATTATGAAAAAACGATGTGTATGTCATCCCGGACTTGATCCGGGATCCATGTATAAACTTAACTCTTTAATGCGTTTAATAGTTCTGAAATGGTTTTGCTGATATTGGATTAATGCGAAGAATTAATCTCCGATTGAGAGGGTATTAAAAAATCCAAGCAATATATTTTAGGGAGGAAAACAATTTGCAAAAATAAATTTGGTTAATACCGGAGGAATGGATCCCGGATCAAGTCCGGGATGACAAATCAAAAAAAATATTCCTTAAACCTTACGCCTGATTCCCCAGTTCCCAGCCGGCTTTTAACGCTTTCAGGCTCATTTCCAGATAAGCTGCTTTCTGGCTGATGCCGATTGCGCTTTCAACAGATTCTCTGCTGAGCCATTTAGTTTCGGCTAGAAGGGCTCCCAATCCGACCAGGGCAACTGAATTGCGGTCAATTTTTTTGGCGATCGCTTCGAAAGGTTTTCTGATAACGGTTGCTTCAGTTTCAAATTCCGGTAGACCTTCTTCCAGAAAAATAACAGAACCGGCTTTCATGGCCACCAATTTCGATTTTTCCTTGTTGAATCCTTCAATTGAAAGAATCAATGCCGCATTCGGAGCAGTCATTCCGGTGTAATCAATATTTTCGGGACTGATGATGACTTCCGCAGACGAATAGCCGGTTTTTACTGTAATCGGATAATCGTCTTTTTGTGAGGCATATCCGCCGGAAAGAATGGCAGCTTGACCCAGAATCGCTGCAGTTGATTTTATTTTTTGTCCGGCACCACCAGATAAGACCAGTTCAATTTTCTGATCAAGAAGCTGATCGAACCGTTGATTCAGGTCCGGTGAAGCTTTCAATGTTTTGGCTTCCTGATTTTTTAACGCAACCGTATATTCCGTGCGGTCAGTCCGGTTGGTGAGGATGCCGAAGGGAAGGTTGTGGGTTTCTGAAATGGCAATCATGGATTGTTTATCCATGTCATTCCTGGGTGAGTAGTACGCCGTGCAGAATTCCCAGATATCCAGAATTGCAAAACCCTTGTAAGTCATGGCTTCTGCCATAATTGAGGGAAGTTCTTTGTCAAACGTGGTCATCCGGGCTGAATACCCGGCACCGCAAACCTGAGCCAGACCAATAATATCAAGCGGAGCTTCAATATTTCCGCTGTGCGTCGTTGCAGTGAGTCCGCCAAAAGGCGTGGTTACCGAATGTTCACCGCCGGTCATACCAAAGTTGAAGTTGTTGAAAACCATGACAGTGATTCCCACATTTCTGCGGGCAGCATTAACGATATGATTTCCACCGATGCCACATCCGCCGTCACCCATCAGAACGATCACATTCAGTTCCGGATTTGCAAGTTTGATTCCGGTGGCATAGGTAATCGATCTGCCGTGAAGTCCATGAAAAGCATGAACATCGAAATACTGGTCAGAAAGTCCGACACATCCGATATCCGTCACAATGACCGTCCTTTTCGGATCAGCATTGATCAGTTTCATTGCTTTGTCAAGATGACTCAGATTGGTTGTGTGTCCGCAACCCGGACAAAAGGGAAGTGATTTTACTTCAGGTTTAAAATAGGTTTGAAGTTCAGACATGGCTAACCTCCTTCAGCGCTTCAGTGATCCGTTCAGGTGCCAGCAATTCAGAATTTACCTGCTGGAGGCTGATCAGCGTGGAATCATGCCGTTTCAACCGTTCAATTTCAAGTGCATACTGACCGTGATTCATTTCCGGAACGATGATGGTGTCTGCCGAGGACAGATATTTCAACAGAATGGTTTCAGGAACCGGCCAAAGTGTTTTTAAAATCAAATGCCCGACTCCGGGATAGTGGGTAGATTTCAAAGCCTGATTGACCGAACGAGAAACAATTCCATAACTGATAATCAGGGTTTCGGGACGATCAGGACCTGAATATTCCCACAAAGCGACTTCTTCCGGATTGATTTTAGTATTGAGGTGTTCGTTCAGTTTTTCTATCATTCCTGGCGATTTGGTGAGATTGCCGTATTCGTCATGGCTTGAGCCGGTAAAACGGGAAAGTTCATCGCCACCAACCGTGCAAATTGGCTGAAAACTTGAATTATTAAAGGAAACAGATTTTACTTTGCCGTTTTGTGACGGGGTTGCTGATTCCCGTTCAATGATGGCCGGGGCATCAAGTAAATCGAGATCAACACGCATGCGGGTTTGTCCGATTTCTTTTGAGGACAGGATGAACACCGGAGTCCGGTATTTCTCGGCGAAATTGAATGCATGGATTGCCAGAAGATAACAGTCCTCAACTGATGAAGGCGCCAAAGCAATGACCGGATATCCGCCGGAGGTAATCCACCTGACGAACTGAATATCCATGCTGGCATCTTTGGTAGCTGAGCCGGTTGCAGGACCGAGACGTTGAACATCAACGATCACGAGGGGAACTTCACCCATAATAGCAAGGCCAATATTTTCGGAGTAGAGAGAGAGTCCGGGCCCTGAGGTAGCGGTGAGTGCCTTTTTGCCTGTCATGGCAGCGCCGATACAAAATCCGATGGATGCAATTTCATCCTCACCCTGAATGGCCGTTTCGCCACGGGCCGGGAGTTCGGTCATCATGGAAAGTAAAATGGGTGTCGCCGGTGTGATGGGGTATCCGGCAAAGAAATCGCACCCGGCTTTAAGTGCACCCTGAACAAGGGCTTCATTGCCATCAATAAATTGAATCATGGTCGTTTCCTGGTCTTCATTGAATGGGATAAAAATACAAAGGGAAAAGGAGATTTGCTCGCAAAGACGCAGGGAACGCAAAGCGGGGGGAGTATTTTAATGAAATTCGAATTTTTGGTAGAGACGCGATTCATCGCGTCTCCTGGAAAACATTTAAACACAGAGGAACGCAGAGTTTATCACAGAAAACACAGAGCGGGGGAATATTTTTTAATAAAATACGATTTTTTGGTAGAGACGGGTCTCAGACCCGTCTCCGCAATTCGTATTTTCCCGTAACCCGGAACCCGTAATATGTGACCCGTAATAAGTCACCCGTCCCCTGTCCCAAAAGAAAGGGCACTTCGACTCCGCTCAGTGACCTTTCTAGTCCCTTGTCCCGGCCTTTAGATCCGAACCCGGCCTTCCATGGCTCTTGAAAGGGTTGCTTCATCAGAATATTCGAGATCGCCGCCAATGGGAATTCCTCTGGCGATACGGGAAATGGAAACGTGGGGGAAGGATTTGAGCAGACGTGTGAGATAAAGGGTTGTGGCTTCACCTTCCACATCCGGATTCATGGCAAGAATGACTTCAACGGAGTCTAGTGCGCCGATACGGTCAAGCAGGGAAAGAATATTCAGTTGTTCGGGAGTTACGCCGTCCAACGGTGAAATTGCGCCGCCGAGAACGTGGTAGACACCCGAAAAATCATTGGTTTTCTCGATTGCAAGTACATCGGTGGGTTCTTCGACAACACAAATCAGCAGTTTATTTCGTTTTTCCGAAACACAAATCCGGCAGATTTCATCATCGGTAATATTACCGCAGACGGTACATTGATGAACCTTATTTTTGACATTGATCAGACTTTCAGCCAGTTGGGTAACTGAGGCTTCCGGTTGTTTCAGAATGAAATAGGCCAGGCGCTGAGCCGTTTTCCGGCCGATTCCCGGCAATTTCGAAAATTCATGAACCAATTCGTCCAGGTGATCTGAAAGTCTGATCATCTTTTAAAAAAGTTTATCCATACCCGGAATGTTGGGCATGACACCGGCGTAAGCCTTTTTCATTTCTTCCTGACTGATTTTTCCGGTTTCATCTACAGCTTTGTTCACTGCAGCAACAATCAGATCTTCAAGCATTTCAAGGTCATTATCTGCAATCAATTGCGGATCAATTTTGATGGAAGTGATGCGTTGTTTGCCGTTTGCCGTCACTTTAACCATGCCGCCACCCGATTCGAAATCGAAAGAACGGGCTTCAAGGTCATTCTGGATTTTATCCATTTTCTGCTGCATGACCTGCATTTGTTTCATCATTCCGGCCATGCCGCCTTTGTTCATCATCATGGGAAAACTCCTGTTTAATCTAAAAGTTCTGCGTTGAATTCATCGGTGATCAGTTTCACCAGCGGGAAATTTTGTTTAAGCTGTTCAAAAATAACGGCCGTGTCATCCTTCATAAAATCCGGAATTTCATCCGGACGGAAGTCGGTTGCAATAACTGGCCGGATCTGGTAAAAACGGGCCATGAGATCGGATAAATCCAAAGCAAACCGCTCGATCTGACTTTTCTCATATCCTCTGTAAACCCGTAAAGTGAACGTTTTCCCGTCCCAGTTGCCGGGTTCTGTATGAGAGAGCACAGACGCAATCACAAGTTTTTGCTGGTTGGTCAGAAATTCAATAAAACCGTTCCACCGTTCCTTGATTTCGTCAAGGGTAATTGTAATCTGGTGCGGATTTGTAGCTGTTCCTTCAGTGTTTTTTTGCTGATCGGCCTGACCTGCCTTTTGAGCAGTTGCTGATCTTAATCCGGCTGGAAAAGTAGGCCTGCCAGCTGGTTTTTCTTCTCTTGCCGGAGCAGAATACTGAAACTTCTGAGGTGCCGGTGGGGCGATTTTTATTTCCGGTTCGGAAAGAATTTCGCTTTCAGCTTTGACCGGTGCCGGTTCTGCTGGTTTAGGTTGAGAAACAATTTTCTCAGCCTGAAAAACGGGCGGAGCCACTTTAACCGTTTCAGGGTTAACGTTATAAACGGCTGAAGATTCACTGCTTCTGGTGGATGTTGCCGCAGCAATCATTTTCTCAACTTTATTCAGTTGCTGAAGAAGTTGGGTAATCTGAACGGTTTGTTCCATCGTACAGAGTTTGGAAAGAACCAGCTCAACTTTCAGCCGGGAATTGTTTGAGTTCTTGATCTGAACTTCGGCTTCTGACAAAAGATTCAGGAACCGGATCAGATCCATATAATGGTAATTGGAAGCGATGTGAAGATATTTTTCACGGTATGCATCCGAAATGTCAAGAAGGGAAGCTTCACCGGTTGTGACGACAACGAGTAAATTCCTGAAATGTTCTGCAAGTCCCTGAATAAATTCACTCAGGTCATATCCCTTAACCACCAGATCCTGAACAAAATTCAGAATTCCTTTCACATCTTTCTGAAGGATGGAATCGGTGACTTTAAAAAAGAGTTCCTGTTCAACTACATTGAGAATGCCGGCCAATTCGGAGCCGGTAAGTTCTTTTCCGAAAAAAGCAACGAGCTGATCCAAAATGGAAAGGGCATCACGCATGGCGCCGTCGGCTTTTCGCGCAATGATGAGCAAGGCTTCTTCATCGGCATTGATTTTTTCTTCGCCGACGATGTAACGAAGCCGATCCATAATTTCGGATGTTGTGATCCTTCGGAAATCAAAACGTTGTGTCCGCGATAAAATGGTAGCCGGGACTTTGTGGATTTCAGTCGTGGCGAAAATGAAAATGGCGTAAGGAGGCGGTTCTTCAAGCGTTTTTAAAAGCGCATTGAATGCACCGATGGAAAGCATGTGAACTTCATCGATGATGTAGGTTTTGTATTTTCCTTTTTGGGGCGGATAGCGAAGGGCATCACGGATTTCACGAACGTTGTCTACGCCGTTGTTTGAAGCTCCGTCTATTTCAAATAAATCGATGAACCGGCCGTTTTTGATGTCAACACAGTTTTCGCACACATTGCATGGATCGCCTTCAACCGGATTGAGGCAATTGATTGCTTTTGCAAAAATCCGTGCAGCAGTGGTTTTACCAACACCTCTCGGACCTGAAAAAATATAAGCATGACCAATCCGTTCTTTGCGGATTGCATTTTTTAAAGTTGTGGCAACGTGGCTTTGGGCAACCACGTCGACAAACGTATCGGGCCGCCATTTACGGGCAGACGCCTGAAATTCCATTGTACCTCCGGTTAACCCTGCAAAAATACAAGATGACAGTGAAGGAAGAAAGGGAAAGACTCAATGATTAATGATTAATGGTAAATGGTTAATGATAAATGGAAAATTGTCAGAATCAGGATTTTCTGGATTTGAGGATTTGCAGGATGATTCGATCACCGGTCATTTCGCTTGTCACTCTGAGTAATCCTGTATGCCCGTCAAAGGCCGTCCTTCGACTTCGCTCGGTGACCGTGTTTATGGTTTCATTTAAATTATGCCCGATCTCATAATTCCCGGGTAGAACCGAAAAGACATTTTTCACCACAGAAAAAACAGAACACGCAGAATAATGCATTATTAAAAGGGATTTTTAGGATGGAAAGGCTTAATGTGAAACTGCCGGATAAAAATCCCAAAGGGATTGAATATGAATAGCCCCGGGTTATAACCCGGTGGGTAAGGTTATCCCAAAATTCAACCAACCCCGAATGGGGTTGAAAAAAAAACTCCAAATATTTCCGTTTCGCCCGACACTTCGTCCCTCGATAAAATTTTTCACTTTGTGAAAAATCACTCGGGATGACACGCTCGGTGAACGTGTTTATGGTTCATTTAAATTATGCCCGATCTCATAATTCCCGGGTAGAAACGAAAAGACACTTTTCACCACAGAAAAAACAGAACACACAGAAAAATGCATTAATAAAAGGGATTTTTAGGATGGAAAGGCTTACTGTGAAATTGCCGGATAAAAATCCCGGAGGGATTAAATATGAATAGCCCCGGGTTATAACCCGGTGGGTAAGGTTATCCCAAAATTCAACCAACCCCGAACGGGGTTGAATAAAAACTCCAAATATCTCCGTTTCGTACGGATTGAATGATGAGATTCCCACAGCATTTTTGTCCGGACGAATTTCAACTTTTCGAATTTCTACTAACGGGCCACCCTTACAGGGTTACGGTATCTCTTTTCCAATTAAAACACCGTATTATCCTTAATTAGATAAAATCCAGATAACTTTTGCTTATAACACGAAATAACTGTATTATAAAGCCTGCTTTAAACCACCCAAACTAAATGGCAAGGTTTTTTATGAGTGAAAACTATCAGTTAAGTATTAAACTTCCACGAGTTGCCGACATCGAGTTGATTGCTCTTGAAGGTCTCCAAATGCTGGGAAGTAATCTCGGTATTAATGATGACAAGATTTCTGAAGCCAAAATTATCGTTACCGAAGCGATTATAAACGGACTTGAACACACTTCCGAAGAAAACCCTTTTGTGAACGTTGATTTTACCATGACAAAGTCCAAACTCATTATTCTGGTTACCGATTACGGCAAAGGTTTTGAACCAGCCGACATCAAAGTTCCTAATATTGATGAGAAAATATCGAGTGATAACAAACGGGGCTGGGGACTGAATCTGATGAAACGTATGTCTGACGGACTCGAAATTGAATCAGGTCCAAACGGTACCAAAATCACCATAACAAAAATATTAATCTGAGGAGTACACATGATACCGGAATTTAAAATTACCTCAACTGTCAATTCCAGGACACTGATTTTGGTGACTTCAGGTTACATCAATAACGTGGGCGGACAAAAAATACTGGATGCCTACGTCAGTCAGCAGGATGTTATAGATACTGTTGTTCTTAATCTGGCCGATTCACACATTGTCAATTCAATCGGGATTTCTTTTGTCATTGAAATGATCGAAAAACTCGGTAAAAAATCGGGCAAACTTATTTTTACCAATCTTGACCCAACCATTGATAAAACGTTTACGATCATGGGTCTGTACCACTTCGCAAAAAAAGCAGCAACTGTTGAAGAAGCATTGGCACTTTCCAACTAACCAGCCAGAATCAAAATGGAAAACGAATCCTTTTCACAGTCGATAGACAAACTTAAATTCCAGGTTAAGTCTTTTCAGGAAGGATTCTCACTTCTGGTTCAGTCGGGCGATCTGCAGGAGCTGGGAAGGAATTTCCATCACCTACTCCGCGGTAACTTCCTCGTGACAGACTTTTGTCTGTTCCATAAAAATGGGGAAGCCTGGCGACGGGTTTACGGATCCACTTTCGAAGAAACCGATGTAACCACCTGGCTGAAACCTTCAGATCAGTTTGTTTTTGAATCGGTTTCGGGCCAGAAAACACGCTTGGCAATAACCCTTCCACTGATTGATCAGACCCATTTCGGACTTCTCATCGGTCAGAAACTTGACAGGTCAGACTTTGGTGAAACCGATACCATTGCCCTTCATATTTTCCTCCAGCAACTTGATAATGCCTACCAGTTTTTCATCAGCCAGAAAAAAGAAAAGCAATTTTCGTTCGACCTCAATCACCGGGTTGTGCAGCTCAACAGTTTAATTGATACCGGTATTGAACTTTCAAAACTGAACAATAACTCAACCCTCTTCGAAACTTCAGTTGAGCGGGTAGTTTCAATTACCAATGCTTCTTTTGGCGTACTTCAGATCATGGAAAAAGGAAATTTACTCAGGGAGTATTCAATCCCGGAAGGCGTTCCCGGCGAGTTTATCCTGAAATCGGATAACCTGATCCAGAGTGAAATTGAATTTCAGTCGAAAACGTATTTGTTTACGCTGGCTGACAAAGAAAGCAGAGCAGGTGCTGTTCCTTTCGAAGCAACCGATGAATTGCTGCTGGGTGCTTTTGCCCGTCAGGTGCTGACTGCACTTGAAAATGAGGCCCATCACGAAGAAAGTATCGAAATTGAAGCACTGAAAAGAGAACTTTCAGTAGCCGCCGATATCCAGAAAAAGATTATTCCAACCAAATTGCCGGATATTGCCGGTTACGAACTGGCCGGACTCAACATTCCATCGAAGGAAGTTGGCGGCGATTATTACGACTGTTTTCCGTTGGGTGATGGCCGTTTTGCCCTGATCATGGCCGACGTTGCCGGCAAAGGCGTTCCTGCTGCACTTCTGGTTAGTACGCTGAATGCATCACTTTCTGCCTACATGAGCATGAATATGCCGCTGAAGGATCTTGCAGGGAAACTCAATTCCATCATTTACAAAGCCTCACCCGCCGATAAATTTATCACCTGCCTGATTGCCGTTCTTGAACCTGAAACCGGAAAGCTTGCCTTCGTCAATGCCGGCCACAATCCTGGTTTTGTTCTTCGAACAGACGGATCCATGGAAAAAATTGACGCCGGCGGAATCCCGCTTGGCATGCTCAATATGGGTCTGCCGTTTGATTCTGCAGAAATTGTGATTCAGCCGGGAGAAAAATTGCTTCTTTACACCGACGGCATTCCGGAAGCCATGAATGAAGTTGAAGAAGAATATACCGATGAAAAATTCGAGCAGTTTTTCCAGACTCATTCCCATCCGTCACCGGAAAAATTTATCAGTGACTTACTGGAAGATGTGAAACTTTACACGGGTTCTGCACCCCAAAGTGATGATATAACGGTTTTATATCTGGGCAGGAATTAACAGACTTTCTGGTTAGGTTTATCTTTGGTTTTTTTCCAAGACCCTGGTTAATCGTGGCTGTCATGCTGAACTTGATTCAGCATCCAGAATAAAATGCATGGATCCCGGATCGAGTCCGGGATGACAACTGAAAATAGTTGTCGGTGAAACATTGCTACTTCAGACTGGATTTTCATGATTAAAATTGAAAAATATTTAAAGACGACAAAGATGTTTTTGGAACGGGGTAAGTGAATGGTCAATTTTAAAAAACTAGCCGGAATTTTTTTTACAAGTTTTGTTATTACTTGCAGTCTTTCCCTAAAGACCTCCGCCCAGGATAAATACTTTTTCGAAAAAATTACCGTTTCTAACGGACTCTCAAATTCAGTGGTAACCTGTACCTATCAGGATCACCTGGGTTATCTCTGGATTGGTACCGTTGATGGTTTTAACCGGTACGATGGCTATGATATCAAAGTCTTCAAAAATATCCCCAATGACTCAACAAGCCTTCCTAACAATACCGTTTCTTCAATTGGGGAGGATGCCGACGGTAATCTGCTGGTGGGTACTAACGATAATGTGAGTTTTTATAACAGGGTTAATGACACCTTTACCAATATTAGCATTGAAAAAGGTGCACAGGTTAATAGGTCAACTGTTACCAATATTACAAGAGATTCGAAAAATAATATCTGGATCAGTACGGTTTTTACCGGAATTCAACGGTTTGAACCTGCCACAAAAACGTTTAAAGGAATAAATTACCTCGATTTAAACGGAGTTGTTAATTCTTTTGCAAATTTACGGTATATCTGGAAAGTGGTTGAACTTAAAAATGGAAATATTCTTGCTGCCGATAAAGAATCGGGAGTTTTTATTTATAACCCGGAAAAAGATATTTTTCAGCCTTATTTTCCCGATCAGAAACAAAATCTGAAAGGTGTTTCGCTGGTTTTTGAAGACAGCGCCGGTAAACTTTGGTTTGCTGCTCATGGCGACATTTACATTTATGATCCGGCTACCTTCGATTTAAAACCCTGCACTATTTCTAAAAAATTGGAAATCCCCGACCGGAATATCAATTATTTCAGTATTTATGAAGAAAGCCGTGATAAGATTTTAATTGGCAGTGATTTTGGTATTCTTGAAACTGATATTACCGGTAATAAATTTTCATTGATTACTGAAAAATTTTTAAATGCCAACCCTATTAATTTCTATAAGGATAATTTCGGGATTTTCTGGATTTCAACGGTGGGTTCCGGACTGATCAAATTTGATCCGGCCAAGAAACCATTCCGTTTTTTTAAACTTACCGGGAATGACGACACTGAAGGTAAAGTGGTTCAGATCACTGATATCATCCCGGATCCCCTGAAAAATGATGGGTTACTGGTTTCTGCCGGAACTCAGGGCATCTTTTCCTTTGACCGGACTACCGGGAAAGCAACAAAAATTCAAAGTTTACTTTCAGCACGTGGCAGATATAATCTGCTGTCAGACGATAAAAATAATTTATGGTTTACCGATAATAGTGAGCTTAAAAAGCTGAATTTAAAAACCAAACAGACTGAACGTTTTTCAATACTGAATACAAAGTTTTTTCGGGGTGATTTCCGTATTTCAAGTATCAAATTTGGTCCCGATAAAAATATCTGGCTAAGTAATGTCAATGGCGTTGAGATTTTCAATCCGGAAAGTAAAAAATTCAGGTATCTCCCTTCCATCACGAATAAACCGGTTACCCGTGACCTGTATGCTCAGGTTAGTTCAATCCTTTCAGCAAAAAAGCCGGTTTCAGAATTTTTAAAAGTGGGAGAAGCTCAAACCCTTTCAAAAAACTTCACTCTTGAAAATCCTGCAAAAGTACTCATTGTCAATCTGGGTGAGGGACGGCAAACCGGAGTAAAAATTACCTCGTTTGATTTTGGCTGGCTCGAAGATTCTACCGGAAAAATTATCTGGACAGCTGATAAAATTCAGAATACATTTTATGCCGGCGGCGGGTATAAAAACCGGTTGGCTTTGGGTGCACTTTCTTTGCCAAAGGGAAAATATAAACTCAATTACGTGTCTGATGTAGGTCACAGTTACGGCAATTTCAACGTGGTAAGTCCGCCTGATTCTGTCTGGTACGGGATTCAGGTACATACGATAAATGACAAACAGTTTGAAGAAATCAGCAGCGAAATTAACAAAGCATCTGACAACACCCATTATGCCCCTTTTGAAATTGTAAATGATTTTAGGTTCAGCAGAAAATACAATAATACCGTTTGGCTGGTGACCGGGGGAACCGGACTGATTAAATATAATTTTACAGATAGCACGTACAAGAATTTCACGTTTGATGATGAAAAACAGACATTCCCGTTAATCAATCAGATTACCGGAATTCTTGAAGATAAAGACGGCATTCTCTGGCTTGCAACTCAGGTTGGACTGATCCGGTTTAATCCGGAAACCGAAAAATTTAAGATTATTACCCAGGCTGATGGTTTGGTCGGTAACTTTATTTCATTCATGAAAGAAGATTTAAACGGAAATTTATGGGTTGGCACATCGGGCGGCATTTCCATGCTGAATAAAAACAGCACCTCCGAACAACTTACTTTCATCAATTACGACAATACCGATGGCCTGCATGATCTGCCGCTGAACAAGTCTATCGCCCTGACTTCAGATGGCGAATTATTTTATGGCGGATTTGGCGGCATCAACGGTTTTTATCCCGGAAGTTCAAATAACACCTTATCGAAACCGGTTATCACCAGCATGAAAATTTCGGGTTCATCAGTCGAAAATCTGGCCGGTGATATTGATCTCGACAAATCGATCAGTGAGGCAACCCAGCTGGAATTACCTTATTCAGATAATAACCTTTCGTTTGAATTTGCCTCGATTCACTACTCAAGACCAGAGAAAAACAAACTGGCTTTTATGCTGGAAGGCATTGACAAAGACTGGATCTATACCACCCGGAGATTTGCATCCTATAACAACCTTCCTCCCGGCGACTATGTTTTTAAATTAAAAGGCTCAAACGGCGACGGCATCTGGAATCCGGAAGAAGTTTCACTCCGGATTCTGATCAATCCGCCATTGTGGAGAACAACTGCAGCCTATATCACTTACTTTTTCCTTTTTATCGGATTCCTTTTTCTTACCGATAAATTCCAGAAGAAAAGAATTCTTGCAAAAACAAAAATTGAACTTACACTGAAGGAAGCTGAGTTACGGGCAGTTGCAGCCGAATCACAGGCCAAAATTATCCAGCTTGAAAATGACCGGAAGTCACAGGAACTCGACGAAGCCAGAAATCTTCAGCTGTCAATGCTTCCTAAAAATCTGCCACAGTTTCCGCATCTTGATATTGCTGTCTACATGAAAACGGCAACGGAAGTTGGCGGTGATTATTATGATTTCAACGTTGGAATAGACGGAACCCTGACGGTTGTTTTAGGCGATGCAACCGGCCACGGGATGAGGGCAGGAACCATGGTGACGTCGGCAAAATCGCTGTTTAACAGTTATGCTGCCAACCCGGATATTCTGTTTACATTTAAGGAAATGACCCGTTGTATCAGGCAAATGCAGTTTCAGTCGCTTGCTATGTGCATGACCATGATGAAAATCCAGAATAATCAGTTGCACATGTCTGCTGCCGGAATGCCGCCCATTTATCTCTACAGAAATAAAAGTCGTGAAGTTGAAGAGTTTTTATTTGAAGGGATGCCATTGGGCACCATGGAAAATTTCCCCTATCAGCTCAAACAAACTGAATTGTTTAAAGGCGATACTCTCTTGCTGATGAGTGACGGTTTTCCTGAATTAAAGAATAACCATGATCAGCTTTACGGGTATAAACGGGCCAGAAATTCCTTCGAAGAAGTTGCTGAAAAAGAACCTGAAGACATCATCACATATCTGAAAGAAGAAGGTTCACGTTGGGTGAATGACAATGACCCCGATGATGATGTTACATTTGTCGTCATTAAAATTAAATGAGTTTAGAAAAGCGAAAGATGAATATGAAACTGCCATCCTTGAAGAAAAGCTGTTTATTGCTAAGTTTACTTTTTCTTTCAACCGGTTTATTTGCCCAAAGCAGAGTTGTAAAAACTATTGGGATTGAAGATGGTTTATCGACCCCGATTGTGAGTGCAATTTTGCAGGATTCGGAAGGTCTGATGTGGTTTGGTACCTTTGACGGGCTGAATGTCTATGACGGGAAAAAGCTGGTCATTTACAGGAATATACCCGGAGACAGCACCAGCATCAATAACAATCAAATTTATTTTATCACCGAAGATAAAAAGGGAAATCTGTGGATAATAACCAACGGTCAGTTGGCCAGACTGAATAAAACCACCCGTAAATTTAAAAATTACAGCCTGAACCGGTTCAGAAACCTGATCGACAATAATTCAACAGCTCCGCAGGCAATCAGTGCAGCTGTAATTCAGAACGGTGACGTTTTTATTTCAGCTTCTTTTGGTCCGGTAGTCAAATATGATGAAAGTCAGGATACTTTTATTCCTGTTAAGGGTGACTATGCCGGCGGAAAAAAGGAAAAAGATAATACCCTTTCGGTTCCGTTAATGGTTTCAGATTCAAACGACAACCTTTTTATTGGGGAATATAACAATTCACGACTCCTTAAAAAGTTAAAAAGTGATTCTGCTTTCAGCGTTGTAAAACTTTCAGAAGCAGATGCAAAAGTGATGTCTGAGGAGGACATCAAGGGTTTGTTCGTATTAAATCCTGATTCGCTTTTTATCGTCACCAGAAAATCCGTTTTTCTTGCTCATCAGCCTTCATTCCGTTTAGAACGTTTTTATGATTTTGTCAATCCGACAAACATTTTACCCGGAAGTGGGGCAACGGCGGATAAAAAGGGGAATATCTGGTTTGCTTCAACCGGTACTGATGGCATACAACTATTCAACCGGGCCACAAAAACCATAAAACCTTATGACCGGTTTAACCTGAAAAATGAAAACGATGTCGTGCAGGATTTCGGACTTTCCCTGTTTGCAGACAATGCCGGATTAATCTGGCTGGGTACGCTGAAAAACGGAATTCAATTTACCGATCCTGACCGGGAACCTATTGACCTTTACCGTCGTGATGCAGCTAATCCTAAGTCCATTTCAATTGATAAAACTTTTGCAGTTCATCCATCAAAACTGAATCCGGATCTGATTTACGTTGGGACTGCAGGAGGTGGAATTTCCATCCTCAATGAAAAAACCAATGAATTTGAACAGTTTCCCATCCAGCCCATTCAGGATTTTTATAAAACCGGTTCAGCACGTGCTATTGTAGAACGGCCGGACGGGAAACTTTGGGTGGGTACCTGGGGTGATGGCCTCAGGCTTTATGATCTGAAAACAAAATCTTATACAGCATACACCCGGGAATCTGCCGGAAATGCAGTTCAGAATATGAACATCCGGACGATTGCTGCAGATTCAAAGGGCAGACTCTGGGTTGGCGGAGAAAAGGGACTTGACCAGATTGACCAGCAAACCGGAAAAGTGACGTCATTTTATTCGAAAACCAGTGCAGACGTTGATCCTGAGGTGTATTCAATTCTCCGGCAGAAAATAAACAGTCCGGTTGCTGCCCTTACCAAATTGGGCGACTATGTGGATACCACAATCAAGATTACCATTCCTCAGGATGGATTTTATGGTCTGATCAGTGTTGGTGAAGGTACTTTGGGTTCGGGTGATTCCATCCATTTGTTCGATTACGGATGGCTTGAGGATAAAAATCGTCAGCCAATTGAAGATCTCTTTTCCAAAAATCAAAGGGTATTTTATTTTTCCGGAGCTGATAAAAACAGAATTTCAGTTCTCACTACAAAACTGACTGCCGGCACTTATTACCTGCGTTATATTTCAGATGACTCGCATTCCTGGGGCAAATGGAATCAGCCTGCGCCTCTTGATCCTGACTGGTGGGGCGTTTCATTGATTTCCCTGACTCCATCAGAGGAAGAGGTAATCGGGAAAAGTAAACGGCTGAAAATCAAAAATACCGTTCTTGCCGGATCCAACATTACCGTTTTAAAAACAGACGATTCCGGGCAAATCTATATCGGTACCAATGGTGCCGGTTATCAGGTATTTAACCCCGAATCCATGAAATTGAAGACTTTTAAAAAGGACCGAACTACCCTGAATTCGCTTTCCAATAATTCGGTCAGTGATTTACTCATCAGTTCCAAAAATCAGGTCTGGATATCAACAGCAGACGGGTTGAACCTTTATGACCCGGTTTCAGATTCCTTCAGAAAATTTTCTTCTGAGGACGGACTTTCAGGGAATTTATTCAGTTCTGTTCTTGAAGATCTTGATGGCAACATCTGGGTTTCCGGTCTGACGGGAATTTCCAGGATTACGATTTCAGAGCAAAATGAAGTCAATATCGTTAATTATGATAAATCAGATGGATTACAGGGCGGTGGTTTTACTTCTCTTGTGTCTGGCGTTTCTGCCAGCGGACGGCTTTATTTTGGCGGTGATAACGGACTGAACGGTTTTTATCCGGGTCAGGTTAATTCAAATCCGCCTGAAATGGCTTTTACTTCGATTTATATTTCGAAAACGGATGAGGACATATCTGATCTGATTACACGGATGTTTGCCGGTGAAACGGTCGTCCTTTCTCATGATCAGAATGATATCAGCATTGATTTTGCTGCCCTGCACTATACCCGTCCGGAAAAAAACAAACTGAGCCACCAATTGGTAGGATATGATGATAACTGGGTGAATGACAACCGTTCCTTTGTCAATTATACCAACCTGCCTCCCGGAACTTATACACTGAAAATTAAAGGGTCTAACAGTGATGGATTCTGGAGTGACGGAAGCAAATCGATATCCTTCCAGATTCTGCCGCCATGGTGGGCAACCTGGTGGGCTTATGGTCTGTACGTCGTTGTTCTTTTTGGTGGGATTTACTCTTTTCACCGGTTCCAAAAGGGAAGAATCATTGCCAAGGGAAAAGCAAAACTGGCTTTAAAGGAAGCTGAATTGCGTGCGGTAACTGCTGAAGCACAAGCCAAAATTATTCAGGCAGAACATGACCGGAAATCAATAGAACTTGAAGAAGCCCGTCAATTGCAGCTTTCCATGCTGCCCAAGTTTTTACCGCAGATTCCTAATCTGGATATAGCCGTTTATATGAAAACTGCCACTGAAGTTGGTGGCGACTATTACGACTTTCACCTCAGCAGTGACGGCACACTAACCGTTGTCATTGCAGATGCAACCGGACATGGTCTTAAAGCCGGTACACTCGTAACCGCTGCAAAAAGTCTGTTCAATTCACATGCATCTAATCATGATATTCTTTTTTCACTGAGAGAATTTTCGAGATGTATTCTTGCACTTGATTTTTATCATCTTTCGATGTGTATGAGTTTCCTGAAAATCAAAAACAACCGGTTTCAGCTTGGGTCTGCCGGTATGCCGCCAATGCTGGTTTACCGGGCTGCAACTCAAAAAGTTGATGAATTTGTTGTTCAGGGTGCCCCGCTCGGGACGTTTATCGGTTTCCCGTATCAGATTGAAAGTCAGGAATTGCATTCGGGTGACGTGATTCTTCTGATGACCGACGGTTTCCCCGAACTCATCAGCAATAAAGGTGAAGTCTTTAATTATATGCGGGTTTCTGAACTCTTCAGAAGATGCGCCCAATTCCCGCCCGCAAGAATCATTGAAGAGTTTGAAAAAGTTTCTCTAAACTGGCTTCAGGGCAAAGAAGCCGATGATGATTTAACGTTTGTGGTTATGAAGGTGAAATAAGGCGGGGAGAGGAAAAGGCAATACTGGATTCCCGCCTTCGCGGGAATGACAAAGTCGCTGTTTTTTGATATTCCAAGAGTGGTGTCATCCCGGACTTGATCCGGGATCCATGCCTTTTTCACCAAAGTCTTTTCCATCGTTCATTCTCAAGGATCTAAATTTCTATTCAGGAAAAACAAGGTTTGACATGTTTTTAAAAATGGTTCTGATATCCGTTCTGCTTTTGGGTGGCTTTGAAGCCTTTTCCCAGCAGAAATACAAAACTGAAGCCAATGCAGATTTTGTAGAATATACCAACAGGGAAGGATTGCCATCGAGCAATTTGTCAAATATTGTTCAAACCAAAGATGGCTACATCTGGCTTTCAGGGATTGAGGGCACTTTTCGTTTCAACGGATATGATTTTGATGAAGTCGGAAAAGAAATTGGCCTGCCCAAAATGCAGGGGATGTATCATGATACGGTTACCAATGTTCTCTGGTTTGCTTCCCCCGAAAAAGTGATCAGTTTTGACGGAACTGTTTTTAAATCGTACACAAATGAAGACGGATATCGCATCAATGGTTTACCTGGCCAGATTATTTCGTTTATCGATGCTGACAGTAAAGGTCGGATCTGGATTGGATCCCATACGCCATATGTGGATAAAAATTTCAACGGCGGACTTACAAAACTGGAAGGCGGAAAATTTACCGTTTATTCTCAGCCTGAATTCCCTCTGGATAATGCAACCGGATTTTTTGAAGCTCCGAACGGGGATCTCATTTTTACTTCTGCCGGTCACAATACCCAAACTAAAGAGGATTCCTACGTTGCCTTGTTCAAGGATGGAAAATTTACCAAAATTGATGAATCTGTCGGAGTTAAATTTCAGAATGCCAACGTTTTCTCCCCGTCAGCAACCTCCGCTGTAGATGAAAACGGAAATCTGTGGATCGCCTTTTCAGGAATTATAAAATATACCACTGGCGATAAAAATTCATCGGGTGTTCTGATGTATGACGGCGCCCGTTTCCATTCTTTTACTGACTTTCAACAGGATTTGGACAAAAACCACAGTCCGTTTCAGGTCTATTACAGTAAAGCGCAGAAAAAATTATTTATGACCACCACCACAATGGTGCCTTCGGTTCTTGACTTTTTTTCACCAAACGGGAAATCAGTTTTTGAGTTTACCGGCGGCCGGTGGGTTGTTTCTGATGTCATGAAAAAAATCAGGGAGATTACTGATCTGAAATCAGGGAAAATTCTTCATGATTTTAATTTTGCCCGGGTTATGTTTACCAATGCCAACTCCATTTTTCCTGAGCTTATCAATTTTAAAGTAAGTTACGACTATCAGCTTGCAAAATATCCAGAACAGAAATTCAGCTTTGAAAATGGCAACTGGAAAAAAGTTGATGCCCTGACGGCTTTACCCAGAGCTGAAATCAAAGACGGATTAATACTTACAACGACCAAAGGATTTGGTTTTTATTACCCAAACCGTTCACAGCTGCTGAAACCCAAAGATGGATTATTGCAATTGCAGGGCGGAATCCCGGCGTTTCAGACTGACAGAAATGGTATCGTTTGGATTTCTTATTCTTACACCAATCTGCCAGCATATTCGGAAACGCATGCGACCGGAATCAATTACTGGGATGGAACAACCTTAAAAGGCTTTACCGAAAAAGATGGCCTTCACAGCAACATTACCTTTGATACGTATGCCGACACCAGGTCAAGAGTGTGGATCCCGACTTCCAAAGGGGTGAATTTAGTAACTGAAACCCGGGACAGTACGGGAGAGTTCAAAATGGCTCTCTCTAAAATTCAGTCCGACCGTTCTGAATCCTACAATACATCCACAATTTTTGAAACCAGGAATGGCGAAATCTTTGCCTGGCAGAATTATGTGAGACCCGAATCAAACAATCTGGAAAAATCGGATTTTTATTTGGGAAAATTCAACGGTGAAAAATTCATTGAAATGAAATCACCTTTTTCCGCTGATGAAAACCGTAAAAAATTGCAGCTTATTGACGTTCAGGAGGATAATCAGGGCCGGGTCTGGCTGCTTGGTATTTTTTCAGACAGTTTGAAAGAAATGACGTCGTCTCCGACAAAAATTAGGTTCTATGAGAACAACACCTGGAATCCGGCGCCCGCCAGCTGGAAGGTGCCAAATGAACAGTTTAAATATGTGGGCAGGCTGAAATCAGGACTTTACTTTTTGGCGACAGGCGGTTTTTATCAGTTTAACGGGACGTCTTTTATCAATCTGATTGATAGCGTTAATGCAAATGCCGATTTCAGATTATTGAAAGGTGCAAGTGTTGCCGGAACCCGAACCGATATTAGTGCAAATGAAAAACTGTACATCCGGCTCAGAAACCGGGGTTTATTTATCTTTGACGGCACATCCCTTCGTTTTTACACCAAAAAAGATGGACTTCCGTCTGCGTCACTTTCGAATCCGGTTGTGGATCTGAGAGGAAACGTCACTTTTAATTTTCCTTCCGGTTCACTGGTTGTCAATAACGACCGGTTTCAAACATTTTATGAAGATGAAAACCTGGTTTCCGGTGGTCCTGATGGCAGTATTCTGGATGGCGACGGAAATATGGTTCAAATGTATAATGGGGCAGGGCTTTACATCAATAAAGTCGAAACCCAGATTTTTCCCCTGAAAATTGCATCCGTTTCTGCCGACACGCAATCCTTTTTCTATGATTTTCCAAAATCGATTCCTTTTCTGGAAAATTCTTTGGTTTTTACCTATGCTGCCCTGAATTATAAAAACCCGAGGCAGACCTTTTATCAGCATTTTCTTGAAGGATATGATAAAACCTGGTCCCGCTCCTCAAGCGTGCCTTTTGTTGAATACCAGAATCTGCCTCCCGGTAAATATAAGTTCAGAGTCAAAGCCGTGACTTCAAACGGACTCGAAACCAACGAAGATGTTTATACTTTCAGAATTGATCCTCCCTGGTACCGCACCTCTGTGGCTTACATCTTTTACTTTATGGTGCTCGTTTTTTCAATTTATGGATATGACCGTTTTCAGCGGAACCGGCTGTTAGCCAAATCCCAGGCAGAAACGGCCATCAAAGAAGCTGAATTGCGTGCCATGGCTGCCGAATCACAGGCAAAAATTATTCAGGCAGAAAATGACCGGAAAACGAAAGAACTTGAGGAAGCACGGCAACTTCAGCTTTCCATGCTGCCAAAATTCATTCCGCAGATTGCGAATTATGACATTGCTGTTTTCATGAAAACATCCACAGAAGTGGGTGGTGATTATTACGATTTCAATGTGAGCAGTGACGGAACGTTAACCATTGTTATTGGTGATGCAACCGGGCATGGACTTCGTGCTGGAACGCTTGTTACGGCTGCAAAAAGTTTGTTTAACATTTTGGGCTCGCATCAGGATATTGTGTATTCTCTGCAGGAATTTTCCAGATGTATTCTAGCTCTGGATTTTCAGCGTCTTTCGATGTGCATGACGTTTCTGAAGATCCGAAATAATCAGTTCAAGGTTGGATCAGCCGGCATGCCGCCGTTATTTATCTACCGGGCGGCCACTCAAACCGTTGATGAATTTGTTATTGAAGGAGCCCCACTGGGTACTTTTATCGGATTTCCATATCAAATTAAGTCCCAGGAATTGAATCAGGGTGATGTGATTCTGCTGATGACCGATGGTTTCCCGGAGCTGATCAGCAAAACGGGCGAAGTGTTTAACTATTCCAGAGTTTCTGAATTATTCAGAAAACATGCAGGCCTTTCCTCTGAAAAAATCATCGAAGAATTTGAAAAAACGGCTAATGAGTGGCTTCAGGGCAAAGAAGCAGATGATGATTTGACGTTTGTGGTGTTGAAGGTGAGGTAAGGCGTAAGGCGTAAGGCGTAAGGCGTAAGGCGTAAGGCGTAAGGCGTAAGGCGTAAGGCGTAAGGCGTAAGGCGTAAGGCGTAAGGAATTAGAGCTGTAAATTATGTAATTTGATTTTAGATTGAAAATTTGGGTTGGCTTTGGATGATTGAATATTCGGCTGGTATTTTGCTTATTCCTTATGCCTTAAGCCTTATACCTAATAAGTTATCGCCAGCTTAGCCTGAGTGGTGGGGAGTTGAATGATAAAGGTAGCCCCTTTGGGTGAAGGCTGATGTTTGAGCAAACCATTCAGTTTCTGAATCATGTTGTAACTTACAAACAATCCCATCCCGATTTTTCCCTTCGCTTCCTGTGTGGTGTAGAAAGCATCAAAGATCTTGGGTCGGATTGCCTCAGAAATTCCCGGTCCGTTATCTGCTATTGAAATCGTGACAAAATCTTCATTTCCGGTCATGGTGATCACAATTTTTCCGCCATCAGCAGGAATATGCTCGCCTGCGTTTTTGAGAATATTCGAAAAAATAATGTGAAGCATATCCGTGTTTGATTCAACCGTTGAAATGTCATCATAATTGGTTTCAACGGGCAGAATTCGCTGCATTTCCTTTTGGGTTGACTGAATCGCCATTTCCATTACCAATGAGAGTTTAACTACCTGAAAATTATTCTCAATCAGCAGATTAAACGACATGAGTGAACGGACAATGCTGGTAATTTTTGATGCACCTTTTTGAATGATAACGGCCAATTCTTCAATTTCATTGGCTACTTCAACAAGATTCTGCTCATGTGCATAATCGACCAGTTTAATAAACAGCTCTTTAAAATCTTTTGCATCTTCAGGAACGGGAACAGCTTCAACATCTTCCCTCTTAATTACAGAAAGAGAAGCCAGAACCGATATAATATGACTGATTTCATTCAGATCCTGCCGGATCGGTTGAACGCTGTTTGAAATGTAATTGATCGGGTTATTGACTTCATGGGCAATACCCGAAACAAGCGCAACGAGACTGTTCATTTTTTCCCGCTGTGCCGTTTCAACTTTGATGAACTGATCCTGCAGATTGGTAAACAGTTGCTTGTTTTCAAAAGCAACTGCCGCCTGTGAACCGAAGGATTCACTGATTTCCTTATCAAACTCTGAAAACGGGATGACAACTTTGTCGGTAATTTCGGGGGATGATAAAACAGCGTGATGAATACTCTTTTTATTGATTAGCTGAAGAACCCCGATGGTATCTTTTCTGTGATTTTTCAGCGGAACAACCAGCATCGATTTTGACCGGTAATTATTTTTCTCATCAAAAGACCGGTTGAAAGAATAGGTCCTGTCTGACGGAATCTGATAAACATCATCGAACTCGAGAGTTTCACCGGTAATGGCACAATACCCTGCAAGACTTTTAGTGCTCAATTCAATAACCTGATTCTGCAATTCTACCGGGACTGATTCATTTTTTGTGTAAATGAATCGCATCTGTTTATTTTTTGAACTGACTTTAAGCGGAAGGTCAGTGTAGGTTTTCTGCTCAAGAAAATAAAGCGTTCCGCTGTCTGCATCGGTTAATTCAAGTGCAACAGAAAGAATTGAATCGAGAACAATGTCGATGTGTTCTTCGGTTGAAAGGGCAATCGCAATTTTATTCAATCGTCTGAGGTGAGTTTTAACCTCATCAAATTCATATTTTTTTCTGAAATGCCGGATTAACCTTGTTATGGCAGCTAAAATATGCCGGTTTGATGAATTGGGTTCGAGAACATCAAAAACAATCCCAAGTTCAATAAGATCAAGTATTAAACTGCTTTTTTCACTGTCTGCCGGGGAAACAACAAACCAATAGAAGTGATCGGTATTTTTAATGGCACCTTGTTGTGCCTGCTGGAAGTCTTCCAATGAGCAGAAAACACATACGGGATTGTTGGGAGCAATCAAATCCAATGCTTCCTGCAGCATACTGAACTCTCCGGCAGGTATCACTTGGGTTTGAACTTCAAGCGAGAAATTTTCCGGAAGGACCAGATTTAGTCCAGCAAGATCAAGGATATGTAGTGGGTAATCCCGGTTCATTCAGTTTCCGTTTATTTTCAGATTCATTCTTATCATCCTAAAATAAACAAAATTCTTGAATTCAACGAAATTAAATTGGATTTTACCCTAAGAAATAGGAAATATTGTATGTTATTGGAAGAAATTCGGTCGTTTTGTTTGGAAAAAACAGGTGTAACTGAAGATTTACCTTTTGATGAAGAAACTTTAGCATTTCGGGTTGGCGGGAAAATCTTTCTTCTAACCAGCCTTTCTGAACCTGAAACTGTAAATCTGAAGTGTGATCCTGAAAAAGCCGTTGAACTTAGAGACCAGTTTCCCGATGACATTTTTCCCGGATTTCACATGAATAAAAAACACTGGAACACCGTTTCAGTGGTCGGTTCACTTGATCACAATCAAATCCGGGAGTTGATTTCCCATTCTTACGACCTTGTTTTTCAGTCACTTCCAAAATCTGTGCAGTCAGGTTTACAATGAACCTGACTGAGGCCCTGTTACCTGCACTTCGTTCTACGCTTTGGCAGGGTACTTTACTTTTTGCTTTTCCTCTTTTCATTTCCCTTTTAATTTATACTTCTGAACGTCTGGTGACAGGATGGTTCATCAAAACGACCGGCTATAAAGGAATCTGGCTAACGGCATGGCTGGGTGCTCCGGTTCATGAATCATCACATGCCTTGATGTGTTTTCTTTTCAGATGCCCGATTAAAGAGGTCAGGTTTTTTATTCCCGATCCTGAAAGTCAGGTACTGGGTTACGTAAAGTACACTCATAATCCACGAAATCCGTTGCACTGGATTGGCCGTTGGTTTATCGGACTTGCACCACTTTTCGCCGGATCAGCCTTTTTGTTGGGTTTGCTGATGCTTTCGGGTTCCTTTCCGGTAACCTGGAGGGCTGATTTACTTCCCGGACAAAGTCATGACTGGCTTTCCGTTTTAGGGCTGCATATTCAAACTCTAAATCTGGCCGGATCTGAATTGTTTTCACTTTTATCTAAAGGAAGTTTTTGGCAAAACCCGTTTAACTGGTTGATTTTATATGTTTCTCTTGCTGTCGTAACGCATATGGCTCCTTCTTTTGCAGACTTGAAAGGTACTCTTCCCGGTTGGATTTTCATGTTTGTTCTGGTTTTTTTGTTTAATTATGTCTTACTTTCTTTTGGTATCGTGATTTCGGGTGAAAATTTACTTTACTTCATTTCTTTATTAATGACCAAGCTTCTTGCATTAGCACTTGTTCTGTCTGCAATTAATCTTATCTTTTGGTTTTTGGTACTAAATGTAATTCATCGTTTAAAAACGGGTTATTGGCTGATGGGAAGGCAACATAAAGGTAAATGATTAATGATTAATGGTTAATGAATTCCATTTGGGATATCCTTACTACCATTTAGTGATATTTTCCTTTACTTCTCCATTTATTTAGAGCCAGGTCAGGGACCTGGCTCTACTGACTACTAATTTTGGTCCCTGAGCTTGTCGAAGGGCTGACTTCTAACTTCTAACTTCTGAATTCCATGCTCGACCTACTCATTATCGGACAAGGACTTGCCGGCTCTCTTCTTGCCTGGACTGCTCAAAAACACGGGCTTTCTGTGCTGGTCATTGATCGTTTCCGAAAGAATTCGTCATCACGTGTTGCAGGTGGGGTTTTTAATCCGATTACAGGCCGACGGTTTGTAAAAACCTGGATGGCGGATGACCTTTTTCCTTTTGCAGAAGAAACCTACCGTGAAATTGAACTGGAAACGAACCGTCTGTTTTACCACCAAAAACCCATTTACCGCACCTTTTCATCAACAGAACAGCGAATGGAATTTCTGAATAAAATTGATGAAGATGACCCTGCTCCCTTTACCCCTTTCCTTTTTGAAAAAGGAGAACTTTCAAAAGGAGTTATTCAACCGTTTGGCGGACTGGTGATTCCGGGTGGAGGCTGGCTGAATACAGAAAAATTTCTAAGTTCAATGCATGACAAATTCATTTCAGGTCAGCATCTTTTCGTATCTGATTTTAACCCGGATCAGGTTAAAATTAAAGCCGATCACATTCTCTGGAAGGGTTTTAAAACAAAAAAATTGATTCTGGCAGATGGTTGGTATAATCAGCCAACAACCTGGTTCTCACATTTGCCGTTTTTACCCACAAAAGGGGAAGTATTAACTCTTGACGTTCCGGGACTTGACCTGGATGGCATTGTTTCGAAAAACGGATTTATTCTTCCGCTGGAAAACGGCCTTTTCAGAGTTGGAGCAACCTATAACTGGAATGATTTGTCTTTTAATCCGACACAGGCAGGCAGGGAAGAATTAATTGAAAAAGTGAAGAGCCTGGTTTCTATTCCGTTTGAAGTGGTTGAACATGATGCAGGCGTCAGGCCCACCGTTCAGGATCGCCGTCCTTTCATCGGCTGGCATGAAGAACTCCCTCAGATTGGTATCTTTAATGGATTTGGGACAAAGGGGGTTTCGTTAATTCCATGGTTCGCCAATCATTTTGTTGAACATATTACGAACGGGAAAGAACTTCTTGCTGAAGTGGATGTGGCGAGGGTCAGGGCCAGTAGGTAGAAGTCAGAAGTCGAGCAAAGCGAAGATCCCGTCCAAGGTTCGGTTACGAACCGCGGATCCGGCTAAGATTGAAAACACTTTCGGGGACTGAAAAAATCTGAGAGTAAAAATTTTCCTTTCCTTTTGAAAATGGAAAGGGAACCTAAGTTCCAGGATCCCAAACGAAGGCCATGAATTGAAAGAAAATTTAAATAAAACGAGAGATAAAGTTTTAACTATTTGTTTTTTTTATTCTTTGATTAAAATTTAGTTTAATCGGGATATTTGGAAGGGTTTATTCAAGAAATGATAAATTTATTTGTATTCATATTTTCAATTTTGGTATCCCAATGTAGCTATCAATCACGATTTCCACTGGAAATATCGGTTCTTGAAAATTTTTCACGGAATCAAATTGATTCTGCAAATAATACAATCATTGTTTATAAGGGTGTAGTTTTAGGTGAATCTCCAATTGCCTTAAATGTCATTGAAATAAAAAATGTAAATAATGAGTTAACATTAAACTCAATGATTTTAGATTCCGAATCCGGTGAACCACTGCCAGAAGCAGAAATTTTATATTCTGTCCTGATTAGTGAAGATGAATCTGCCATGAAATTTATGATTAAACACCATGTTTACTCAGATTCTACCGGAAAGGTTAGTTTCAAATCCAGGTATTTTGACAATTCCTTCATCATTTGCAGTTATATTGGTTATTCAACAAGAGTGGTGAAGATAAAAAGTAAGTGACTCTTAAAACCAGATATTGTGTCATCCTGTAATTGTTTGATTTAAACAAGTTTTAGAAGGTATTTTTTCATTTACCTTCTTTGAAGCTCCCGTTGCCGTATAACCCTCTCCGTCGTGAGCCGGATCGATGACTTGAAAAGTTGTAAATCCCGATTTTATCGGGGGAAGTGGAATTGGAATAACCTAATAGCCAATAGGTAAAAACCTGGGCACTTCGACTCGGTTCCTGAGCGACGTCGAAGGACAGTGTCCAGGTTTTTGCCTTATCCCTTACGCCTTATGCCTTACACCTATTTCCCCACCAACCGGCAAACTTCTCCTGTGAAGGTACTTGTGGTTCCTTTTCCGCCGATATCTCCAGTACAAACTGACTTATTTTCCAGAGCTTTCAGGATCGCCTGGCGGATTTTCTCTGCTTTTTCAGCATCACCCAGATAATCGAGCATCATGCACGCTGAAAATAAAAAGGCAGTCGGATTGGCTTTCCCCTGTCCGGCAATGTCAGGTGCAGAACCGTGAACCGCTTCAAAAATGGCGTAATCGGTTCCAATATTGGCTGATCCGGTAACGCCAAGCCCGCCAACCAACCCTGAAGCAAGATCAGACAGAATATCACCGAACAAATTGGTTGTCACCACCACATCGAACCGCTGAGGTCTAATCACCATCTGCATTGCCATATTATCGACAATCAGATCTTCAAACTGAATATCCGGGTAAAGTGCTGCTATTTCTTTCCCGACCTGCAGAAATAAGCCGGTTGTTAATTTTAATATATTTGCCTTATGAACCAGGGTCACTTTTTTTCGGTTGTGAAGTTTGGCGTATTCAAATGCAGCCCGGATAATCTTCTCACTGGCATTCCGGCTTATGACGGCTTTACTTTCAGCAATAGTTTGCTCATCGTTCAGCCATCTTTCCTGACCAATGTACAAACCCTGAGTATTTTCACGGAACATAACCATGTCAACTAATGTAAACGGAGTCGGAACGGAGGCAATACTGAATGCAGGACGGATGTTACAATATAAGTCAAATGCTTTCCGTAAAGTCACGTTAACCGATCTGAAACCACCTCCAACGGGAGTTGTAAGCGGACCTTTCAGTGCAATTTTATAAAGTTTGATGAGATCAAGTGTTTCTTCAGGAAGCGGATCATCATACTGATCAACACCAGCCATACCAGCTACGGCATCTATCCAGTTTATTTTAACCTTTGCTGCAGAAAAAACAGCCTTCACTGATTCTGTAATTTCCTGACCGATTCCATCTCCCGGAATCAAAACAACCTGATGCATAATAACCTCAATTTTCTACGAAAATACGGGAAATAGGAATGAAGACAAACACTTTTATCACAGAGGATCACTAAGTTAATCACAGAAATTTTTCTGTGTCATTCCCGTCCCGCTTGCGGGACGGGAATGACAGTTTCGTTTTTTTATGCTATTCGGAGAGGTTGTCATCCCGAACTTGCTAAAAGTCTGGGATTAATACTTTTTTTAAATTCTTTCTTTTTGGAAATGATCTGGTTTGTCCATTTTCCTAAAAATAAAAAATGAAATTCTCAGTGAAACTCCGAATTAAACTCTGTGTCCTCTGTGGTAAAATGAAATTTTCAACTTTCTAAAATTCTGGCAAGTTCTTTTAAAACTGCTTCGGTTCGGTAGGGTTTCATCAGGAAGGAGACTATCATCCGGCGGATGTCTTCATGGTGAATGTCACGTTCAGGAAGTCCGCTGGTGGCGATGATGGAAAGTCCGGGACGGATGGCATGGAGGGTTCTGATCAGGGTGGCTCCATCCATTTTGGGCATATTCATGTCGGTAATGACAACCTGAATGTCTGGCGTGGTCGTAAATAAACCAATTGCCTGAATGCCGTCAGTTGCGGTCAGTACTTTGTAATTATAATCAGCTAAAACGGCAGAAAGCATACTTAAGATGGGTTCTTCATCATCCACAATCAGAATCGTGGTTCCTTTTCCGTCGTGCTGCAAAATCTTGTTATCCGGCTCATTTTCTTCAATGTCAGTGGTCAACGCCGGTATGTAGAGTTTGAATTGGGCGCCCTGGCCGACTTCACTGTACACATTCACAAAACCCTGGTGGCTTTTTGCAATAGCGGCCACAGTCGAAAGTCCCAGACCGGTTCCTTTTTCAAGATCTTTGGTTGTGAAAAACGGGTCAAAGATTTTATCCATTATATCCGGTGAAATACCAACTCCCGAATCGGTAACCTTTACGAGAATATAATTACCTGGCTTGGCTTCAGTGAACCGGTAAATATAATCCTGATGGAAAACTACATTTTCAGCTTCAATAAAAAGTTGTCCGCCGGCAGGCATAGCATCCCGGGCATTAACGGCTAAGTTTAAAATAACCTGGTGAAGTTGGGTTGCATCCCCTAAAACCGGCCATAAAGCCTGATCAATACTACAGATTACGGTAATATTTTTGGGGAAAGTTGATTTGACAATTTTTTCGACATCCCTGATTACTTTTTGGATGTCTGTTTTGGAATGAATTCCTTCAACGCCACGGGAAAACATGAGAAGTTGTTTCATCATGGTTGCTGCACGCTGAACATTATTTTCCAGCATGTTGATCCAGTTCTGATGTTCTGCACCAATATTCAGATCCTGAAACCGCTGAACCGAAATTAAAATTGGCGAGAGAATATTGTTGAGATCATGGGCAATACCACTTGCCATTCTGCCTATACTTTCCATCCGTTGTGCCCGGAGAAACTGGCGTTCCAGCCTCTTTTTATCGGTAATATCAGAATTGATATGAAGGATGGATTTCGGCTCGCCGGACGAATCGACAATAATATTTTGCCGGCTTTCAACTACAATTTCAGCACCTGCAATATTCTGATGTGAAAGTTCACCTGACCATTCACCTTTGTTGTGAATTATAGACCGTCTTTCTTCAGTCCCGTTCTGATGCCGGGCAAGTAAACTGTCGATGGGTTTACCAATAATATCGCCAAGTTTCCAGCCATACATTTTCTCAGCACTTTTATTCCAGTACTGAATTCTGAACTCCAGATCGGTTACAATAATGGCGTCGCTGGCATGGTCAAGTAATAATCCCTGTTCATGAATGGTTTCTCTGGCCTGACGTTGCTGGGTGATATCACGGCCAATGATGACAAGTCCGAACGGACTGGTTCCTTCGAACAGGGGAATTTTTGTGGTTTCAAAATAGTGCGGATTGCCGTCTGTGTCTTTTACAATTTCAATGATGTCGATTCGTTCGCCGGCGTTCCAGGCTTTTCGGTCACTGAGGATGCAGGCTTCAAATGCGGATTTCATTTCAGGCTGAAGTTCTGCAAGTTCCTGGTCAGTCTTACCCTGCCAGTCAATTTGTTCAAGTCTGAAAAGTTTTCTTGCAACCGAATTGATGATCAGCCAGCGCCCGTTGAAATCTTTAAAGAAAATCGAATCCGGAATTCCTTCAATTAAAGAACTGAATTCGTTGACCATTTCGTTAAGTTTTTGTTCAGTCTCTTTCTTTGAAGTAACGTCAATTAAGGTTCCTTCAAGAAAATCCGGACTTCCGTCTGGCTTTTTTATTAGTTTAACATTTTCAGAAATCCAGATCTTCGAACCATCCTTGCAATAAACAAGACTGAGAAAATCATTAACAAATCCTTTTTCAATGAGTTCGCCAATCAGGATATCACGGTGACCGGGTTCCGCATACAGCTGGTCGGAAAGGGAGGTGATTCTGGCTAGCAGTTCGTCTGTATCTGCATACTTTAAAATTTTGGCCAGGGCACTATTGCCCATGATAAAATGGCCATCAATACTGGTCTGAAAGATACCTTCCTGAACATTCTCAACAATTGATCTGTACTTTTCTTCGGCAACCTTGAGTGAAGATTCCGTTTTTTTCTGGGTAGAGATATTCCGTGCAATAGACAGGTTCAGGAGTTTATTTTCCTTGTCATAAAAAACGGATGAACTCACATCGAAGGGGACCAACGTACCGTTTTTATGTTTCAGATTTATCTCGTACCGGTGCGTATCAGAAATGAGATCAATTCTTTTTTGTCGTCTTTCTTTCACATCAGGCAGGGAGTTGTCCGGAATAATATCAAAAACAGATAGGTTGGCAGCTTCTTCCGGCGAATAACCCAAAACCGTTTCAATTGCTGGATTTGTATAGAGGAATTTCCCGCTCATGTCATAAATACTGATGAGATCAGTTGCGGTTTCAACGAGCGTTCTGTAACGGGTTTCACTTGAAAGCAGCGCATCTTCAGTCTGTTGCCAGGCCGTTACATCGCGGTTACTACCTCTTATTCCCAGGTAGACGCCTGTTCCAGAATAAATAGGACGGCAAATATGCTGAATCCAACGGGTTTCACCGGTTTTTTTTATTATCCGGAATTTTAATTCACTGATTTCTCTGGATTTTTCTATGAGTTCCTGATGCTCAGTGAAGGCCTTCTGATCTTCAGGCAGGATGATGGAAAGCAATAAATCGGGCTTATTCTCAAATTCTTCAGGTTCATACCCGGTGATTTGTTTACAGGAGGGTGAACAGTAGATGAGTTTATTTCCGGGAGAAATCCAAAAGACCCAATCAGTTGTATTATCTGCAACGATTTTATATTTCTGAAAGGTTTCAAACAGTTCTTTTCTGACTTCAGTGAGGGCTTTTTGGTATAAATCTTCAGATTCGTTTTTCTTGGTTGGCATTGGGGTACTTTGAAGGAAAAAGGAAAATCAGTTCAGAATAGTTGTCAGATTTTTTCGAGAACTCAATAGTAATAAAGAAAAGATTTAACATCAAATTGTTCATGTGATACAGGTCTTTATTTATATCATTTTCTAACAAAGAAGACTTTCTTTACAAACTTAATGAAACGGATACAATAATCCGGATATAATCACAATGGGTTGGTTTTCAGGTAATGCAAGTTTTAGACCTTTGTAAAAAAAGGGGCATCCCATGTTCAGTTTAATCGGATTGATTCTGCTCGTGCTGAATCCAGACCCGTCAGGCGGTAAAATTTCAGGCCGGATTGTAAACAGTGAAACCACCGGTTCTGTATCTTCAGCAACTGTTTTTTTGGCCGATGATGACTCACCGGTTTCATCTGTCAGGACCAACCAATCGGGGAATTTTAGTTTTTCAAATCTTGAACCGGGTCAGTATGTGTTAACTATCCGGAAATCCGGTTTTTCTGATTTTATCAGGAAGGTAAAGATCAACGAAAATTTCACCCTTAGAATATTAATTCCCTTAAGCCCTTCAGGCATAAATCAGAGAACACTTACCGAATCAAAAGAAAAGACAAAGGCGACAGACATTACGTCCGGAAATCCAGTTTTGGGTGCTGTTGATGAAGCAAATCTGAATCAGGTTACTGAAATTCAGGCAGAAACCGGAATTGTTACTTTAGAGGATGAAAAGGATTCTGTTTTAATTGTCGATTTTCCTGAAAATCCGCCCCAGCCCGTAGGAGGATTGGTTAGCATTATCAGGAATATCGATTACCCTGAAATTGCAAAACGGATGGGTATTGAGGGAAAAGTGGTCGTCAGGGTTACTGTAAATGAAAAGGGTGAGGTCACTCAGGTTGATATCTTAAAACGGGCAAATTCAGTTTTAAATGAAGCCGCAATTTATACCATTTACAAATCAAGGTTTTTACCCGCTCAACATCGTGGTAAAAATGTAATCAGCCAGATTACGTTACCCATTCAGTTTTCACTAAAATAAAAAGGAATCAAATATCAGATCAGTTGCCCGGATTCCGGTATTTGATTCCTCATTTAAATACTTACTTGACCTGTCTGACCTGAAGAATATAATTCCTGATTTCAAATAAAATATTATCAGGGAGATTGCCTGCCGCGGCAGGATTTTCCGGCAATAAAATTTCAAAAAGAATAAATTCAATTGTCCTGCCCCCATTCACAGCTTCTGTTACTTTCTTGAAAAGTGGGTATTTATTTATTGTTTCCTTGTCCTTTTCGATACCGGCAATCAAACCTAAAAGGGCTTCTTTTTCCTCAGTTGTTGAAAATGATCCCGCAGAAACACCTTTTGATTCACGATACCCGGGTTCATATGCCCAAACTGCTTTTACCATGGCATAAAACATCCAGGAGGATGTCATTTTCATGTTGATTGTACCTTCATCTACACGTTCAAGTGCAACTTGCGGACAAAAGTCAAAATCAAGGGCAGAATAGCCGGCTTTTTCCAGAATTCTGAACAGGGCTGTTTTTATTCTAGGATTATTTCTGTTTAAAATCCAGGCAAAAACAATTTCATCTGCCGCGTCTTTGTAATTACCTGATAAAAAGTAGGCATCGGCAAGAAACCAATGAGCCATATAATCAATCTGATTTTGTTCAATTGCCTTTTTAAAAAACTTAATAGCTTCTTCAGTGTTGTCCTTTTCCAGGTAAACCTGCCCAATGTAGGTTAAAACAAACGATAGTGATGAATCTGTTTCAAGAGTTTTCTGATAATAGTAAATTGTGCTGTCATAAAGTCTGGTCGGAAAAAAGTTTTCGGCTTTATTAAAATAGAATTGTCCACGTTCACTTAACGTATAGGTATGGGTTTCAATTTTTCCATCAACGGATTTTCGGTATATCTGGTGGGGAACTGTTTTGGCTGAGAAGTCTTTGCACTTAATTTCTTCCGAAATCAGGTCAAGATTATAAACCAGTTTTGATTGTTCCATGATTTTTAAAAATGTCGCCGGATCATTCAAATCCTGTGAGAAACCCAAATTCATGTTTAATACTAAAAGAAATGCAGAAGTGATAATGGTTTTTACTGATAATTTCATCACGGGGTTCACTTTATTGGATAAGGGTTAGTCTTGGATAACAGATAAACAAAATACAATCCTGTAAATTTAAACAAATTAATTGTCTGATGCTTTTACAAATAATCGGAAAGATGGTTAAACCGGAAAAAAACTGTAAGACCTTTGACCACTCTTTTCAGATTTCGCTGAAATGAAAAAGGCCGCGCAAATTGAAATCAGTCAATTTACACGGCCTTTAAAATACTTTTTACCTGTTAGATTCAGATCAGAATCAATTCAGGAATCCCGATGTTTTCAGCCAGATAAGAAACTTTGATTTCGGTAATGGTCTCAAGGGTAAATTTTATATTGACGTTAGTTTTACCGTCAAGTAAACTTCCCGGAATGAGCAACCCGTAACAGGTTCCTGTCCGGCTGATAATTCTTGCCCCTGCAGTAAACAGGTTTTCCCGGGTTTCTGCATCGAAAATTTCAACCTGACAAAACTTAACGGTTACCGGGTGAACCACTGAAATACGAACCAGTAATTTATCAGAATCAATGGAAGGTACGATTTCTGCGCCTGCAACGACAGGTTCATGGCGCCAGTCCTGGAAAGCGAGTTCAAAAGCAGGAATATCACGGTAACGGGATTCTTCCTGATAAAAGGGGAGTGCTTCGTGTTCACGGGCGTATTCAAGTCCGTTCTGAACATTATCATGAAGCGTATTTTGCACAGCAGATTGCTGTTTGAAATTCTGGCAGCCTGAATATAGCCAGTTCTTTCCTGTATAAATTTCCCAGCCGTTATCAACAGCGTGAACAGTTCCTCTGGCGATGTTACCAGTCTGAAGGGTTTTTACGGGTTGATTTCCCATGATGTTCATCCTTTTCATTTTCTTTTTAGTACAGATGCAAGATGAAAAGGGCTTCCGAAATAATCAAGATAAAAGTATAGAAATATCGTTAAATAATGATTAGGGCTTTAACAACTAAAGTGAAAACATTTAATAGTTAATTATAAAATGGTTAAAGGATGAAAGAAGTTAAGTTTAAGGTTCCATCAGGAGGTGAGGGAAGAGCGCCAATTAAAGACAGGAAAAAGCGCTGTCATTCCCGCGAAGGCGGGAATCCATCCCACTGCGAAGTTGTCATCCCAGACTTGATTCTTAAAATTGTCATTCCCGCGAAGGCGGGAATCCATGCATATTTGAATCCCTTTTAAGTGTGGTTATTTTGGAGAAAGAGAACACAGTAATAGTTGCTTTCAAATTACAAAAAATACTGGATTCCCGCCTTCGCGGGAATGACACTAAGCTATAACTAAAAACAATGAGTGGAATTACTGACCGGATTCAGTCTTATTAGAATCTGCTTTAGAGGAGTCTGCGATGGTGTGTTTTTCTGGATGGTTGCAAAGATGGCTGTAACCGAACGGCATGGCATATTGACAGATTGTACCTTCACAAAGGCAATCAACCAAACCGGTTCCGCCAATGGCTTTTGCCCGGCAATTCACATTTTCTTCAGTTGATGAATTTTTTTCTGTAAACATTTCTGTACAAATTTGTGCTGACTTTTGAGAAGATTTAAAACCGATAGAACGTCGTCAGTAAATGTCGTATAAATGTTGCTTGTAGTCAATAAGAATTAAGAAAAGACAATTAAAAAAATTTTTTTCTTTTAATTGTCTTTATCCGAAAATCTCTTCGGTTCCGGCATTTTTCATGGCATAGACAATATTCGGATGAGAATCCTTCTGCATCATGTTTCCCTGGTGGTCAATGGCAATAATGCCCGCAAAGCCGTCAAAAGGAAGCAGTTCTTTAAAAGTCTTGTCAACGGCTTGCTGCAGCGACATTCCGTCGGTAACCCGGGTAACAATTTTGGCGGCAACTGCACCATTCACAATATCTTCACCAACTCCGGTCGTTGAAACGCCGCAGAAGGCATTGGCGTAATTTCCGGCCACAGTTGCAGAATCACTAACACGACCTACAATCTCAAATCCTTTTCCGCCGGTTGACGTTGACGCTGCTAACCGACCCTGATGATCAAGCGCCACACAACCCACCGTTCCGGTTTTTACAAGTTCACTTTTCTTTTGCTCATAATCCTGAATCCGCAATTCAGTACGGGTATCAAACGGACCAAAACCCTGTTCCCGGGCAAAATTCAATGCTCCCTCACCGGCAAGAATCCGGTCTTCACGGGATAACAATTTTTCTGCAACCAGAATCGGGTTTTTTACATTTTCAATATTGATCACACCTGAGAATTTTTGACTTTCTCCATCACAAATCGAGGCGCTCATTCTGATGACCCCATCACTTTGAATCTGGCTGCCGGTACCGGCATTGAACAACGGATCATCTTCAAGAAGCGTACAGGCAAAAATGGTGGTTTCAAGTGCAGAATGAGTTTGAAGAAATGCCCAGGTTTGACGGATGATGTGGCGGAGTGCGTTTTGTTTTGCAGTTTTGGTTTCCTGGCTGGTGGTCAGTTCAGAAAAGAAACCACCGTGGATAATAACGGCTGGTGTCGTCATGGTTTTCCTGTGTGAAAAATAATTCTCACAAATATCTGTGATGAAATTGAAATCGTCAAGGGTTTTGTCCGAGCTTTTATAGATAGTTTTTGATTATTCCGGTTTAATCTTTTAACGCATGAGAAAATAATCTCATGGTGTTCTTGCAAATTAATTTCTTTTTTCACATCATTGTGAAACGTACGTTCACAGGGTTATTTCAGTCGTTAAAACTATTATTTCTATGACAAAACGAATTCCGGATACGATCGTCATTCTGCTCACAATTTTACTCATTTTTCTGATGCTGACCTGGGTTTTGCCCGCAGGTGAATTTCAGCGTGCTGAAAGAAATGGAATCAGTGTGGTTGTGCCGGGTTCTTACCTTCCCGCCGAACAAAATCCGCAGGGAATTGGTGCGTTTTTATCTGCTCCAATCAAGGGATTTATCAGTGCTGCCCAGATTATCGGATTCTGTTTTCTGATTGGTGGCGCATTTTCCATCGTTACCCGCACAGGCGCCATCAGTGCAGGACTTGAAGCCATCCTTGATTTTTCAAGGCGACATCCGAAATACAAAGAATTCATTCTTCCTGTGATCATGATTGTGTTTTCAATTGGTGGTGCAACTTTTGGGATGAGTGAAGAAAACCTGGTTTTCATTCTGATCACCATTCCGCTTGCTATTTCGCTGGGTTATGATTCGATTGTAGGCGTGGCCATTCCGTTTGTAGGAGCCGGTGCCGGATTTGCCGGTGCGGTTCTGAATCCGTTTACCATTGGCGTAGCACAGGGAATTGCAGAACTTCCTCTTTTTTCAGGATGGGAATACCGGATATTCGTCTGGCTTGTCATTACCACAATTGCCATTGTTTTTGTGATGGTGTATGCCCGGAAGATTATCAAAAATCCTGAATTCTCCCCGGTTTATGAACTCGACCGTTCCCGGATTTTTGATAACCAATCTGTGGAAAGAACTGAATTCACCTTTGCAAGAAAACTGATTTTGTGGTTGCTGCTTTCAACCCTGGTCATTCTGATTTTTGGCGTAACCAAATATGAATGGTACATCAATGAAATATCAGGATTGTTTGTCGGACTCGGACTGGCTGCAGCCTTGATTTATCGCCTGCCACTCCAAACTTCCATTGATGCGTTCAAAGAGGGTGCCCGGGATATGATGACGGCCGGATTGGTCATTGCCTTATCAAAAGCGATTCTGATCGTGGCACGTGACGGTAAAATTATTGATACCATGCTGAACTCGGTAACCGGAATTGCCGGAGATTTTCACCCGTTTGTTTCCGCCAATCTGATGTTTGCAGTCCAATATCTCATTCATTTTCTGGTCCCTTCCGGATCCGGGCAGGCAGCATTGACCATCCCGATTATGGCACCTTTATCCGATCTGCTGGGCATTACCCGCCAGACTACTGTTCTGATTTTCCAGTTGGGTGACGGACTCAACAGTATGATTTTGCCCACAAGCGGGGTAACAATGGGAATTCTTTCAATCGCCAAAATTCCGTTTAATGTGTGGTTGAAGTGGATCATGCCGCTTATGATTTTTTTCTACCTGGCGGCGATATTGTTACTTGTTCCCCCAATTTTTATGTTTGTTTACGGACCCCATTAAGTGTTAACAATGAATAGAGAAGCAACCCGTTTTCGTCAGCAGATTGCAGACAGCTACAACAGACTTTCAGCCAATCAGAAAAAGGTGGCCGATTATCTGCTTCACAATATGCGTGAAGCTGCATTTCTTTCCGTTACAGAGATTGGTGAAAAATGTGGTGCAAGCAAAGCCACAGTTGTACGTTTTGCCCAGGAACTGGGTTTTGAAGGATTTATTGACTTCCGGGATAAGTTAACCGAAGCCGTAAATACTGAATTTGCCTATCTGACCCACCTTCAGTTAAAAAACGAATCTGGTTTTGATTCTCTTTTCCAGGTTGCCCGGCAGGATGTTGATAACATCAACGAAACGTTCAGCCAGATTAATCCGGAAGTGTTCAGGGATGTGGTTCAGTCATTTCTGAACTCGAAGATGATTTTTGCTGCGGGGTTGGGAATTTCGCATTTACTCTCAGAAATCCTGGCTTACACCCTTCTTCAGGTTGGCGTGAGATCAGTTGCATTCCGCCAGGGCTATCAGACTTTTGAAGAACAGCTTCATTTATTGAGTGAAGATGATTTACTGGTGGTCTTTTCTTTTCCGCCTTATTCGACCGAAACCCTTGAATTAGCAGAAAAGGCGAAAAAGGCGAACATAAAAGTAGTTGCTTTTACCAATAAACTAACTGCTCCGATTGCTGAATTTGCTGATTTTCTGCTGCCGGTAAAAAGTGAAAATCTGATTTATTGCAATTCGATTGCTTCTTCGCTGGTAGTCGTCAATGCATTGGCGACGGAAATAGCGATCAGGTCTGCAAAGGAAGGCCGGTAAAGGTCTTTTTCCTTTCCTTCTACGTAAACATCCAAATTCATTTTCCTTCGGAGACCACCTTTTGACGGGGCAAAAGGTGGCAAAACCCCTGCAACCTCAGAACGCTAAATCCGTTTCCCACCGCCAAATCCGCAAGAACGGAATCGTATGAATTTTAAAATCTTCACGTGTCACCAATTTTTGATTCCGTTCTTGAAGGCGCACGGATTTTGCAACCGCACATGCCGCTGAGTTTGCGGAATTCCGCACTTGCCCTGA